>NZ_JBIRST010000037.1:0-55788 GCF_044334385.1 Streptomyces sp. NPDC020801
TTTCCTCCGGGCGCTTCCCTTCGGTGTTTCCGACTCTATCAGATCTTTTCCGATCCGATTTCCTCGGCGCTTTCCAGGTTTCCGCTTTCGCGTTTCCCTTTCCGGCGGCTCCGACTTTATCAGAGATTCTGAGTCGGATTTCCCGCCCCCTCCGGGAGGACCGCGGGAGTGCATGAAGCCTCCGGGTTCCCGTCCTGGCGGAGCCGTAAACGTACTGGAGCGGGGCGCCCCGATGCAAATCGAGGCGCCCCGCTGCCAGTTCGAACGTCAGACCTCCACGACGACCGGGAGGATCATCGGCCGGCGCCGGTAGTTGTCCGAGACCCATTTGCCCAGCGTGCGGCGGATGAGCTGCTGCAACTGGTGGGATTCCGCGACGCCTTCCTGGGCCGACCGCTCCAGCGCCTCCGAGATCTTCGGGAGGACACCCCCGAAGGCGGAGTCCTCGATGCCGGAGCCCCTGGCCTGGATGTGCGGACCGCCGGTGATCTTGCCCGTGGTGGAGTCGACCACCACGAAGACCGAGATGATGCCCTCGTCGCCGAGGATCTTCCGGTCCTTCAGGGCCGGCTCGCCGACATCGCCGACCGACAGTCCGTCGACGTAGACGTACCCGGCCTGGACCTTGCCGGAGATCTTGGCCTTGCCTTCGACGAGGTCGACCGTCACGCCGTCCTCGGCGATGACGATCCGGTCGTGCGGGACGCCCGTCAGGGCACCCAGTTCGGCGTTGGCGCGCAGATGGCGCCATTCGCCGTGGACCGGCATCAGGTTCTTCGGACGGCAGATGTTGTAGAAGTACAGCAGCTCGCCGGCCGAGGCGTGGCCCGAGACGTGCACCTTGGCGTTGCCCTTGTGGACGACGTTGGCGCCCCAGCGGGTCAGGCCGTTGATGACCCGGTAGACCGCGTTCTCGTTGCCGGGGATGAGCGACGACGCCAGGATCACCGTGTCGCCGTCGACGATGCGGATCTGGTGGTCGCGGTTGGCCATGCGGGACAGCGCGGCCATCGGTTCGCCCTGGGAGCCCGTGCAGACCAGGACGATCTCGTGGTCCGGCAGGTCGTCGAGCGTCTTGACGTCCACCACCAGGCCCGGCGGGACCTTCAGATAGCCGAGGTCCCTCGCGATGCCCATGTTGCGGACCATGGAGCGCCCGACGAAGGCGACCCGGCGGCCGTACTCGTGCGCCGCGTCCAGGATCTGCTGGATGCGGTGGACATGGCTGGCGAAGCTCGCCACGATGATCCGCTTGTTGGCGCCGGCGAAGACCTGGCGCAGCACGCTGGAGATGTCCCGCTCGTGCGCGGTGAAGCCGGGGACCTCGGCGTTCGTGGAGTCGGAGAGGAGGAGGTCGATGCCTTCCTCGCTCAGCCGTGCGAACGCGTGCAGGTCGGTGAGGCGGTTGTCCAGCGGTAGCTGGTCCATCTTGAAGTCGCCGGTGTGGACGGCCATGCCCGCAGGAGTGCGGATGGCGACCGCGAGGGCGTCCGGGATGGAGTGGTTGACCGCGACGAACTCGCAGTCGAAGGGGCCGATGCGCTCCCGATGGCCTTCCGCCACCTCGAGGGTGTACGGGCGGATGCGGTGTTCCTGGAGCTTGGCCTCGATGAGGGCCAGGGTCAGCTTGGAGCCGATCAGGGGGATGTCCGGCTTCTCCCTCAGGAGGTAGGGGACGCCGCCGATGTGGTCCTCGTGGCCGTGGGTCAGGACGATGCCCTCGATGTCGTCGAGGCGGTCCCGGATGGACGAGAAGTCCGGCAGGATCAGGTCGATTCCCGGTTGCTCCTCCTCGGGGAAGAGCACTCCACAGTCGACGATCAGCAGGCGGCCTCCGTATTCGAAGACCGTCATGTTCCGGCCGATCTCGCCCAGACCGCCGAGCGGGGTGACCCGCAGGCCGCCTTCGGGGAGGGGCGGGGGTGCGCCGAGTTCAGGATGCGGATGACTCAAAAGACTCTCCTCACCACGCGCGCCACGTACCGGTGGGCACGTGGCGCGCGTGACGTTCGTGCAGAAGCAATTGTCGTTGTGGGGCGCAGGCACCGGTGGCCCGCTTATTCAGTTGTCTCGCCCGGTGTCCCGGCGGGGCGCCGGGAGGAGGTGGGCGGTGCGAGGGATCTCGCGAAGTCTCGTTGTCAGAGCTGTACCCCGCCGGCGGCAAGATCGATCTTGAGCTGTTCGGTCTCTTCGGACGTGAGCTCGATCATCGGTGACCGCAGCGGTCCGCCGGGCAGGCCCTGCAGGGCGAGCGCGGCCTTGGCGGTCATGACGCCCTGGGTGCGGAACATGCCGGTGTAGACCGGGAGCAGCTTCTGGTGGATCTCCGTGGCCTTCTGGACGTCGCCGGCGGTGAACGCCTCGACGAGGGCGCGCAGGTCAGGGGTGACGACGTGGCCGACGACCGAGACGAAGCCGACCGCGCCCACGGAGAGCAGGGGCAGGTTCAGCATGTCGTCGCCGGAGTACCAGGCGAGGCCCGAGTGAGCGATGGCCCAGCTGGCGCGGCCGAGGTCACCCTTGGCGTCCTTGTTGGCCACGATCCGCGGATGCTCGGCGAGGCGGACGAGTGTCTCGGTGTTGATCGGGACGCCACTGCGGCCGGGGATGTCGTAGAGCATGACCGGCAGCCCGGTGGCGTCGGCGATGGCCTTGAAGTGCCGGTACAGGCCCTCCTGCGGAGGCTTGTTGTAGTACGGCGTGACGGTGAGCAGGCCGTGTGCGCCGGTCTTCTCGGCGGCGCGGGCGAGCTCGATGCTGTGGTGGGTGTCGTTGGTTCCGACGCCGGCCACGATGTGGGCCCGGTCGCCGACCGCCTCCAGGACCGCCCGTACGAGGTCCGTTTTCTCCGCATCACTGGTGGTGGGGGACTCGCCGGTGGTGCCGTTGATCACCAGGCCGTCGTTGCCTGCGTCCACCAGGTGGGCGGCGAGCCGCTGCGCGCCGTCGAGGTCGAGTGCGCCGTCCGCCGTGAAGGGCGTGACCATGGCGGTGAGGACCCGCCCGAAGGGGGTCTGCGGAGTCGAGGTCGGAGCCATGGGTAACACGCTACTCGTTGCTCAGGGCGGGGTCTGCCCTCGGGGCAGGCGACGAGTCGTGACAAAAGTGGAACCCGGCACTGCCTGCTCGGGGGTTCAAGCAGTGCCGGGTCCGTTTGATCAGGCTAGATGAACTTCTCCAAATGCCGCAATACGGACACCTCACAAGGCTGATGCATACATCTGTACCTGCGGATGCGGGGAGTGGGCCGAGGTCCGGGCTACGGGGCGACCCGGCCGTTGGCGTTGAAGGCGGCGTACGTCAGCGGCATGAGCCGGGCCCACTCCGCCTCCATCTTCTCGCCCACCATCTCGATCTCCCGCTGCGGGTAGGAGGGCACCCTGGCCAGCTCGTGCTGGGTGCGCAGGCCGAGGAAGTGCATCAGCGAGCGGGCGTTGCAGGTCGCGTACATCGAGGAGTACAGGCCGACCGGGAGGACCGCGCGGGCGACCTCGCGGGCGACGCCGGCGGCGAGCATCTCCTGGTACGCCACGTAGGCCTGCCGGTAGGAGTCCTCCATGACGCGGCCGACCAGCTCCTGCTGGGCCTGGGTGCCCTCGACGAACCGGTACTTGCCGGGGCGGCCCTCCTGGACGAGCTTGCGGGAGGCGTCGGGGACGTAGAAGACCGGCTGGAGCTCGCGGTAGCGACCGCTCTCCTCGTTGTACGACCAGCCGACCCGGTGCCGCATGAACTCGCGGAAGACGAAGATCGGGGCGCTGATGAAGAACGTCATCGAGTTGTGCTCGAAGGGGCTGCCGTGCCGGTCGCGCATCAGGTAGTTGATCAGGCCCGTGGAGCGCTCCGGGTCCTTGTCCAGCTCCTCAAGGGACTGCTCGCCGATGGTCGAGACACGGGCTGCGAACAGCACGTCGGCGTCCGACGCGGTGTGCTTGACCAGCTCGACGGTGACGTCGCTGCGGAAGCTGGGTTTCAGGTCGTCGGCGGGGGTGTCGGTCACGGCGCGGAGGATCCCTTCCATCACGTCTCTTCGGCGGCGCCCACTCTACGGCCCGCCTCTGACATCGGGGCGTTCGGTGCCGGGACGCGACATCTTCGGTGAAGTTCTGTGAATTCGGGGGAAGCGGGCACCTTTCGGGACACTCGCTCGTCTGTATTGGTGAAAGCCTCCGGATCGACCCCTGAAGGGAGCCGTACCCCCGATGTCCCGGCGCGAGCCCGTCCCGTTCGCCTTCGTCGCCGAAGCCGACAGGTTCCGCAGCAATGTCACTCCACCGCCCCGCGGGCGGGCGTCGATCGGCAGGATAGCCGGGCGCTGCCTGCTGGGCCTGACCATCGTGGCCGCCCTCGTGGGTTCCCTGATCCTGGGGATGCCCGCGCTGTCGATCAGCCACTCCCCCACGCAGACGCAGCAGGCCTCACACGGGCACTGAGCCGGCCGTCGCCTCTCTGCCGCCCGGGCGGCAGAGGAGATACCCCCCTTGGCCTCCCACGGGTGGTGAGCGAAGGCACGGGCGGATAGCCTCACCGGGCACAGCCCACGCATGGATTGAGTGAGGACCAGCCGTGCCCCTGCCCTTCCTGACGGCCGACCGTGCCTTCGACACCGCGGACGACATCGCGCTGCCGTTCGACGACCGTGAGCGCTGGCGGCGCCCCTACCGACCCGGGCCGTGGCGGGTGGGCGCGGCCGCCCTCCTGTTGCTGCTCGCCTCGTTCGTGCTGTTCGCGGCGGTCGTGATCGCCCTCACGGGTGAGCTGTCCTCCGCCGCGTTCTGTCTCGGTGTCGCGCTGGCCGTCATCGCCGGCGCGCTGCGGCTGCTGCGCATGGGCGTGTGGGTCAGCGCCCGCGGGCTGCGCCAGGTGAGCTTCCTCGTCAGCCGTACGACGCCCTGGGGGCAGGTGGTCAGCGTACGGACGGTGCAGCAGCCGGTGCGCTGGCTCGGGCTGCCGCGCACGGTGCAGGGGCAGGCGCTGCTCCTCGTCCACAGGAGCCGTGCTCCGCAGGACGTACCGCCGCTGCTGACCACGCACAACGCCGACTTCCTGGGCCGCCTCGAGGCCTTCGACCGGGCGGCGGACTCGGTGGAGGCCTGGGCCGAGGAATACCCGAGCCGCTGACACCGGCCGACCACGAAGCCGGTGGGTCCGGTCCGCAGAGCACGCGGACCGGACCCACCGGCATGTACGGGCACCATCGTGGGCGGCGGTGGGCGCCACCGGGTCGGGCGGGGCGCCCGGGGCGCCGGGGTACCCGAGGTCCCGGGTGGGACATGCGCGGGGACCGCGGTACGGGCGGCTCCGGGCCCCCCGGTGGACCAGCTCCGGGTGTCGCCGGCACGGCGGCACCAGGTGTCGTCCGGCGCGCACCGGTCCGCGTGCCGCCACGCACGGCCGCCCCTGGCGTCAGGCCGTTCCGACCGGCTTGGCGTCGTGGAGGGCAATCGCTCGCTGCATCGCCTTGCGGGCGCGCGGGGTGTCGCGGGCGTCGTGGTAGGCGACGGCCAGGCGGAACCAGCTGCGCCAGTCGTCGGGAGCCGCCTCCGTCTCGGCCTTGCGCCTGGCGAAGACCTCGTCGGCCGAGTCCCGGTCGATGCGCCCGCTGGGCGTGCGCTTCAGCTCGTCGACGGGCAGGCCGCCTTCGGCGTCGAGTTCGGTGGCGAGCCGGTTGGCGTCGCGGACGAACTGGGTGTTCTTCCACAGGAACCACAGGCCGATCACCGGCAGGATCAGTACGGCGATCCCGAAGGCGACGGTCACGGGCGTGCCGGACTGGATGAGCATCACGCCGCGGCTGCCGACCAGGACGAAGTAGAAGACCAGGACGGCGGCCGTGACGAGGTAGGTGATCTTCGCGCGCATGAGGGGCTCGGGCTTCTGTTTCGCTCAGTCGAGGTCGAGGAAGTGCTCCAGGCCGAAGGTCAGGCCCGGAGTGGTGACCACGCGGCGCGCACCGAGCAGGATGCCCGGCATGAAGCTGCTGTGGTGGAGGGAGTCGTGGCGGATGGTGAGCGTCTCGCCCTCGCCGCCCAGCAGGACCTCCTGGTGGGCGAGCAGGCCGCGCAGGCGCACGGCGTGGACCGGCACACCGTCCACGTCCGCGCCCCGGGCGCCGTCCAGGGCGGTGACGGTGGCGTCCGGCGCCGGGGCGGAGCCGGCCCTGGCCCGGGCCTCGGCAATGAGCTGGGCGGTGCGCGTGGCGGTGCCGGAGGGGGCGTCGACCTTGTTGGGGTGATGCAGCTCGATGACCTCCACCGACTCGAAGTACGGCGCGGCGATCTGCGCGAACTTCATGGTCAGCACCGCCCCGATGGAGAAGTTGGGGGCGATGAGCACGCCGGTCTCCGGGGACTGGGCGAGCCAGCCCTTCAGCTGCGCGAGGCGCTCGTCGGTCCAGCCCGTGGTGCCGACCACGGCGTGGATGCCGTGCCGTACGCAGAAGTCGAGGTTGCCCATGACCGAGGCCGGGGTGGTGAGTTCGACCGCCACCTGGGCGCCGTTCTCGGCGAGGGTCTCCAGCTTGTCGCCCCGGCCGAGGGCGGCGACCAGCTCCATGTCCTCGGCGGCCTCGACCGCTCGTACCGCCTCGGACCCGATCCGGCCCTTGGCACCGAGGACCGCCACGCGCAGCTTGCTCATCTCTTGCTTCCTTACGACCGAAGGTTGTCGGACCAGAGGTTTGTCGGGCTCGAGGGCTCAGGCGACCGCTTCGTGCAGGCGTGCGGCCTGCTTGTCCTTGAGCGGGCCGATGACCGACAGCGACGGGCGCTGTCCCAGGATCTCCCGGGCGACCGAGCGGACCTCGTCCGGGGTCACCGCCGCCATCCGGGCCAGCATGTCGTCGACGGAGATCTGCTCGCCCCAGCACAGCTCACTCTTGCCGATGCGGTTCATCAGCGCACCTGTGTCCTCCAGGCCGAGGACCGTGGAGCCCTGCAGCTGGCCGATGGCGCGACCGATCTCGTCGTCGGTCAGGCCGTGCTCGGCCACGTGGTCGAGTTCGTCGCGGCAGATCTTCAGTACGTCGTGCACCTGGCTCGGGCGGCAGCCGGCGTACACGCCGAAGAGGCCGCAGTCGGCGAACCCGGAGGTGTAGGAGTACACGCTGTAGGCCAGACCGCGCTTCTCCCTGACCTCCTGGAAGAGGCGGGAGGACATGCCGCCGCCGAGGGCGGTGTTCAGCACGCCCAGGGCCCAGCGGCGGTCGTCCGTGCGGGCCAGGCCCGGCATGCCGAGGACGACGTGGGCCTGCTCCGTCCTGCGGTTCTGCAGCTCGAGTCGGCCCGCGGTGCGCAGGCTGCGGCGGCCGTCGCGCGGGGCGATGGGTGCGGCCTCGGCGCTCTTGAAGGCCCCGGCCTTCTCGAAGGCGGCACGGACCTGGCGTACGACCTTGGCGTGGTCGATGTTGCCGGCGCAGGCGACGACCAGGTGGGTCGGGTCGTAGTGCTTCTTGTAGAAGCGGCGGATGCGCTCCGCGGTGAGGGCGTTGACCGTGTCGACGGTGCCCAGGACCGGGCGGCCCAGGGCGTTGTCACCGAACATGGTGTGCGCGAACAGGTCGTGCACGCAGTCGCCCGGGTCGTCCTCGGTCATCGCGATCTCCTCGAGGATCGCGCCGCGTTCGACGCTGACGTCCTCCTCCAGGATGAGCGAGCCGGTGAGCATGTCGCAGACGACGTCGATGGCGAGCGGCAGGTCGGTGTCGAGCACACGCGCGTAGTAGCACGTGTACTCCTTGGCCGTGAACGCGTTCATCTCGCCGCCGACGGCGTCGATGGCGGCGGAGATGTCCAGGGCGGACCGGCGGGACGTGCCCTTGAAGAGCAGGTGCTCCAGGTAGTGCGTGGCGCCGTTGAGCGAGGGCGTCTCGTCGCGGGAGCCGACGTGCGCCCAGATGCCGAAGGTCGCCGAGCGCACGGAGGGCAGGGTCTCGGTGACGATGCGCAGGCCGCCCGGGAGGGTGGTCTTGCGCACCGTGCCGATGCCGTTCTCGCCCTTGATCAGGGTTTGGGTACGGGCGACGGCCCGCGCCTCCGAGGAGGTGCGGGCCGTCGCCTTCGAGCCACGGGACGTCACTGGTCGGCGTCGTCCTTCTTGTCGTTGCCGCCCGAGTCTTCCTCGCCCTCGATCACGGGGACGAGGGAGAGCTTGCCGCGGGAGTCGATCTCGGCGATCTCGACCTGGACCTTCTGGCCCACGCCGAGCACGTCCTCGACGTTCTCCACGCGCTTGCCGCCGGCCAGCTTGCGGATCTGCGAGATGTGCAGCAGGCCGTCCTTGCCCGGCAGCAGGGAGACGAACGCACCGAAGGTGGTCGTCTTCACGACCGTACCGAGGTAGCGCTCGCCGACCTCGGGCATCGTCGGGTTGGCGATGCCGTTGATCGTGGCGCGGGCGGCCTCGGCGGACGGGCCGTCGGCGGCACCGATGTAGATGGTGCCGTCGTCCTCGATGGTGATGTCGGCGCCCGTGTCCTCCTGGATCTGGTTGATCATCTTGCCCTTGGGGCCGATGACCTCACCGATCTTGTCGACCGGGATCTTCACGGTGATGATCCGCGGCGCGTTCGGGGACATCTCGTCCGGCGTGTCGATCGCTTCCATCATCACGTCGAGGATGTGGAGGCGGGCGTCACGGGCCTGCTTCAGGGCGGCGGCCAGGACGGAGGCCGGGATGCCGTCCAGCTTGGTGTCGAGCTGGAGGGCGGTCACGAACTCCTTGGTGCCGGCGACCTTGAAGTCCATGTCGCCGAAGGCGTCCTCCGCACCGAGGATGTCGGTGAGGGTGACGTAGTGCGTCTCGCCGTCGATCTCCTGGGAGATCAGGCCCATGGCGATACCGGCGACCGGGGCCTTCAGCGGCACACCGGCGTTCAGCAGCGACATGGTGGAGGCGCAGACCGAACCCATGGACGTCGAGCCGTTGGAGCCGAGGGCCTCGGACACCTGACGGATCGCGTACGGGAAGTCCTCGCGCGCGGGCAGCACCGGCATCAGGGCGCGCTCGGCCAGCGCGCCGTGGCCGATCTCGCGGCGCTTGGGGGAGCCGACGCGGCCGGTCTCACCGGTGGAGTACGGCGGGAAGTTGTAGTTGTGCATGTAGCGCTTGCGGGTCACCGGGGAGAGGGTGTCCAGCTGCTGCTCCATGCGCAGCATGTTGAGGGTCGTGACACCGAGGATCTGGGTCTCGCCACGCTCGAAGAGCGCGGAGCCGTGGACCCGCGGAATGGCCTCGACCTCGGCGGCGAGGGTCCGGATGTCGGTGACACCGCGGCCGTCGATGCGCTTCTTCTCCTTGATGACGCGCTCACGGACCAGGGTCTTGGTCAGCGCGCGGTACGCGGCGGAGATCTCCTTCTCGCGGCCCTCGAACTCGGGCAGCAGCTTCTCGGCGGCCAGGCCCTTGACGCGGTCCAGTTCCGTCTCGCGCTCCTGCTTGCCGGCGATGGTGAGCGCCTGGGCGAGCTCGGGGCGGACGGCGGCGGTCAGCGCCTCCAGGACGTCGTCCTGGTAGTCCAGGAAGATCGGGAACTCGCCGGTCGGCTTGGCGGCCTTGGCGGCGAGGTCCGACTGGGCCTTGCACAGCACCTTGATGAAGGGCTTGGCGGCCTCCAGACCGGCGGCGACGACCTCCTCGGTCGGCGCCTCGGCACCACCCTTGACCAGCTGGATGGTCTTGTCGGTGGCTTCGGCCTCGACCATCATGATCGCGACGTCGCCGTCCTCCAGGGCCCGGCCCGCGACCACCATGTCGAAGACGGCGTCCTCGAGCTCGGTGTGCGTCGGGAACCCGACCCACTGGCCGTTGATCAGCGCGACGCGGACGCCGCCGATCGGGCCGGAGAAGGGCAGACCGGCCAGCTGCGTGGACGCGGAGGCGGCGTTGATCGCCACGACGTCGTACAGGTGGTCGGGGTTGAGCGCCATGACCGTGCAGACGACCTGGATCTCGTTGCGCAGGCCCTTCTTGAAGGACGGGCGCAGCGGACGGTCGATGAGGCGGCAGGTGAGGATGGCGTCCTCGGAGGGCCGGCCCTCACGGCGGAAGAAGCTGCCGGGGATCTTGCCGGCGGCGTACATCCGCTCCTCGACGTCCACCGTGAGCGGGAAGAAGTCGAGCTGGTCCTTGGGGTTCTTGGAGGCGGTGGTGGCCGACAGCACCATGGTGTCGTCGTCCAGGTACGCCACGGCGGAGCCGGCGGCCTGCTTGGCCAGGCGGCCCGTCTCGAAACGGATGGTGCGGGTGCCGAAGGAACCGTTGTCGATCACGGCTTCGGCGTAGTGGGTCTCGTTCTCCACTAGCGTTTTCTCCTCGTCCTCGTCCCTCCTCGCCCGTGTGGCGGGGGGACGGTGGCGGAGAAGCGCGCCGTCTGGTGCGGGCCGGTCTTCGATCGAAGCACCCGGGTCGTTTTCCCCGGGGGCCACTACCGAGGACCGGCGGCGGCGAGGTGCGCTTCTCCTCGTTCGTGGTGCGCGATGACGCCATACCCGCTACGGGTAGGCCGTATCACGCTGTGTCATACGTACTGCGTTGTGCTACCACACTACAAAGGGGCAGTGACACTCCGCACGTTTCCGCACGTCCAGCGGAGCTTTCCGCAGGTAGGGCGGGTTTTTCGTATGTACGCGCGCACCTGCGCACGCACATACGGCAAAGGGAGCGGCCCCCTGTCTCCCGGGAACCGCTCCCTTCACGGCGTCTTACTTGGCGCCCGCCGCACCGCGGCGGATGCCGAGGCGGTCGACCAGCGCACGGAAGCGCTGGATGTCCTTCTTGGCGAGGTACTGCAGCAGGCGACGGCGCTGACCGACCAGGATCAGCAGACCACGGCGGGAGTGGTGGTCGTGCTTGTGGGTCTTGAGGTGCTCGGTCAGGTCGGAGATCCGACGGGACAGCAGAGCGACCTGGACCTCGGGGGAGCCGGTGTCACCCTCCTTGGTACCGAACTCGGAAATGATCTGCTTCTTCGTGGCGGCGTCGAGCGACACGCGTACTCCTCATGGTCTGTGGTGCCACCGAGTGCCCCCGGTCTGCTTCTCGGGGGAGCTTCCGTTACTCGGAAGGCGGGTTCCGCTGGGCGCGGCCTCCGGGGCCCGCAGGTCTCCTGCGGGGGCGCCGGGGGTGCGTACACAAACGGCCGTCACACAGAGTACCAGGTGGTGGCGGGGGGCTTTCCCCGGACCCTCGACCGCCCCGGCCGGACCGCCGAAGGCCACTAGGGTGAGCGCTGTCACCGGGTACGTACGTCGGGAAGGGGTCGCTGCACCATGGCGGAGACGGAAGCGGAGATCAAGGCGCGCAAGGAGCGGGAGCGCGACGAACTGTACGCCCTCGACATCTCCGGCGTGGAGTGGCACTGCGCACCGGGCACGGAGCAGCACGAGGAACGCGTCGAGATCGCCTATCTGCCCGAGGGCGCCGTGGCCATGCGCTCCTCCCTCGACCCCGGCACGGTGCTGCGCTACACCGAGGCGGAGTGGCGGGCGTTCGTGCTGGGGGCGCGGGACGGGGAGTTCGATCTGGAGGTCGCGCCGGGCGACGCGGGGCTGGAGCCCGACGCCACGTCGTGACCGCCCCGGCGCAGCGACGGCGGCTTCGCGCCCGGGGCACCTGTTCCCGCTTCTCCACAGGTGCCCCGGGCCCGGCTCATGTGCCCGGCCTGACGGCCTCCACGCCGAGCACGAGCCAGATCCAGTGCTTCCCTTTTCCGCCGGGGCCGCTGGCCTTCTTCATCCCGAAGAAGAGCCGCCCGTTCTGCACCACCACATCCGCGAGGTTCGCGTCCGTCAGCAGCTGCGCGTCGGAGGGCAGGCCGAAGTAGAAGTACGGAGTCTCCCTGCCGGTCCCGGGGTCCAGGCTGACGAGTGCGTACGGCCGGATGCCATCGGCGCTGGAGCGGAAGGCGAGGAGCCGGTCGCCGCTCATCCGCAGGGGATACAGCAGCTGACTGCGGCCCGACTCGAACTTCTTCGTCGTGTTCCCGGTCGCGAGGTCGAATCCGATGATCCAGTTCGAGTTGTCCTCGATCCCCGCATCCGGATCCTCCCGGCTCACCAGGAAGACCTGACCGTCACCGACCACGGCTCCCGGGCAGTCGTCGATCCCGTTGTACGTCCCGAGATCCGCGCACTTCGCCAGGTAGTGGCCGCCCTCGAGCCGGATCGTGGCGCGGTACTTGCCGTTGTGGTCGAGAGAAATCAGGTCCGTGAACCCGATGTCCCCGGCCGCCGTGGCGAGGACGGGCGGTTCGGCTGACAGCAGGCCGACGTCCTTGACGCCGTCGGCGACGTTGTACGTCCACAGCACCTTGCCCGTGCGGGGCTCCACCTTCTGCACGCGGTAGGACCACGACTCCGTGCCCTTGGTCCAGCAGTCGACCCGGATCAGCAGGCCGTCTCCGCCGGCGTTGCCCCCGTCGGAGCAGTCACCGGTCCGTTTGGACTCCCAGAGCTTCTTTCCGCTGTCCATGTCCCACGCCCCGGAACCCTTCCCCCAGGAGACGGTCACCGTGGAACGCGTGAGGGTCACGCCCATCGGGTCGCCGTCCGCCCCCGTGCTCGTGGTCTTGTACTGCGCCTCCCAGAGCTTCTTGCCGGTGTCCAGATCGACGAAGGCGACGTGGTCGCACACCGCATGACGATCGGTACCCGACCTGAACAGGACGGCCGTGCGGTCGTCGACCGTGACGTGGCGGGTCGTCCCGCAGATCAGGCCGGGGAACTTGACCTTCCAGGCCTCTTCACCGGGCTTGGCGTCCTTGCCGATACCGAAGGCGGCGAGAGAGCTGTTGATGCCTTTGACGAGGAGTTTGCCCGTCGCCCACATGCCGGGCATGTCGTACGACTCGCCGGGGCCGAGGTCGTCGACGGAGAACCGGAACGCCATCCGCCCCGCCGCGCTCGCAGGCCGTTTCTCGACGGTTTCCCTGATGCTGTCCGGCCCCGGAGCGGCCGCTTCCGTGCCTTTGGCAGGCCCGCTGTCGCCCCCCGCGGACGACAGGAGCCGGCCGGCCACGCACAGTGCGGCGACGAGGATCACGGCCACGGCACCGCCGACGAGTCTCCTGCGGCGGCGTCTGCGGGCCTGGTCTGCGGCGAGACTGGACTGGGTGTACATGGAGGGGGGCGGGCCGAAGCTCACGCGGAGAGGTCCTTTCGTGCACGGCTGTGCCCGATGGCACAGGTGTGCGGGTTGGCTGCCGGCCGGAGCGCTCAGCTGGTCAGCGACCGGACGGTCGTGTACACGTCGAAGACGGCCAGGGCCAGCGGCACCAGGGTCAGCAGGACGAAGCCCTCGGCGATCTCCATGAAGCGGCCCCAGAAGGGGCTGAGTCCGCTGCGCGGCACGATGAGGCCGATCGCGGTGACGAGTGCGGCCGTCGCGGCGATCGCCGCGACCAGCCAGATGGTCCGGATGTCGAGGTCGCCGCGGTTTCCGTGCAGGGCCCCGTAGACGAACGAACGGGGCGGGTTGAGCGCCAGCCCGAGACCGAGCAGGACGAGCGAGGCCAGACCCGCCGCGAGCACGGGGCCGACCTGGGCGGTGTAGCGGAAGAGCTGGGCGCGCATCAGCAGCGCCAGGCCGGTCGCCAGTGCGAGCAGCTGGGCCCAGACGCCGTCGGAGAAACCGAGGACCGCCGAGGCCCCGACCGCGGTGAGCGCGCAGCCGCCGACCAGGCCGACCAGCAGTTCGTGGCCGCGGCGGGCCTGGGCCGAGATCCGCTCGGCGTCGACCGGCTCCGGGGCCGCGGACTCGGCGCCGTACACGGAGCGCGCGGTGGTGCTGGGCGGGTCGAAGCCGATCGGCAGGCGGGCGAAGCGCATCGACAGGCCCGGCAGGAAGGCCAGTGCCCCGACGGCGACCGGGGCACAGAGCGCGGCGATCTCGGACGGCGTCCAGTGCACGAGGATCGCGGTGAACACCGCGATCAGGCTGACGGCGGACGCGAAGACGAACGCGACGAAGGGCCCGTCCCCGCCCGGCGAGCACACCGTGAGAACGACCGAGGCCAGCAGCACCGCGACACAGGCGAGGAGGAACTGCAGCTTGCCGATGCCCTGACCGCCGGAGAGCGCGAGGAGTCCTGAACCGGCCACCCCGACATTGGGCAGGGCGCCGAGGCCGAGGGCTATCGCCGAGCTCCGGTCGTCGTAGACCCTGGCCCGCACACAGGCCAGGACCACCAGCAGCAGGCCGGTCACGGCCGCGAGGATGCCCGGCAGGCCGTGCATGTCGTGCCGCGGGTCGGCGGTCCAGGCGACGAAGGCGATCAGGGCCGGCAGGACGCCTCCGCCGACGAGTCCCGCGGCCCGCGTCAGGTCGCCGCTCCACAGGGTGTGCTCGCGCGTCACCGCGGAGGCGACCGCATCGGACACGTCGTCGAAGACGGCCGGGGGCAGGGACTCGGAGAAGGGCCGCAGGGTGAGCAGTTCGCCGTCGAGGATGCGCTGCGCGGCGAACGAGCGCGAGCTGTCGAGTACGGTGCCGTCCCGGCGCACCAAGTGGTAGCCGACCGGAGCCCCCTCGGCGGGCCCCTGCTGGGACAGCCTGAGGATCTCCGGGTAGATGTCGGCGACCGGGATGTCGTCGGGCAGTGCCACGTCGATCCGGCTGTCGGGCGCGACGATGGTGACCCGGCAGAAGCCGAGCCCCGTGCCGGCCCCGGAGGGCACCCCGGTACCGGAGCCGCCCGCCCCGGTGGCCGCCGCGGAGGCCGTGATGCTCACCTGCTGCTCCCCCTCAGTAATTGTTCTGCGACTGCGATGTGAAGGTCCTGCGCCTTTCCCCGGGCCCATGTCGCCGGCTGAGCGGCGAGGGAGCGGAAAGAGCGCCGACCGGCCGGCATCAGGGCGCCGTACCGATCCGCATCGCGCGGAATGCCCCGATTATTCGGCCTGTTCGGCATGTGCTCACGCGAACATCCGGCACCCTACCGCCCCTTGGTCGTCGGTGAGGTCAGTAGGATCACGCGGCGGCCTGCGTCCCCCCTGCACGGGGCGGCGTCGTCCGCCGGACACGGGGCGGCGGACGGAAACTCTCGTGGCCCGGCAAGGGAATTGGTGAGCAGTGAGTCACATCGTCGTCAAGCGTCCGCCGCGGGCGCTGCCGTCCGAAGTGCCCACGGACGAAGTCGTTCTGCAACCCCCGCCGGAGTTGCCGCGGGGGCACCAGGAGAGCGTGCTGATGCAGCTGCTGCCCACGCTCGGCATGGGTGGCTCGGTGGTGTTCTTCTTCACCAACGGCCAGCCGTTCATGAAGATCATGGGCATGGTGATGATCGCCTCGACGGTGGCGATGTCCATCGCGATGGTGGTCCGCTTCCGTCGCGGCTCCCAGGGGCAGTTGGCGGATCTGCGCCGTGACTACCTGAGCTATCTGTCGCAGACGCGGCATGCCGCGCTGGACACCGCCCGGGCGCAGCGCGACGCGCAGTACTACCTCCACCCCTCGCCCGACCAGCTGTGGGCCCTGGTCGCGGAGGGCAGCCGGGTGTGGGAACGACGGCCGGGCGACGAGGACTTCGCCCAGGTCCGCATCGGCCTGGGGCCGCAGACGCTCGCGACGCCCCTGAGCGCCCCGGAGACGGGCCCGGTGGACCAGCTGGAGCCGCTGACCGCCGGCGCCATGCAGCGCTTCCTGGCCGTCCACGGCACCCTGGACGGTCTGCCGATGGCGATCTCGCTGCGGGCCTTCTACCACGTCACGGTCAGCGGTGAGCCCGGCTCCGCGCGCTCCTCCGCGCGGGCGCTGGCCGGCTCGCTGGCCGCGCTGCACTCGCCCGAGGACCTCGTCATCGTGGTGGCCGCGGGCCGTCAGGCCCTGCCGCACTGGGAGTGGGCCAAGTGGCTGCCGCACGCGCAGGCGCCCGGTGCCGTCGACGGTGCGGGCAGCCGCCGGCTGATCGACAGCGACAGCCGTGAACTCGAGAACCTGCTCTCCGCCCGCCTGACCGGCCGGCCGCGCTTCCACCCGAACGCGGCTCCGCTCGCGGACGAGCCGCACATCGTCGTCTTCCTGGACAGCCTCTCCCTGCCGCCGGACTCGGTGCTGGCCGGTGCCGAAGGACTGCAGGGCGTGACGGTCATCGAGGTGGTTCCGGGCGAGCCGACGGGTGCGGGGGGAGACCTCTCCATCGTCGTACGGCCCGATGCGCTGCACCTGGAGTCGGGGCACGGTGCCGTCTACGAGGGGAGTCCGGACGCGCTGTCGCTGGAGTCCGCCGAGGCCCTCGCCCGGCAACTGGCACCGCTGCGGGTGGCCTCCGGCGGCGACGACGACGAACCGCTGCTCGCCAACCTGGAGTTCACGGACCTGCTCGGCCTCGGGGACGCGGCCTCGGTGGACACCAAGCGGACCTGGCGGCCACGTGCGCTGGCCGAGCGGCTGAGGGTGCCGATCGGCGTCGGCGAGGACGGCCGCCCGGTGATGCTCGACCTGAAGGAGGCCGCGCAGGAGGGCATGGGTCCGCACGGTCTGTGTGTGGGCGCCACCGGCTCCGGCAAGTCGGAGCTGCTGCGCACGCTGGTCCTGGGCCTGGCGGTCACCCACTCCTCCGAGACCCTGAACTTCGTACTCGCGGACTTCAAGGGCGGTGCCACGTTCGCCGGCATGGCGCAGATGCCGCACGTCGCGGCGGTGATCACCAACCTCGCGGACGATCTGACGCTCGTCGACCGCATGGGCGACTCCATCCGCGGCGAGCTCAACCGCCGTCAGGAGATGCTGCGTGACGCGGGCAACTACGCCAACATCCACGACTACGAGAAGGCGCGCGCGGCGGGCGCTCCGCTGCAGCCGATCCCGTCGCTCGTGCTGGTGATCGACGAGTTCAGCGAACTGCTCACGGCCAAGCCGGACTTCATCGAGATGTTCGTCCAGATCGGCCGCATCGGCCGTTCGCTGGGCGTGCACCTGCTGCTGGCCTCGCAGCGGCTGGAGGAGGGCCGGCTGCGCGGTCTGGAGACCTATCTGTCGTACCGGATCGGTCTGCGCACCTTCTCCGCGGCGGAGTCCCGCGCGGCGCTGGGCGTCCCGGACGCCTACGAGCTGCCCAATGTGCCGGGCTCCGGGTTCCTGAAGTACGGCACCGACGAGATGGTGCGGTTCAAGGCGGCCTACGTCTCCGGGGTGTACCGCTCGGGCACGCAGCGTCCGGCGGTGGCGGGCGGAGCGCTGCCGGTGGACCGGCGGCCGGTGCTGTTCACGGCGGCCGAGGTCCCGGTGCAGTACGCGCCGGTGCCGAAGCAGCGCACCGAGACCGGCTCCCAGGTCGACGACGCGCTCGCGGACACCGTGCTCGACGTGATCGTGCGCCGGCTGGAGGCGCAGGGCCCGGCGGCCCACCAGGTGTGGCTTCCTCCGCTGGACAGCCCGCCGTCGCTGGACGGGCTGCTGCCGGGGCTGACAGCGGTGCAGGGCCGCGGCCTGACCCAGCCGGGCTACGAGGGTGCGGGACGGCTGGTGGTTCCTGTCGGCCTGGTCGACAAGCCGTACGAGCAGCGCCGGGACCCGCTCTGGGTGGACTTCTCCGGTGCGGCCGGGCACATGCAGATCGTGGGCGGTCCGCAGTCCGGCAAGTCGACACTGCTGCGCTCGCTGATCGCCTCCTTCGCGCTCACCCACACGCCGTACGAGGTCCAGTTCTACGGCCTCGACTTCGGTGGCGGCGGCATGGCGGCGGTGGCCGGTCTGCCGCACGTGGGCGGGGTCGCCTCCCGGCTGGACCCGGAGAAGGTGCGGCGGACGGTCTCCGAGGTGTACGGCGTGATGACGCGCCGCGAGGAGTACTTCCGCTCCTCGGGCATCGCGTCGATCGCGGACTTCCGGACGCGCCGGGCCCGGGGCGAGATCTCAGTCACCGACCAGCCGTGGGGCGACGTCTTCCTGGTCATCGACGGCTGGGGCAACTTCCGCGCGGACTACGAGGCCCTGGAGTCGATCGTCCTGGACATGGCGGCGCGCGGTCTGGGCTACGGCATCCACGTCATCCTCACCGCCTCGCGGTCGATGGAGGTCCGGGCCAACATCAAGGACCACCTGATGAACCGCCTGGAGCTGCGCCTCGGTGACACGATGGACTCCGAGATCGACCGGAAGGTGGCGGCGAACGTCCCCGCCGGTGTGCCCGGCCGCGGCGTCTCGCCGCAGAAGCTGCACTTCATGGCGGCCGTACCGCGCATCGACGGTCTGACCTCCGACACGGACCTGGCGGACGCCACGCAGGCGCTGGCGGCGGAGGTCTCGCGGCACTGGCAGGCGCCGGGAGCGCCCGAGGTCCGGCTTCTGCCGCGCGAGCTGCCGGCGGCCCAGCTGCCTTCGGGCGACCGCTTCCCGCGGCGCGGCATCGCTTTCGCCATCGACGAGAACAACCTGGAGCCGGTCTTCGTCGACTTCGAACAGGACCCGTTCTTCCTCGTCTTCGGCGAGAGCGAGTCGGGCAAGTCGAATCTGCTGCGGCTGCTGATCAAGCAGCTGAGCGAGCGCTACTCGGGCGACGAGTGCAAGCTGTTCGTCGTCGACAACCGGCGGTCCCTGCTGGACGTCACTCCCGCCTCGCACCTGGCGGAGTACATCCCGATGTCCAACTCCATGGACCACCACATGGCCGCCCTCGCCGACCTGATGCAGCGCCGCACACCGACCGCCGACGTGACGGCCCAGCAGCTGCGGGAACGGAGCTGGTGGCAGGGTCCGACGGTGTACGTGGTCGTGGACGACTACGACCTGGTGTCGACGTCCAGCGGCAACCCGCTGAGCGGGCTGACGGAGCTGCTCCCCTTCGCACGGGACGTCGGTGTGCGGTTCATCGTCGCGCGGTCGACGGCAGGAGCGGGGCGGACCTCCTACGAGCCGTTCATGCAGCGGATGCAGGAGCTGGGTGCGCAGGGTGTCGTGCTGGCGGGCGACCCCGCCGAGGGCGACATCCTGGGGGGCGTCCGGCCTCGGCCGATGCCGGTGGGGCGGGGTGTCTTCGTCTCACGGCGACGCGGGAAGCCGTTGGTGCAGACGGCACTCGTGCCGCAGGAGTCGTACTGATCGTCCCGTGCCGGTCGCGGAGCCTTCCGCACGGGAGGACGGCCGAAGGGCCCCGCTCATGAGCGGGGCCCTTCGGCATGGGGGCGGAGCGAACCGGGCCGGAACCCGGTGGCCGAGGCCGCCCGGGTCGGTTCCTCCCGAGTCGTTGCCCGGCACGGGGCCGGCTGCCGGGGTGGGTACCTCCCGCGCGCACCCATCCCTGTCTCACTCCTCGGCAGGCGCCTGGGTCACTGGAAGTAGCCGGCGGCCTTCTTGTCCCCGGCCCGGTAGTCACCACCGGCCAGGTGGACGCGCTGACCGATGTCGACCAGCGCCTGGTGGATGGTCCGGGCGTGCCGGTCCCATTCCGCCGACTTCGAGTGGAAGGCGTTGTAGGCCTCGCCGCCCCAGCCCTCGGCCGCCTGGAGCACGGCCTGCTTCAAGGCCTCGAGGTTCTCCTCGAGCGCCTTCGCCTGGTTGCCGAGCTCCGTGGTGAGCGCGTCCAGGGTGCCGTACTTGACGGCAAGGTCGTTGTAGTGGACGCCGGACATGATTCCCTCGTCTCCCTAGTGGTTTCGGGCGGACCGCACGGTCCGCTGAACAGCGCGATCGAGCGCCGTCGGACGGTGTCAGTAGCTGCTGAGCGCCGAGGTGTTGCCGCCGAGGTCCACGTTGATCTTGGTGATCTGGGCGTGGATCTCGTCCTCGAGGGCGTTCTTGTCCGACTTGGTCATGTGGATCTTTTCGAGGAACTCGTCGAGCATGCGGCCGATCTGGGCCATCTCCGTGTTGATCTGGTGCTGCTTCTCGTTGAACGCGTTGGCACCGTGGCCCGTCCAGTTGGACTCGATCATGTCGATCGTCCCCTGGAGATGGGCGAGCTGCTTGCGGATCGACTCGTAACGGTCGATGACGTTCGTCTGGAGTTTCTGTACCCGGTCATCTGCGAACTTACGGCCGTCTGACATCTCGGCACTGTCCCTTTCCTCAGGAGTGGTTGGTCATCTTGGGATACGCGGCACCGAGTGGTGCGGCGTTGGTCTGTGTGCGGGCTGCGGCTCGTTCCTGCGCTTGGCCGGAGCCCTCCGGGCCTGCTCCTGCCGCCGAGGTCCGGCCCCCCGGGCGTCCATCCGCCGCTGTCGCGCGATCCTGGGCGCGGCTCCGCCGCCGATGGCCGTACCGCGCGCACCCCTGCCCACCGGCCGTGTCCGCAGGAAGCACGATGTCTCCCCTCCCCGTTTTCGCCGCCCGTCCCGGGCGAGCGCGTTGCACCCTTCAAGCGTTCGTGTTCGCAACACGATCACTCTAACCAGTACCTGTGACAGCCCCAACTGCCTTGTGCGACAGCTGTGTCACCATCGGCCAGGCTTTACTGGGTCTTCACCTCCGGCGGCATCCTCACCCGGAGTCCCGGCGTCCCCCGGGGGCCCGGCGGTTGCCTCCGGAATGCCCGAGCCCTCCTTCGTTGCAGTGCAGCGATTGCAACCGCCTTCGAGACCGTGGCACTTGTCCCCTCAGTCCGTCACCGACACTCCGCGTCCCCTCCTCCGCGCGTCCCGGACCGCGACCGCCGTGCCGCCGAGGCCGGCGACCAGGACGGCTGCGCCCACGGCGACGTACGTCGCGAGGCGGGCGTTGCGTTCATCGGCGGTTTCGCCGAGTTGGAGTCTGGCGGGGGTGGGAGGCTGGGCTTTGGTGAGGCCGTCCTGGGGGGCGGGGGACTCGATCGCGCGGTCGTCCTCCGTGAGCGCACGGACCGGGTCGACGACGCCCCAGCCGACCAGGATGTCACGGCCGGAGATCGTGCGCTCCGCGGTCTGTTCGATCTGGGCGACGACCTCGGAGGCGGTCCACTTCGGGTGCTTGGCCTTGACGAGGGCCGCCACGCCTGCCACGTACGGCGCCGAGAAGCTCGTACCGTTGTCGGAGCAGTGGCCGCCCTTCGGAACCGTGGAGATCATGTCGACCCCGGGGGCGGCCACGCCGACGAAGGCCCCGGACTGGGAAAAGGCCGCACGTTCGTTGTTGCGGTCGGAGGCCGCCACGGCGAGGACTCCGTCGTAGGAGGCGGGGTACGTCTTCTTGACGTTGCCGCCCAGGCCGTCGTTGCCCGCGGACGCCACCACCACGATGTTCCTGGCCAGCGCCGCGTCGACGGCCTGCCTGAGCGAGGGGGCCGGCTCGACCGCGTTCGACGTGTCCTGGGAGATGTTGATGACGTCCGCCTTGACCCGGATCGCGTACTGGATCGCCTCGGCCAGGGTCTGGGCCGTGCCGTGGCCCTCCGCGTCGTTCTGCTTGATGGGGACGATCGTGGCCCCGGGGGCCAGCCCGACGAAGCCGCTGCCCTTCATGGGGCGGGCGGCGATGATGCCGGCGACCCTGGTGCCGTGGCCCACCGTGTCCGTCGTCGCGGGGCCACCGGCCCCCTCGACCTTCTTGCCCTTGTCGTCCTTGGCCGGCAGGAAGTTCTTGCCGCTCTTCGCGTCGACCGCGCCCGTGAGTTGACGGTTCTTCACGTCCACGCCGGTGTCGATGACGGCGACGCGTACGCCCTTGCCCTTGGACTGGCCCCACAACTCGTCCAGATTGACGCGCTGGAGGGCCCAGGGACGGCCCGGATAGGCCTTGTTGGGGAATGTGCACTGGTCCGAGAAGGAGTCGTCCGCAACCGCGAACGGCGTGAGAAGGGTGGCGGTGGCCACCAGGGTCGTGGCCGTCACCGCCCCCGTGCGGCGCACGAGGCGGGACCGGGACGCGTACGACATCGTCTCCGCCCTTCCTTACGAGCCCTGCGGCTGGCGTGCCGCCGCGGTCGACAGGCGCGGGCCCGTGGGGAGGAACTCCGACCAGGCGGCGGGGATCGGCGCCGGGTTGACGTTCGCGTAACCGAGCCGGGTCTGGGCCTCCTTCGCCTCCTGCTCCAGCTGCTTGCGTTCCTTGGCGGTCGTGCCGATGCCCGCGTCCTCCGTGGCACTGTCGGAGTTGGACTGCAGTACGTAGCGCAGCCCGGTGTCGGTGACCAGGAAGACGGGGCCCGCCTTGGTCTCCCTGCCCTGGAACTGCCGGTAGACCTGGCCGGACCCGGGCGTGACATAGGCACTGGCGGAGCCGATCGGGAGCGGCGCGGGGAAGTCGGTGCCCGCCCAGGTGGTGAGGGTGGTGTCGCCGTTGTCGGCGTTCACGCCGCTCAGGACGTTGCAGACGGTGCTGCGGCTGCCGGTCGCGTCGGAGGGGTCGTTCACGGGCACGGGGTCCTCGGCCGGCCAGTTGTGCTCGGTGCCGAACGCCTTCCCGGGCCGGAACGCGCCCGGGCTCATCTCATGGGCGTGACCGGCCTGGCCGAGCCGGGCCAGGTCCTTGCTGAACAGCAGCAGTTGGGCGACGAAGGCGGACACGGGGGCGACACGGCCGGGCAGCACCACGTAGTACTGCTCCTTGTTGTTGTCGAACGCCTTGAGCACCATGCCGACCCGGTTCACCGAGGCGTCCAGCTGCCCCGGGGCGCCGGCGGCCGCGCCCGGCACGCCGTCGATCGCCGGGAACGTGATCGGGTCGCCCCGGTGCAGGGTGGCCAGCCACTCCTTCGACACACGCTCGGGCTCACGGCCCGAACCGACGATGGTGCGCAGCAGCAGCTCGTCGTTCCCGTCCACCGCGTACGCCCTGCCGCTCGCGTCCACGACGTAGCGGTTCTTGTCGGGGTCCACCACGTAGAGCAGTTCGCCGCCGTGCAGCAGCTCCTTGCCCTGGGTCTTCCTCGCGTCGCGGTCGGCCAGGACCAGCGCGGCCTTCTGGATGGACCGGCCGCCGGCGCTGGGGCGTTCGCAGACGGCCCAGCGCTTGGGGGAGCCGGCCTCCTGGTCGGAGGGGAGGCGGTCGGGGGCGTACGGGATGCCGATGGTCACGCCGTGCGGGATCTTCCCGCTGTCGAGCACCGACTCGGCGACGGTGACGACCTCGCCCTGGCCGGGGTTGAGCAGGAGTTTGGCGGACGCCATGTTGAGGACCGGGTGCAGTTGGACCTTGCCGTCGGTCTTCAGAACGACATATCGAGTGGTCGACTTGCTGGCGATGATCACCTTTTCGTTGGGCGTGTCCCAGCCCTGCGGTGCCGTCGGTTTGAACATCCCCCAGGCTCCGAAGACGGCCATGACGACCACGCCCACGATGGCGCTCGGGAGCACCGCCCGCATGGGGCGCGGCGCTCCTTCGTCGGAACCGTCCGGCGACGACTGGACGAAGGATGCGAGCATGCGACGCTTCGCGAAGGTGTAGGCGTTGAGCTGGTCCCGCCGAGATGCCATCTGTGCCTGTCTCTCCCCCGTGTTTCGCCTTGGCGGCGCTCGGGGGTTCGACGTCCCCCGCCCTCGTTGTCAGACCGGCCCCCTACTATGCCTGGTGCCGGCAGGGGACTGCGGGGCGGGTAGGGTACCCGGGCCTTGAAAAGCCTTGTGCCGTGCCGAAATGCCAGTGAGTTGTGAGTAAATCGGGGGGATCGAGTGATGGCTTCCGGGACGCGGACCCGGTCCCGTGACCGGGCGCAGGCAGGGAGCCCGCCGGCTGCCGGGCGGGGCCCCGCGCAGCGGCCGTCCGTGCCGGGCGCCCAGCCCTCGGGGGCGAGCACCCTTCATCTGCGGTCACGACAGGGACAGTCCGGGACGTTCCGGCTGCAACGGATGGTCCTGGTCGAGATCGCAGCCGCCGCAGTGCTCGTCGGCTGGGCGACAGGGCCCGTTGCCCTCGTACCGGCAGCCGTCGTCGCCGCGGTGCTCGTACTGCTCGCCTTCGTGCGCCGCCGGGGCCGGTCGCTGCCCGAATGGGTCGCCACCGCAAGGGAGTTGCGGGCGCGGCAGCGGCGGGCCGCGAGCACGGTGGTCCCGCCGGGCACGGAGCCCGGACTTGCGCCCGCC
Organism: Streptomyces sp. NPDC020801; assembly: GCF_044334385.1. NCBI lineage: Bacteria > Bacillati > Actinomycetota > Actinomycetes > Kitasatosporales > Streptomycetaceae > Streptomyces > Streptomyces sp. NPDC020801. The sequence continues at coordinate 23,928 of NZ_JBIRST010000037.1, forward strand.
GTCGAGTGCGAGCCGACCCTGCGCACCTGTTCCTACGGCAACCGGGACCGCCGTCCCGTGGGAATGGTCGGAGACGGGACCTTTCTCAGTGCCGTCGTGCAGGTCGAGGCCGATGTCACCGCGTTGCGGGCCGAGCGGGGGCGGCAGCCGCTGCCGGTCGGGTTGGCGCGGGACGCGCTGGAGGTGGACGGGATCCGGCTGGAGTCGGCGCAGATCGTGCTGCACACCCAGCCCGCGCCGGCGCTGCACCTGCCGCAGCACTCCGTGGCCGTGACCAACTACGCTCCGCTGCAGGAGCAGACCGGTGCCCCGGCGGTGCGCATCACCTGGATCGCGCTGAAGCTCGACCCGGAACTGTGCCAGGAGGCGGTGGCCGCCCGCGGCGGGGGGCTGACCGGGGCGCAGAAATGTCTCGCACGGGTCGCCGGTCATCTGGCGAGCCGGCTGACGGGAGCCGGATTCCGTACGACCGTCCTCAACGAGGAGGAGCTGACCGCCGCCATCGCCACGTCCGCGTGCGCCAACCCGCTGGTCACGGCGGAGGCAGGACGGACCGAGGCGCGGGAGCGGCGGACGGAGGAGTCGGGGCGCAGCTGGCGCTGCGACAACCGCCGGCACACCACCTACTGGGTTCGGCGCTGGCCCCAACTCGGCGGCCGGGGGCCGTCGTTGCCGCAACTCGTGGCGCTGCTCACCGCCGTGCCCGCGCTCGCCACGACGTTCAGCCTCACCCTCTCGCGCGGGGACCGGCAGGAGACAGCGCTGTGCGGGCATGTGCGGGTGACCGGCCGCAGTGACGACGAACTCGTGGCCGCTCGGCGCGCGTTGGAGGACGCCGCCCGGCAGGCGGGCGCGGGGCTCGCCAGGCTCGACCGGGAGCAGGTGCCCGGCATGCTCGCCACGCTGCCCCTCGGAGGTGCCCGTTGACCGCGATGACCACACAGCCGGCCGGCCCGTCGGGGGCCGCCTCGTCCTCCGTCGCCGAGCGGGTGGCAGGGCGGCTGCGCAGTGGCCTCGGGCTGATCGGCCCGCGGCACGGACGGCACGCGCTGTCCGCGGAGCAGGTGGACGCGCTCGCGCTGCCGATCGGCGACGACGGAGTCGTCATCGGCGTGGACGCCGAGGGCCAGCCGGCGGTGCTGGGGCTCAACCGGCCGACGCCGTACGACGTCGTCCTCATCGGCAGCCTGTGGACCGCGCAGGTGCTCGCGCTGCGGGCGGCGGCCACCGGGGCGCGCGTCGCCGTGGAGACGGGCCGCCCCCAGTCCTGGATGCAGATGGTGCACGCCATGGGCGGCGGACAGAACGGCCTGGCCGTCCACGAGGTGGGCCGGGTGCCCCCGCAGGGCGCGTCGGCCGGCACGCCCGTGCTGGTGGTGCGCGACTGCGGTATGCGGCCACCGCGCGGCCGCGTCGTCTCCGGTCCCTGGCAGTCGGTGGTGACCCTGCTGCCGTACCTGAGTCCGGTGGCACCCCGGCTGATACGGCAGGCACGGCTCGTCGGTGTGCAGCGCATCTCTCCGGACGAGGCGGCCGAGCTGGGCCGCACCATGGCGTTGCCGCGGGCCGACATGGAGTCCCTGCCCACGCTCGCCGACGGTGTCACCCTCTGGTGCGCCGACCGCGACCGGCAGTACGTGATGACACAGCCCACCGACGCCGAGGTCGGGTTGCTGGGAACGCCGCGCCGGATGGACTGAACGGGGCTGCCGCTGAGCGGTGTTGGGCGCTTGCGATCGGTTCGTCCGCCTTGGGCGCCATTGCGCAGGTCGGTCATGTGAGTTGAGAGGCGATTGTGAGGCCCCGGAGCGGCGCGGAGGGATGACGGGCCTGCCGTCAGCGTGCCTGTGGTGATTAGGCTGGTACCGGGCGCCACACAGAACCCGCGGCCGGGCCGTCGGCGCTCCGGGGGAGGGCCGGGTGGACCGGGCGGGCCGGATCGGTTCGGGTCGTCCGCCGACCGCTTCCGACCGACCCTGTACGACACGAACGGTCGCCCCAGCACGGCATGAGGGTGCTCGACCACACCAGGAGGAACTGTGAACAGCGATCGGGACGGGATCCGCGGGGGCTGGGCCACACCCGGCGATGACCAGTCCGACGCGGAGTCCGCCATCGAGACGACGGGCGAGTTCACCATCGACTACGCGCCGCCTGCCTGGTACACGCAGAATGCGCCGGGGGCGGCAGGCGAGTCCTCGCAGGCTCCGGCCGCCCCGGCCCCTCCCGCCACGCCCGCGACTCCTCCCCCGCCGCCCCCGGCCGGGCCGCCGGTCGACCTTCCCGGCCCGCCGCCGGGCAGCGGCTTCCAGCCCGCCTGGGCACCCAACGCCGCCGCCTCGCCCGTGGCACCGGAGGCGGAGCAGGCCGGGAACGGCGATCTCGTCAGCGGCGCGACGATGCGGATCTCCGCGGCCGCCCTGAAGCGGGAGTTCGCGGAGCGGGCGGCCGCGGGCGACGGAGCGTCCCCGGCGGGTGGGGGCAGCGCCGCGCCGGAGACCGCGCCGGAGACCGCGGCAGGTGCCTACGGCACGGCGGGCGCCGACAGCGCTCCGGGCACGGACGGTGCTCCGAGCACCGACAGTGCTCCGGGCGCGGAGAGCGACGGCGTCTTGTCCGTGGCCGGGGAGGTGGCTCACGAAGGCGCCGAGAAGGACGCCTTGGAGACCGCAGCACCGCAGACCGCCGTCCCGGAGGCTACGGGCGAGGGGTCGGCCGTGTCCGGGGACGGTGCCGGCGACCAGGCGGCAGACACGGCCGGCGTCGCTGCCGCCGAGGCTGGTTCCCGGGCGTCCGGGGACGCCGGCGTCCTCAGCGGTGCGGACGGCGCGAACGACGGGGACACCGAGCGCGCGGACGCTGCCGGCGTCGTCGTGGAGCCCGGGGAGGGCCCCGAGGCGGCGGAGGGTGCGCGGGACGCGGAGCTTCCCGCGGCCCCGGCTGCCCCGGTCGTTCCGGCGGTTCCGGCCCCGGCGCAGGACGACTCCGGCCGAGGCGAGCGTGCCGAGACGGAGGCGGAGGCGGTCGCGGCGCAGGACGGCGACGTCCAGGACGCCGTGCCCGCTGAGGCCGGTCCGGCCACCGAAGTCGGAGGTGACGTACGGGCCGCCGTGCCCGACGCCGCCGACCCGGCCACCGACGCCGACGCCGACGCCGACGGGAACACCGAGAAGTCCGCTTCTGAGGGGGCGGAGCCGCCCACCGGCGACGTGCGGGATGCCGCCGCCCCCCACGCGACCGGGCCGGCCGAGGGTGCCGCCGGCGACGTACAGGACGTTCCGCCGGCGTGGGGTCCGCCGCCCGCGCCGCAGGCCGCGGTTCCACCCCTGCCTCCGTCGTACCAGCCCGCAGCGCCGGCCCCCGCTGCCCAGTGGCCCGCGCAGCCCCAGGCTCAGGCTCCGTCCCAGCCCCAGCCCCAGCCCCACGAACAGCCTGCCGTGCCGCCGCAGCAACCGGTCGGCGCCCCGGCCCAACCGCCGGTGCCGCCCCAGCAGCCGCCCTTCCAGCCGCAGGCACCGCAGCCCGCACCCGCCGCCTGGCACACTCCGGCCGCGCCGCCTCAGCAGCAGGGACCGGCGCCCACTCCCCCGGCGCCTCCGGCCGGTTACGGCTTCCCGCAGCCCGGCACCGCGCCTTCCGCCGCGCCCGCGGCACCGCAACCGGCGCCGCCGAACCCGGCGCAGAGCGGCTACGGCTTCCCCCAGACCGGCGTGCCCGCTGCCGACGCCGCAGGAGGTTACGGCTTCCCCCAGCCGCAGCCGGGCGCCCCCAACCCGTCCGCGCAGCCCGGCGGTTACGGTTTCCCGCAGCCGCCCGCACAACCGGCACAACCGGCACAACCGGGGCAGCCAGGTCTGCCGGGGCAGCCGCAGGCCCAGCCGGGTGCCGGGCCGCAGCCCGGCGCGGCGGACCCGGCGGCCGCTGCCGCTGCCGCTGCCCAGCAGGGCGCGCCGCAGCCTCCGCAGCAGCCCGTCGATCCGCGCCTCGGGGCCGCCTGGCCGCAGCCCATACAGCACGACCAGCGGCAGCCCACCAACCCCGGTGCCGCCCCCCTCGGTTACACCGCGGCCGTGGAGCTGTCCTCCGACCGGCTGCTCAACAACAAGAAGCAGAAGGCCCGCAGCGGACGTCCGGCCGCGGCCGCGGCCCGTTTCCGTATCGGCGCCAAGAAGGAGGAGGCGGAGCGGCAGCGGAAGCTGGAGCTGATCCGCACACCGGTGCTCTCCTGCTACCGGATCGCGGTCATCAGCCTGAAGGGCGGCGTGGGCAAGACGACCACGACCACCGCGCTCGGCTCCACCCTCGCCACCGAGCGGCAGGACAAGATCCTCGCCATCGACGCCAACCCGGACGCCGGCACGCTTGGCCGCCGGGTGCGCCGCGAGACCGGGGCCACCATCCGCGACCTCGTGCAGGCGATTCCGTACCTCAACTCCTACATGGACATCCGGCGGTTCACCTCCCAGGCGTCCTCCGGCCTGGAGATCATCGCCAACGACGTCGACCCGGCCGTGTCCACGACGTTCAACGACGAGGACTACCGGCGCGCGATCGACGTGCTCGGCAAGCAGTACCCGATCATCCTCACCGACTCCGGCACCGGTCTGCTCTACAGCGCCATGCGCGGTGTGCTCGACCTCGCCGACCAGCTCATCATCATCTCCACGCCGTCCGTGGACGGCGCCAGCAGCGCCAGTACGACGCTGGACTGGCTGTCCGCACACGGGTACGCCGACCTCGTCGCCCGCTCCCTCACGGTGATCTCGGGGGTGCGCGAGACCGGGAAGATGATCAAGGTGGAGGACATCGTCGCCCACTTCGAGACCCGCTGCCGCGGGGTCGTCGTGGTGCCCTTCGACGAGCACCTTGCCGCCGGTGCCGAGGTCGACCTCGACATGATGCGCCCGAAGGTGCGTGAGGCGTACTTCAACCTGGCGGCGATGGTCGCCGAGGACTTCGTCCGGCACCAGCAGGCCCACGGGCTGTGGACCTCCGACGGCAACCCGCCCCCGGTGGCCGCCCCGCCGCTGCCGGGCCAGCCCCTCCCCGGACACCCGGGTCAGCCCGGACACCCCGCACACCCGGGTCAGCCAGGACAGTACGCACAACCCGGCCAGCCCTACCCGGGACAGCCGTACCCCGGACAGCCATACCCGGGGCAGCCGGGACAGCCCGTTCCGGGACACCCGGCCCCAGGACAGTTCGCTCCCCCGCAGCAGCCGGGCCGGCCGTACGCGCCCCAGCCCGGCCAGCCGTACGCGCAGCAGCCCGGCCAACCCCAGCCGGGGCACCCGGGCGAGCCGGGCCAGTTCGCGCCCCCGCCGCAGCCCCAACAGCCCCTGCAGCCGCAGCCCCCCGCACACCCCGCACACCCCGCACACCCGCAGGAGCAGACCGGGCAGGCCGCTCCGCCGCCTCCGCCCCAGCAGTGATCCGGTGGCACCTTCCGGAGGCCGCACGCCTCGAGGCCCGTGCCGTCCCGCACGGCGCGGGCCTTCGCGCGTTCGCAGGCAGAACCGGCGGGAATCGGCCGCCACGCCCTCACCTGGAGGGTTTCAGTGGTCTCGACCAATGAGAGCCCCATCGCGGTCAACTCGTTGTTTCCGCAGGCCACAAGGGGTTTGACACACCGTTGACGCGCGCAGACTGCCGCTGATAGACACTCACTTCATTCCGCCGGCGTCACCCGATCAAGCCCGTTCAAGCCCGCCCGGCGCGGGGCGCAAACCGTCCCGCGCGTGCGATGACGCGAGGTCACCGAGCCATGAACACACAAGATCAGCACGGCAGAGGACGTACCGGCCCCCGCCCGCGAAGGGCCCGGCTCCTCGCCGCCGCCGGGGCCGCCGCCCTCGTCCTCACGGCCGGGCTCGCGACCCCGATGGCCCCGGCCGCCCAGCAGGCCCGCGCCGCGGAGGCGCAGCAGGGCAAGAAGGTGCTCACCGTCGCCGTCGCGCAGAGCGTGGACTCGCTCAGCCCGTTCCTGGCGGTACGGCTGCTCAGTACGAGCATCCACCGGCTGATGTACGAGTACCTGACCAACTACGACCCCAAGGACGCCCACGTCATCCCGGGGCTGGCCACCAAGTGGGAGTCTTCGCCGGACAAGCTGACCTGGACGTACACGATCCGCTCCAACTCCAGGTGGTCGGACGGACAGCAGGCCACCGCCGAGGACGCGGCGTGGACGTTCAACAAGATGATGGCCGACGAGGGCGCCGCCACCGCCAACGGCAGCTTCGTCGCCAACTTCGCGAAGGTCACCGCGCCCGGCCCCACCCGTCTGGTGATCCGGCTGAAGAAGCCGCAGGCCACGATGACCGCGCTCGACGTCCCGATCGTGCCCAAGCACATCTGGGAGAAGGTCCGGGACTTCTCGAAGTTCAACAACGACAAGAGCTTCCCGGTCGTCGGGAACGGGCCGTTCGTCCTCACCGGCTACAAGCCCGACAGCTACGTTCGGCTGAAGGCCAACAAGGGTTTCTGGCGGGGCGGGCCCAAGTTCGACGAACTGGTCTTCCGTTACTACAAGGACCAGGACGCCGCGGTCGCCGCGCTGCGCAAGGGCGAGGTCTCCTTCGTGGCGGGCTCACCGTCGCTGACACCCGCTCAGGCCGCCTCCCTCAAGGGCGACAAGAACATCCACGTCAACGACGCACCCGGCCGCCGCTTCTACGCCCTCGCCACCAATCCGGGCGCGCAGGCCGGGAACGGCAGGAAGTTCGGTGACGGCGACCCGTCCCTGCTCGACGAACGGGTCCGGCACGCGCTGTTCATGGCGGTGGACCGCGAGACGATCGTCGACAAGGTCTTCCAGGGGCACGCGGTCGGCGGTCAGGGTTACATCCCGCCACGCTTCTCCGCCTACTTCTGGAAGCCGGCGGCGAGCCAGGAGCTGGCGTACGACCCGGCGAAGGCGGCCCAGCTCCTCGATCAGGCGGGCTACCGGAAGAACGCCGACGGCAAGCGCGCGGGCAGGGACGGCAAGCCGCTGAACTACCGGGTGCTCTGCCACGCGACCGATCCGAACGACAAGGCGGTCGGCAAGTATCTGCAGGAGTGGTGGGGCAAACTCGGCATCGGGGTCACCGTCGACTGCCTGGACAACGTGACGGACCCCTGGCTCGCGGGCAGGTACGACCTGGCCTTCGACGGCTGGTCCGTCAACCCCGACCCCGACTTCGTGCTCTCCATCCACACCTGCGCCGCACTCCCGGCGACCCCCAAGGACACCGGCGCCACCGACAACTTCATCTGCGACAAGACCTACGACCGGCTGTACGCCCAGCAACTCGCCGAGTACGACCCGGCCAAACGGGCGGACATCGTCAAGCAGATGGAGTCGCGGCTGTACGACCTCGGGTACATGAACGTCATGGCCTATCCGAACGCCGTCGAGGCCTACCGCACCGACCAGATCCAGTCGATCACGACGATGCCGGCGAAGGCGGGCAACATCTACGGCCAGGACGGCTACTGGAGCTGGTGGTCCGCCGTTCCGGCGAACTCCGCTGACTCCTCGGGCGGTGCCACCTCCACGGGCGTCATCATCGGGGTCGCGGCGGGCGCCGTCGTCCTCGTCGGCGTCGTGGTGCTCTTCGCGATGCGCCGCCGGGCCACGGCCGAGGACCGTGAATAGCCCGCCGGCGCCCCGCCCGGACCGGTGTACCGGTCACCGATCGACCGAGTGAGTGCTCATGACCGCTGAAGCGACACCCGCGCTGGTCGAGGGCGCGGCCGCCGGCCCGGTGAGGTCCGGGCCGGCGGCCGCCGGGCGCGGAGGACGTGCGCGCCCCGCCACCGCGTATCCGCGGTATGCGGCGGGCAAGCTGGCCGGCGCGGCCGTCTCGCTGCTCGCCGTCCTCGTCACCAGCTTCTTCCTCTTCCGGCTGATCCCGGGCGACCCGGTGAAGTTCATGACCGGCGGCCGCCCCGTCTCCGCCCGGCAGATCGCCGTCTACCGGCGGGAGTTCGGGCTCGACCTGCCACTGTGGCAGCAGTTCACGCACTACTGCGGCAAGGCGCTGACGGGGGACCTCGGGACCTCCTACCAGTTCCGCGCACCGGTCATCGACAAGATCACCGAGGCGCTGCCGAACACCCTGCTGCTGACCGGCACGGCCTTCGTCCTCTACACGGCCCTCGGCATCGTCCTCGGCACACGCTCCGCGTGGCGCCACGGCGGGCTCGGTGACCGTCTCAACACCGGGCTCGCGCTGACGCTGTACTCCATCCCGTCGTTCTGGCTGGGGCTGCTGCTGATCATCGTGCTGTCGGTCGGCGCGGGCCCGATCCCGGGGCTCTTCCCGACCGGGGGCATGGAGTCGGGTGGCAAGGAGGGCCTGGCGTACGTCGTCGATGTCGCCCACCATCTCGTGCTGCCGGTGGTGACACTGGTCGCGGTCGAGTACGGGCAGACGCTGCTGGTCACCCGGTCGGCGCTGCTGGACGAGATGGGCAGCGACTATCTGACGACCGCACGCGCCAAGGGTCTGCGGGACGACCTCGTACGGCGCCGGCACGCCGTGCCGAACGCGCTGCTGCCGACCGTGACGCTGATCTTCGTCAACCTCGGCCGCACGGTCGCGGGCGTCATCCTGGTGGAGACCGTGTTCTCCTGGCCGGGCCTGGGCGGACTGTTCTACCAGGCGCTGAGCGTGCCCGATCTTCCGTTGGTGCAGGGGCTGTTCTTCGTCTTCGCCTCGGCGGTGATCGTGATGAACACCCTCGCCGACCTCCTGTATCCGCTGCTCGACCCGAGGGTGGGCCGATGACCACCGACACCGCCACGGCGCCCGGCCCGCGCACCCTCGCCCGGCAGCGCCGCCGGGCCTCCGCCGCACGGTTCTGGAAGGAGTACCGCCGGCACCGCGCCGGCCTGCTCGGACTCGCCGCGCTCGTGCTGTGGGCTCTGGTCGCGCTGACCGCGCCGCTGACCGTCGGGGCGGACGTGCAGAGCGTGACCACCGCGCCCGGCCGGCCCCTCGAGAGCCCGAGCGCCCACTTCCCGCTGGGCACCGACCGGTTCGGACGCAGTCTGCTCGGCCTGGTGGTGTGGGGCTCGCGCGTCTCGCTGCTGGTGGGACTGCTCGCGGCCGTGCTGTCGGTGGCGATCGGGGCGCTCATCGGCATCACCGCCGGGCACTTCCGCGGCTGGTACGCCACGGTGATGATGCGGATCACGGACTGGTTCCTGGTGATGCCGACGCTGGTGCTCGCCATCGCGCTCGCGACGGTGATGTCCCGCTCGCTCGGCACGATCGTCCTGGCGATCGGCGTGACCACCTGGCCGACCACCGCCCGGCTGGTGCGGGCGCAGACACTGGCGGTGGAGTCAAGGCCGTACATCGAACGCGCCAAGGCGCTCGGCGGCGGGCACTGGCACATCATGTCCCGGCACGTACTGCCCAACGTCATGCCGCTGGTCCTCGCCCAGACGACCCTGATCATCTCCTCGGCGATCCTGGCCGAGGCGACGCTGGCCTTCCTCGGACTCGGGGATCCGACGGTCGTCTCCTGGGGCGGGCTGCTGCAGGACGCGCGGGAGGCGGGGGCGGTGAGCTCCGGCGACTGGTGGTACCTGGTTCCGCCGGGGATCGCCATCGCGGTCGTCGCGCTGGCGTTCACGCTGTGCGGGCGTGCCGTCGAGTCCGTTCTCAACCCCAGGCTGGGGGTGGCCCGTTGAGCCTGCTCGACGTACGGAACCTCGAAGTGACCTATCCGGGCGGTGCGGCCGCCGTACGCGGGGTCGGCCTCACCCTCGGTGCGGGCGAGAAGCTGGGCATCGCGGGCGAGTCCGGCTGCGGCAAGTCCACGCTGGCGCTGGCACTGCTGCGGCTGCTGCCGGCCGGGACCCGGATCGGCGGGGAGATCCTGCTGGACGGCGAGGACGTGCTGACGATGAAGTGGGGCCGGGTGCGAGCGGTGCGCTGGGCGGGGGCGTCGATCGTCTTCCAGGGCGCGATGCACTCCCTCAACGCCGTGCACCGCGTCGGCGACCAGATCGCCGAGCCGATCCTGCTGCACCGCAGGGCCACCCCGGCGGGCGCGCGGAAGAGGACCGGCGAGCTGCTGGAGCAGGTGGGTCTGCCGGCGGCGCGTGCGCACGCCTACCCGCACGAGCTGTCCGGCGGCCAGCGGCAGCGCGTGATGATCGCCATGGCGCTGGCCTGCGACCCGCGTCTGATCATCGCCGACGAACCCACCACCGCGCTCGACGTGATGATCCAGGCCCAGATCCTCCGGCTGATCGAAGAGCTGGTGAGCGAACAGGAGGTGGGCCTGATCATGATCAGCCACGACCTCGCGGTCCTCGCCGACACCTGCGACCGGCTCGCGGTGATGTACGCGGGCCGGGTGGTCGAGGAGGGCCCGGCCCGGCAGGTCTACGAGGACGCCCGGCACCCCTACGGCAGGGCCCTGTCGGGGGCGTTCCCGCGCATCGGCGACCCGGCGTCGCGGTTCGCGCCGCGCGGGCTGCCGGGCGATCCACCGGACCCGGCGGCGGTGCCGTCCGGGTGCGCGTTCCACCCGCGTTGCCCGGTGGCGCTGGACGTCTGCGCCACGCGGGACCAGGTGCTGCGCGAGGCGAAGGCGGAGGCGGGGCGGAGGGCGGCCTGTGTGCATGTGCCGGAGGGGACGGCGGGCACCGGGGAAGGAGCCGCGGGCAAGAGGGCCGCGGCCACCGGGGGCGAGGCAGAAGTGGGGAGCGGCACAGCATGAGGACCGCGTCACCGCTGCTGAGCGTCGAGGGCCTGCACATCACCTTCCCCGGCCGGAACGGCGCGCCGACCGCCCGGGCCGTGGACGGGGTGGACCTCGACATCCGGCCCGGCGAGATCGTCGCACTGGTCGGCGAGTCGGGCTGCGGCAAGACGACTCTCGCCCGTTCCCTGCTCGGCCTCGTCCCGCCGACCGCGGGCCGCGTCAGCTTCGACGGCGCGCCGCTGGCGTACTCCTCGCGCGCGCTGAAGGCGTACCGCAGGCGGGTGCAGCTGGTGCTCCAGGACCCGAGCGGCTCGCTCAATCCCCGGCACACGGTGTACGACGCCGTGGCGGAGGGGCTGCGCATCCACGGCCACGGCGGTGACGAGCGGGCGGCGGTCGCCGAGGCCCTCGCGCGTGCCGGGCTGCGGCCGCCCGAGCGCTTCTTCCTGCGTTATCCGCACGAGCTGTCGGGCGGTCAGCGGCAGCGGGTCGTCATCGCGGGCGCGCTGGTCCTGGAGCCCGAACTCGTCGTCGCCGACGAGCCGGTGGCCTCCCTCGACGCCTCGGTACGCGGCGAGATCCTGGCGCTGCTGCTGCGGCTGCGCTCCGAACTCGGCCTGTCCGCACTGGTGGTGACCCACGACCTGGGACTGGCCTGGAACATCGCCGACCGGGTGGCGGTGATGTACCTCGGCCGGATCGTGGAGACCGGCGAGGTCGAGCAGGTCCTGACGGCGCCCCGGCACCCGTACACCCGGGCCCTGCTGTCCGTCCTGCCCGAGTCCCCCGGAGACCCGGTCGTCCTCACCGGCGAGCCACCGGACCCGTCGCGCATCCCCTCCGGCTGCCGCTTCCACGTACGGTGCCAGATCCTGGCGGGCGGCGAGGCCGAACGGGCGGGCGTCGCCGATGCCTGCCGCGGCCGGGACCCGGAGATCCTGAGCGGGGGCCGCGAGGCCCAGGTGGCCTGTCACTGGGCGCAAGCCGCACAGGCACAACAGGCCCAAGAGGCCCAACAGAAACAGACACAGACACAGGCGGAGACGAAGACGAAGACGGAGACGAAGACGGAGTCAGAAACGCAGGCACACACGCAGACGCAGTGACACGCACAGACGCAGTGAGCGAGCCGACGACGACCGCCGTGGGTGCGACTTGCGGCTACTTCGCCTTCTCGTCGGCCGCGATGATCTCGCGGCACTTCGTGACGTCCTCGGCCATCGTTTCGAGCAGCGCCTGAAGCGAGTCGAACTTCGCCTGGCCGCGCACGAAGGCCAGGAAGTCGACGGCGACGTGCAGGCCGTACAGGTCGAGGCCGACGCGGTCGATGGCGTACGCCTCCACGGTGCGCTCGGTACCGTCGAACTGCGGGTTCGTGCCCACGGAGATCGCGGCCGGCATCACCTCGCCCTGGGCGTGCAGATAGCCGGCGTAGACGCCGTCGGCGGGAATCGCGGTGTGCGGGAGTGTCTCGACGTTGGCCGTGGGGAACCCCAGTTCGCGGCCGCGCTGGGCGCCGCGGACGACCACGCCCTCCACACGGTGCGGGCGACCCAGGATCTCGCGGGCGCCCCCGACGTCGCCCTCGCCGACCAGGCGCCGGGTCAGGGTCGAGGAGAAGGGCTGACCGCCGCCCGCCTCACCGGTGACGTACAGGTCGACGACCTCGACCTCGAAGTCGTAGGTCTTGCCCTGTTCGGCGAGGTACTCCACGTTCCCGGCGGCCTTGTGGCCGAAGCGGAAGTTCGGGCCCTCGACGACCGCCTTGGCGTGCAGCTTGTCGACCAGGACCTTGACGACGAAGTCGGCCGGGGACAGCTTCGAGAACTCGGTGGTGAAGGGGAGGATGAGCACCGCGTCCACGCCCAGTTCCGCCATCAGCTCGGCCCGGCGGTGGTGCGGGGCGAGCAACGGCGGGTGGCTGCCGGGGCGCACGACCTCGCTGGGGTGCGGGTCGAAGGTGACGACGACGGCGGGGACGCCGAGTTCGCGCGCACGGTTCACGGCGTGCTCGATGATCAACTGGTGTCCGCGGTGGACTCCGTCGTAGGAGCCGATGGTGACGACGCTGCGCCCCCAGTCCTGGGGGATGTCCTCCAAGCCACGCCAGCGCTGCACTGTGACCGCTCCTCGTCGAACCTGTGTCCGTGTTGCCTTGGTTGTCTTACTGCTTGTCCGCAGGTCTAAGGGTGCCATGCCCTGTCCTCCCGGCCCGCATCGGCATGGAGGCTGTGACCGGGCGCACGTCCGGGCACCCGATCGGTGCCGGGTGGGGTGGTAAGTGCCGGTGAGCGGTCAGCGCCGGGTGGGCGGACGGTGCCGGGTGAGGGTAGGTGCCGGGTGGGCGGTCGGCGCCGGGCGAGCAGTAGGTGCCGGATGGGCGTAGGTGCCGGATGGGCGGTGGTCGGCGGCGAGGGCGCGCTCGCCGTCCGGGGACCGTCATGGGTCGCCGGGGCGCCGTCAGGCGGGGATATGTGCGCCCGCCAGGCTCTCGATCGCACGGCGGGCGCCGGGGCCCACGACCGCCGCCCAGTCCTGCGGCACGCCGGTCAGCCAGCCGGCCGCACGGGCGGCGAAGCCGGGGACGTGCCGGGCCAGCTCCACCAGGCCACGGTCGAACACGGTCGCGCCCTCCGGGGTGCGGACGAGGAGCAGGCCGACCCGGTGGACGAGGTCCCGGAGATCCTCCTCGGCGCGGGGGGCGGCGGCGTGCAGCACGGCGTCCAGGACGGCCGGGTCCTCCTCGTGGGCCAGGAGGAAGTCCAGGAGCTCCCGGCGCAGCGGGCGGGAGGCCTGCGTGCCCGGCGCGGCGAGGACCCCGCCCAGCGCGGCCCGCAGCTGTTCGGGACCGCCGTCCAGGAGGCCTGTGACCAGCGGAAACAGCACGGTGCGGGCGGCGGATCCATGGTCGAGGCGCCGGTCGGCGTACGCGGCCACATGCCCGGCGGTCTCCGGCCGCCGTGCAACGGCCTCGCGCACCGGGGCGGCGACCCTGCGCGCGAGGGCGGGCGTGGCGACGTCGTCGAGGACGCGCAGCGCCTGTGCCGCTTCGGGGCCCTGGCCCAGACGCTCTCCGAGGGCGGCCAGGACCGCTTCGGGGTGGGTTGTGAGGGCGGGGGCCAGCGCGCTCGGTGGCAGGTGCGGGTCGCCCTGCGCGAAGTGCCGCAACGCCTGCGGCAGATGACGGGCACGGGTGTGCGGATCACGTACGAGGAGGGCGAGCGCACCACCGTGCAGGGCGGCGTCGGCGGGGCGGGAGAGCAGCGTGCGGGCGGCGTGGCGCAGCAGGGCGCGGTCGGCCTCGGTGCGGGCGTGGGGGGCGGTGCGCAGTGCGTAGGCCACCGCCGCGGCCCGCCGGTCCGGGCGTTCGTCGTGCGCCCACCGGTCGGCGGCGCGGCACAGCGCGGACGGCTCCTCCTCGGCGAGCACGGCCAGCAGTTCGCCGGCGCGGCGGTGACCCGACTCCAGCAGTGACCCGGTGAGGTCGTCCAGGACGCGGTCTCGGTGGGTGTGGAGCAGTGCCTGGGCGGCGGTGGCCACGGTGGCCTGCGGGGCGGCGGGCAGCGGCCGCTCGTCGTCGAACCAGCGGATGAGGTGCGGATGCACGGCGGCGGGGTCGGCGGCGAGGAGCTGCGCGACGGCGTCGAGGTAGCGCAGGGGGCGAGGGGGGTGGGGTGAGTGGGGTGGGCGGAGAACCTCCGGTGTCCCCTGGGCGGTGGTGCCGGAGGCGGTGGTGCCGGGGCCGCTCGGGTGGCTTTGGCCAGCGGCGCCGTGCGGGGCGTCGTCGGCGAGGAGGAGCCGGCGGAGGAGGTCGCAGCGGTCGGCCTCCGGCAGGTGCAGCGCGGTCCAGAAGCCGGGCCCGAAGCCGGGGGGCACGGGCAGGTGGCACTCCTTCCAGACCACGATCCGGTCGGCCAGCAGCCGCAACACACCGGCGTACGGTGTCGCGTCCGGCAGGCGCAGCAGCACGCCGGCGAGCAGACGGGACGCCCACCAGCAGTGCGGGTCGCTGTCCAGGGCGCACACCAGCTCCTCGAGCCGGACGGCCAGCCGGCGCGTGCCGTGCCGGCTGGCCAGGAGGAGCAGGGCCTGGACGACCGGGCCGACGCGGTGGTGCGGCACGGGCAGGGTGTGGTGCGGCTCGCCGGGCGTGTACCGGCGGTGGACCAGGACCCGCAGGGCCTCGTCCAGATCGAGATGGATGCCCTGGATCCAGTCGGCGACTTCCTCGTGCGCGAAGCGGTAACCGCTGCCGGCGGGGACGAGAAGGCCCTCGGCGAGGACGGCGGCCGCCCAGCCGGTGCCGCCGCCGAGCCGGGCCGGGGCGGGTCCCCACGGGAAGACCTCCTCGAACGCCGCCCGGTCCAGCTCGCCCCGGCCGGAGCCGAGGCTGCGCCGGGCGGCCTCGTGCACCTGGCCGGAGACCTTCGCTGCGAGGCGCCCTACCGCGCGGCCGCGCAGGCCGTTCTCCGCGGCGAGGCGGACGGCGATGCGCAGGCACATCAGATCCAGATGGGCCGCGAGGACGTCGGCACGGTCGAGGCGGGGGTGGTCCGGGGCGCCGGGAAGGGCCGCGCGTACCTCCGAGAGGAGGCGGAGGGTGAGGGGGTGGCGGGTGTCGGCGTCCAGCAGGGCGCCGTCCGGGATGCCGTAACGGGAGCGGGCCTCGCGGGCCTCGTCGGGGGTGAGGTCGCCGAGGTGCAGGCAGGGCGGGAGGTGGCCGGCGGTGGCGTCGGGCGCGGCCGGGGTGTGGAGCAGGCCCGCCGGGAACTGCCCGCCCGCGCTCTCCCAGTACGCCTCCCGGCAGGCCACCACCAGCCGCGCCCCCGTGCTCCGCAGCCACCGGGCGGTGCCCTCGCTCCACTCCGGGAGCCGGTGCGCCAGGGCGGAAGGCATCTCCTCGGGGCCGTCGAGCAGCAGCAGAAGGGGACGGCCGTGGGCGCGGGCGAGGCGGGCGACGCGGTCGGGGGTGAGATCGGTGGTGTCGGTGGGGAGCGGCGCCCGGGATGCCGCGACGATCCGGGCGGCCCGGTCCAGCGCCCGGACCGCGGCATCCGCGACCGAGGCGTCGGCGCCGTCCAGATCCGCCCCGCGCAGCCACAGGGTGGGCGCGGGCGCCGTACCGCGCGCCCGCCGTGCGGCCAGGGCAGCGAGCTCGGCCGTACGTCCGCTCCCGGGCAGCCCGACAAGCCCGAGCACGAGTGCCCGGCCCTCCGTGAAGGCGGCCAACTCCCTTGTCACAGCCGTCCGTTCAACCGGAGTCACCGGTCGTCCGGGGCGCGGCCCGACGGCCTTTCGGTCCCAGTCGACCGGCGGGACGCCGTCGGTGACGGCACCCGATCGCCCCGGAGCCACGGCCCACCCGAGACCCGAGGCGGTGGCCGCCCGGCCGGGCCGCGGCGGCTGCGCGGTGTCCTCGGTGGGGCACGCCCGGTCAGGGCCCCCCGGCCGGACCGAGTGGGCTGCCCGGGCGGGCGGCACTGACCGGGCGACGGTGTGCGGGACGGCGGTCGGCCGGCCCGGAGCGGGCCGCTGGCCGGGAAGCCTGTCGGGAGTCTCCTGGCCGGATTCCATCCGGTGCCCGGTCCGGTGCCCGGTCCGAGGGCCGGGCCGAGGGATCTCGGCCCCCTGGTCCGCGGATGGGCGGCGTGCCGAAGCCGGCTCGGCGGCCGGGGCAGCGACCGGCCGCCCGGTGGCCGCCGACTGCCCGGCAGCCTCGGCGGCGGGCGTCGCAAGAGCCACGGGGTCGCAGGGGTCCACGGGGTCGCAGGGGTCTACGGGGTCCAAGGGGTCCACGGAGGTCTGGTGAGGTTCCACCGGCGTCCCGGCAACCGTGCCGGTGGTGGTGTCGGCGTGGGCCGGCAGGGCGCCCCGGGGGCCGTCCTGGGCCAGGGACGTGGCCGTGAGTTCCAGCACGGCCGCCAGGTTGAGGTCGGGGCCGTAGGCCGGGACCGTGGCCGCGTTGCGGTCGAGCAGGCCGGCCAGGGGGCCCCGGGCGGGGAGCAGCGGCACCGCGAAGCCGGTGTCGCTGTGGCCGGACCGCAGTGCCGTGCCGAGAACGGCCACCACCGCGCCGGTCGCCGCGTCCAGCACCGGTCCTCCGGCCGCCCCGCCGCCCAGCCGGAGGGCGTCGCGGCCCGCCGTGCCGATGGCCAACTCCAGGACGCTGTCCAGGAGGTGGAAGCGGTCCGTGGCGGTGTAGGTCGCCGGCGTGGTACCGAGCACCCGGGCCTCGCGCCAGCCGCCGGCCGCGATCCGGACGTAGGTGCCCGTCCCGACGACGTCCCGCACGGTGACCGGGAGCGGCTCCACGTCGAGGCCCTCGGCGCGTACGAGCGCCAGGTTCAGGGCGGGCAGCGAAGTCACCGCCTCGGCGGTCACCACGCAGGAGCGGTCCCCGGCGCCGGGAACGTGCAGCACGAGCCGGGAAAGACCGTCGACGGCCTCGTGGCTGGTGATCACCGTGCCGTGGTGGTCGGCCGCGAAGCCGGTTCCGCGGGGGCGCCCGGCCGGGTCGCGGACGCACACCAGGGAAGCGTCCAGAGCGCGGTCCCGAGCCTGAGCGGCGGCCCGCTGCCGGGTCTCCGTCGCCGGCTCCGATTCGATGCTCCGTGCCGTCCGCAGCGTGTCCCGGCCCGTGCGGGGCTCGTTGCCGGTGCGGGTCCCGGCCGTCGGCCCGGTCGGCCGGGCTGGGCCGGCGGACCCGGTAGACCCGGTCGGATTGATCGGCCCAGCCGGCCTGGTCGGCCCAGATGGCTTGGTCGGCCCAGATGGCTTGGTCGGCCCGGTCGGCTTGGTCGGCCCGGTCGGTTCGGCCGGTCCGGCCGGTCCCGTCGGCGCTTCGGGCGCGGTGCCCGTGGTGGCTTCGGGTCCTCGGGTCCAGAGCCCGGCCACTGCCGTACGGTCCGTTTCGCGCCGTTGTCCTGTCCCGCCCTGTGCTCCGCGGCCGGTCCCGGTCGCCCGCCGGCTCCGTGCCGCCATGGTCGAACCTCCCCGCCGTACAGCCTTACATCCTTGCCCGGAAACCGACGGTAGGCGCTTGATGATCAGCGGGACAGATCGCGCGGCGAACGCGCCCCCCTGCGCTCCCTCGGTTCACTCCGAGCGCCTGCACGGTCGGGTGAATAGCCGGGGGCGGCTGGATACACCCTAGGGGTGGGGGAACCGAGGGGGGACCGTGGAGCGGCGGCTGTGGAAGACCCCGTGTCCGCCGCTCCACGGGCAGCCGCCGACGTGACGGGCGCCTCGGCCCCGCAGGAACCCGCCCCACCCTCGTCCAGGTCCCCGTCGTGTCCCCGTCCCGTTCCCGTCCCGTCGCCGTCCCGTCAGCCGGGGGCGGCCAGGCCTCAGCCGAAGACGGCGAGGCTCTTGGCCTTGCCGCGCTGCTCCTCGACGAGCGCGAGGAAGCGCCCCTCGGGATCGAAGACGGCCACGGCGCCGGCGCCCGCGTACTCGTCGGGCATCTCCAGCCGTACGCCGTTGGTGAGCAGCCGGGCGCGCCGGACATCCACGTTCCAGCGGGGGAACGCGGCCGCGGCCGCCTCGGCGATCGGCATCACGGTCAGCTCCTGCTGGAGCTGGTCCAGTGTCTTGGCGGCGTCCAGCCGGTACGGGCCCACGCGGGTGCGGCGCAGCGCGGTGAGGTGGCCGCCGACGCCGAGGTCGGCGCCCAGGTCGCGGGCCAGGGCGCGGATGTAGGTGCCGGAGGAGCAGACCACCGAGACCACCAGGTCGAGCACGGGGGTGCCGTCCTCGGCCACGGCGTCGCGGACGTCGTGGACCGTGAAGGAGGAGACGGTCACCGGGCGCGCCGGGATCTCGAACTCCTCGCCCTCCCGGGCCCGCTTGTACGACCGTACGCCGTTGATCTTGATGGCGCTGACCTTGGACGGCACCTGCATGATGTCGCCGGTCAGCTTGGCGACGGCGTCGTCGACGGCGTCCCGGGTGACCTTGGAGGCGTCCGTGGAGGAGGTGATCTCCCCCTCGGCGTCGTCGGTGATCGTGTTCTGCCCGAGGCGGACGGTGCCGAGGTACTCCTTCTCGGTCAGCGCGAGGTGGCCCAGAAGCTTGGTGGCCTTCTCCACGCCGAGGACGAGGACGCCGGTCGCCATGGGGTCGAGGGTGCCGGCGTGGCCGACGCGGCGGGTCCTGGCGATCCCGCGCATCTTGGCCACGACGTCGTGCGAAGTGAAGCCCGACGGCTTGTCGACGATGACGAGGCCGTCGGGCGGGGTGGGCTTGCTGGTCATTCGGTGGCGTCGTCCGTCTCGTCGGCCTCGTCCTCGGAATCCGGCTTGCGGTACGGGTCCGCCCCGCCGGCGTACGAGGCGCCCGCGGACGCCTCACGTACCTTCGCGTCGGACTGGCGCGCCTTGTCGAGGAGGTCCTCGATGGTCCGGGCGGTGTCCGGGAGGGCGTCCGCGACGAAGGTGAGCGTCGGGGTGAACTTCACGCCGGCCGCGCGCCCGACCTCGGAGCGGAGGATGCCCTTGGCGCTCTCCAGACCGGCGGCCGCGGCCTGCCGCTCCTCGTCGTCCCCGTAGACCGTGTAGAAGACGGTCGCCTCCCGCAGATCACCCGTGACCCGGGTGTCCGTGATGGTGACGTGCGAGCCGAGCCGCGGGTCCTTGATCCCGCGCTGCAGCTTCTGGGCCACCACCTCTCGGATGAGGTCCGCCAGCCTTTTCGCCCGCGCGTTGTCGGCCACTGGTCCGTCTCCCGTTCTTTCTTCTTCTACGTTCTGTGGTGTGGTGCGGTGTGGTGCTTCGCGGAGTGCTCCGCCGGGTCTAGTCGTCGTCTTCGCCGTGGAAGCGGCGTCTGACGGACAGCAGCTCCACTTCGGGGCGGCCGGCGACCAGCCGCTCGCACCGGTCCAGTACGTCGGTCAGGTGTGTCGCGTCTCCGGAGACCGCGGCGAGGCCGATGACGGCTCGACGGTGCAGGTGCGTGTGGTCCACCTCCGCCGCGCTCACCGCGTACTTGCGCTGGAGCTCGGCGACGATCGGGCGGACGACGGAGCGCTTCTCCTTCAGCGAATGGACGTCGCCGAGGAGGAGGTCGAAGGACAGAGTCCCCACGTACATGTGTGTGCCGGGTTGCCCGCCGGTACGGGGTCGATGGTCCTGCCGTCGGTGTGGGCAGGGACATCAAGAACGGTACCGCGATCCTGGCGGTGGCTCGACGGGGTTTCTCCTCGCCCGCCACCCGCCGGACTCGGTGGGCGGAGGACCCGCTCACCGGGCTCGGTGGGCGGACGGCGCGGGTGGGCAGGAGGCTCCCGGGTCCCCAGGTGCTCCGCCGCCCCGTCCGTCCGGTGCGAAGTCGTCCGTGCCGGACGGGTGTGGCACGGACGGCGCACCGGAGCGTTGCGCACGGCGCACCGGCCGACGGAACCAGGTTCCGTCGGCCGGTGCCCAGGTGCCCCGGGGCGTTACGCCCGCGGCTTCTCGCGCATCTCGTACGTCGCGATGACGTCGTCGACCTTGATGTCGTTGAAGTTTCCGAGGTTGATACCGCCCTCGTAGCCTTCACGGATCTCGGTGACGTCGTCCTTGAAGCGACGCAGACCCTCGATGTTGAGGTTCTCCGCGATGACCTTGCCGTCGCGGATGAGGCGCGCCTTGGTGTTGCGGCGGACCTCGCCGGAGCGGATGAGCACACCCGCGATGTTGCCCAGCTTGGACGAACGGAAGACCTCGCGGATCTCCGCCGTGCCGAGCTCGACCTCCTCGTACTCCGGCTTGAGCATGCCCTTGAGGGCCGCCTCGATCTCCTCGATCGCCTGGTAGATGACCGAGTAGTACCGGACGTCCACGCCCTCGCGCTCGGCCATCTGCGCGGCACGCCCGGCGGCACGCACGTTGAAGCCGATCACGATGGCGTCCGAGCCCATCGCCAGGTCGATGTCCGACTCCGTGACCGCACCGACGCCGCGGTGCAGGACGCGGATGTCGACCTCTTCGCCGACGTCCAGCTGGAGCAGGGAGGACTCGAGAGCCTCGACGGAACCAGAAGCGTCACCCTTGATGATCAGGTTGAGCTGCTGGACCTCGCCGGCCTTGAGCACCTTGTCCAGGTCCTCCAGCGACACACGGCGCGTGCGCTTGGCGAAGGCCGCGTTGCGCTCACGGGCGGCGCGCTTCTCCGCGATCTGGCGGGCCGTACGGTCCTCCTCGACCACGAGGAAGTTGTCGCCCGCACCCGGGACGTTGGTCAGGCCCAGGACCTGGACCGGCGTCGACGGGCCCGCCTCGGCGACGTTGTTGCCGTTGTCGTCGAGCATGGCGCGGACTCGGCCGTAGGCGTCGCCCACGACCATCGTGTCGCCGACCCGCAGCGTGCCTCGCTGGACGAGGACCGTCGCCACGGCACCACGGCCGCGGTCGAGACGGGACTCGATCGAGATGCCCTGCGCGTCCTGGTTCGGGTTGGCCCGCAGGTCGAGCGAGGCGTCGGCCGTGAGGATCACGGCCTCCAGCAGCGAGTCGATGTGCAGACCCTGCTTGGCGGAGATGTCGACGAACATCGTGTCGCCGCCGTACTCCTCGGCCACCAGGCCGTACTCGGTCAGCTGACCGCGCACCTTGGTCGGGTCGGCACCCTCGACGTCGATCTTGTTGACCGCGACCACGATCGGCACGTCGGCCGCCTTGGCGTGGTTGAGCGCCTCGACCGTCTGCGGCATGACGCCGTCGTTGGCCGCGACGACCAGGATCGCGATGTCGGTCGACTTCGCACCACGGGCACGCATGGCGGTGAACGCCTCGTGACCCGGGGTGTCGATGAAGGTGATCTTGCGCTCTTCGTCGTTGACCTCGGTCGAGACCTGGTAGGCACCGATGTGCTGGGTGATGCCGCCGGCCTCGCCCGCGATGACGTTCGTCTTGCGGATGGCGTCGAGGAGCCGGGTCTTTCCGTGGTCGACGTGACCCATGACGGTGACGACCGGCGGACGGACCACCAGGTCCTCCTCGTCGCCCTCGTCCTCGCCGAACTCGATGTCGAAGGACTCGAGCAGCTCGCGGTCCTCCTCCTCGGGGCTGACGATCTGAACCTCGTAGTTCATCTCGCCCGCGAGGAGCTGCAGCGTCTCGTCGGAGACGGACTGCGTGGCCGTGACCATCTCACCGAGGTTCATCATCACCGCGACGAGCGACGCCGGGTTGGCGTTGATCTTCTCGGCGAAGTCGGTGAGCGACGCACCGCGCGACAGGCGAATGGTCTCGCCGTTGCCGCGAGGCAGCATCACGCCGCCGACCGACGGAGCCTGCATGGCCTCGTACTCCTGGCGCCTCTGCCGCTTCGACTTGCGGCCACGGCGCGCGGGACCGCCGGGACGGCCGAAGGCGCCCTGCGTGCCACCACGGCCACCGGGACCACCCGGACGACCACCGAAGCCGGGACGGCCACCGCCGGCACCGGGACCGCCGGGACGGCCGGCGAAACCGCCACCGCCACCGCCACCGGGACCGCCGGGACGGCCGGCGAAACCGCCACCGCCGCCGCCACCGGGGCGACCCGCGAAGCCGCCGCCACCAGGACGACCGCCGCCGCCACCACCAGGACGACCGCCGCCGCCGGGACCACGGCCGCCGGGGCCACCGCCGCCCGGACGCGGACCCGCAGCGGGACGCTGCGGCATCATGCCGGGGTTCGGACGCGGGCCGGCCGGGCCGGGACGCGGACCGCCCTGCGGACGGGGCATCGAGCCCGGGGTCGGGCGCGGACCGCCCGGAGCCTGCGGACGCGGACCGCCGCCCTGGGCACCGGGGCCCTGCGGACGGGGACCGCCGCCGGGAGCACCGGCACCGCCCGGACGCGGGCCCTGCGGACGGGGCGCCTGCGGGCGCGCCATACCGGTGGAGCCGCCGGAGGTGAAGGGATTGTTGCCCGGACGCGGACCGGCCGGACGGCCACCCGGACGGGGAGCCTGGCCACCGGAGCGCGGAGCGCCCTGGCCCGGACGGGCCTGGCCCTGACCGGAACCGCCGGGGCGGCCGCCACCGGGCTTGGGGGCACCGGGACGCGCGCCGGGGCGCGGGCCCTGGGCGGCCGGGGCCGGAGCCGGGGCCGACGGCGGAGCGGTGAACTCCGGCGCGGTGGGCGCCGCGGGGGCCGGACGCGGTGCGGGCTTGGGACCCGGCACCGGACGCGGGCCGGGAGCCGACGCGGGGGCCGACGGGGCCGCGGGCTGCTGGGCCACGGCGGGCTTGGGTGCGGCCGGCGGCTTCGGGGCAGCCGGACGGGCCGCCTGCGCCGGAGAGGGCGCTGCGGGCCTGGGGGCGGCCTTCCTGGGGGCACCCGGCTTCGCGGCGGACCTGCCGCTGCCGTTGCCCTGCTGGAAGGCGTCAGTCAGTTTGCGTACTACGGGCGCCTCGATCGTCGAAGACGCCGATCGGACGAATTCACCGAGTTCCTGGAGCTTGGCCATGACGACCTTGCTCTCGACACCGAACTCCTTGGCGAGTTCGTAGACCCGGACCTTAGCCACTTCGCTCCTTTGAGGTCCGGGTTGCGGCCGGACCGTCGTTAGTTCATGGGCGTACTCATCGCGTACTCATCGAGTGCTCATCGCAATCTCGACCTGCTTTCGACTCGCGAGGTACCAGGCCGCACGGGGTTCCGTACGGCACGTCTTTCCTTGCCGTGTCGCCTGCTCAGCGCTGCCCGGCGAACGGACAGCTGCTGCTTCAGCAACCTTGTGCCTGCTCGACGTAGTGGCGCAACGCCATTACGTCGAGCGGTCCCGGGACGCGCAGCGCCCTCGGAAACGCCCGGCGGCGCACCGCCTGGTCGATACAGACCGGGGCGGGGTGCACATACGCACCCCGGCCGGGCAGCGTACCGCGAGGATCGGGGACGCACTCACCCTCGACCGCCACGGTCCGCAACAGTTCGATCTTGGCCGCTCGCTCGCGGCACCCCACACAGGTGCGCTCAGGGCATACGCGGGCACGCGTCCGGCCAGACACTGCTTAGTCTACCTCCCCGCACCGACCTCACCCCTTTGGGGCAGAGATCGAACGGTTGTTGTCGTGATCTGAGCGACCTGCGGCTCAGATCTATTCCCCTCTCCCGGGTGACGTCCCGGGAGCCCTACTCGGACGCCTGCTCGGGCGCCTGCTCGGTGTCCGGCCGGATGTCGATGCGCCAGCCGGTGAGCCGGGCCGCGAGCCGGGCGTTCTGCCCTTCCTTGCCGATCGCCAGCGACAGCTGGTAGTCCGGCACGGTGACCCGGGCCGACCGGGCTGCCATGTCCACGACCTCCACCTTGGAGACGCGGGCCGGCGAGAGCGCGTTCGCCACCATCTCGGCCGGGTCGTCCGACCAGTCGACGATGTCGATCTTCTCGCCGTTCAGCTCGCCCATCACATTGCGCACCCGGCCGCCCATGGGGCCGATGCACGCGCCCTTGGCGTTCAGGCCCGAACGGGTGGACCGGACGGCGATCTTCGTACGGTGACCGGCCTCACGGGCGATCGCGGCGATCTCCACGGAGCCGTCCGCGATCTCCGGGACCTCCAGGGCGAAGAGCTTCTTCACCAGGTTCGGGTGCGTACGGGAGAGGGTGACCGAGGGACCCCGGACGCCCTTGGCCACCCGGACGACGTAGGAGCGCAGGCGCATGCCGTGTGCGTACGTCTCGCCCGGGACCTGCTCCTGCACCGGCAGGATGGCCTCCAGCTTGCCGATGTCGACCAGCACGTTCTTCGGGTCGCGGCCCTGCTGGACCACGCCGGTGACAATGTCGCCCTCGCGGCCGGCGTACTCGCCGAGCGTCGCGTCGTCCTCGGCGTCGCGCAGCCGCTGCAGGATGACCTGCTTGGCGGTGGTGGCGGCGATACGGCCGAAGCCGGACGGGGTGTCGTCGAACTCGCGGGGCTCCTGGCCCTCCTCGAGGTCCTCGGGGTCCTCCTTCGCCCACACGGTCACGTGCCCGGTCTCCCGGTTGAGCTCGACGCGCGCGTGGCGGCGGCTTCCCTCGGTGCGGTGGTAGGCGATGAGGAGGGCCGACTCGATTGCCTCGACCAGCAGGTCGAAGGAAATCTCCTTCTCCCGTACCAAGCCCCGCAGGGCGCTCATGTCGATGTCCACGGCT
This sequence comes from Streptomyces sp. NPDC020801, assembly GCF_044334385.1. Lineage (NCBI taxonomy): Bacteria > Bacillati > Actinomycetota > Actinomycetes > Kitasatosporales > Streptomycetaceae > Streptomyces > Streptomyces sp. NPDC020801. The sequence goes on from NZ_JBIRST010000037.1 coordinate 48,736, forward strand.
ACGCCTCCTCTTCCTTCTTGTCCTTGCGGCTGAACTCGACCTGCACGCGCGCCTTGACCACGTCCGGGAAACCGAGTCTGCGGGTCGTGGCCCTGCGGCCCTTCACTCCGGGCACCTCGAGTTCGAGCCCTTCGTCGTCGACCCCGAGGATCCTGGCCACCAGCTCGCCGCCCTCGGCCAGCTGGAACTTCACCAGCCGCCCCGTGGCGCGCACGTAGTGCCGGTGTTCGGTGAGGAGGCGCTCCGCGCCCGGGGTACCGACCTCGAGGGTGTACTCGCCCTCGCCCATCGCGTCCGTCTCGTCGAGCCTCGCCGAGAGCGCACGGCTCACATCGGCGATCTGATCGAGGTCGGCTCCGGTGTCGGAGTCGACGACGACACGCAGCACACGCTTGCGTCCGACCGAGTCCACGGCGATCTCCTCGAGATCCAGGCCCTCGGAGGCGACGAGCGGTTCCAGTAGCTCTCGCAGCCTCTCGCTCTGGGTGGTGCTCATCCGGGTGACTCCTCGGCCGCGTGTGCTGTTGTGGGATGGGTCGCGTGTCTGATCAAAGGGTATCCGGTCCCGGGGGGTGTTGCCGTCCACCTGCGCGGGGGTGGTGCCGCTGAGTGGTGCGCGTGAGGGGCGCGGGTACCGTGATCACGGGCGAGCCGCCCCTCCCGCTTCGTTCGTACGCACCCGAGGACGTCTGCCGTGCCGTTCCCCCCATCCATGCGGGCCCTCGCGGGGCCGCGCAGAAGGAGTCTGCTCGCCTCGGCCGCAGGGGCGGCCCTGCTCGTGGGCTGCTCCACCGGTTCCGACGGCTCCGGCGGCACGGACGGCAGCCCGTCGCTCGCCGACCGGGTTCGCGCGCGTGCGGCACGGGACAGCCAGGAGCTGGCCGGGCACTACGACGCGGTGATCACCGCGCATCCGGCACTGGCGCAGCGACTGCGGCCGCTGCGGGCCGAGGTCGCGGCGCATGCGGAGGCGTTCGGCGGCGGCGCGAAGGCGTCCCCGGGGGCCTCGGAGGCGCCGAAGGCCCCCACGGCGGCGGACGAGTCCAGGGCGCCGGCCGGGGCCCAGGCGTCGCCCACGGGTTCACCTGGGTCACCTGGGTCACAGGTCTCGCCCCGCGACCCGGCGTCCGGTCCGGCGTCCGGTGGGCCGTCGGGGTCCGCCTCCGCCTCCGGCTCCGCGTCCGCCGGTGTGCCGGGGAACGAGAAGGACGCCCTCGCCGGGCTCGCCGCGGCCGAGCGGTCGCTCGCCGACCGGCGGGCGGCGGCACTGCTCCAGGCGCCGGGCGAGCTGGCACGGCTGCTGGCCTCGGTGGCCGCGGCCGGGGCGGCGCACGCGTATCTGCTGACGGAGGGTGACAGATGAGCCAGGCCACGGAACAGCAGCTTCAGGCCCTCCAGGCGGCACTCGCGGCTGAGCACGCGGCCGTCTACGGCTACGGCGTCGTCGGCGGCCGGATCCGCGAGGGGCGGCGCGCGGAGGCCCGTGCGGCGTACGACGCGCACCGAGCGCGCCGGGACGCCCTCGCGCGCGAAGTGCGGGATCTGGGTGAGCGGCCGCTGGCCGCGGCGGCCGCGTACGCGCTGCCCTTCCCGGTGCCGGACTCCGCGGCGGCGGTACGGTTCGCCGCCGAGCTGGAGGAACGCGTGGCCGGGGTCTACTCCGACCTGGTTCGGGCGGCCGGGGGCGAGCGGCGGCGCGAGGCGGCGGGGGCGCTGCGCGAAGCCGCGGTCCGGGCCGTGCGCTGGCGCGGGGAGAGCGTAGCCTTCCCTGGTCTCGCCGAACGGGCCGGCACCGCCACCGCGTCGCCGGCACCGACCGCGTGACGCGGGCCGGCGGACATCGCGGGCGGACGGACATCGCGGGCTGACACACGGACCGACGGACAGACGGACAGACGGACCGACGGACAGGCGGGCAGGCGGACCGACGGACAGACGGACCGACGGAAAGGCGGACAGGCGGACAGGCGGGCAGGCGGGCAGACAGGCGGACGGGCAGACGGACGAGGACAGGGCGAACCGAACGGGCGGAGGAGCCGGGCCGCTGACGACGCAGGACCGACCCAAGAGGCGCCCACGGCGCACGGCGACAGTGGAAAACGCGTCCAGGAAGGAACGACCCGCGCATGGCTTTCGAACCGCCGCAGCGTCTGGTGCGGGCGCTCGGTGAGACGGCACCGGCCGGTGACGACTGGTTGGAGAAGCTGCCCGAACTGGCGCGGCAGGCCGTCGCGCTACGCGAGTTGACCGTCGAGCGGGTGCAGGTGCCCGGCGGGCGCAGCAGCCTGGTGGTGCTGGTGCGGACGGCGGAGGGGACCCCGGCCGTGCTGAAACTGGCGCCGCCCCGGGCCCGTCCGGAGGGCGAGCAGGCCGCGCTCGCGCGCTGGGGCGGGCGGGGCGCCGTCCAGCTGCTGGAGCCCGGCCCGTCGGGCGAGGGCGTGCTGCTGCTGGAGCGGCTGCACCCGGACGTGTCGGTGCGGTCGCTGCCCGAGGCGCGGGCGCTGCTGGAGGCTGCGGGGACGCTGCGGCGGCTGTGGGTCGAGCCGCCCGGGGACGACGCCGGCGGCCGCCTCTTCGAGACGGTCGCGGAGCGGACCGGGCGGCAGGCGGAGGCGATGCGGGCGAGCGCCGACACCGATGCCGAGGTGGCACCGCTGGTCGGTGCGGCGCTCACGGCCCGCGGGGAACTGCTCGCCGCGCCGCCGGAGCAGCGGCTGCTGCACGGCACGTTCCGGCAGAGCAAGGTGCTGGCCGCCGACCGCGTGCCGTGGCTGGCGGTAGGCCCCGACCCGGTGGTGGGCGAACCCGCCTTCGACCTGGCGCGGCTGGTCCGCGACCGGGTGGAGGACCTGATCGCCTCCCCGTCCGGGGCCGCCACCACCCGGCGCCGGATCAAGCGGCTGGCGGAGTCGCTGGAGGTGGACCAGGAGCGGCTGCGTGCGTGGACGCTGTTCCGGGCGGTGGAGTCCGGGGTGCGGGCGCGCCGGGTGGGGCGGCCGAAGGACGCGGAGCTGCTCCTGGAGTTCGCCACCTGGCTCTAGCTGGTGCTGTGGCCGGAAAGGTTTGCCGGAAGGCTCGCGGCGTCCGGTGCGGTGCATCGCACGGCGGAGCATCGCCCGCGTACTGGATGTACTCGGGTGAGGCGACAACGCGGCGAGGTGCCGTGCCGGGCGTCGCGAGCCGGTGAACCTTTCCGGTCGCAGCACCAGCCGTAGCGCCCGCGCCCTGAACAGGCGTGGCGCCCTGAAGCGCGGGCGACGCGGCTGCGGGTCGCCTCCGGCGAGCGGGCCGCCCGCTCGCCGGAGATGCCGGCGTCACGCGTCGGCGGTCAGACGCGCGATCGCCTCCTGGACCGTCAGCTCCTCGCGCCCGCCCGTCCTGCGGTCCTTGAGCTCGACCACGCCCTCGCCCGCGCGCCGCCCGGCCACGAGGATCTGGGGTACGCCGATGAGCTCGGCGTCGGTGAACTTCACGCCCGGGGAGACGCCGGCCCGGTCGTCGACCAGGACCCGGACGCCGGCGGCGGCCAGCTTCTGCGAGACCTCCAGCGCCAGCTCGGTCTGCAGGGCCTTGCCGGCGGCGACCACGTGCACGTCGGCCGGGGCGACCTCCTTGGACCACACCAGGCCCTTGTCGTCGGCGTGCTGTTCGGCAAGAGCCGCGACCGCACGGGAGACGCCGACGCCGTAGGAGCCCATGGTGACGCGGACCGGCTTGCCGTTCTGGCCGAGCACGTCGAGCTTGAGGGCGTCGGTGTACTTGCGGCCGAGCTGGAAGATGTGGCCGATCTCGATGGCGCGGTCGAGCTTGAGCCCGGTGCCGCACTTCGGGCAGGGGTCGCCCTCCTGCACCACCACGACGTCGACGTACTCGTCGACCTGGAAGTCACGGCCGGCCACCACGTTCCTGGCGTGGGTGTGCTCCTTGTTGGCGCCCGTGATCCACGCCGTGCCGGGGGCGACCCGCGGGTCGGCGAGGTACTTGACCTTCTCCAGGCCCTGCGGACCGACGTAGCCGCGGACCAGGTCCGGGCGGCCGGTGAAGTCGTCGGCGGTGACCAGTTCGACGGCGGCCGGGGCGAAGTGCGCCTCGACCTTGTCCATGTCGACCTCGCGGTCGCCGGGGACGCCGACGGCGACGATCTCGCCGTCGACCTTGACGAGGAGGTTCTTCAGGGTGGCGGAGGCCGGGACGCCGAGGGAGGCGGCCAGGGTCTCGATGGTGGGGGTGTCCGGAGTCGGGATCTCCTCGGCCGCGGGCACGCCGGAGCCGTCCACCGGCTCGAGCTCGTAGGTGATCGCCTCGGTGTTGGCGGCGAAGTCGCAGTTCGGGCAGTCGGCGAAGGTGTCCTCGCCGGCGGCGGCCGGGGCGAGGAACTCCTCGGACCTGGAGCCGCCCATGGCGCCCGCGGTCGCGGCGCAGATGCGGTAGTCCAGGCCGAGGCGGTCGAAGATGCGCTGGTAGGCCTGGCGGTGCAGGGCGTAGGACTCGGCGAGGCCCTCGTCGGCGAGGTCGAAGGAGTAGGAGTCCTTCATCAGGAACTCACGGCCGCGCAGGATGCCCGCGCGGGGCCGGGCCTCGTCACGGAACTTGCTCTGGATCTGGTACAGGATGACCGGCAGGTCCTTGTACGAGGACGCCTGGTCCTTCACCAGCAGGGTGAAGATCTCCTCGTGGGTGGGCCCGAGCAGGTAGTCGCCGCCCTTGCGGTCCTGCAGGCGGAACAGCTCGGCGCCGTACTCGTCCCAGCGGCCGGTCACCTCGTAGGGCTCGCGCGGCAGCAGCGCGGGCAGCAGCACCTCCTGGGCGCCGATCGCGTCCATCTCCTCGCGCACGATCCGCTCGACGTTCGCGAGGACCTTCTTGCCCAGCGGCAGCCAGCTCCAGATGCCCGCGGCGGTGCGGCGGACATAACCGGCGCGGACCAGCAGCTTGTGGCTGAGGACCTCGGCGTCGGCCGGGTCGTCGCGCAGCGTCTTCGCCAACAACTGGGACATGCGCTGGACCGGTGCGTTCGCCATGGTTCTCGTACTCCTGCCGATGGGGGTCCCCCCGCTCGAGCGCAGCCGAGAGTGGGGGAGGGTGATGGCTAGGAGGTTAGCCGGGCGGGCTGTGCCGGTGGAAATCCGTTAACGGCGGCGCAGCGGGAGCGGGGCGCCCATCACGGCGTACGGCTTCGGGGCGCTGGGGAAGAGGACCTGCCGGGCCAGGTCCTCGTAGCCCAGGGAGTGGTACAGGCCGCGGGCCGGGCTGTCGGTGTCGATCGCGGAGAGGATGGACCGCGGCTCGGCGGCGTCGTCGGTGATCGTGGTGATCAGGGCGCGGCCGATGCCGCGGTTCTGGTGGCGCGGATGGACGTGCAGCTCGGTGATCACGAAGGAGTCGTCGAGCCAGTCGTCGTGGCCGCGGGCGCGCAGGTAGGGCTCCACGACGGTGGACCACCAGTGGGTGCGGTCGTTGGGCATGCCGTAGACGAACCCGACGAGCCGGCCGTCGGCGGTGGTGGCGCCGAGCGCGCGGGCACCCGAGTAGGTCATGTGGCGCAGCACGATCTGCCGGCGGACTACGACCTCGTCGGCGCCGAGGCCGAAGGCGACGGCCTGCACGGCGAGCGCCTCGTCGACGCGGGCCGGCAGGTCGAGGGGGCCGATCACGATGTCGTCGGGGCGGCGGCCGGAGCCGTGACCGGGAAAGTGCGGCATGCCGGGGAGACTACCCGGCTCACACCCGCCTCAGAACAGCACTGTGCGGCGCAGCCGGAACACCGTGCGCGGCGTGCTAGAACAGCACGCTCATGAACGCGCCGGCCTCCCGGAAGCCCACCCGCCGGTACGTCCTGCGGGCGGGTGTGTTGAAGTCGTTTACGTACAGGCTCACCACCGGGGCCACGTCGGCCAGCGCGTAGCGCAGCACGGCCGCCATTCCGGGTGCCGCGAGGCCGCTCCCCCGGTACTCGGGCGCCACCCACACGCCCTGGATCTGGCAGGCCTGGGTGGTGGCCGCGCCGATCTCCGCCTTGAACATCACCTTGCCGTCCTCGTCGAGGCGGGCGAAGGAGCGGCCGGAGCCGACGAGTTCGGCGACCCGTGCCTGGTAGAGCAGACCGCCGTCGCCGGCCATCGGGGAGACGCCGACCTCCTCGGTGAACATCGCCACGCACGCCGGCATGATCGTTTCCATCTCGTCCTTGCGGATGCGGCGGACGTAGGGGTCCGGGGCGATGTCGGACGGCATGCGGTCGGTGACCATGAGCGGCTGGCGGGCGCGGACCTCGCGGGCGGGGCCCCAGCTGGGTTCCAGCAGCCGCCACAGCTGGGCGGTGGAGTCGGCGGGGCCGACGATCGAGGAGCAGCGGCGGCCCGCCCGACGGGCGCGGTCGGCGAAGGCGCGCACGGCGCGCTCAGTGGCGCAGATCGGGACGAGGTTGGCGCCCGCGTAGCACAGGGACGCCAGCATCCCGTCCTCGTACCAGCCCCACATCTCGCCGCCGAGCCGCCACGGGTCCAGGCCCGCGACCTGGACGCGGGACGACACGAAGGCGTTCACGACCGGCTCGCGGTCGAGGACCGCGAGCGCGGCGTCCAGGTCACTCGGTTCGAGCACCCGCGAGGTGGTCTGGGTCAACACGTACGGGGCCTCACGCTGGGGGTTTGGCTGATCTCCGCACTTTACCCGCCGAATCTGGGCCGCGCCGCCCCCCGGGGACGGCTCGGTGGAGCGGGCGGGCCGGCCGTGGCCGGGGGGACGGCCGTGTCCGGTCTCCGCCTCGTCGATCGGTGATTGCCGGGAGCCTCGTCGGTCCCCGGTCCCCGGTCCACGGTCCCCGGTCCCCGGTCCCCGGTCGCCGGTCGCCGGTCGCCGGTCGCCGGTCGCCGGTCGCCGGTCGCCGGTCGCCAGGGAGCCGGTGCCCTCAGCCGGCGACCGAGACCTCGGGCTCGCCGGAGGCCACACCGGCGGCCTCCATCTGCTCGGCGAGCTTCATGGCCTCCTCGATCAGGGTCTGAACGATCTTCGACTCGGGCACGGTCTTGATGACCTCGCCCTTCACGAAGA
>NZ_JBIRST010000038.1:0-47620 GCF_044334385.1 Streptomyces sp. NPDC020801
GGGTCGCGGCGCCGCCCGTGGGGGCGCGGGGGCGTCCTCCGCTGTGGGGGGGCGGCGTTGTGGCCCCCGTGGGGGGGGGGGGGGGGGGTTTGGGGGGGGGGGGGGGGGCCGCCCCCCCCCCCCCCCCCCACCACCGGGTGGCACACCGCGGCACCGACCGGATCACTCAGGAGAGGCACCACCGTGAAGCCGTCGGCATTCCACTACCACGCCCCGACGTCCCTGCCCGAGGCACTCGAAACGCTGAATCACCTCGGCCCGGACGGGAAGGTCCTCGCAGGCGGGCAGAGCCTCATCCCCATCCTCAACATGAGGCTGGCTGCTCCCGGCCATCTGGTCGACATCAACCGCCTGCCCGATCTCGCCTTCGTCCGCGTAGACTCCGGCGGGGTCCGGGTGGGTGCGCTGGCCCGGCACGCGGAGGTCGAACGCGACGGCGCCGCTCACCGCGCCGTGCCCCTGCTGCGGCAGGGCCTGCGGCTGGTGGCGCACCCAGTGATACGCAACCGCGGCACGACCGTGGGCAGCCTGGCGCACGCGGACCCCTCCGGGGAGATGACCGCGGTTCTGACGCTGCTCGGCGGTTCGGTGGAGCTGGCCCGCCAGGGCGGCACCCGCACCGTCGGCGCCGCGGACTTCTTCGTTGGCCCGCTCGAATCCTGCGTGGAACCGGGCGAGCTGGCGGTGTCGGCGTACTTCCCGCGACTGCCGGAGCGCACCGGGACCGAGTTCGCGGAGGCGGCGCGCAGACACGGCGACTACGCGATGTGCGGGGTGGCGACAGCCGTCACCCTCGACGAGGACCTGCGGATCGTCCGCGCCCGCGCCGCCTATCTGTCGGTCTCCCCGGTACCGCTGCTGCTCGACCTCACCGAGGCCGTGGCAGGTGCCACCCCCGACATGGCCCACTGGGACTCGGCCGGAGATCTTGCCGCGGGGCGAGTCGATCCGGAGCCGGACATCCACGCCTCCGCCGAGTACCGGCGCCACCTCGTGCGGATCCTCACCCGGCGGGCGGTCCGCACCGCGGCGGTCCGGGCGGCGCAGATTGCATCGCGGCCTCTCGGCACCCACGACGACGAGATCAGCGATGACCAGCAGGAAGGCGGCTGTCGATGACCGAGCAGACACACGAGATCCGGTTGCGGGTGAATGGCGTGTTCCGCACCGCTACCGCCCCCGCACGCCGGCTGCTGTCCGACTGCCTGCGCCACGACCTGGGCCTGACCGGAACCCACGTCGGCTGTGAGCACGGCGTGTGCGGGGCGTGCACCGTGCTGATCGACGGGCGGCCGATGCGTTCGTGCCTGATGTTCGCGGTGAGCGCCGAGGACAGCGACATCACCACCGTCGAAGGACTCGGCCGGCCGGACGGCACCATGCACGCGGTGCAGCACGCGTTCCGCGAGTGCCACGGACTGCAGTGCGGGTTCTGCACCCCGGGCTTCCTCACGGTGATCGCCGCATACCTGGAGGAGAACCCGCATCCCACCCGAGAGGAGGCCCGTGAGGCGGTATCGGGGAACCTGTGCCGGTGCACCGGCTATCAGAACATCGTCGAGGCGGTGCTGCGCGCGGCTGAGATCCTCCGTGCGGGTGAGTGCGAGGAGACGGCGCGATGACGACCGCGCAGACCCGGCCGGTGACCGGGAAGGAGAACGCAACGCGCCTGATCGGCAAGGCGCTTGAGCGCAGCGAGGACCTTCGGCTGCTCGTGGGCAAGGGCAGATACCTCGACGACCTGGGACGGCGGGCGTACCAGGCCGCGTTCGTGCGCAGCCCGCATGCCCGCGCCCGGGTGACCGGAATCGACATCGGCGACGCGTTCGAGGTGGACGGCCTGGTCGCCGTCTACGTCCATGACGACCTGCCGGGGAGGATAGGCGAGCCGTTGCCGCTGCTGATCCCTCACCCGGCGCTCACCCACGGCCGTACCGGGTACCCGCTGGCGAAGGAATTCGTGAACCACGTCGGCGAAGCGGTCGTCATGGTGGTCGCCCGCGACCGCTACGCGGCCGAGGACGCCTGCGAGCGGATCACCGTCGACTACGAGCCGCTGCCGCCGGTCGTCGGCATCGAGAACGCCTTCCGAAGCGAGCACCGGGTGCATCCGGACGTGCCCGGCAACGTCGCTGCCCACCTGGTCCAGGAGACCGGTGACGCACGCGCCGCCGTCGCCGCCGCACCGTACGCCCTTGAACTCCATCTCGACATCGAGCGCAGTGCCTGCATGCCGATGGAAGGCCGTGGCGTGCTGGCGCGCTGGGATGAGGCCGACGGGTCGCTGCGGGTCTACAGCTCGACCCAGACCTCCACCGGGTTGCGGGCGGCCCTGGCCGCCAGGCTCGACCTGCCGCTGGCGAAGGTCGAGTGCGTGACTCCGGACGTCGGCGGCGCCTTCGGCGTGAAGATAGTCCACCCCTGGCCGGAGGAGGTACTGGTGGCGTGGGCGGCCCGGGAGCTGGGGCACGAGGTCAAGTGGACCGAGGACCGCCGCGAGCACTTCGTCTCCTCCGCCCATGAGCGCGGTCAACTCCAGACCGTCCGGGTCGGGTTCGACGACCGCGGCCGGATCCTGGGGCTCGAGGTGGAGATCCTGCACGACAACGGTGCGTACACCCCGTACGGCATCATCGTGCCGATCATCACCTCCACCCAGCTCCTGGGGCCGTACAAACCGCGCGCCTACCGGGTGGAGTTTCGCAGCCTGTACACCAACACGGTCATCGTCACGCCCTATCGCGGAGCCGGTCGGCCGCAGGGCGTGTTCGCGATGGAACGGACCATGGACGCCATCGCCGACCACCTGGGTCTGGACCGCACCCAGGTGCGGGCGGAGAACTTCATCCAGCCCTGGGAGATGCCCTACGACCACGGGTTGCTCTTCCAGGACGGGCGCCCTCTGATCTACGACTCCGGCGATTACCCGGCCTCGCTGGAGAAATTGAAGAAGCTGGTCGGCTGGGACGAGTTCGACGCCTACCGGGCCCGGGCTCGCGCGGAGGGCCGCCGGGTGGGGATCGGTATGGGGGCCTACGTCGAGGGCACTGGCGTCGGCCCGTACGAGGGCGGCCATGTGCAGGTGGAGACGAGCGGCCGGGTCAATGTCGCCACCGGGTTGACCACTCAGGGGCAGGGTCACCAGACGGTGTTCGCCCAGATCGTCGCCGACGAGCTGGGGGTCCGGGTCGAGGACGTGCATGTGACGACCGGGGACACCCGCCGGTTCGGCTATGCGGTGGGCACGTTCGCCTCCCGTGCGGCGGTGACGAGCGGCAACGCGATCGCGCTGGCCGCCCGCAAGGTGCGGGCCAAGGCGCTGCGCATCGCGGGCAGCGCGCTCGGGGTCTCCAGTGAGGAACTGGAGATCGTGGACGGCATGGTGCGAGTGGCCGACGAGCCGGACCGGGAGATGCCGCTGGGTGCGGTCGCGGTGCTGTCCAACCCGCTGCGGTACGCGTTCGACGCGGCGTCCAGGGCGGCCACACAGTTCGGTGGCCCCGCCGACTTCGGCAAGCCGCCGGTGGCCGAGGGCGACGAGCCCGGCTTGGAGGGCCGTGACTACTACTCCCCGCCACGGGCCACGTTCGCCAACGGCATGCACGCGGCTGTGGTGGAGACCGACCCGGAGACGGCGGAGATCCGCGTGCTGCGCTACTGCGTGGTCCACGACTGCGGGTATCTGCTCAACCCGCTGATCGTCGAGGGCCAGGTGCACGGTGGGGTCGCGCAGGGTGTGGCCGGAGCGCTGTACGAGCGCATGGAGTACGACGACAACGGCCAGTTGCTCAACGCCTCCTTCATGGACTTCCTGATGCCCTACGCCAGCGAGGTTCCCGAAGTCGAGATCGATCACCTGGAGACGCCGTCCCCGCTGAATCCGCTGGGCCTCAAGGGCGCGGGCGAGGCGGGTGTGATCCCGGCGGCGGCCGTCATCGCCTCCGCGATCGAGGACGCCGAGGGATTCCCCATCAGGCGGATGCCCATCAAACCTTCCGAACTGTTCCATCTGCGGCTGCGCTTCACGGCCGGGGAGATCCCGGCGCTGCGCCGCGGCGAGCACCCGCACCACCAGAACGACGAGGAGCACCCCGAGCGATGAAGGTCAGCGGAAACGCCACACTCAATGCGACCATCGACAAGGTCTGGGACGCACTGAACGACCCGGCCGTACTCGCCCGCACCATCCCCGGCTGCGAGAAGCTGGAGGAGACCGGCCCTGACGCGTACCGGATGACCGTCACCATGGGAGTGGCCTCCATCAAGGGCACCTACATGGGCGATGTGCAACTGCTGGACCTGCAGCGGCCGGGGGCGTTCACCCTCAAGGCGTCCGGGGCCGGCGGGCCGGGCACGGTCACCGCCGAGGCGAAGGTGTCTCTCCAGGACCTGGGCGACGGGCGCACCCTGCTGGACTACGACGCCGACGCCGTCGTCGGCGGCATGATCGGCGGCGTCGGACAGCGGGTGCTGAGCGGGGTGGCCAAAAAGACCGCGAGTGAGTTCTTCAAGACGGTGGACAAGGTGCTGGCCGGGCAGCAGCCTGTCGAACTTCCCGCTCCGTCAGGGGTGCCGGCCGCTGCGCGGATCCCGCAGCGGCCGGCTGTCTTCACCCCGCCCGCCGCCGCTCCCGGCGGGGCGTCCCGGCTCACCAGCGGTGACTTCGTCAAGGGGGCGCTGTTCGGCGCGGTCGTGGCGCTGCTCGGCGCCGTCGTCGGCGGCATCCTGAGCCGAATGCACTGAGGTCCCGCACGCACGACGATCACGGCCGGACAAGGAAGGGCAGAAAACCATGCGGGCGTTCACTGCGGCGGCAATTCAACTCGTCCCCGCGCCAGGGCCGTTGACGACGGCTGTCGTGAAGGACAACGTCGAGCGGGCGGCGCAGTGGGTGACCCGATGTGTGCAGTCCACTGGCGCCGAGTTGGTGGTGCTGCCCGAGAGCGTCACCACGGGCTTCACCCCGGCGCTGCCGCCCGAGGAGTTGTGGGACCTCGTCGACGAGCTGTCCAGCGGCGCGTTGTGCGAGCCGCTGCGCGACCGCGCCCGCGAACTCGGTATCCACCTCGTGTGGGGGGCCTACGGGCGCGGCGATGAGCGCGGCGTGGTGTACAACTCGGCGGTACTCGCCGGCCCGGACGGACAGGTGCTGGGCGTGTACCACAAGACCCATCCGTTCGGGCCCGAACTGCGTGACCGCGGCGGTTGGGTGACGCCCGGCGACCGGGTGACGGTCGTGGACACCGACCTCGGTCGTATCGGCATGATCATCTGCTTCGACGGGGACTTCCCCGAGCTCAGCCGGGTGCAGGCGGTGCGGGGCGCGGAGATCCTCTGCCGGCCGTCCGCGTTGCTGCGCTCGGTGGACCTGTGGGAGCTGACCTGCCGGGCCCGGGCGTACGACAACCATGTGTACGTGATCGGCGCCAACGCCACCGGCGCCGACCCGGCCGGGGTGCTGTACTTCGGCAACTCGATGATCGTCACCCCTGGAGCCGAGGTCGTGGCACGCGGATCCAGCCACGAGAGCTGGGTGTCGGCCCGGCTGGACCCGTCGCGCGCGCTCGCCGCGCTGACCCCCGGATCGAACGTGCCACAGGTCTTCGACCACCTGCGTGATCGCAACCTGGCGCTGCTGCGCCACTACGCCGACGACCTTACGGCCGCTGCGCAGACGCCGTTCCCGCGCGGCTCGGCCTGACCGCCCGGCAGCCGCCGCGAGCGGCACCACGCCAAGGGACCGCCTCTTCATCGACATCCGCACCGGCAGGAAGCTGTCTCAGGGCGTAAGCCGACCGGCTCGCGGAAGGGCGCTGCTACCGCTCGACACGGTGGCGGCGCCTTCCCCGCGCCGTCCCGCCCGAACGCGGCCCGGGCCCGCGCTCCGCCCACCGGCCTGTCCGTCGACCTCCGCGGCCGCTTCGCCGCTGTCGGCGCCGGACCGGCGGCCGACGACGCACAACGCTCGGCCGGGAATTCCCGGCCGAGCGTTGTGCAGGAACCACTCACGGCCCGGTCGAACCGGTCACGTGGTGCGACTGCCCTGGCCGACGCCCCCTTCGTCTGCGCTGGGCGCCGTCCAAGAGTTTCAGTCCGTCGCCGCGATCGCCGCGACGGGGCCGCCGCCGGATGGCCCTTGGTGCACCGCCGCCACCGACACAAACACGGCCGGGTCCCCGGTGACGGCTGCGGTCACCCCGCCCACCGTCGCCTTGATCTGGCGGTGCCAGTGGACGTCCGAGTCGTCCAGCATGATGTTGCGCCGCCCGCGCACCCGGCCCGTCGGATCCGCCTCGCACTTGAGGAAGACGTTGACCAGACGGTCCCCCAGATCGGATGGATGCGGCCGCTCCGGCAGCTCCACCCCCGCGGAGCGGATGGCCGCCCAGATCCCGTCGGCGTCCAGCGCGTCCCTCATCAGGCCGTGGCCGATCCGGAAGCGCCCGCCGAGCCCGGTGACGTTGCCGACCACGACGATCTGCGCCCGGTCCAGTTCGACGCCGGAGGAGCACGAGGCGACGGAGGAGTAGAGGGAGAGGTCGTGGTGGATCTGGTCCGCCCTGGGGGCCTCGATCTCTTCCAGCGCCACGGCTATGCCCAGTGCGGTTGTGGAGTTGGAGACGTCCATCGATTTGAGGGTGTCCTCGGTCCACACGTCAAAGCCGCGGGCCTTGGCGTCGTTGATGGTCTCCAGCACCAGCAGCGGCGTCTTGGTCTGCACGTAGTGAACGTCCGCCGGATCCGTGATGCCTGCCGCCTTCATCGCGTCACGTACGCCGGCCGCGACCTTCTCCACCATGGTGGGGCGGCCGATGTCCTCGGGGAGGATCACCTCGCTCATGGCCACACCGACGGACAGACGCGGCTCGTCGACCGGGTCGTACCGGCCCTCCGGCGCGTATGCGAAGACCGTGGCGTGCGGGGAGATGACCCCGTCGGTACCGCCCGACCAGACCAGCGGCACCTGCCCGGCCTCCTCGGGCGTGCGGGTGCCGCGATCGACCAGCACCTCGCGGAAAGCCCGGTCGGCCAGGATCCGCGTGTAGTCGTTGACCCCTCCATTGCCCTCGGTCTTACCGATGACGGCGAGCACGTCGTCGGCGGCGAACACTCCGTCGTCGATCAGCGCGGCCATTCCGCTCGCATCGGTGACACTCTCGATGGCCACCTTGTGCACCTCGATCGGTCTTGGCACCCACGCCACCTCTTTCGCGTATTCGTCTGTTCGTTCCTGTGATGTGGAGGCGTCATAGGTCATGACGCTCCCGCTGTGCGGGAATCGGCACGTCGGCGGGTTCCACCACCGTGCCCACCGTGCCCGCCACCGCCTCCGTGATCCGGTCGAGGCTGGTGATCACGGCGCGCCCTCCGCAGTCGGCGAACCGCAGGGAAGCCTCGACCTTGGGGCCCATGCTCCCCTCGGTGAACTGCCCGGACGCGGCGTGCCGCCGCAATTCCGCCGCAGTGATCCGGGTGATCGGCCGCTGCCGTGGCGTGCCGAAGTCGAGCATGGCGTGCGGCACATCGGTCGCGATGACCAATGTCTGCGCACCGACGGCGGTCGCCAGCAGCGCCGCCGTCAGGTCCTTGTCGAGCACGGCCTCCACGCCGTGCTCGCTACCGTCGGCGCCGCGCGCCACCGGGATGCCGCCCCCGCCGGCCGCCACGGCGACGAACCCCGCGGACAGCAGAGTGCATACCGCCTGCGCGTCGAGGACTTGCAGCGGTTCGGGGGAGGCGACCACCCGCCGCCAGCCGGCGGCGCCCCGGTCCACCCAGTGCTGGCCCTGGGCGGTCAGGCGCAGTGCTTCCGCCCGGGGCAGATGGCGGCCGACCGGCTTGACGGGCCGGCCGAAGGCGGGGTCGGCCGGGTCGACGAGGGTCCGGGTGACCACCGCGGCGACTGGGGCTGAACAGCACCGCCGCCGCAGTGCGCTCTCCAGGGCGGAGACGACGGTGAATCCGAGGGTGCCCTGCGTCTGCGCCACGCACCAGTCCAGCGGGACCGGGGGGACGACATGCGCGGTGAGCTCGTTCTTCACCAGCAGGTTGCCGACCTGCGGCCCGTTGCCGTGCGTGAGCACAACCTCCGCTCCCGAGGCCACCAGGTCGGCGACGCACTCCGCGGCGATCGCCACGGCGGTGCGCTGTGCCTGCGCGGTCGCGGAGCCGTCGGGGCCCGTCATGGCGTTCCCGCCGAGGGCGATCAGGACGCGTCGCTTCTCCGGTGCTGACATGGGTGGGGCTCTCCTGTCCTGCCCGTCACCAGAGGGGGTGGTGCCGGTGCACAGATCTAAGTACGCGTGGGGTGCGCTTACATGGGCGGTTCTTGCCTAGAAATCGGCGCCGTCATAGTGGGAATTGCCAAGGTCAGCGGCCGGTGTTCTGCCCAGCCGCGCGAATCGCTCCAGACGTGTGGCCCGGCGGGCCGCGGCAGGGCTTCGCAACAGCCCGACCAGCTCGTACTCCAGTGCCTGCGCCAGCCGGGCGAGGAACGCATGTGGCTCGTCGGCGGCGTCCGGCCGCTCCGCGACTATCCGGTCGACCACTCCATGGGCGAGCAGGTCCCGGGAGCTCACCCCCTGGGCTCCGGCGACTTCGGCGGCGCGGTCGACACTGCGGTGCACGATCGCCGACGCGCCCTCCGGGGCCAGCGGGGCCAGCCAGCTGTGCTGTGCGCACAGCACCCGGTCAGCGGGGAGCAGCGCCAGCGCGCCGCCGCCCGCGCCCTGCCCCAGCAGGAGGCAGAGCGTGGGTACGGGCAGGGTGGCCAACTCGGCCAGGCACCGGGCTATCTCGCCCGCCAGCCCGCCCTCTTCGGCCTGCGGGGTCAGCGCCGCGCCCGCCGTGTCCACGACGCTGACCAACGGCAGGCCCAGCTCGGCCGCCAGCCGCATGCCGCGCCGTGCGGTGCGCAGCCCTGCCGGGCCGAACGGCCCGTACAGGCGCTGCCGTTTGCGGTCCTGCCCGAGCACCACGCACGGCGCACTGCCGAACCGGGCCAGGGCGAGTAGCAGCCCCGGGTCGCTTTCACCCTCGCTGGTGCCGTGCAGGGGGACGACGTCATGGGCGGTGTGCCGCAGCAGGGAGCGCACGCCCGGACGGCCGGCGCGGCGTGAGCGTTCGATCGACGCCCAGGCCGGCAGGTCCGCGAGCGGTTCCACCGGTAGCGGTGGTACGTCCGGCAGGCTCTCGCGCGGTGCGGCGAGCACCGAGAGCACTCGCGCCGCCGTCTCCCGCAACCGTGCTGGCGGCACCACCGCGTCTATCACCCCCTGGCTGCGCAGGTTCTCGGCGACCTGCACCCCTTCGGGGAACGGTTCGCCGTGCAGCGCTTGGTAGACCCGGGGACCGAGGAACCCGATCAGGGCGCCCGGCTCCGCCGCCGTCACATGCCCCAGCGAGCCCCAGGAGGCGAGGACACCGCCGGTGGTGGGCGCGCGCAGATAGACCAGGTACGGCAGCCCGGCCGCCCGGTGTGCGGCCACGGCCGCGCTGATGCGCACCATCTGGACGAAGGCCGTGGTGCCCTCCTGCATGCGGGTTCCCCCGGACGCGGGGGAGGCGAGCAGCGGCAGACCCTCGTCCGTGGCCCGCTCGATCGCGGTGACCAGCCGGGTCGCCGAGGCCACCCCGATGGAGCCCGCCAGGAACGCGAACTCGCCTGCGACCACTGCTACTCGGAGTCCCGCCAGACGACCCTCGCCGGTCACCACGGACTCATCGGTCCCGCTGCGCGCGGCGGCCTCGCGCAACTGCTCGGCGTACCGCGCGTCCATCCGCGCAGGCTGGTTCGGTGGGGTGTCCCAGCTGAGCCAGGTGCCAGGGTCGAGGACCTGCGTGATCAGTTCATGGGCCCCGACCCGGCGGCGCCTCATGGCCGGTCCGCGCCGACCCGGTCGGCGGAGGCGGTGGTTTCCCCGGCCGAGCCCGGAGCGGGGCCGGCGGGCATTTCGCTGCCGACCCCGTCGAGGTGGTCCAACCACGCCAGGACGGCCCCGGTATGCTCTCCCAACACGGGCGGGGCGGTGTGGCGCTGCCTGCCGCCGCCGTCGAACCGGATGGGAGGACCCGGCAGTTCGACGGTGCCCAGTGTGGTGTGGTCGACCTCCACCACCAGTCCCTGCGACCGGGTCTGCGCCCAGTCGTAGACGCGGTCCAGGGTGCGCACCTCGCCCGCGGGTATTCCTGCCGAGGACAACTCGGCGAGAAGTTCCTCCACCATCTGCGCGGCGAAGGCCGCGTTGATCACCGCGGCCAGCTCCGCCGCGTTGACCACCCGGTCGGCGTTGCGCGCGAAGCGAGGATCGTCGGCGGCCAGGCCCACCAGCGGTGCGAACCGCGCCCACAGGCTCTCGCTGCCCACCGCCACCTGGACGATGGCGTCCCGGCAGCGGTAGGAGCCGTACGGTTGGAGGGAGGGATGGAGATTGCCCTGGGCGCGCCCGATCCGTCCGGCGACCGTGTAGTTGGTGCCCTGGAACGCGTGGACCCCCACGATCGCGGCGAGCAGCGAGGTGCGCACCACCCGACCGCGACCGGTGCGGGCGCGTTCGTGCAGCGCGGCGAGGACGCCGTAGGCGCCGTACATGCCGGCGAGCAGGTCGCCGATGGGCACGCCGATCCGGGTGGGCGAGTCCGGGTCCGCGCCGGTCAGGCTCATCAACCCGGCCTCGCCCTGAGCGATCTGATCGTAGCCGGGGCGCCCGCCCTGCGGTCCGTCGTGGCCGAATCCGGTGATGGACAGCACGACCAGGCGGGGGTTGAGCCGATGCAGCTCCTCCACCGGGAAGCCGAGGCGGTCGAGCACTCCGGTGCGGAAGTTCTCCACCAGCACATCGCTGCGCTTGATCAGGCGGCTGAGCGCGTCGTGTCCGCGCGAGGACTTCAGGTCCAGCGCCACGGATTCCTTGTTGCGGTTGCAGGACAGGAAGTACGTCGATTCGGGGGCGTCGGCCGGGCCCACGAACGGCGGTCCCCAGCCTCGGGTGTCGTCGCCGCCCGCGGGGTTCTCCACTTTGATCACCCGCGCCCCCATGTCGCCGAGCATCATCGCGGCGTGCGGGCCCGCCAGGGCTCGCGACAGGTCCAGTACGACCAGGCCGGAAAGCGGTCCACTCATTTCGAGCCATCCCTTCCTGAAGGCGCGCGGGAACGCACGCGGTTGGGGGGTCGGGGGCTGCGGGCCCCGGGGAACCGCCCGCGCTCTGCGGCGCGGGGCGGTGTGGTGTGCCGGTCCGGCGGGGTGTGCGCGTGGTTGGCACCCCACCGGACCGGCCGCATGGGGTCACACCAGGTCGACCTCGGCGTACGGGCGGCCGCCGGACAATGTCGCGTAGCCCGGGCCGCGGTCGAAGAACGGCTGGACCTCGCCACGTTCCGCGCGCATCCGCGCCCGCAGAGCGACGGTGGCCTCCTGGTCGACCCGCAGGCCGTCGTCCTCGCCGACCACGGCCACCCCGTAGTCGTCGCGAGCACCCGGTACGGAGACCTTGCCCCACTGCACGTCCCGCAGGACCGACTCGGTCTCGCGGTCCAGCGGATCGCCCCAGCCGCCCCCGCCGGTGGTGCGGATGCAGATGATCTCACCGGCCCGCACCGGCTCGTCGTCGACGAGACCGTCCATGACCCGCTCGTTGGGGCCACCGGGGTCGATCACGACCTGGAAGGGCCGGCCTGCCTTGCCGCCCTTGACGCCCCAGCAGGAGAGGATGGAGCGGTCGGCGATCGACATGAAGGAGGCGTCCTGCAGCATGCGGATGTGCTTCTCGTAGCCCAGGCCGCCGCGGAACTGCCCCGGGCCGCCGGAGTCCGTCGCCAGCCCCAGGCGCTCGACCCGGAACGGGAAGCGCGACTCGGTGAACTCGGTGGGCAGATTGCGTGAGTCGGGCACCACATGGATGGTGTCCTCGCCGTCGGCGTAGTAGCGCCCGCCGGATCCGCCCCCGAGGACCTCGCGCATCAGATACGAGCGGCCCTGGGCGTCCTTGCCGTACACCCCCGTGTAGCGGATCGTCTCCTGGTCGGCGGGCATCCGGCCGTCCACGGCCTTGGCCAGTACCCCGGCGAGCACGCCCAGCAGACGCAGGATGACAAACGTCCGAGCGTTGGTGGGTGCCGGGAACACCGGGGTCAACAGCGTCCCCTTCTCAGGGAACTTCATCTCGATCAGCGGCACCACGCCCTCGTTGACGTCGAGTTCGGCCATCCGCTCCGGGGTGTCCGCGAGGTTGCGCAGGATCGGGGCCAGCCACTTCTTGAGGAAGTTGCCGTCCGCGTAGTCACCACAGTGGTTGATCGGGCCCTTGGCCTGCGGTGAGGTGCCGGTGAAATCAATAATGATCTTGTCTGGTGTCTTGGTGAGCGTGATCCGCTGGGTGTGCAGTCTGGGCTCGTCCACGCCGTCGTGCTCGGCGTAGTCCTCCCACACGTACTCGCCATCCGGGATCTTGGCCAGGATCTCCCGCCGGTAGGTCTCGGTGGTCTTGTCCAAGATGGCCTGGAAGCATGTCTCGACCGCCGTCCGGCCGTAGCGTTCGAACAGCTCGGTCAGCCGCCGCGAGCCCATCAGGCAGGCCGAGCACTCCGCGTCCAGATCCGCCGCGAGCGAATCCGGCATGCGCGAGTTACGGGTCATGATGCGCAGCGCCGCCGCGTTGGGTACGCCCTGGTCCCACAGCCTGATCGGAGGGACCATCAGCCCCTCCTCGTAGACGGTGGTCGCCCCGGAGGGCATCGAACCGGGACAGCAGCCGCCGATGTCGTCGTGGTGGCCGAACGCCTGGACAAACGCGACGACTTCGCCGTCGTGGAAGACCGGAACGGTCACACACAGGTCCGGCAGGTGGCCGATGCCGCCCTCGGACTCGTACACGTCGTTGTGGAAGAACACATCGCCGGGGCGCATGGTCTCCAACGGGAAATCGCGGACGACCGGGTGCACCAGGGCCGAGTACGAACGGCCGGTGAGCTTGCGCAGGGCTCGGTCGTGGATCCCTGCGCGGAAGTCGTGGGCGTCCCTGATCATCGGTGAGCGCGAGGTGCGCGCAATCGCCGTCTCGACCTCCATCTCAACCGAGGCCAGGGTCCCTTCGACGATCTCCAGAACGACCGGATCCACTGTGTGCACCGGCGGTTGCGTGGTCTGCCCGGTCATGGCCTCAAGGCCTCCTTTCGTTGCGCGACACCAGGACGTTGCCGTGGTCGTCGACGCGGGCGGTGAACCCGGGGTGGACCGGGATGGTGGAGCCGAACTCCTCGATGATCGCCGGGCCTTCGACGACATCGCCGGGCGCCAGATCGGGCCGCCGGTAGACCGAGGTGTCGACGTAACCGCCGGCGGCGTCGAAGCAGACCGGGCGCACGCCGCTCAACGCGCGGGACGGGTCGCCGTCACCGGCAGGCAGCCGTCGCAGTGCCGGGCGGCGGATCGGGCCGATACCTGTGACCCGCAGGTTCACCCACTCCACCGACTGATGCGGATCGCCTCGGAAGTCGTAGCCGTACAACTGGTGATGCGCGTCGTGGAACGTCTTCGCGACCTCTTCCGCCAGATCCGCGTCGATCGGGCCGTCGGGGACGGGAACCCGTACCTCGAATGCCTGCCCGAGGTAGCGCAGGTCCGCGGTGCGCGCATAGCGCTGGTCGGCGCGGGCGAAGCCCTCCTTGCCGAGCGCCTCGGAGGCTCGTGCGGTCAACTCCCGGAATATCTCGGCCGTTCGCTCGTGGTTCAACTCGGCGTGCCCACACACCGCGGTCTGCACGTAGTCGCAGCGCACGTCGACGGTGAGCAGGCCGAACGCGGAAACGTTTCCTGGATCGCGCGGCACGATCACCCCGGCCAGACCCAGAATGTCGATCAGGCGGCACAGCAGCAGCGAGCCGGAGCCGCCGAAGGTGGCCATCACGAAGTCGCGCACGTCAAGGCCGCGTTTGACGGTGATCTGCCGCAGCGCGTTGGCCTGGTTCCACGCGGAGATCTCCAGGATTCCGGTGGCGCACTGCTCCACACCCAGACCCAGGTCGTCGGCGAGCTTGGTCAGGCCCTGCCGGGCCGCCGCCACATCGAGTGCGATCTCACCGCCGAGCAGGTGCGGCGGAATGCGGCCGAGCAGTACATGTGCGTCGGTGATGGTCGGTTCGGTGCCTCCCCTGCCGTAGCACAGCGGCCCGGGGTCGGCGCCGGCCGAACGGGGGCCGACCTTCAAGGTGGCCTCGGGGGAGATCCAGGCGATCGAACCGCCGCCCGCGCCAACGGTGACCACATCGATCATCGGGATCTTGGAGGGGAAGCGGCCGACGGTGCCCTCGGTTGTCAGGGTCGGCTCGCCGTCGAGGACCACCGAGACATCGGTGGAGGTGCCGCCGCCGTCGCAGGTCAAGACCTTGTCGAAGCCCGCTGTCTGAGCGATCAGGGCGGCACCCAGCGCTCCCGCCGCCGGGCCCGACAGCACGGTGGTGATCGGCTGGTGGACGACTTCCTCGGCGGACAGGATGCCGCCGTTGGACTTCATGATGGCGAAGGGCACCCGCCGGCCCTGCTCCTCGCCGGTGCCGAGGGCGGCGTCAAGACGCTCCTTGATGCCGCCGACGTACCGGGCGACCCGGGGCTTGACCGCGGCATCGACCAGTGTGGTCATCGAGCGCTCGTACTCCCGGTACTCGCGCAGGACTTCCGAGCTGATGGACACAACTGCGTCGGGGTGCTCCGCGCGCAGGATCTGGCGCATCCGCTGCTCGTGCGCGGGATTGGCGTACGCGTGCAGCAGGCAGACCCCGAGCGTGGTGATGCCTTGGTCTCGGAACCAGCGTGCGGTCCTACGGGCGGCTACCTCGTCGAACGGCCGCACCTCGTTGCCCTGGTAGTCCAACCGGCCGCCGATCGTGCGCACCCGGTCCACCGGGACGATACGGTCCGGCTTGACCCAGAAGTAGGAGTTGCCGTAGCCATCCGGCACCGCCTGGCGGGCGATCTCCAGAACGAACTCGTACCCCTCGGTGGTGATGAAGCCGAGGCGGTCGATCTTGTCCTCCAGGAGCTGGTTGGTGGCCACGGTGGTGCCGTGCACCACGGCGGTGACGTCCGCGCCGGTGCAGCCCATGAGACCCAGTACCTTCGCGACGCCGTTCATGAAGCCGTCGGCCGGGTCGGAGGGCGTCGAAGGGGTTTTGGTGGTGATGAGATCGCCGGTGTCCTCATCGAGGGCCACGACGTCGGTGAACGTTCCACCGGTGTCGATTCCGATGCGGATCCGGCGCCGGGAATTCGCGTGCGCGGCAGGCGTCACGGGGACGCTCCTCTCGGGCGGGACGGTGGCGAATGTGCAGGCCGCGCTCTACGCCCTGGCGGCGGCTCGCGGTGTGCCAGCGATTCAACGTCGTGGCGACCGAGCGGGAATCGGCAACTTCTGCCAAGAGTTACGGCAAGAGCTGGTGGCGCTGGGTCTTCTCAAGGAACGCGTCTGCCCGAGGATGGGGGAGCCGGCCGGCCGGTGGGCGGGGGAGAGGGGCGCGAGAGCAGCCCGCTGCCGCGGGCCCCGAGGTCACAGCCCGCGCATCCGCCGGACCTGGAGCGCCAGCGCGAGATTGAGCCGCAGGTGGGGATCGGTGGTGAACGGGCCGAGCAGCCTTTCGAGCTTGCCGATGCGGTAGCGCAGCGTGTTGTAGTGGAAGTGCAGCACCCGAGCGGTTTCGGCCACGTTGAGGTTGGTGTCCAGCAGCACCTGGAGCGTCGTGCGCAGGTCCACCGCCTCCTGGTCGTCCCTCGTCGCCAGATCGCGCAGCGTCTCGCGGAGGAAGCCGGACAGCTCCGCCGAGTCCGGCACCAGGCTGAGCAGCCGGTACACCCCCAGGCTGTCGAAGTCGGCGACTGCCCCCGGCCCGTGCATCTGGCGTCCCACCCGCGCCGCGCGCCGCGCCTGCTCGTACCCCTGCGGCAGCAGGGCCGGGCGGTCCATGACGCGGCTGATGCCGGTGCTGAACGACCGGCGCCCGCCGCCGCCGTCACCCGAGACCTGCGCCACCATGTGGTGCACGATGCGGTTGGCGGCGGCCGCATCGACCGCGCCCATCACGATGACGACCTCCTGGCTGAAACCGCCCACCGCGGCCCCGGGATCGTGATCGCGGACCACCATGGCCCAGGCGGAGGCGAACCTCTCGTGGACCGGGCGAAGCCCGCGCGGCTGCGGGACCGCGTCCGCACCGGTGTCGAGCTCGGCGACCACGACGACCACTGGGCGGTCGATGTCCCAGCCCAGCGAGGCGCAGTGCGGCACGGTCTGCTCCGGATCGCCGACCCGGCCCGCCAGCAGGTCCCGTAGGAAGTCGCTCTGGTACTTGCCCTCCACCGCCGCGACCGCCAACTCCTTGGTGATCACCAGTGCGGCGGTGGCCGCGGCGCGCTCGAGTACGTGGACGTCGCTGCCGTCGACCGCCCGCTCGGCGGTGATGAGGACGACCCGGCCGTGGTCCAGCGACCCGGCCATCACCGGCACCAGCACGACCCGAGCCGCGCCGTCGTCCAAACCGTGCAGTCCGTGCTTGAAGCGCTCGACCCGGAACCGTCCGCTGGGATCAAAGCAGTCGTCCGACGCCGGTCGGCCCTGCGGGGGGTCGGATTCGGCCAGCATGCGGCCGTCCGGAGTGGTCACCAGCACGGTGCCGCCGAGCAGGGTGCTCAACTCGGAGGTCAGGGCGCTCAGGCCGCCTCCGGCCAGGACCACATTGACCAGCACCCGATGGGCGTCCTCGGAGCGTTCCAGGACCGCCGCCTGCCGGTTCAGGATGTCGGTGAGGACGTGGTTGAGGATTTCGTCGAACGCCACGTCCTCCGGCAGCGCCACGATCGGCAGACCCAGGCGGTCCGCCGTGTCCAATACCCGCGGCGGGAGCCGGTCGAGGTAGCGGCCCAGCTTCACGGCCACCGCCGCGATGTCGCGCCGGTCCAGTTCGGTGACGAGCTCGGTGAGGTCCTGCGTCTCCCTGAGCGGATACCCCGTGGTCAGCAGGAGCTCATGCGGCTTGACCCAGTCCAGGACGTCGGGTACTTCCATGATGTTCATCCGCTGGACCACCCGGTCCAGCCCGCGCTCCCCGGCCACCAGCCGGGCACCGGCCAGGCAGGGCGAATCGAGCACCTCGCGCACCGGGATACCGCGGATGAGCATGCCGCCGTTCGCGGGGCGCGCCTTCCCCGTCTCCGCGCTGCCCGCCGGGCGCGCCGCAGAGCCTTCGCTGCCTGCCACCGGGGCTTGGCCGGAACCGGTTGGCAATTCCTGCGAAGGTTCCATCTGATCATTGGCAACCTTGCCCATGGGGAGACCTTAGCGACCTGACTACCTTCGCAACAGGTCGCGGAGCCGTCGATCTGCGGCCTCCCTCGAGGTACCCGAGGAGGTGCCGACCTTGGCCATCCACACCGCCACCGACCCGGTAAGACCGCGGACGGTCCTGCCCGCGGCCGCGTCCCGAGCCCTGCGCCCGGCTCTGGAGGGCCCCATCGGGCGGGCTCGCCTGTTGGCGGTCTTCCCGACCGCGGTCTACCTGGCGACGGCCGATGGTACGGTCCTCGCACTGCTCACCACCGACGCGGTGCGCCTGCCGAACTCCCTGGTGGTCGCGACCGACGGGGCATCGCCCCTGACCGACGTCGTGCACGAGGGTGACGCCGCCGGCTGCGGCGCCGGCTTCCTGCGTATCGGCGGCCTGAGGGTTCGGGCGGCACGGTGGTGGAAACCGCGCCACCCGTCCCGGCCTCGCGACCGCACGGCGCTTCGTGTCGGTACCGCGGAACTGGGAGCGTTCTTCCACGCCACCGGCCGGCCGAAGGCGGGCCTGCCCGGCTCCGGCCATCCGGCCCTCGCCGACCTGGCCCGGTACACCGTCAAGGGCGACGGTCCGGCCGCCGCAGAGGCCGCCGCCCGCCTCATCGGACTCGGGCCCGGACTGACGCCCAGCGGGGACGACGTGCTCAGCGGCTTCCTCCTGGCACTGCACCACCTGGTACCAGCGACCCGGGCGCGTCCGATGGAAGTCGGCGAGCAGGTTCCCTGGCGCGGTACGACGGACCGGGACGACGAGGTCGCCCGGCTCGGAGCCCGCGTCGCCGCGCTCGCCGCCGGGCGTACCACCGACCTGTCTGCCGCGCTGCTCGGCCATGCCGCGGGGGGCGACGGCTGCGATCCGGTCATCGATGTGATCGACGCGGTCGCCGGTCACCAGCACCTGGCCCCTGCGCTGGCCCGCCTGCTGACGGTCGGTCACACCTCCGGGGCGGATCTGTGCCTTGGTGTGCTGGCCGGGGCGCGCACAGCCCTGGCTCGATGGCCCACCCGCTGACCACTCGCGCAGTCACGGCACAACCCCCACGCAAGAGCCGACAGTAAGGAGATTCGGTGACCAGCGCACTGGAACTGCGTCGCGGCATGTATCGCGACTCGGTGCGTCTCATGCAGGTGAGCAGATCGGTGGGCGCGCTCGACGGTGTCGCTCGCGCACTCGTGTCCATGGCGACGGAGCTCAACCTGGAGCTGCTGGCAGGCATGGGCTTCGACGTGCCGGAGGACGCCGGGGCCAACGACCTAGTGATCGCCATCCGGGCGCACGATGACGACGCGCTGCGACGCGCCCGCGAACACGTCGAACAAGAACTGGCTGCCCCCTCCGGCGGCTCCTCGCGGGGTGGCGGCACGGCGCTCGGCCCGACGTTCCGCACCGTTGGCGCGGCCGGGCAGGACGCCACCGTGGCGCTGCTGTCCATCCCCGGCCCGCATGTCTTCGCCGAGGCCGTCGACGCACTCGACTCCGGCCTCCACGTCATGGTCTTCAGCGACAACGTTCCAGTCGAGCACGAGATCCGGCTCAAGGATTATGGGCGCGAACGCGGTCTGCTGGTGATGGGTCCCGACTGCGGGACCGCGGTGGTGGGCGGGGTGGGCCTCGGCTTCGCCAACGTCGTGCGCAGCGGCCCGGTCGGGATCGTGGCGGCTTCGGGAACCGGCAGCCAGCAACTCATGTGCCTGCTGCACTCCGCCGGTGCCGGGATCAGCCACTGCCTGGGGGTCGGCGGGCGCGACCTGTCCGAAGCGGTCGGCGCGCGGTCGACACTCCAGGCCATGGCCATGCTCGACGCCGACCCCGCCACCGGACTGATCGTGGTCGTCTCCAAACCTCCGGCGCCCTCCGTCGCCGCCGAAGTGGCCCGCTACGCGGCAGAGTTGGCGACACCGGTACAACTCGCCTTCCTTGGACGGGGCCAGGACGACCTGACCACCGCAACGGAGAAGGCGCTGACCCTGCTCGGCCTGAACGGCGGCGACAGCGGCCCCACCGTCTGGCCCGCCTGGCTTCCCGAGTGTCCGTTGACCCGGCGCGGCGGTGTGCTGCGCGGCCTGTTCTGCGGCGGAACGCTGTGCGACGAGGCGATGGCCATTGCCGCCGAGTCACTGGGCCCGATCGCTTCCAACATCCCCCTGGAACCGGGCTGGGCGCTCCCTGCCAACCTTCATTCCGAGGGCCATCTGATGATCGATTTCGGTGACGACGGACTCACTGCCGGACGGCCCCACCCCATGATCGACCCGAGCCCCCGCCTGGAGCGGCTCGCCGCCGAGCTGGCCCGGCCCAGGACGGCCGCCGTCCTGCTCGACGTCGTGCTCGGCCACGGCGCCCATGCCGATCCCGCCGCGCCAGTGGCCGAGGCGATCCGAACAGCCGGCCCGGGCGCGCCGCCCGTCGTCGTATCGCTGTGCGGCACCGACGCCGACCCGCAGGGGCTGTACGCCCAGGCCCGGGTACTGGCCGAGGCGGGCGCCGAGGTGCATCTGTCCAACGCCGCGGCCACCCGCCGGGCAGTGGCGCTCGTCGAAAGGCAACCGTCGTGACCGACTGCTCCTCAGCCTCCCGGCATCTGCTAAACCGTGACCCCGTGGTGGTCGCTGCGGGCGCCGACCTATTCGCTGGCGCCCTGGCCGCCCAGGCCGTACCCGTCACCCGGGTCGACTGGCGTCCGCCGCTACCGGGCACCGCCGACGACCTCACCCGGGTGCTGGCCGATCCACGCCGCGAGGAGGCGAACCGCATCGCCGTCAGCCGGTTGCTGGCTGCCGGCGCACGGCTCGTGGCCGTTCGTCCGGCTCGGGAGGCCCTCGGCCTGGAGCCCGGACGCTTCCTGCACGCCGGGCCCCCGATCGACTGGGAGCACGCCTCCGGCCCGATGCGCGGCGCGCTGGTCGGCGCCATGCTTTTCGAGGGCCTGGCAGCCACCCCGGAAGAGGCCGAACGGCGACTGGCGCGGGGTGAGGCGGAGCTCACCCCCTGCCATCATCACAACGCGGTGGGGCCGATGGCCGGCGTCGTCAGCCCGTCGATGTGGATGTTCGAGCTGGAAGACCCGGTCCACGGCGGCCGCTCATGGTGCTCACTGAACGAAGGGCTCGGCAAGGTCCTGCGGTACGGCGCGTTCGGCCCCGAAGTCATCGAGCGCCTCCATTGGATGGCCTCGGTTCTCGGCCCGCTGCTGAGCACCGTGGTCCGCGCCCACGGGCCGGTCGACATCCGGGCGATCATCGCCCAGATGCTGGAGATGGGCGATGAGGGCCACAACCGCAACCGCGCCGGTACGCTGATGCTGCTGCGCGAACTCCTCGCTGAACTGATCGAGTGCGGCGCCCCGGCCGGAGCCGTCGCCCAAGTGGTGCGCTTCGTCAGCGGCAATGACCACTTCTTCCTCAACCTGGTCATGCCCGCCTGCAAGCTGGCGCTGGACGCGGCGAGGGGCGTTCCCGGCTCCACCCTCGTCGTCGCGATGGCCCGCAACGGAACAGAGTTCGGCATACAGGTCTCGGGCACCGGCGACCGCTGGTTCACCGGTCCCGCACAGGTTCCTGAGGGGATGTACCTGGGCTCGTACGGGCCCGGGGACGCCAACCCCGACATCGGGGACTCGGCGATCACCGAGACTGCGGGCATCGGCGGGTTCGCGATGGCGGCGGCACCCGCCATCGTGCGATTCGTCGGCGGAGAGGTACGGGACGCGCTGGACGCCACCCGCCGTATGTACGAGATCACGCTGGCCGAGAATCCGGCGTACCAGGTGCCGGTCCTCGACTTCCGCGCCACGCCGACCGGCATCGATGTCACCAAGGTCGTGCGGACCGGTGTGCTGCCGCAGATCAACACCGGCATCGCGGGGCGGGTTGCGGGCACCGGCCAGGTCGGTGCCGGGCTGGTGACGCCGCCCGCCCAGTGCTTCACCTCGGCGTTGGGCGCACTCGCGCGGGATGCGCCCCCGTTGGGATAGCGCAGTTGCGCGGCGGCAGAAGGCCGAGGGCGGACCGCCCTCGGCCTTCCCACGGCCTCAGCAGGTGGCGTGGATGCGGCCGGTGGTACGGGCGAGCTGCGACCCCGAGCCGCCGCGTCGGCACATCACGATCTCCGCCAGCACTGCGATGGCTGTCTCCTGCGGTGTCCGCGCCCCCAGGTCGAGTCCGATGGGCGAGTGCAATCCGGCCGTCTCTCGCTCCGACAGGCCGGCTTCGTGAAGCCGGGTGAGCCGGTCGCGATGCGCTCGGCGGCTCCCCATCGCCCCCACATAACAGGCCTCCGAGCGAAGGGCGCGGGCGAGCAGAGGCACATCGAACTTGGGGTCGTGGGTCAGCACGCACACGGCGGTCCGGGCGTCCACCGAAAGGGCCGCGAAGTGACGGTCGGGCCAGTCGACGACCAGTTCGTCCACGTCGGGGAAGCGCTCCTGCCTGGTGAAGAGCGGTCGCGCGTCGCAGACGGTCACCCGGAAACCGGCGAATGCCCCGGCCCGCGCGACGGCCGCCGCGTAGTCGTTGGAGCCGTACACCAGCAGCCGCGGCCGGGGAACGAACGACCGGACAAAGACGATCTCCTCGCCCGGCGCGCGGCTCGCCGCCGCGATCCCCCCGCCTGCGGGCCCGAGTCGGACCAGTCCGCTCTCCGCACGGGCGAGCATGGCTCGTGCGGCGTCCGCGAGCGGCCCCCGGTCGAGGGCCCCGGGGAGACCGGTCACGGCGCGGGTACCGATCCGGTCGGCATCGCACGAGGCGACGATCGTGGCCGTCGCCACCGGGGTGCCCGCCCGCAAGGCGGCGATCAGAGCCGGGAAGTCCGGCCGGTGAACTCGGTCGACCGGTTCGACGAACACCTCGACGGTGCCGCCACAGGTCAGGCCAGCCATCAGAGCGTCGTCCTCGTCCACTCCGTAGGCGGCCAACTCCGGCCGCGCCGAGCTGATCACCTCACATGCCAACTCGTAGACAGCACCTTCCACACACCCGCCGGACACACTGCCGAGCACCTCGCCTCTTTGCCCGACCGCCATCACCGCGCCGACCTCGCGCGGTGCGCTGCGCAGTGTCGAGACCACCGTTGCCAGTGCGAAAGTCCGCCCGGTGGCGTACCACTTTTCCAGATCGTCAAGCAGTTGCTGCATGCCGTTGCCACCTCCACTGGGCCACCCTGAACGCGGCTCAGTACACGCCCGGTGCCACCGGGGTCACGACGTCAAGTTCTGACAAGTCCACCACCGCTCCATGGTGAGCCGGACGCTCGCGTCCCCGCCCTGCCACGGCACCTACGAGGAGCGGATCATGGAGCTGGTCGACTCAAGCAGATCGTCGGCCGTCACCTGCGCCGCACCAAGCGCTCCACGATCGCGGACAGGACGGTCCCACCCGCACCGGACCTGGTCTGCGCAACTTCACCGCGAAGACGTTGAACACCAAGTGGCGCGGCGACATCACGTATGTCGCCGTCGGCTCGACGCGGCTGTATCTGGCCACGGTCATCGACATCTGCTCGCGCCGCGTGATCGGCTGGTCCATCGTCGGCCACATGCGCACCCAGCTCGTCACCGACACGATCGACATGGCGGTCTGCGCCCGCGGCGGCAGGCCAACGGCGTTGTGTTCCACACGGAAAGGGGCGCGCAATATATGGTGGCGGCCTTCGCCGACGTCTGCCACCGGCACGGCATTCGCCGCAGCATGGGCCGCGTCGGCTCGAGTTGCGACAATGCCCTGGCCGAGTCGTTCTTCCAGGGCCTGAAACGGGAGCTGCGCCACAGCGACGCCTCACCTCAAAGGCGCAGACATGGCTGGAGCCGCTCCGCCGGCCGGCCTACTACAACCGGCGCCGCCGCCAATCCGCCCTCGGCTACCTCACGCCAGTCGAGTTTCGAGCAACAGCTGATCTCATCACGTACGCTGTCGCTCATCGCATGAAACCCGGTGTCCACTCCCGAGGTTGAGCCTTCAGGTTCACGGGAGGCAGTCGCCCTTCCGAACCCGTCTCCTTGGCAAAGTAAGGCACCGTACCTCTCCGTCGCGCCTTACCAGTAGACTCTCTGCTCTCTCGCGGCTCCGCCGCTGCGGTTGCGATGCAAGGAACGTTCCTGTGCTGCGTCGTGTGTTGGGCCCGGAAGTGAGGGAGGCCCATGACAATGCGTGTATACAGGCGTGACGCCAAGTCGGCGTGCAAGCGCGGAAGACGAGGTTCGGTGGCCGGTGTCGGGCTGGGGGACGTGCTGTTGTCGTCGGCGGTCGTGGTCTACGTACTGGTGATCTACGTCGCCGTTGGTCCTTCCACTCGGGGTCTGCGCTCGGCTGATTGGTTCTACGTTTCTTGTCTGGCGACGGACATGGCTGCGGGACTGTCGTTGCTGACACGTCGTCGCTGGCCGCTGCTCTTGACCTGTGCCTCTGTGGCTGCCCAGTTCGTCACCGGGGCGGTGACGACGCTTCCGATTGCCTTCTACACGCTGATCTCTTTGCGGCGTTATGTGTGGGCAGCAATCGGTGCTGTCTTCGTCTGTGTGGCATTCGTGCTCCATTTCATGGACCTGTCGCGCGGCTATTCTTCTTATGTCAGTCTGCCGGTGGCCTTGGCGTATGCCTTCGAAGGGATCGCCATACGTGAGATGATCCCGTTCGTCGTCTTCCCGGCGCTGGTCGCCGTCACGGTCCGAGAGCATCGGCAGCGCATCGACAGTCTGCGGACGCTCAATGTGCAGTTGCGGCGCGAGCAAGAACTGGTGGCTCAGAACGCGGCGTTGACCGAACGTACTCGCATCGCACGGGAGATGCACGACGTCGTGACACACTACGTCGGACTCATGGTCCTGCGGGCGGGGGCGCTGGAGTTGACGGTCGGTCGTGCATCCGAGGCCGGACGGGGTGCCGGCGTGATCGCAGATCTCGGGCGCAAGACGATGTTGGAGCTGCGGGACCTGCTTCACGTCCTGCGTCAGGACGGCAAAGGGGAGAAGGCGGCTCTCAGCCGTGCAGGGGAGGAACCATTCGACCCCGACCTGGTACCGCTGCTGTGCAGCGCTCATGATGCCGGCATGTCAGTGTCCTGGACGGTCGACGATGCCCTGGCAGGGCAGCCGGCGCTGTTGAAGTATGCGGTTTATCGCATTGTGCAAGAAGCGCTGGCGAACGCTGCCAAACATGCTCCCCGGTCCGCGGTGCACGTGACAGTGAAACAAGAGAAGGACGCGCTGCGGCTGACCGTGCGGAATCCTGTGCCGGCGTTCGCTCCGCGGGACTGTGATCGTATGGGCACCGGCACCGGCACCGGCAGCGGACTCGGCCTGATCGGCATGGAGGAGCGTGCACGGCAGCTGGACGGTCACGTGGAGGCTGCCGTCGCCCCGGACGGACAGTTCCAGGTACTGGCAACCTTCCCACTGGCGCGGACGCAGCCAACGAAGGTGTGACCATTCACCTGCGCACACGTTGGACCGCAACTCGTGGCCGGACCCCTCGGGGGAGAGGAGGGAGGCGGGCAGGAGCGGGGGCAGTCCTGCTCCTGCCTCGCCGCTTCTCACGGAAGGCGGCGCAGCCGTCCGGCTTGCATCAGGCCGCTGCTGCCACTGGGCACTGTCAATCCCCTCGAACTGTGGAGATCTTCTATGTGGGCGCCGGCCGTTCCGAGAACGGCGACCCCGTACGCCGCCAGCGCGAGACCAAAGCTGTGCAGCGTGCCCGCATGAAACCGAGGTCCTCGGCGGCCTGTGCGGGATCGGCTTCCCCGTCTCGATCACGATGCGTGCAGCACCCTCACGGAACTCGGCGTTATGTGAGCGGTGCTTGGGCCCCGTGAACCTCAGCTTCCCCTGTCATCCGCGGGCTTCACGGTACGAGGGGAGGAACCCACCGACGGCTGATCAGCCGGGGATGTTCAGAGCAGATCGAGGCGAACGGGCTGCGCCATCGGCCCCAGACGTCCCCAGCAACAACCGGGGGCCTGGGGAATGGCGTGAGCGTCCACTGCCCTGTATTTCCCGGCCTGGCGGCAATGTCACCTGCTGTGGATTTCGCGGCGGGTCGTCCCGTAGGACGCAGCCTTAACCGATTCTTAAGGGCTCCATAACAGCCTCTCTGGTATCTCACCGCCTGGTTCTGGGGGGCGTTGCGGGGCTGTAGAAACGTTGTGGCGGGTTCCGTGAGCCCGCGATGAATTGGCCGAGAGGATCTGAGCTGCTGCTGCCCCAGGCGGACAGCCAAGCCGGCCGCGAAGACGAGCGCTGACCGGCATTTGCCGATCCCTGTAACCGTCACGCCTGTCACCGAACCTTTCCGGGGAGCAGGCGGCGCACCCGGGCCGGACGGTGTCCTGCAACTGTCCGGTCCCGCAGATTTCACGGTCCGCGCTGCTCGGGACCACCGAACAGCGCACGAGATGACTCTCAGTTAGGAGGACACATGCGTCACCGCCGTAACCGAAGTAACCGCACGTTAGTGACATGGCTTCTTGCTCTTGTGCTGCTCATACCTGCAACGGCTGCGGGCACCGCCGCTTTGGCCGCGGCCGGTCCGGCATCTGCGGGGCAGGACATCCGTGTGAAGCTCGAGGCAGTACCCGGAATGAAGGTGATCGGCGAGTCCCGTCCCGAGTCCGGATACCGGTTCTTTCAGCTGACGTTCCAGCAGCCGGTCGACCACGCCCACCCGTCGGCAGGCGTTTTCCAGCAGCGGCTCACGCTGCTGCACAAGTCGGAGTCCAGGCCGATGGTCCTCTTTACCACCGGCTACGGCGTGCTGCCCCAGCCGTACCGTTCGGAGCCGACGCAGCTGGTGAACGGAAACCAGCTCTCCGTCGAGGAGCGGTTCTTCATCCCGTCGCGCCCCAGCCCCGCCGACTGGTCGAAGCTGGACATCTGGCAGGCCGCGAGTGATCACCACAGCCTGGTCATGGCACTGAAGAAGATCTATCCGAATAGGTGGATCTCGACCGGTGGGAGCAAGGGCGGGATGGCGACGGTGTACCACCGCCGCTTCTACCCGGGCGATGTCGATGGCTCCGTTGCGTACGTGGCGCCGAACGACGCGGTCAACGACGAGGACTCGGCCTACGACACGTTCTTCCAAAAGGTCGGCACCAAGAAGTGCCGTGACGCGCTCGACAATCTCGAGCGCGAAGGCCTGCTCCGCAGGAGCAGGCTGGTTCCGCGGTACGCGGCCGAGGCCAAGAAGCAGGGGTTGACCTTCAAGCTCCTGGGAGGCCCAGACCAGGCGTACGAGAGCGTCGTGGCGGGCGTATCGTGGTCGTTCCGCCAGTACCACAGCGAAACTGAATGCGGCAACATCCCGTCCAGCAGCGCCTCCGACGACGCGATCTACCGGTCCATCGACGGCATCAGCCAGTTCACCGCCGGTACGGACCAGGAGCTGGATGGGTTCCTGCCCTACTACTACCAGGCGGGTACCCAGCTGGGATGGCCGACCTACAAGCAGCCGCACCTGCGCGGCCTGCTGCGCTACCCCGATGTCGACGTGCCGCGCAAACTGGTACCGCGGAGCATCCCGATGCGCTTCCAGAAGGATGCGATGGCGGATGTGAGTAACTGGGTGCGTGATCACGGGAGCCGGCTGCTGTTCGTCTACGGCAGCGACGACCCGTGGGGCGCCGAGCAGTTCGCGCTCGGCAGCGGCGCCCGCGACTCGGAGAAGTTCATCGCCCGCGGGGCCAACCACAGCGCGGACATTTCTCAACTGACCCCCAAGGATCGCGCCACGGCCACCGCCGATGTGCAGCGCTGGGCGGGAGTCGGCGGGCCGGAAGCGGAAGTGAGGACGGAGCGCATTCCCGCCCTCGACTCGTACAAGGAGGGGCTGGAGCGGCGGCCGCTGTAGGGGCTGCCGCGGGCTGGCGGAAGGCTGCCCGCGGCAGCTGCCGACGTCAGGGCAGCCGCCGTCGCCGGTGGCGCGGGCTTCGGGTCCGCGCCACCGAGCCCCGGCGGCTGCGCTGACGTATTGCGGGCGCCAGGCCGTCAGGCGGGAGCAGCTCCCGCACTGACATAACACATCGCGCCGGGCCACAGCGCCCCGCCGCCTGCGGGACTGGACCGAAGCCGACGTCCCTCGGCGGCCGTTGAAGTCTGCGTCCTGCCCGGGGGCACGCGGCGAGGGCGACCTGAGCGTCGCCCTCACTGAACATTTGCGCGGCCTGAACGGCTGAGCCGATGTCACCCGTTGCGTGGACAGCTTCCACCAGGTCTCCTGCCCCGCCTGGAATCGCGTGGTCGGGTTGCCGGGGGTACCGGCAATGGACATCGCGGCAACCTGACGACGAACACGGGGCCTTTGGAGGGCATGCCCTTCATGGCCGGGTCGGGCCCGCAGTTGCACGCATCGCGGAGAGGAGCGCCGGAAGGCGGTCGGGACGGCAGTGCGGCCGGGGCTGCGCGGCCGGCGCATCATCCAAGTGCGGGAACGTGTGAGAGGCCGAGCGCGAGCCCGGGCCGGTCCAGGCGCTGCACGCCCAGGACCGGGCGTATACGGGCGGATGGGGGGCAGGATGCGCGGCCGCGATCCACTCCCCGTCTGCTTGTGGACGTCGGCCACCGGCCTGTCGGGCGAGGGCATCGACCTGCGCCGGCAGGCGTTCTTGCGCAGATTCGGTCTCGGGCGCACCTTCTGGGTGATCGAGCAGACGCTGGGCTGGGCCTGCTCGAAGCTCCGCACGCCCGGGGTGGCGCACCGGTGGACCTGGCTGGTCGTGGTGGCTCACGCCCAACTCCGTCTGGCCCGGCCGCCGGCAGCGGACCTGGGCCGCCCCTGGGAGAAGCCAGCCGAGCCCGGCCGGCTCACCCCCGCCTGAGTCCGCCGGGGGTTCAGGGACCTCCTCAGCCCGAACTTGGCTTGCCCGGCCCGTGCGCCGAAACCCAGCCGGCCCAGCCTCGGCCGGCCGGCCGGCTCGAAGAACGGGCACCCCGCCACCCGCTACGACGTGGGCAAAACAGCCAGGCGGCCCGAGAACACCGCCGAACGTGACCAAGTCAGACCATGAACAACAACCCCGCCAGTTCGCTCCGTTGTGGCCAGTCGGTCGGCTGCAGCCGCTGAAGTGACAGGACTGCTCAACGATCGTTGATGCCGCCTCATTCTCAAGGCGGTTCCAATCGCCGTTCGTTGAAGCTTCACTGCCTATCACGAGCCAGTGATTGTCTGGGGGCCTGGCGGCAAGACGGCTTGTCCCAGACCGTGTGACCTAACAGGAGATTCCCGTGTCGCCGTCCGCAGCAAGTCCTTTCACCTGGCCCTTTCCTGGCTGCCCGGGTCCTGAGCCGGCGTGGGACGAGGCCCTGTGCCACCAGAATTGTGAGGTGCCCGACGCGTCATGTCTGGAGGCTTCGGTCGCTGTCATCTTGTCCTGGAGACGGGATCGGTCCGTGGCTGGCCGTGTCCCCGCGGGACACGACGAGCGATACACACGGGCCGCTCATGGAGTGGTGGGGTACCGACGGCCACTCGGCGGTCTCTCTTGAGGCTATGCGGTGAGTTCGGCCGGTAGTAGGGTCTGGTCGGTTTCTGACTCGATGGGGTGGAGGCGGGCCTTGGCCGGCAGGTCGAGTCACATGTGGCGGCGGGCTTGGGCCCACTCGACGTTCTGCTCAGCCGGCGACCAGGCGGATCAGGGTGGTGCGGTCGGGGCAGATGCCGACCTCGTCGGTGTGACGGCGGATCTCCTTGTTGAGCCGTTCCTGCGGGTTACCCCCTCAGACGACACAACCCCCTCGTACTCAACCCACCTGTCTGCTGGCGGTACTCGCGGTGGGCTTGTCGCACCGCACTGCTCTGCGTGTGCTTTTGCGCGTACCGCTGCCCGCGCCGCGGGTGTCCCGCGTGATCGGCGTCGGAGAACCCCGAACGCCCCACAGACCACGCGCGGGGCTGCCTCCCCGGGCGCCGGCTGCCGAAAACGTTGATCATTCCGGCACGCGTCCACACCGCGCAGGTGGAAGGTGAATCGCATACGGCGGCACGGGCCCCGGACACCTCACAGGCTTGACGCGTCATCGACACGGATGACGCCTTCCGTGGAGCCGTGCGGTGGTGTGCGCAGTACTGTGACACGTGCCAGACCCGTTGCTGCCCGCACCGCCGCCGCGGTACACCTTCGAGGAGCGGCGTATGCGCCTTGAGTACCACCATCTGAACGTCGTGGTTCAGGTAGCCGACGCGGGCAGTATCCGGGCGGCCGCGGCAGTCCTTCAGATCTCCCAACCCGCCCTGAGCACCCAGCTGCGCCGCATCGAGCAACTGGTGGGCGCCCCCCTGTTCGACCGTCACCGCGACGGCGTGCAGCCCACCGACCTCGGGCACTATGTCATCTCCCATGCCCGTCGGCTTGTCGCCGGACTCGACGAACTGCGGACAGAGGTGGAAGGGCTTACCGCCCCCGATCCCGCCACTGTGCGTATCGCCGCACCCGCGACGGTCCTCCCCCTCATCGTGGCCGAACTGCGCAGGCGTGTTCGCGGAGCCTCGGTGCACAGCATTGCGGAGCGCTACCACGTGTCCCTGATCGACGGCGTGGTGTCCGGTAGCCTCTCCTTCGCGGTCACCCACGAGCCCTCCGGACCAGACCAGGCGCTGCCCGACACGCTCGAGTCCGCAGTCCTGCTGCGCGAGCCCGTCTTCGTTGGACTTCACCCCGACCATCCCCTGGCCGCAAGCGCCCAGGTCGACCTGGCCCAACTGGCCGCGGAGAACTGGATCCTTCCCCGGCCCGACGGCTCCGAATGCCACCGCTTCTTCTCCGCAGCCTGCGAGGCGGTGGGCTTCGTACCGAGGATCAGCCACCTGACAACCGACTCCTCCCACGCCGTCGCACTCGTCTCCTCGGGCGAGGGAGTGGCCGGCTTCTACCCCGCCGAACACAGCGGAATCGTCCTCAGACCCCTCACGGGCAACCCGCTCAGCCGTGAACTCGTCCTGGTCTGGTGCACCGGCCACCAACTCGCCCCGCAGCTGCCCGGCTTGTGTGAGAGCGTAAGGGCCGCATACTGCAGACGCCTGCACGACGACCCCAGAACAGCACAGTGGTGGCACGAAAGCGGTGAATCCTTCGTCACACCCCCGTTGAGGTGTCCTGGTGATGTTGGACGCTCACTGTCTACGCCGCCGGGGGCGTGTTGATGCCGCTGCCTGGTCTCGGCTGGGGTGAGGTGGCCGAAGACCTCGTGCTTTGGCAGGCGGCGGCGGTTGCAGAAGGTCTTGGTGAAGTTGGCGAAGTTCCGGACGTCATCGCGGACCCCGTCGGCATCCCGGTCCGCCTCGCCCGGCGGCCGCTGCATCCCGATCGGGTACGTTTGACCTGCGCGTTCCGCCGACGGCCAGCCGTTCTTGCGCTCCAGGGGCGCGATCGGCCCGGCCATGTACTCCAGCGCCCGGCCTCGCGGCTCGGGCCGGGAAACCGCGAAGCGATCCGCGTGTGCATCCCCGCCAGCACCTCACGCCAGGATGCGACTTGGCGTACATCAAGATCCACGGACACCAGGGCACTGGGTCGCACCCGGCCCCGCAACTGTGATTGCCGTACCAACGCGGGGGCGGATGGCGGGGATGCCGTAGGCTCGGGCGAGGTGAGTACCGGTGATGGTCTCGTGGAGTTGTCCGGCGATGGCGCGGTCGCCTTCGGCGAGTGAATTCACCCGGCGCTGCGGCCGGGACCGTCCTGCCGGCGGTCACCCCGGGGGGTGGGAGACGCCGACGCCCGGGGCCAGGCCCAGGACTGCGTCCACGCCGCATCCGGTGCGGATCTGGCCGCGCCGCCCAGGGCACCGCCGCTCTGGTGGCCACCGAGGACGCCCGCTCTCTTCGGCCGTTGCCTGAAGGGCTGTGAGCGCGGTGATCGGGCAACTGCGGGAGGACCTGTGACTCCTGCCGAAGGGGGCTATCGGTCCAGCAGCCGATGGACTTCTTTGCCGAGGGACTCGAGGTCGTCTTGGAGGTGGCTCCGGGCGCACGAGACTGCGTCGTGTGCCGACTCTTCATCCTGGGAGATCCGGGCCGGTCGTGCCACGGGTGGTCGCATGCGCCCGAGGTCCATTGCGAATGCGGTGTCGCTGAGGCGCGGGTTGCCCCTGAGCAGGGTGAGTGCTCGCACATCCGGTTGACTGCGTGACGGTCGTTCTCCGCGGTGGCCTGCTCGGCTTCTGTGAGCGCACGGTGGAGAACCGCACTGGAGTGCTAAAGGGGGTTGCAGAAGGCTGTGATCAGGGCATCTTCTCTGTATGGGTGGGGTGTTGAGGGCTGAGCGGGTGTGGGTGGAGACGTTCACCGGCCTGCGGACTGATCAGTTCAGCCGGCTGTTGAAGGCGGTTCGGGAGCGCGGTGGGGAGGAGTGTGGGTGGGGTCGTCCGTGGCGGCTGCCGCTGGCTGAGCGGGTGTTGCTGGTGGCCGTGTACTACCGGACGAACCTCACCATGCAGCAGCTCGCCCTGCTGTTCGGCGTCTCCCCGGCGGCCGTGTGCCGGGTGATCCAACGGCTCGGTCCGCTGCTCGCGCTCGAGCCGATCCGGGCCCGGCAGGAGGCCGTCGAGCGGTTGTGGATCGTGGATGGCACGTTGATCCCGGTGCGTGACCGGAGGGTGGGTGCCTCCTCGCGCAACTACCGGTTCTCGGCGAACGTGCAGGTCATCGTAGATGCGGAGACCCGTCTAGTGGTGGCGGCGGCCCGTCCGGTGGCGGGTACGACCGCGGATGCGAAGGCCTGGCGGGACTCCGGGCTGGCCGAGCACTGCCAGGGTGTGACCGTGCTCGGCGACGGCGCCTATATCAACACCGGCCTGATCGTCCCGCACCGCAAACGGCCCGGGCGGGCGCTGCTGAAGGGCGAGGAAGAGGACAACGCCGCCCACCGCAAGGTCCGCGCCCGCGTGGAGCACGTCTTCTCCCGGATGAAGAACTACAAGATCCTGCGTGACTGCCGGCAGCGCGGCGACGGGCTCCACCACGCCGTCCAGGCCGTCGCCCGCATGCACAACCTCGCCCTCGCCGCATGACCACACAGGCCAGACACCCGCTTCAGGCCGCCTGACCACGGCCTTCTGCAACACCCTTTAGGGTCTGTAGGGCTGGGACGGCTGTTGCGCGGGGTAGGGGATGCCTGCTGTATGGGGTGCGGGCGCTGCCTGGTCCCAGTTGTCGTCGCCGAGCATCATGTCGGGGTCGAACATGACGATGACGGCGGCGATCAGGAGGACGGAGAGGGGGCCTGC
This sequence comes from Streptomyces sp. NPDC020801, assembly GCF_044334385.1. Classification (NCBI taxonomy): domain Bacteria; kingdom Bacillati; phylum Actinomycetota; class Actinomycetes; order Kitasatosporales; family Streptomycetaceae; genus Streptomyces; species Streptomyces sp. NPDC020801. The sequence goes on from NZ_JBIRST010000038.1 coordinate 32,540, forward strand.
GAGCATGACGAAGAGGAACGACAGCAGGCTGGTGGAGGACTGCACGGTCGTGGACTGGCTGGTGAGGTGGACGGAGACGGCGGCCATGCCGGTGTAGTGCATGCCGGTCACGGCCACGCCCATGACCAGGCTGGCGCCGAGACTGGCCCACAGGGCGTGGATGGAGACGGCCGCCCACAGTGCTGCGGTGGCGGCCGCGACGGCGATGGCGACGGACAGGACCACGGTCTGGGTGTCGTAGCGGAGGGTGCCGGTGGTGTGGATGGCGGCCATGCCGAGGTAGTGCATGGCCGCGACGCCGAGGCCGGTGACCGCGCCGGCCGATGCCAGGGTCGTCGGGGAACTGCCGCAGTAGCCGACGAGGAAGACACCGATGGCGACGACGGCGATGGCGACCGCGAGGCTGAGGAGCGTCCTGGTCGTGTCGTAGTGGACCAGGGCGCCCTGGATGCTGAAGCCGATCATGGCGATGAAGTGCATGGTCCAGATGCCGCAGCCGATCGATATGGCCCCCAGTGCCAGCCATCCTGCTCTGCGGTGCCGACGGCGCAGCGACCGTGTCGTGCACCGCAGTCCGAGCGCCGCCCCGAGGCAGGCCATCAGGTAGGCGGCGACCGGGGTCACGGCGCCGTAGTGGAAGTTGGAGACGGTGGAGTTCATACGGGCTCCTTTCACGTGCGTGACGGCAGGCGGCACCCCCTGGCTTGGTGTGCCGCACCGTGGTGCGGCGCATGCCCCCGCCCGGCTGCGGGGCGCACGGTCGCGGGGCCGGTGCGGGGCCTTTCCGCCGAACGCGGGGTGCGTTGGCGCCCCGGGATGCGGCGTCGCCGAAGTCGCAGGTGCCGGTGTGGCGGAAAGGGCTGGCCTGGTCGGTGCTGTCGGTGGACTGCCAGCGCATCCTCCAGGTGCTCGCGGACCGCGCCCGGCTCGGTCAAGGACCGCTGACCTGCCAGGAGATGGCTGCCTTGTTCGGCATGGACGTGGTGCCGGCGCGGGTGGAGGCGTTGCGTTCGAAGGCCGAACGCCTGGTGGCCCGCTTTTGGCTGGCCGAGCCCGCACCGGGCCGGTTCACGCTCGCGCAGGAGGGGGCCGGGCCAGGAGGCGGGTGCGCATCAGGTGGGCGAGGAACCGCTGGACGATCCACCGCTTGTGCAGCACCACGAACCCCCGTTGGCCGTCGCTGCCTTTGACGACCTTCGGCACCGGGGCGAAGGCGACCAGGCGGTACTCCACGAGGCTGCCGGTGCAGCCGCCATGGCCCATATAGGGGGCCGGCAGGTGGTGCGCCGGCGACTTGTCGCAGCGGGACCTGCGCGGCGGTGCGGCCGCCGGTGTCCGCGGCGGTGACCACCACACGCAGCGGCAGACCGAGCGTGTCGGCCACAACGTGCCGCTAGCGCCCGTTGACCGGCTTGCCGCCGTCAAAGCCGCGGCTGTCCGCACCGAGGACGGTATCCGCCCTGACCGACTGCGAGTCGATCACCCCGGCCGCCGGCTCCGTATCCCGGCCCAGCCCGATCCGGACCTGACCTGGCAGCCGGTCGGGGAACTCCTTGACCAGGCCGTGGTCGCGCCACCGGCGCAAGAAGGCGCAGACGCGGTCCCGCGGCGGGAAGCCGGCCGGCATCGCCCGCCGCTTGATGCCCATGTTTACCAGGTAGCGGATCGCGTCCAGCATCGCCCGGTGCAGTACGCCTCCGGCTGCCCGCCCCGGCCGCGCAGCCGGCCCGGCACCGGCAGCAGCGGCCGGACCACGGCCCACCCTTCCGCGTCCGTCATCTCCGTCGGGTAGCGCGGGCCGGGACCCGTTGCCGACGGCGTTCCCGAACCGGTGAGCCAGGCAATCACACGCATGGGTGACCGCGCCGGACTCCGGGATCTCGGCAGCGTACGACTGCGGCAACAGGGCTGTTTGCTAAGTGAGTTGGGTGACGTTGCCGAGCTGCCAAGTGGCCCTGTTGTCATGGCCGGCACCGGGCGCGACCACCCGATCGGGACCCCGGTTCGACGCACATCCCTCAAGATCGGAAAGACAACAGCTACTGAGACCGACTGCTAGGACGGCACGTCTTCGAGCTTCCACCGGAAGCGGGCACCGTCACCCTGCGGCTCGGAGAGGTACATGACGGAGCCCGGGACGGTGATGTCGCCCCGCACGACGGCACCCTCCGCCGCAGCCTCGCTGGTCAGCATCACGCTTTTGGCATCGGCCGGCAGAGTCTTCCATCGCTGCGACGGATCGTCGGTGGACGCGCATTTCATCAGCAGTACATAGTTACCGGAGCCGTCGAGGCAGTACCCGCTCTCGGCATTGCGGATCTGGGACCAGCCTTGGCCGACGTCCGTGAGCACCCACTGCTGGCTTGCAGTCCCCGCCGGCGCCGTCTGCCTCAGCTGGAATTGGCCACCGGGAACCGGGGTTGCGTCAAGGGCCGCCTCCACTGCGGCGCTTTGGATCGTCACCCGGTGCTCGGCTTCCTGTGCGCTGGCGGACGGTATCAGGGTCACACCGAGCAACACCGAAAGGCCGCTCACCGACACGGCAACAACGTGGATCTTCTTCATCAAGTTCTCCCCTTCGTCTCGTTCTGCGCGACCGGTTCAGCCCTCGCACCGGGCACAGGACCGGTGTTTCGCCGGCTCCGGATGATCGGTGCACGTGCCTGGTTGTGCATGTGCCGGGCCGTGATGGCCGATCACGGCCCGGCACCGCCGCCGACCGCGCAGGCCAGTCAGCGGCTCGCGGCAGCCGGCGAGGTTCCCCACAACCTCACCGGGCACCGTCCACGTGCTGCGGGCGGGCTGGCCGCAGCTATGCCAGCCGCGTAGGCGGGTGCAGCACGAGGCTTGCGCAGCCGGTGGAATCGGGCCCGGCGTCGGTGCCCGGCCAGCGATTTCCCCCAGGCGTCACCAAAGGTCAGCCTTTGATGATGTCGAGAATGGACGACTTCTGCGCGGCCACATCACCGAATGCTTCGCCGCCTATGCCGCAGACGTCTTCTCCGCCCGACGAATCGGCGCCGACCAGGCGGCCGCCCACGACGAACGGTCCGCCCGAGTCCCCGTAACAGGTGGTGTTGTTTTCGGTGACGTCAATGCACAAGAAGGGATCCTCACCCCCACAGCTGGCCGACGATGCCACCGTGGTGGAAAGCTTCTTGAGCTGCGTCGACAGGGGACAGTCGCTCGTACCGCAGGTCGCGCCCCAGCCGTAGGCGGTCCCGCTCTGTCCCGGATCCGGCGTGCTGTCGGCGATCTCTATCGGGGTGTTGTCGACGGGCTCGGACAGCTTCATCAGCGCCACATCCCCCTGCCCCGCCACCTGTTGGACGATGTCGCGCGTCGTGCCGCCGTCGCCGTGGGAGTCGGAGCCGATCCTGGCCTGGGAGACAGAGTTCATGCAGTGCTTTGCGGTGACCACCCAGCTGGACGACACGAGAGATCCGGTACAGAAGGAGTCCCCGTCCAAGGCGACCACCCAGCCCGGGTTTTCCGTCTCCGAGCCTCCGACGACGCCCATGGCCGGGTCGGCGACGAAGGCAATCACCCCGACAGCCACCGGCACTGCCGCCAGCGCCGCTATTCTTCGGAACTTCGCCACAAGTCAGCTCCATTCAATGATCTGATCGGCGGGAATCTGCATCAGACCGCGGTGAAGTCCGATGGCCGCCGCGGTTGTTGAAGACTAGACAGAGCCGCAAGGCCGGCCTATATCCCGAAGGCCTATAACTTGCTTGACGGACCACTCCCAGTCGGGCCTGACGTACATGTCGGATTCGACGTCCCGGCCGTATCTGAAACGCAGTATTCGTCACGATCGCAAGCGGCCGCGGACCGTGAATGATTAGAATCCCTCGCTATGTGTGAAGCTCGCCGTAACGGAAGTCTGCACGAAATGCGCATTTGTCAGTCCGGCATCGAGGCTTCCGGCGGACTGGAACAGTTGCTGCGGCAGGCGGCTGTGGCTGCCGGATTGGGCCCCCACCTCGCATGTGCCGCCGGCCGGCCGGGACTACGAGATCCTGTATCCATGGCCGCAGCCGGTCCGGTGCCGGCCTGCGCCCACGGCCGCCGCCCGGCCGGGCCGGAGGTGACCGGCGCCGCCTCCATCTCGGGGAAGGGCGCCCTACGGTGAGCGGTCGACACGCGCAGCACCGGGTGCCGCGCGCCCACTGGCTGATACTGTGCCTGGTCCTCCTCGCGGTTGCCTCAGCCCTGCTCTTCGAGGGCTGGACCGTCCACGAGGTCGACGCCGCAAAGAAGCGCCTCGATTGCACCGAACCTGTACCGGCGGCCGTGAGCCGAGGCGGTCCGGTGCTGCGCATCGGCCCCGGGACGGTGGAGTCCGCCACCATGCCCCCCCATACCGTTGCGCTCACCTTCGACGGGGGGCCGGACCCGGTGTGGACCCCGCGCCTGCTCGAACTGCTGGCTACGCACCATGCACACGCGACGTTCTTCCTTTTCGGCAGCAGTGCGGTCAGGCACCCGGATCTGGTGCGGCGGATCCGGGCCGAGGGCCATGAGATCGGCTCGCTGACCTACACCGGAGCCGTGATGGGCGCGGCCTCACCGCTGCGTGCCCGGCTGGAACTCTCCCTGACGCAGACGGCGTTGGAGGGCTCTGCCGGTATCCGTACCAGGCTGCTGCGGCTGCCCCGGACCGGCCCCGTGGACACCCTGTGCGGCGCGGAATGGACGGCGGCGCACCATGCTGCCGCGGACGGTTACCTGCTGGTCGCCGCAGACACCGAGGACCGCTTGCCGCCGCAGGGCGTGGTACGGCAGTTCGGCCATTCGGCCGACGGCTACCAGCAGGCCAAGGCGCTGCTCGGCGACCGGAACGGGGATGAGTTCACCACCGTGACGGGCGGGCTCAAGATACCCCCGGCCAACACACCGGCATCCCTCCTCGGGCGATGGCAGGGCACCGCACTGATCTGGATGGCAGCCCTCGGGCACGCGTGCGCGGCAAGCCTGACATGGACACTGTGGCTGGCAGTGGGGCTGGGCGTGCTGCGGCTGGTGCTGCTCGTCGTCTTCGCCCGTGTCCATGTCCGGCGGCTGCAACACCGCTGCCGGGCTGCCGCCTCCTGGCCGCGCGAGGTCAACGACCCGGTGACCGTCCTCATACCCGCCTGCAACGAGGAAGCGGGCATCGAGTCCACCATCCGTTCGCTGCTCGACTCCACACACCCCCACTTGCAGATCATCGTGATCGACGACGGGTCGACCGACCGGACCGCCGAGATCGCCGCAGGGATCGGCGATCCCCGCCTGGCGGTGGTCCGCCAGGCCAACGCGGGCAAGGCCAGTGCCCTCAACACCGGTCTGGCCCACGCGCGTCACGGCATCGTGGTCATGGTGGACGCCGACACCGTCTTCGAGCCGGAAACCGTCCACCAGCTCATCCAGCCGCTGGCGCACCCGGCCGTGGGCGCGGTCAGCGGCAACACCAAGGTCGGCAACCGGCGCGGCCTGCTGGGCCGCTGGCAGCATCTGGAATACGTCTCGGGTTTCAACCTGGACCGGCGCACGTTCGACGTGCTGGAGTGCATGCCGACCGTCCCCGGCGCCATCGGCGCCTTCCGGCTCGACGCACTGCTGAGCGTCGGCGGCGTCAGCCAGGACACACTCGCCGAGGACACCGACCTCACCATGGCTCTGTGGCGGGCCGGCTGGCGCGTGGTGTACGAGGAATCCGCCATCGCCTGGACCGAGGTCCCCCTGGCGTTCGGCCAGCTGTGGAGGCAGCGCTACCGCTGGTGCTACGGCACACTCCAGGCGATGCGCAAACACCGCCGCGCCGTCTGGGAAGTAGGCCCAGCCGGACGCTTCGGCCGCCGCGGGCTGGCCTATCTCGCCGTCTTCCAGGTCGGACTGCCGCTACTCGCTCCGGTCATCGACGTCTTCGCCCTGTACGGGGTGCTCTTCCTCAGCCCCGTGCAGTCGGCCGGGGTCTGGCTGGGCTTCCTCGCTGTCCAACTGGCCTGCGCCGGATACGCACTGCGGCTGGACGGCGAGCGGCTGAACGCGTTGTGGGTCATGCCCTTCCAGATCTTCGCCTACCGGCAGCTGATGTATCTCGTGATCATTCAGTCCATGGTCACCGCTGTGCTCGGCAGCCGGCTGACGTGGCACCGCATGCAGCGCACCGGCACGGCCACGCAGCAGCGCGGCCAGCCGGCCCCGGCCAGAAGCCTGGCATCGTGACCTGGACCTCAAGGCAGCTGTCCGCCACGGGCCCGGTCCCGCGCGCGCAGCAGCGGCCCGATGCAGGCCGGACACCCCCCTTCACCGGCTGCCGACCTGCCCGGCGCCCGGCGGACGAACAAGGGGCCGCTCTGCGCGACCCGGAAAGGATGCCCCTCATGCTCATCGGCACGATCCCTCCGCCCCAACGGGCTGAATCCGGCAACCACCGGCCCCAGTTGCCGCCGACACCCATACCGCTCCTCGTGACCGAGCGGCGCGGCGGCGGATGCGGACGCTCGGCGGCTGGGGACGACGGGGCGCAGGCCATGACGGCGTACGCATACTGCTTCCCGCGGCCGAACGCCCCGTCCGGCGGCCGTAAGACGACCGGCGTGGCGGCGCGGCGGCTGCGGATGACGGGGCGCAGGCCATGACGGGGAGCATGAGGAGGCATCAGGCTGCAACCTGGCCGGACAAACTCTTCAAGCCGCCGCCACCCACGATCTTCCAGGGCACGGTGCCCCCTCGCCCCGGCCTCCCGCCGGGGTCCGCCGGCCGCAGGGGCTGCGGACACTGTCACCGTGATCCCGGTCGCAGCCGGCCGCCGTCCCGCCGGGGCTGGCGCCGCCGGGCGACACGGACGCTGGCCCTGCTGACCGCCGTACTGCTGGCGGCACTCTTCGGTACCTTCTTCTGGGCCGAGTCCAGGCTCCATCGTGAGGTCGACCTCGCAAAGATCGCGGACCGTGCGCCGCTCGGCAAGGGCACCAACTACCTCATCGTGGGCTCCGACAGCCGCGCCGGTCTCTCGGACAAGGCCAAGAAGGATCTGCACACCGGCGGCGAGGCCGACGCCGGGCGCCGCACCGACTCGATGATCCTGCTGCACACCGGCGCCCACGGCACCACGATGATGAGTCTGCCGCGCGACTCGTGGGTGACCATCCCGCCGTACATCCGCCCTGACACCGGCGTGCACTACCCGGCGTCGCAGAACAAGCTGAACGCGGCGTTCGCCTTCGGCGGACCTGAACTGCTCATACGTACCATCGAGCGCAACACGGGGCTGCACGTCGACCACTACACGGAAGTCGGCTTCGCGGGATTCGTCGGCATCGTGAACGCCGTCGGCGGCGTGCAGATGTGTCTGGACAAGGACGTCAGGGACGAAAAATCGGGGGCGGACCTGACGAGGGGCTGCCACACCCTCAACGGACGCATGGCGCTCGCGTTCGTGCGCGAGCGCCACCAGGAGACCCAGGGTGACTTGGGGCGCACCGAGAACCAGCAGAAGTTCCTGTCCGCACTCGCGCGCAAGGCGGCCGCGCCGGGCGTCGTCCTCAACCCTGCCAAACTCTACGAGACCACGAACGCGGGCCTGGGCGCGCTCATCGTGGACAAGAACATGCGCCTGTGGGACCTTGCAGCGATGTTCCGGGCGATGAACGGCATCACGGCCGGCCAGGGGAAACGGTTCAACATCCCCGTGACCGGCCGCAGCTTTCCCACCCACGCCGGCAGCGCCGTGAAGTGGAACGCCGTGCAGACCCAGAAGCTCTTCACTGAACTGAGAAACGACCGGCCCGTGAGCTACGAGGGCGGAAGCTGACCGCCCCGCAGGACCGTCGGGAAAGTAGCCCTGCGGATGCCGCTGGTGCAGGGGGCGCTCCCGGTCATGTCCACCGGGCCGGGCCGCAGCGCGCGCGACGGGGGAGGCAACGAACGCACCCCGCGCTCGGCGGGCAGCGCCGCACCGGCTCCGCCCAGAAACCGTCCGCCCCGCAGCCGGGCGGGGCGGACGCCGCACCACAGTGCCGGCACACCACGCCAGGGGGTGCCGCCTGCCGTCACGCACGTGAAAGGACCCCGTATGTGTCGATCGGCTGCGGCATCTGGACCATGCACTTCATCGCTATGATCGGCTTCAGCGTCCAGGGCGCCCTGGTCCACTACGACACGAGCGACCCTAGGTCGCAGGCTCTGCGACCGTGGGTAAGCCAGCGGTTCCTGGGCTCTTTGGTCATCTTGCAATCCCTGGTATGTGCTTCGATGTGCGGCGTACGAGACCTATACGCAGGGCGTAGACCGCCGGGTTGCACGGGAATGCACGCATGTTCCGTGCCACAACGGGAAGTTGGGTGACCAGTGGCGTGGGAGGCATGACTGACGAAGAGTTTGACGCGTTCTACGCTGCCGCGTTCCCCCGGCTCACCGGCCAGCTCTACGCCTTCACCGGTGACCACGGCGAGGCGCAGGACGTCGTCCAGGAGGCCTTCGTCCGGGCCTGGTGTCAGCGGCAGGACTTCTTCGCGGACGCGGCGCCCGAGGCGTGGATCCGGACCGTGGCGATGCGCCTTGCCGTCAGCCGGTGGCGTCGGGCGCGGCGCTGGCTGGAGCTGGTCCGCTTCACTACGCCGCCCGAGCATGTGGCCGGCCCCGAGCCCGAGCGGACCGCTCTGGTCGCCGCACTGCGTCGGCTGCCCGAGGCCCAGCGCATGGCCGTCGTCCTGCACCATCTGTGCGACCTGAGCGTCGAACAGGTAGCCTCCGAAACGGGAGTCCCCGTGGGCACGGTCAAGACCCGCCTGTCCCGCGGCCGCGCTGCGTTGGCCCGCGAACTGGACATCGACGAGGGGGACAGGGAGGGCGATCGTGCTCGATGACCGCCACGCCGGTGACTTCGACGACGGCCCTGGTGACCTGTCTCCCGGCGCCGTCCATGAACTCTCCGCGGCTCTCCATCAGTTGGCCCAGGACCATCAGTCCGCCCCCCTCGTGCGCGGTGCCGAGATTCGGCGGCGGGCGGTGCAGCGCGGGCGGCGGCGTGCAGCCGGGGCGGGGGCTGCTATGGTGCTGGCCGTTGGGGTGCTCACGAACCTCGGGCATGAACCAGGGCACCGCTCAACTCCGGCCGCGAGCCGGAGGCACGGGCCCGTAACGACCGCAACGGTCGCCCCCTTCGCGGCGGAGGCGACCGTTGATCTCACGACGCGGACGCTGAGAGTCGCGGGCCGCGTGCTGCCCGTTTCCTCGGGCGTGCCGGAGTGGCCCACACCCATGGGGCGAATGACGGTCGTAGCCAAGTACGAGGTGACCGAATTGCCCACCGACGCGCTCCACCCCGACGGCAAGAGCGAGATCAAGCTCCCGTGGGTCATCGAACTGCGCACCCCGGGCCAGGGGCGGAACTACATTGTCCCGGTGACCTGGGCCCCAAAGGCCCCCGGCAATTACTCCGCCACCGGAGGCTGGATCGGTGTGCGCACGAGCGACGCGCACTGGCTGTACACGCAGTTGCACGAGGGCTCTGTGCTGGTGGTCATGGGCGAGCCACCGGCGACGCAGGCTCCCGAGATCGCACCGACCGCGTAGGCCCGACCTTGCGTGCGCACCTTGCACGCCGGGGCGCCAGTAGGTGTCAGGGGCGGCGGTAGCCAGGCCCGCACACCAAGCGGCATATCTCGCACAGCGGTTGAGGCCCCGGCCGGCCTACAGACGCTGCCGGGGGATCGCCGGTGGCATGGGTGGAGTGTCGGGCGTCTGTGGACCCGTTCTTCTTGAACGCGGTGTCCCAGCTGTGGTGGCGTGTGGGGGTGATGCCGGTGCGGGTGCGGTTTTCGACTGGCGCGAGCGGCATGAGGGCGATGCGCAGATCGTCGGCGCTGAGGATGGTGTCGGCCGCTTGAAGGAAGGCCCCGCATGCTCGTGCGTCGGTGCGCGGGGCATTGGAGTGGTGGCGCTGTTTCGGGACGTGGTGTTCGGCGGCGTACTGGTCGGCAGCCGTGACCGCGGTGCTGGAGGTGCCGGGTCGACTCCGGGGCCAGGTGATGATGACCAGCGCGGTGACCAACTGCAGTTCGGTGAAGTACTGACTGGCCGGCTCGGGAGCCCCCGCAGCAAGCAAGGCGGCGATCTTCTGCTGCAGGGCGAGGAGTTCGGTGCTGGGGCGGTCGGCGGGGTGGAGTTCGGCCCGGTCGAGACGGCCCTGGCAGAGGTCCTCGCGGGATAGGGGCCTGCCCTCTGCCCGGGGGCGAGGCTGCCGGCACTGGGCGGGATGGAGCCCGGCGATCGTGGGCCGGGCGATCAAATGGCCGTAGCGGCGACTGCCGATGGCCTGGTGGCAAGCCGGGCAGAGGTGCTCGAGAAAGCGCTCGTGGCGGAGGCAGACGAAGAACATCAGCAGCCGCCGGACGCGCTGCCAGGGGCCGCCGTGCCGTTTCTGGATGGGCGTCCCGTCGCCGGCCAGGCAGTCGGGACAGTAACGGGCCGTGGACGCGAACAGTCCGTCGATCTGGCGCGTTGGGCGGCCGGCTTTGAGCAGGGCCGCGGTTCGGGCGATGGGCGGGTAGTAGGCAGCCCAGTCAGCCAGGGTCAGAGCGGTGGTCTCGGAAAGGGACAGCCGGGTCGTAGGGGCGAAGACGGAGGTCCTGGAGGCCGGCAGGAACGTCGACCAGCCGCTCTTGGCCCTGGCCTGGGTGTTGGGTTCGATGTCGGCCAGTCCCGTGCGGCGCATCAGCTGGTCCGGAGAGACGTGCAGCCGGTGGGCGAGCCTCAGGACGAAACCGGCCAGCGACTCGCCCTCCAGCGGGTCCAGGCTCCGCCCGATCGGCCGGGCTTCGGGACGAAGGGCAGTGTCAGTCACCGGCGGCCGGCCTCTCGCCGCGGTCGTCGAAGACCGCGTTCCGTCCTCGTTTCCTGCGTTCCTTCGACTGCTTGGGCGGTGTCACGTTCTGCGGGATCTCGGGGACCTCCCCGGCGTCCGGGTCCAGGTCGCTATGGTCGCCCAGCTGGATGGTGGTCCTCGCGAGCAGTTCGGGGGTGAGCCGTTCCTCCCCGCTGGTGATCGCTTTGGTGCTGCCGTCCTCGATCAGCCGCCGCAGCAGGCCGACGATGCCGCGGGTGCGGTCGTAGAGGTACTCGGGCATCTCGCCGGTGGTCAGCATGCCGGTGAAGGAACGCAGCAGCCGCAGCTGGTCCTCGATTCCGGCCAGGTGGTCGAGGAAGGCGGCGATGCCGGCGGGGGTGGAGTAGTCGAACGGATCGAGGTCGACGATGTCGAAGCGGCGGCCGGTCTGGGCGGCGGCCGCGGCGGTGTGGTGACTCTTGCCGTGCTTGGCCTCGGGATCGGGGAAGAGCCACTGTCCGGTGCGCGGGTCGACGTATGCGCCGCGCAGGAGTCCTGAGCCGGGGATGTCCACTCCGATCAGGATGAGTGTGACGTTGAGGTCCATCAGCTCGCGGATCAGGTCGAGGGTGTCCTGGTCGTCCTCGCGGTGCAGCCGCAGCCGGGTCACATCGTCGATCAGCAGCGCGATGGTGTGATGGCCACGGATCGCGTCCCGCACTGCCCTGACCAGGTCGTCCAGCGTGCCGGGATGGGGATCGCCGTGGACGTTCAGGATCGCCTTGCAGAGCCCCTGGGGTGTCGCGCGTACCGGCAGACGGCAGTAGGCCACCGGCACGAACACGTCCCGGGTGCCGGGCGTGCGGCCGGGCAGCAACTGGTGGTGGACCTCGTGCCAGACGTCCTCGAAGGACGCGGCCGCGTCGCACGCAGTCTCGGTCTTGCCCTGGAACCCGCCGCCGTTGATCACCAGACCGTCGCGGGTGCCGGGCATGAACTTCACCGCGTTGTTCTGCAGCCGCCCGCGCGTCAGGTTCGCGACCCGCACGCTCATCGGCGTCTCCTGCAGCCGCATGTTGACGTGCGTCGCCGTGCGGTGCAGGTCGTGCAGAGCCCGCTGCCGCTTGCCCAATGCCTGGTGGTCGGCCGGTTTCAGGCGAGGCGCGGGCACGAAGGTGTCCCCGACGGGCGGCGGAGGAGATGTCCATCGCGAAGCCGGTCTGCGCGAACGACGCCGCGAACAGCGAGTTCGGACTGTGCGGGCCGTCCGGATCCCAACTCGGGGCGCACTCGCCCAATGTGCGCCTTTGCCAGACGGCGACGCTCCAGGTGGCGATCAGGTGCTCGAGCTGGCTGACGGCAGCCGGCGCCGCGAAGCCAGCGCGTCCAAGCCGGGCGAAGGCGTGCTCGCGCCAGCGGGCGGCGACCGTGTAGCGCCAGCCGCAGGCGACAGCGACCTCGGCGGCCGCGGCGAACGACTCCCGGTCCGGCTCCTTGATCAAAGCCTTGGGCCGTACGTCGATCAGCCAGACGCCGTGGCGGGTCACCGCGAGGTAGTCCGGGGTGTGATGGCGGCGCTTCCCACCGGCATCGAAGGAGATCTTCAAGGGCTGCGAGACGACGTCGACGAGGTCACCGGCGAAGTCCAGGGCCAGCAGGACCCGGCCCTCCTCCAGGCTCTCCGCCCCGTGGTGACGGCCGGTGCTGGTAAGGAACTGCAGGCCGGGACGGTGCCGTTGGCCCGGGCGCCAGGTGAAGTGACGCATCGGATCGCTCGACAGCACCGGCTCCTGTACGAGTTCCTGTACCGAGGAGGAAGTGCCGTCCCCGTCGGTCCGCCACGAGACCGTCCACCGCTTCGTCCAGCCGTCACCCAGATCGAGTCCGGACCTGCCAGGGTCGACGTCTGTCAACACGAAAAGGTCATCCCAGCTGCACCGATACGACCACACGGCCTTGCTGTCAGCGCGGGCTACTGCCCTTTCGAGCCCACACGTGATCCCGCCATGGGCCCATGGAATCGGCCTCAGCATCCAAGAGCTCCCGGCGGCGGCTGCGAGGCCTGTTACGTTTCCACGCCCGTGGAGCGGGTTCCCGGGGTAGTTCGGGGGCTCCCTCGTCAACCGAGCCTCCGGCACCCACGGGGACGCCCCGGCGAGGTCTTCTACCTCGTCGGGGTCGCCGACCGCTCGACGCGCGTGGGGTGCCCAGCGACGAAGCCGGCGAACGCGCCCGAGGAGGCGGGGTGAGAGATCATCGCCCGCTGCCGTCCAGTCGGACTCAACCGCGAAGGCCGTGGCACTCGTGCGGAGAGACCCTGCGGTGAGAGATTCCGAAGCACCGTGCCTTCCGTGCGGCCTCGTCACCGGATTGGCTCCGGCTGCCGAAGTCCTGGGTCCACCACGGGCCTCCTTGGCCCGAAGCCACGCCTACGCCGATGTCCTTGAGACCGCAATCGAGGATGTTGTCGCGGTGGCCGGTACTGTTCGTCCAGGTCCGCATGACCGAGACCGGGTCCGGCTGGCCGAAGGCTATGTTCTCGGCGTACGACATCCAGTGATAGCCGGCAGCCGTGATGCGTTCGGCCGGGCCCGCGCCATCGGGGTTGGTGTGACTGAAGAAGTGCCGGGCTTGCATGTCATCCGAGTGCCGCTGCGCAGCCGTGCTCAGGAGGGCATTCAGCTCCAGGGGTTGGCATCCGGCAGACCGGCGCTCGGCATTGACCAGGCGAACGATCTCTCCGACCAGAGCTGAGCGCTCGCGCGTTGCGGTGTTGTCCCGGCTCGACGGACCGACGGCCTGCCGATCCCCGGGGGGAGCGGCGTTCTCCGGGTTCTCCAGGTGGGTGGCATTCGGCTTCTGGGCGGAGCTGGCTCCCCGGCCGTCCGAGGAACGGGTGTCAGGCGTGCGGGCAGCGAGGTTGCCCGACTGGGTCGTGGTACAGGCCATGGCCACGCCGACTCCCGCTCCGCCGACGGCGAGTCCGGCGGCGACCGTTGCTGCCTTGAGCGCCAGTCCGCGCTTCGTCCGGTACTTGTGGCGGGAATGCTGCCTGAGCATATGGTCCTCATTTCTTGAGTGACGGACTTTCGGTGCGGGACGCCGCCGAGGCCTGTGTATCCGGCAGAGCCTTCCAGGCCGTGCTATGAGGCGGTTCGCGCGGCAGGGCCGCCTGGCAGGCGAGCCGGTGACTCCACTCCGCTCGCGGCACGCCGCCCGGCGTTGGAACTCCGTGCTGCCCGACGGCAACGAGTGAAAAGCAAACGAAAGTTCGATGGATCGGACCTGGGGAGGATCCCGGTGCCAAGGCGCCTGCGTAGGGGCGGTGGCCTACGGGTGGTTCATGTGAGTCGGCTTGTGCGAGGCCGCAGGGGAGTCGGCAGCGTGGCCGCCCCCCTTGGGGACGGGGTGCGTCGTACCAGACGGACCCGCCACCGAGGTCGCCTGGGCCAGCCAGCGTGAGCGCGTCATCCGCCGCCGCTCCGGCACCCGACGGCGACTGTGTCACGAACCGCTGCGCGGAGCAGCGGCAGCCTTGTGGCCCGTGGCACAAGGCCGGTACGTCTTCCCACGCCCCTGGCTGTTACCGGGCCGCAGCCGATGTGCGCATATAGCGGATGTACCAGAGTCCTCGCGCTGGCAACGGAGGCGTTGAACGTTGTGGATGGTCCGCAGCTGCTGAACGTGTGCTTGATGATGCCGGTTCCGACGAAGGTTTGACCGAACTCGTTCCGGCGGCTGATGACGGTGACGGAAGTTGTTCTTTGACTTGTTGCGGTCCACGCGGCAGGTCCGGCCACCCCGTCACCCACCGGAGCACCTGTGGCTGATCGTGCGCCCAAGCGGCGCGCGGCCCGGCCGTGCGGCGAGGACAACGAGCCCGCCCGGCTCGGACGGTGATTGCCCGTCTCCTCCCTGTGCCTGGTGCGACGTTTGTGAGTCGTGACAGTCGCTGACCGGCCCGTCCGCACGCGGGCGAACGCGGCGGGCGTCGCCTCACTTCCCACCGGCATAGGAAAGAACTGTCACCATGCGCAGAGAAACAGTGCGTAAACACGGGCGGAAGAAGCCGAGGGCCTTTCTTGTGGCCCTCGGCGCCCTGACGGGAATGGCTGCCGCGGCTGTCGGTATCAACGCTGCTGTGGCAGGAAGCCCTGTCTTCGCGGATTCACCACCGGGGTCGGCCCGCAGCGGGATATCTTCCCCCGTGAAACGGCCCGCTCCACTGGGTGAGCCTCCGAGGAACAACGTCGACCGAGGGA
>NZ_JBIRST010000039.1:0-47546 GCF_044334385.1 Streptomyces sp. NPDC020801
CCCGCAGGGGGTCAGATGCTCGGAAGGTGCGCCCACGTCCCTCGCCTTGATGGTCAGTCGGCAAGGGCGCACCTACGCCGACGCCAGGCCGCGATTGAGTTGCTCCGCCTTGACAGACGCCATCGGTGTGGTGGTCAGGCCGCTGGGACGGTCTCATACTCGGCGGGGCTGCGGTAGCCGAGGCTGCTGTGCAGTCTGCGTATGGTGAACCAGCTCTCGATCCACTCGAAGATCGCAGTGTACCCACGCACACCATGTGATCGTAGACGACATACCGCTCACTCACAGGTCCTTTGCAACCTATAGGTCATTTCAATCCAAAAGCGCTCCCGACCAGAGCGCTGGGGGGTTACACCAATGACCGGGCATCGCTCGGGAAACAGACTTGTGGCGCTCGACGGGCTGCGGCTGCTCGCCGCACTGATGGTGGTCCTTTACCACTACGTCGCGCTCGCCCGGCCGTGGGGACACTCCACCGCCACGATCTTCCCGACCGCCCACAGGTTCGCCGAGTACGGGTGGCTCGGCGTGGAGGTCTTCTTCCTGATCAGCGGGTTCGTCATCTGCATGAGCGCGTGGGGCCGCACGGTCGGCGAGTTCGCCGTCTCGCGCCTGTCCCGGCTCTTCCCCGCCTACTGGGCCGGCATCCTGCTGAGCGCCACGGTTATCACGATGTGGCCGGAGGTGGCTTCCCTGCACGGTTGGGGCGGGGTGATCACGAACCTGACCATGTTGCAGGGCGGCAACAACACGCCCGACGTCGACCCCGTCTACTGGACGCTCTTCGTTGAGCTCAAGTTCTACCTGATCACTGCCGTGGTCCTGCTGTTCGGTGTCACCTACCGCAACTGCCTCATCCTGTGCGGGGTGTGGACCGCGGCCGCCGCCCTGGCGCCGGTCCTGAACACGCCCCTGCTCACCGCGTTCGCGGTGCCGCAGTACGCGCCGTTCTTCATCGCCGGCATCGCCTTCCACCTCATGCGCCGTTACCGGCCCAACGCGGTCCTGTGGGCGATCGTGATCCTGCAACTGCTGCGCCCAGCGCTACATCGGCTACCGCATGGCCACCAACCTCGGCAGGGTGACCGCCCAGGCCCTGCCCACCTGGCCCGCCCGCTTCCTCATCCTCGCCGCTTTCGCCGCGATCGCCGCGATCGCGCTCGGCGCCCTGGACCGGATCCAGTGGAAATGGCTCACCTACGCCGGAGCGCTCACCTACCCGCTCTACCTCGTCCACATGAACATCGGCATGACCCTCATCCACCACTACCAAGGCCGCATACCCGCCCTGGTCCTGGTAATCTCGGTCACCGTCCTCATGCTGGCCACCGCATGGCTCATCCACCGCACCATCGAACGCCCCCTCGGCAAGTGGCTCCGCAACGTCATGCGCAGCGGCATCGACGACGTCCGCCGTCACGTCACACCCCTGCCGCCGACACGCACGGACCTGACCGACCTCAGCGAACCAGACGTCGATCATGTCGCAGACAGCATTGGCACATGAACCTGATCTCTCGCATGTCCGCGACGTTGAGAAGACAGCAGTGGGGTACTTCGGCGAGTCCCCTCGGCACTCTGCGCCGCTCTGGTCGCCATGCTCATCCAGCGACCCCAAGTTCGTGCACGAGGTCGAGGGCAGTGCGCTCCGCATCCCGTCCGGACTCAGGGTGCGGGTGCTCGTCGAGCGGGAGCCGCAGTTCGTCTCGCTCGCCGCCGATCATCGCGCCCCGGCGCGGCGCGAGGTGCGGCCCATCGACCTCGCCGACGACCGCTGGATGATCGCCCCCACCATCGACGCCGAAATGGGCCTGCCTCAGCCGCGTCCTGCGCGAGGCGGGTCTGATGCCGCACATTCTGCACGGCGACTACCTGACAGTACTCCCTGGCCGCCATCGGAGAGGTGGTGATGTCTGTCAGCCCACCGGGCTCCCTCGCGCCGATCTCGCGATCCGGCCCCTGCAAGGCGACCCGACAGGGCAAGGCTGCTGCTCCGGCCCCCACGCGGCGGGCGAGACACCCGCGAGGACGCCCACACCGAGGCGGACGGCACCCACCCGGCCGCCCGGGCCGAGCTCTGCGGGAGCGCGCGGGCGTAGGCGCTACGCCCGGGGCGGCTGGGTGGTCGCGCCGCCGCGCTCGTGTCGACGACCGCGGCGCATCCGGCCGGGGACGCTGTGGTCGCGGCCGGCGCGGCCGCCTTCTCCCTGCGGCTCGTCGCGGGCGCCGCATACGAGGCCGTGGACCGTCCCAGCCGGATTCGGTCACGCCGCTGGCGCCGGCATGGTGACGGGGGTGATCGCGTGCACGGCTGCGTCAGCGGAACAGCGAACGAATCCGAACCCGTCATAATATTGAACTTGCAAGCATTGATAGGTATACCTAATCTGGCCACTCGGTTTCCGTCCCCCGAGGCCGGTCCGTTCGCGGGCCGGTACCAGACCGAAAGAGCCACGCACATGACCTCACGCCTCAACAGCGCTCAGCCCTACGTCATAGGCCTGTTCCGTCTCGTCGTCGGCCTGCTCTTCAGCTGCCACGGCGCAGCCTCCCTCTTCGGAGTCCTGGGCGGAGTGGAGGACAGCCCCGGCGGCACCATCCCGGTTGGCACCTGGCCCGGCTGGTATGCGGCCGTGATCCAGCTCATCGCCGGCGCCCTGGTGCTGCTCGGCCTCGGCACCCGCGGTGCCGCGTTCCTCGCGTCGGGATCGATGGCGTACGCCTACTTCGACGTGCACCAGCCGGGCGCCCTGTGGCCGATCCAGAACGGCGGCGAGCTGCCGGTGATGTTCTGCTGGTCCTTCCTGCTCCTCGTTTTCACCGGTTCCGGCGCGTTCGGCCTCGACCGTCTGTTCGCCTCCCGCTCGGCGGGCAAGCGGAAGGAGGCCTCGGAACCCCTGGCGGTCTGACCCTCCCCGTCGCACGGCGCCCGCTTCCGGTCGGGGAAGCGGGCGCCCTGCGGGTGCCGGAGCGTCCGCCCACCGGCCCCCGGGGTGGGCGGGCCTGGTGCGGCCGCGGAGGGTCCATGGCCGCACCGGGCGGTCGGTCCCGTCCTCCGTCAAAGGCCGCTGATGACGAGCTTCTCGAGGAACGAGTAGCCCGGAACCTCAAGACCCGTCCCTCACAGTCGAGGCCGGTCACCTTGTGCTCACCGAGCACGGTCGGCCGTGTCGCGGTCGTGGACGGCGGGCCGCTAGGCAGCGGCCCCGGTCGCGGACGCGGACGCGGGCGCGGAGAGCGCGATCGCGGCGCAGCCGGCCGCGAGTGTGGCCACTGCCAGGGCGGTTTTCCGGGTGCTGCCCGTCATGACAGCACCTCTTGGGTGACGACGATGTGACCTGCGTCGGGGTCGAGACTGCCGCCGAGCCGGCTGAAGGCTCCGTCGGTCAGGTCGAGGCACTTGGGTTCCTGGGGGGTCTGCTGGAAGGTGCCCCGGTCGTTGATGCGCACGACCAAGGACTCCCCGTTGGCGACATTGGTCACCTTCACCCTGGTGCCGAACGGCAGTTGCGGGTTGCGGGTCAGGGACGTCGCCGTGGTGTTCGCGTTGTTGTCGAAGACCTCGCCGCTGGCGGTCAGGGCGCCGGCAGGCATGGGGCCGTAGTGCGTCGCCCAGCACGTTGCGGCGGCGAGCGGGGCGGACTCCGCGGGCGCGGCAGAGCTCGTCGGCGCCAGGGTCACGACCGAGCCGAGCGCGGCGGCTCCGAGCGCGGCGGCTCCGACGATCGGGCGGGCGAGTATGCGGGCATGATTCATTGCATTGCCTCTTTCACATGTCGTGGTAGTGATGACGGGAATGGAAGGTGTGCGGGCCGGGCAGGCCGTTGCTCGGCCGACCGCGCGGTAGGCGGTGCGCACCTGGGTGGCGGTTGGCGCCGTTGTAGAGGTCCGTGCCGTCGCCGCGGCTGGTGGAGAGCGTGGACGACGCGCAGGGCTCGACGAACGACAGTCCCGGCCGCATCGCGGTCGACTGGCCTACGAGCGCGGCCTGTTGAGCCTGCGTCGGGTACCTCCGTGTGCCGGACGAGAAGTCGATCAGCGCCTACTCGGTGAGCCAGATCGGCTTGCGGTGGCGGTCGTAGGTGGCCTGGAGGCAACTGCGCAGCTGGTTGGTCGCGTTCGTCGCGTTGAAGTCCGCGTCGTACCAGAGCAGCAGGATGAAGCCGGCCTTGTAGTGGCGGGCGGCGGCGCCCTGGAGGATCCGGGCGAACGTCGCCGGCGGCCACCGCGGGCGCCCCGAGCGGCTGGCCGGTCGACCTGCAGCCGGGGCCGCAGGTCGAGGGCCCGCCGCATGGTTATGTTGGCCTGTCCCGCCCTGCTGTCGGCGTCGGTCAGCCCGGCGGGAAGGCTTCTTCTGGGGAGAAACGTAGCTCGCGGGTCAGTGTGCCCCGATCGTCTGGTTCGTCTTCGTCAGAGCGTTCGCGAGGCCGTTGGCCCACAACTGTTCGACGCGGGAGCGCTCGTCGGCGTTGGGAGAGGTGTTGTGGCAGGACGGGCCGGGGACGATGCCCGACATCAGCTCGCTGCACGGGCCGCTGTAGTGGTCCGGCAGGCCGAGCGCGTGACCGGTCTCGTGGGCGGCGATACGGACCGGGTCGTTCTGCTGCATCTGCGCCTTGTCCAGGAAGATGGTGCCGTGGCCGTGACCGTCGGTGGAGGCGTGGGACCCGAGGTTCGGATCGCTGCCTTCGGTGTAGGTGATGTCCGCGTTGCCCGAGGTTTCCTGGAGCTGGACGTTCGAGACGGAGCTGTTCCAGATGGAGGCTGCGCTCGATATCTGGGAACCGAAGCTCGGCGCCTGGGAGGCGTTGTAGGTGACCGTCACCGACTGCAGGTTCGGGTGGGCGGCCTGCTCCTTGGCGACGGACTTCTCCACGGCCTCGAAGAACGCCTTGTTGTCCGCGGCGCTCTCCGCCGAGCCCGACCGGGCGGTGGCGGAGCCGGACGGTGCCGTGACCGCCGACGCGGTACCCAGCGCGGCGGAGGCCAGACCGAGGCCGAGGGCGACGGAGATCAGCCTCCTGGAGATCTTCGTGGGCCTGTGAGAGGCAGGGGAGGGTTTCATGTGGGGGGACTCCTGTCAGTTTGTCTCGTTCGTAGGGGGTGACGAACGATCGGTTCCGTAGGAGTCTCGGGCAGGCAAGGGGCTGGGCGGATGATGGCAACTGCATATAGCCCGGAGCTATCGGCGGCCGACTCGGGTGGTTCCGCATGTATTTGAACGTCTGGGGGTCTGCTGGAAGGTGCCCCGGTCGTTGATGCCATTACCAGGGACTTGACGTTGGCGACGTGGGTCACCTTCACCCCGGTGCCGAACGGTAGTTGCGGGTTGCGGGTTGCGGGTTGCGGGTTGCGGGTCAGGGCTGGCGCAAAGGAGCACAGTTCCTGCCGTGTCTGAACGCGAAGAGCACCTGACCGAGGCACACCAGGCGACGGTGGCTTCGACGGTGGCCTGAGACCTGCCCGGCGGATGATCAGCCCCGTCGGACCGATGTCTTCGACGCTGCGCCTGGACATGGGCCAAGCGGCAGCAGTTGGCGTTCAACACGCGTCCGCGCATTCGCGGAGGCGGCGTTCGTCTCGGAGGGCCGACTGGGGCAGGGTTTGTCGGTGACAGGGCCCAATGGCGTCAGCAAGGACGGCGCGTCCGAGGACAACTGTGCTCGTCCGACTCCGCGGACAACGTCACGAACACCTACACCGTGAACGCGTCGTCCGAAATGGCCGACGGAACCCGGACGTTGAGGGTCCAGGGCCAGGCGGCGCCGGACGTCGGCACCGTCAATGGCTTGAAGCTGACGTTTCCGTAGGTCGCGACCGAATGCGCGTCACGGCGCACCGACGGCAGGGCGTCGTCCCGGTAGGCAGACCCTTCAGGGCTTTGCCCTTTGCCGTACCCCGTGCCGGACTTGGACGGCCCCTGACCGTGAATCAGAGCCCATTCGGCGTTCACCACTCTCCACCCAGACGTTGATTTTCAGCCAAGCTTGCTTTGCCCTCCTGACATGCACGCAGTCCAAATGTCACTCTTTCACCGCAGGCCTCACCCGTAGCAAATCTTCACACCATCGGTGCGGCCACGCCCACGTCGTGCGTCCGCGTCCACGTCGTGCGTCCGCGTCCACCTCGTGCGTTCACGCCCATGTCGTGCGTTCACTCCCACGTCGTGCGTCCGCGCCCATGTCGTGCGTTCACTCCCACGTCGTGCGTCCGCGCCCACGTCGTGCGTCCACGCCCCCCCACAAAAGGAGTTTGTGTGCCTCCCCTCCACGCGCGCCACAAGCGCACCACTCTGGCCATGGCCACCGTAGTCGCAGCCGGAGCCCTGCTCATACCCGGTCTGACCACCGGTTTTGCCTCCGCCCACGGCACCGCCCAGACCGTCAGGCCGCTTACCGCGGCCCCGATCGCGCTGTCCCCGGCCGCGCGCACCTCCCTCATCAAGCAGGCCCAGGCCGCCGCGCCCGAGACGGCCCGGAAGATAGGCCTTGGTGTCAAGGAACGGCTGGTCGTCAAGGACGTCGTGAAGGACGCCGACGGGACGGTCCACACGCGTTACGAGCGCACGTACGCCGGCCTTCCGGTGCTCGGCGGCGACTTGGTCGTCCACGAATCGAAGGCCGGCAAGACCGAGGGCATGACCAGAGCGACGAAGGCGACCATCAAGCCGGCCTCCCTCAAGCCGCAGATCACCGCGGTGGCGGCAGAGAAGCAGGCCGCGAAGGTTGCCCAGTCGGTGGGCTCGGCCAAGACCGTCGCCGGCAGCCCACCGCGCAAGGTGATCTGGGCCGGCAACGGCACGCCGGTCCTCGCGTACGAGACGGTGATCGGCGGATTGCAGGACGACGGCACCCCGAACGAACTGCACGTCATCACCGACGCCGCCACCGGCAAGGAACTCTTCCGGTACCAGGGCATCGAGACGGGCATCGGCAACACCCAGTACAGCGGCCGGGAGGAGCTGACCACCACGCGGTCGGGTTCGACGTACACGCTGAACGACGGCTCGCGCGGCGGCCACAAGACGTACAACCTCGACCAGGCCACGTCCGGCACCGGCGCGCTGTTCTCGCAGTCGAGCGACACCTGGGGCGACGGAACAACGTCGAACGCCGCCACCGCGGGCGCCGACGCGCACTACGGCGCCGCCGTGACCTGGGACTTCTACAAGGCCACCTTCGGCCGCAGCGGCATCAGGAACGACGGTGTGGCGGCCTCCTCCCGGGTCCACTACGGCAACTCGTTCAAGAACGCGTTCTGGAACGGCAGCTGCTTCTGCATGACGTACGGCGACGGGGCCGGCAACACCCACCCGCTGACCGCGCTGGACGTGGCCGGCCACGAGATGAGCCACGGCGTCACCTTCGCCACCGCGGGCCTCAACTACAAAGGCGAATCCGGCGGACTGAACGAGGCGACCTCCGACATCTTCGGCACCGGCGTGGAGTTCTACGCCCACAACCCCTCCGACCCCGGCGACTACCTCATCGGCGAGAAGATCAACTTCAGAGGCGATGAGCTCCCGCTGCGCTACATGGACAAGCCCAGCAAGGACGGCGTCTCCGCCGACTACTGGTCCTCCGATGTCGGCAATCTCGACGTCCATCGCTCCTCGGGTGTGGCGAACCACTTCTTCTACCTCCTGTCGGAGGGCAGCGGTTCGAAGACCATCAACGGCGTTGCCTACGACTCCCCGACCTACAACGGCTCCACGGTCACCGGCATCGGCCGCGCCAAGGCGCTGCAGATCTGGTACAAGGCGCTGACGACGTACTTCACGTCGGCCACCGACTACAAGGCGGCCCGTACTGGCACACTGTCGGCGGCGGCCGACCTCTACGGCTCAGACAGCACGGAGTACAACGCGGTGGCGGCGGCCTGGTCCGCGGTCAACGTGAGCTAGCGCGCACTTGACGGCACGGGCGGTCCCCGGCGGAAACGCGACGCCGGGGACCGCCCTACGCTGGGGTCTCATGTCTTTGGCGGACTTCACGTACGAGGATGTCGGCGCGACCCGCAAGGCCGGCCACTGCCCGTAGGGCCTCCGCGCGCTGCGCATGCGCACCCGGATCGGCGAGGGCGAGGAGCTGTTCCGCCGGGCTCCGAGGCGCTCCTCACCTGGGAGCTGCACCGGGCGATGGGCGTCGGTGTCTCGCCCACCGACGACAGGGCGGACCTCGGGGCGGACGTCACCCTCTCCCTCGGAGGCCGCATCGAGGGCACGAAGGCGCGCGGCCCGGCGGCCAGGGGCCTGCAGCACGCCTACGCGCGACGGGGCTGGGCGGTACTGCGGCGGCTGGCTTGTCCCGTCGTGCGGTCCGCGTGGCCACTGGCAGCCCGGCCAGGATCCGGCTGGTTTTGGCGAGGCGGACGTTGAAGCTCCGACGGGATGGCGAGGCGGCCGAGGGCCTGGGGGATGCGTCTTGCCGACTTTGGCAGGCGGGCAGACAGCGGTCGACAATCCCGCCGAGCCGGTCGTGATCGCCTCGCCCACTATGTTGCCGTGGCCGAACCGGCTGCGGAGTGTTCCCCGCTCGAAGGAGGAGAGGGGTGGGTGTTTCACCCATGCAGATGGTGGACGGGCGACGGGTGGTGGTCCGTGTGCGGGTGCGGCGTCTGGTGTGTCCCACGTGTGGCTGCCGCCATACCTTCCGCGAGCACGTGCCCGGAGTCCTGGAGCGATACCAGTGACGCACGTCCCGCCTGACCAGTGAAGTCCGGGCGACGGCCCTGGAGTTGGCGGGCCGCGCTTGCTGGCGATACTCGCAGTGAGCCTGTCTCGTCAAATGGCCCTGCCCGCCCTGGTGCGGATTCCGTTGCCCCGGGCGGGTGCCCCGTGTGATCGGCGTCGACGCCTTCGCGCTGCGCCGGCGGCACCGCTGTGCCACCGTGGTGATCGACGCCGAGACCCGCGGATCAGCCGGACAAGTCCTGGCTGGCGCGGCTCTGCATCTCGTCCCAGACCTGCGCGGTGGACGTGCCGGTGGACTGTTGGATCACTGTCTCCGCGTTGCCGCCGCTCTGGCCCGCGGCCTGGAGCTGGCGCAGGAAGTTGGTGTCGTAGTGGGAGCGGATGTACTCGAAGAAGTAGGCCGTCGTTCCGTAGCCCTCAGTCCAACTTGCGTTCGCTGGCGGCTTGGGACGCCCGTGGCCTTCGTAGCGGTAGTAGCGGAACCAGTCGGCGGCTCCTTCGACCGCCCACCCCTGTATCCCGTGGGCCTGCTGGGCGACGTGGACAGATTCGTGCACGACCGCGCCGACGTCGGAGTGGTGCGCGCGGAAGTAGTCGGCGCTGAGCACGATCTCGTCCCCAGCGGTGTAGGCGACTCCGTCGTAGCTGGAGCTGATTGTGACGCTGAAACTGTTGGGAGTGTGGCCGCCCAGTGTGCTCTGGATCTGTGGGTACCAGGTCTTCAGCACCGGCTGGACCTCGTTCTGCAGCCAGTCCGCCAGGTCCGGCGCCTGGGTGGAGTCCAGTTTTATGGAAACAACGGACTCGGCCGTGTTGGCCAGGGGCAGTGACCGCTGAGTGGCCGCGCCGGGGGTGGCCGGGGCGGCGTTGGCTGCTGTGGCGATGGTGGTCGCGAGGGTGATGCCACCCATGGTGGACATCACCGCCAGGCGTATCGGTCGGTGGTCACGCGGCCGCTGGCGTCGGTGGGAACCCATTACACGCTCCTCGTTGTGGGGGAGGCGGGACAACGCAGCCGGTACGCCAGTGTGTTGGGGGGCGCAGCGGCATGTCCCTGGGGGAAGGAAACGATCGTTCAGTGCTCAGCCGGAGAGCGTCGGCGGGCTCAAGGGTTGGTCGCAGCCGGGAAAGCAGCGCTTCCGCACATGGCGGTGTGGAGTGGCTTCGGCGACCCCACACTCCGGCAAGAAGTCCTTCTCCGGCCGGAGTGGTTGGGAACGTAGTGAATATGATCTGCCCGTGTCAACCGCCTTTCCTCCGATGTTGCTGGCGAGCCCGGTTCGGTTATCACCGTGGTCGACGAGACCCCGCGCTGACCAGCTGTTTCCGCCCATGTCAGCCTTCGGCGAAGCAATGGGGGCAACCCCGGAACAGATAAGGCAGCCTGATGAGATCCTTAAAGGAGTAAAAAGTCCTTGGCCAGAGGATTCCTGGTCGCACGAGTCTGGCTATGGTCACTTCAATCAGCCTGCACGCAAGCCATCCCGGCCGGTTGAGACACCGGACAATCTTTCGCGGACACCTCGGAGTTGGACTCACGCATGCGCCATGAACCTCACGAAAACAGACCGTCCTGCCCGACGCCGTATTCCGGCACGCCCTCCAGTCGCGTTCCACCTCAAGAAGTGAGTTGTATGCCAGGGCTATGCCCTCGGCTGACAGCTTCGGGCCGGAGGGGCGCAGGAGGTACTTGCCGTCCAGGTTCGCCTCGGCGGCGATCTTCTTCTTGTCGATCCGCAGTCGTCCGCCGGGTTGGTGCGCAGGTAGCGTTTCAGGCCGGGCTTGGTGGACAACTGCCCGGACAGGTGGGCTGGTTCGGAGTCGATGTTGACCTCCTTGACCTGCAGGTTGTCGCGGACGGTTGCGTAGCGTCCGGGCCGGGACAGGGCCTGCATGACCTCGGGGGAGCCGCAGCGGAATTTCTCGCCGATGATGTAGCCGCCGCCTGCTTGCATGGGCGCGCGGCGATTGGCCGCGGAGGTGAAGCCCCGGTCGGCGACGCACAACCACCCGCGAGAGCGACCACTCGCGCAAGTCTTCCTTCACCTTGCGGATCGGGTTGGTGTCGGTGCTGCTGCCCGGCCACGACCAGACGCGGACCGGGACGCTGTCGCAGGTGACCGCCATGCCGACGACAACCTGTGGTAGGTCGTCGCGGGAGTCCTTGGACTTCCCGAACGTGCGGAACCCGGTTTCCCCGACGGCGAGTTCCGGATCGGCGTCCTCGGGCAGGCGCTCGCCTCGGGCGTCGCGCGGGACCGGTTGGTCGGCGTCCTCGGTCTCGAAGCAGGTGCTGATCAAGCGCTACGTCGCTCGCGAGATCTACGGTCAGATCCAACGGACGCCAGCCCTTGGTACCTCGTCTGCTGCCGCTTGACGCAGCATACGGGCATCCTCGACACCCACATGTGCGTGGACATGCGAGCGTTCAACGACGGCCAGGACCGGCTGACCGTCTTCCAGTTACCCACCTACAGACGTGCTCCCGGCCCTGCGACACCCATGACAGACGTCATCAATAGTGGTGTCAAAACAGTTCGGGTCCAGGCGGCCCACAAACGTAAACTCCCCACCAATTTTCCTATGAGCCCTTTGCGTGACTGTTGTGGGCACGCCAAGATTCCCCATTGCGTCGCAGGGAGGAGAGGGCATGTGGCCCTTAATGCATCAGCGACGGCTTATAACCTGCACCGTCGTGGCCGCCACGTTCGGACTGGTATGCACCCAGTCGTTCCCGGCACAGGCCGACACCAGACCCCGGCCGTGGCAGGCGCAGCACCAGGCCGCGATAGGCCGCCAGCATATCGAGGCGGTGAACGCGGGCCGCGGAGTGTCCGCGGTGGCCGCGCAGGGCGATGACGACGGGGCCGACGAGGCGGAGAACTCCGCCGAGTCCACAGCCCAGTTCACCGAGGCGCGTACCGCGCCCGGTGTAGTCGCGCCCGGCGCCTACGGGGCCGCCTGGCAGCAGCTGCAGTCGATGCGGCACACGCCGGGCAGCTGGGAGCACGTCACGAAGAAGCCGTACGACTCCGACGACCCCCGCTACCGCGATCAGAACTCCAACTCCAGTGGCGGCTCGGGAAAGGTGGCCGGCCGGATCACCGGCATAGCCGCCGACGACCAGGGCTATGTGTACGCGGGCGGTGCCAACGGCGGTGTCTTCCGGTCCACGACCGGCGGCGACTGGAAGCCGATCGCCGACAGGCTGCCGTCGCTGTCCACGGGCACCCTCGACCTGGACGGCCGGAACCGGCTCTGGTACGCCACCGGCGAGTCGAACACCGGGGCGACGTCCTTCGTGGGTACGGGCGTGTACGTCCTGAAGGACCCGCGCCACGGGCAGTTCCAGCCCGGTGACCGTGTGGGCGGAGCCGAGCTGGAGTCCACCGTCATCCACGCGTTGCGCTTCGCGGGCCCCAAGGTGTGGGCGGCAACGAGTACCGGCGTGTGGTCGCACTCCACGACCGCTCTGTCCGGACCGTGGAAGCACGAGTTCGCCCCCAACCCGGACTATCTGCCGAGCGGTTCCAAGGCGGACGACCCGAGCGCGCCGTACAAGAACATCGCCAACGACATCGCCGTCGACCCCAAGGACCCGGACAAGGTCCTGCTCGCGGTCGGCTGGCGCGGCGGCGACACCTACAACGGGCTGTACGCCAAGCAGGACGACGGCAGCTGGAAGCCGGTCGGCGGGCTCGGCGACCTGCCCACCGGCAGTGCCGACGTCGGCAACATGACCTTCGCGGCCGCGGCCGAGGGCTCGCGCCTGTACGCCGTCGACCAGTCCCCGGCGCAGACGACCGCCAACCCGGACAGCGGGCTGAAGGGCGTGTACGTGTCGAAGAACGGCTCGCCGTTCGGGCCGTGGACGCTGATCGCGGACTACACCAAGCTGAAGGCGTCAGGATCCGCCCTGCAGACCGCGGGCCACATGCCCGGCATCCAGTCCTGGTACAACCAGTTCCTCCAGGTCGACCCGGCCAACGCCGACCACGTCTACCTGGGCCTGGAAGAGGTCTTCGAGACGAAGAACGGCGGCCGGAGCTGGACGACCCCGGGCCCGTACTGGAACTTCCCTTTCCCCTGCTGGAGCATCGACCCGGCCAAGCAGACCGGTGACTGCTCACCCACCACGCACTCCGACCAGCACGCGGTCGCGATCGGCAGTTACAAGGGCAGGATCTGGGCGTACGTCGGCAACGACGGCGGTATCTACCGCCGCCCGCTGAACGGCGCGGTCGACTCCGGCGGTCACGCCAAGGACTGGCAGTCCCTCAACGACGGCACCCTGGACACCCTGCAGTACTACTCCGTGGGGGTCGGCAGGGACCTCACCAACGGCGGCGTCTCGGTCACCGGCGGCCTGCAGGACAACGGCCAGTCGATCCTGCGCGGCCGTGACAAGGTCATGGGCTCCAACTTCGGCGGAGACGGCGGCGACACCATCGCCGACCCGGCCAACGGCTGCAATATCGCGGCCGAGTACGTCTACCTGGACATGTGGGTCACCCAGGACTGCGGTGTCAACGACGGTTCCTGGTCGACGGACCCGTCCAAGGCCACCGAGTACGAGGTCGCCCCGCCCGACAAGGACCAGGCTGGTGCGGGTGCCCGCTTCATCGCGCCGATCACCGCCGACGCCAAGGACACCAACACCTGGATCGCGGGCGGCCGGCACGTGTGGGTGAACACCAAGGGCTTCGCGATCCGCTCCGGCAAGGAGTGGAAGGACGCCTACGACCTCGGCGACGGCCATGTGGCCACCGCCGTGGCGTCCTCCGGGGGCACGGTGTACGTCGGCTGGTGCGGCCCCTGCAACAACCAGGGCTTCACCCGTGGCATCGCGGCCGGCAACGCCGACGGCACCGGATGGCACCAGCTGAACCTCCCGGTCGACGGCACCGTCCCGAACCGCTACGTCTCGGGCTTCGAGATCGCCCCGGCCAACGCCCAGCACGTCTACGTGGCCATCAACGGCTTCTCCCGCCGCTTCACCGAGGGCCCGGGGGCCGGCGTCGGCCACGTCTTCGAGTCCAGGGACGGCGGTGCGACCTGGACGGACATCTCGGCCAACCTCCCGGACGTCCCCGCCGACACGGTCAAGCTCCTGCCGAACGGCGGCCTCGCCCTCGGCACCGACCTCGCCACCTTCTACCGCCCCGCCGGGACCACGAAGTGGCTGGTCCTGGGACACAACATCCCCACCACGGCCGTGATGCAACTGCGCCTCGGCCCCGACGGCAAGCTCTACGCCGCCACACACGGACGCGGCATCTGGTCCTGCGACACACCGCGCCTCAAGGGCCGTAGCAACTGATCACGACGTATCCCGTCACACGGCAACGGCCGGTGCGTACCCCCGCCCCGGGGACGCACCGGCTGCGGTGCCACAAGGACACGGTGCTGATCATGGACGCCACCTGGTGCCCACTCGCGATGCAGTCGAAAAACTATCGGCACTCCACCACCGCCATGTCGTCATCCGGGCGGTGACGGTGGCGCTGTCGTCCCCGGGCGCCAGGCGCAATGCGTCCAGCGGAGCGGTCCAAGAGCTGCGGCCCGGCTCGAGTGCGCAGATGATCGAGTACGGCCAGCCGGGAACCGGGATGTGCTGGTCCTTGGTCGGAGCACATGTTCAGACGAAGGCCGCTTCCGTGTACGGCGGATACCAGACCGAGTGATCAAGCTCGACGCACCATTCGACACCGGACGTTAAAGATCAAGCTAGGCCGTGTATCGAAAGTGGATCTTGAGCGGTGAATGATCACAGTTCATGGGACGGGGTGATCTCACGGACGAGCAGTGGGCGTTGTTGGAGCCGTTGCTGCCGAAGGGGATGAAGGCGGGGCGGCCGCCCGTCTGGTCCCGGCGGCAGTTGATCGACGGCATACGGTTCGAGTCCGGACCGGTGTTCCGTGGCGGGACGTACCCGTCGAGTACGGACCGTGGGGCCGGGTCTACGACCTCGTCCGCCGGTGGCAGCGGAACGGAATCTGGCACCGGATCCTCACCCGGCTCCAGTCCCTGGCCGACGCGAAGGGTGCGATCACGTGGGACCTGAGCGTCGACTCAACGGTCTGCCGCGCCCACCAGCATGCGGCCGGAGCCCGAAGGCAGGGCGACCTGCAGAAGGAACCGCCGGGCGGTGTCTTCGCCGAGCCCGAGACGCTCGCGCGGCGGGTTCACCACCAAGCTGCACCTGGCCGTCGAGCAGGGCCAGAAGCCTATGTCGATCGTGGTCACGGCCGGGCAGCGCGGGGACTCGCCGCAGCCGTACTGGAGAAAGTCCGCGTGCCCCGCATCGGGCCGGGTCGGCCACGTGTCCGTCCCCATCGGGTCCGCGCCGACAAGGCGTACGCCTCCCGCAGAAACCGCTCTTACCTGCGCCGTCGCGGAATCCGCTGCACCATCCCTGACAAGGCCGACCAGGCACGCAACCGCCAGAAGCTCGGCTCGCGCGGCGGCCGACCACCACATTTCGACCCGGCCGACTACCGCAAGCGTCACGCGGTCGATTGCGGGATCAACCGCCTCAAGAGGCACCCCGCCGTCGCCACGCGATACGACAAGCTGGCGGTCCGCTACGAGGCGACCGTCGTGATCGCTGCGATCAACGAGTGGCTGTGATCGGCACCCGTCGCTAGAGCTCGTAGTCCTGGGCCAGTTCCTCCCAGCGAATGCTGCGCAGCACAGGGTCTGCGTCCTTGTCTGACGGGACATCCAAGCTGGTCTGGAACCAGATGACGGTGAGTGCGGAACGGTGCAGCACCGGGTCGAGTTCAGAGGCGACCGCTGTTGAGCGGAAGGCGCCGATGCAGGTCACGAAAGGCAGCACCTCAACGGGGCCGAAGGCGCCGGCAGTCTGGTCCGGGTACTCGCGGGAGGGGGGAACCAGAAGGACCGGCGTGGAGGGAAACGCACGTTCAGCCTGCCGCTGGAGGTTCCTGACCTTCATGTCATTGATGGGCTTGCAGGGGTAGCCCTCCAGCATCCCTCCATAGGTCGAAGACATTCGCAGCTCGGTGAGCTCGATCGAACGTCCGGACGAGAGGGCTGTGTGGCTCAGCGACATGCCGACACCCTATGTGCAAGATTCACTTCCGATGCACGGCCTAGCTTGATCTTTAACGGCCGGCGTCGAATGGTGTCTCGAACTTGATCACTCGGTTCGGTAACCGCTGTACGCCAAAGCGGCCTTCGTCTGAACATGTGCTCCGACCAAGGAACACACATGTCCAGCACGAAGGCCGTGAAGATGAGTCTGCTGCATCACGACGCCCGGCAAGAGCCGTTGGTAGAACTGTCATGCTTCCGGGGCGAGTTCTACTCCAGTCTCACTGCTCGTTCGGATGCGTTGTTCGAGCTGGCCGACGCCATTCTGTGCGGCGACGGACCGGTGAGGTCGCTGGCCGAACTGTCGCTGGTCGGCGAACACCGACGCGGTCATGGCGGGCTCTATGCCGCCCTCGCCCGTGGCAGGGTCGATACCGTCCGGCTGCGGCGGGCCCTGGCCGCGGTGCCACTGCCGCGGGCTGTCGACGGCCGGCTGGTCCTGGCCATCGACATCACCTGCTGGCTACGCCCCGATGCTCACACCTCACCGCAGCGGATCCTGTGTCACACCTACGGCCGGGGCAAAGACCAGCACATCCCTATCCCTGGCCGGCCGTACTCGATCATCTGCGCGCTCGAGCCGGGTCGCAGTTCCTGGACCGCACCTTTGGACGCGCTTCGCCTGGCCCCCGGGGACGACAACGCCACCGTCACCGCCCGGCAGCCGCGCGACCTGCTCCACCGGCTGATCACCGCCGGGCAGTGGCAGGAGGGCGACCCCGACGTCCTCGTCATCGCGGACGCCGGATACGACGCGCCCCGTCTTGCGTTCCTGCTCAAAGACCTGCCGGTCCAGGTACTCGCCCGGATGCGCTCAGACCGGGTCCTGCGCCGGGCTGTTCCACCCCGCCAGCCACACACGATGGGCCGCCCACCCCGGCACGGCGGCGAGTTCGTCTTCGGGCAGCCCGATACCTGGGGCGTCCCGGACACCGAAACTGTCACCGACACACGTCTTTACGGCACCGCCATGGCCCGCTCCTGGGACCGGCTGCACCCCAGGCTCACCCACCGCTCCTCCTGGGCCACCGCCGACAGCACTCTCCCGGTCGTCGAGGGGACGGTGATCCGCCTGGACATCGGCCACCTGCCCAGCGGCGCAACACCGAAGCCGGTCTGGCTGTGGTGGTCAGGTACCGACGCCACTGCGGCAGACGTCGACCGTCTCTGGCAGGCCTACCTGCGGCGCTTCGATATCGAGCACACCTTCCGCCTCTTCAAGCAGACCCTCGGCTGGACCTGCCCAAAGATCCGCACACCCGAGGCCGCCGACCGCTGGACCTGGCTGATCCTCGCCGCCTACACCCAACTGCGTCTCGCCCGCCCCCTCGCAGCCGACCGGCGCCGTCCCTGGGAGCAACCCAGTTCCCCGGACAGGCTCACTCCCGCGCGTGTCCGCCGCGACTTCCGGCACATCCGCCCACAGACCGCTTGCCCGGCCAGAGCACCGAAACCCACCCGCCCCGGCCCCGGACGACCAGCGGGCCGAAAAACCACCCGTCCTGCACCCCGCCACGACGTGCACACACCCAAGAAGACACAGCCAGCACAGGGACAAAAGAAGAGGTCAACCACCCCGAAGCCCCGCCGCACAGGTTAAAGATCAAGCTAGACGGGTCTCCGCATCTACGATGACCTGTACGTTCGCCGAGAACCGGTAGTTGCGGGAGGAGGCACCCACCCCCCGGTCACGCACCGGGATCAACGTGCCATCCACGATCCACAACCGCTCGACGGCCTCCTGCCGGGCCCGGATCGGCTCGAGCGCGAGCAGCGGACCGAGCCGTTGGATCACCCGGCACACGGCCGCCGGGGAGACGCCGAACAGCGGGGCGAGCTGCCGCATGGTGAGGTTCGTCCGGTAGTACACGGCCACCAGCAACACCCGCTCAGCCAGCGGCAGCCGCCACGGACGACCCCACCCACACCCCTCCCCACCGCGCTCCCGAACCGCCTTCAACAGCCGGCTGAACTGATCAGTCCGCAGGCCGGTGAACGTCTCCACCCACACCCGCTCAGCCCTCAACACCCCACCCATGCACGGAAGATGACCTGATCACAGCCTTCTGCAACCCCCTTTAGTAGTAGCAAGTCGTCCCCGGTCGTGGGAGCTTGAGATCGACGAGGTAGCCGTCCACCGCGTCGGTGACGCACCTGTTGCTGCGTCCGTAGGCGGTGTGGCCCAGGCCTTTGTAGGTGAGCAGCATGCCGCCCGGGAGCTGAGAGGCGAGGCTCTGCGCGTTTTCGTACGGGGTCGCAGGGTCACCGGTGGTGCCCACCACCAGGACGGGCGGTAGACCGTCGGCCTTTACCCGGTGTGGCTTGAGCGGGCCGGATGGCCAGTTCCGGCAGGTGAGCTCGGTGAGTACGTTGGAGGTGCCGTACACGCCTGACTCCTGGTGGGCACGGTCGAGGGCGTCCCAGTACGCCTGGGGGTCCTTGGGGTGTGGTGTGTCTATGCAGTCGACGGCTGTCAGGATGTCGTTGCTGTTGTCGCGCGGGGAGGCGGCGGCTGTGCTGTGGTCGGTCGCAGCCTCGGAGGCGCCCGGATCATCGTCGTTCCCGATCGCGGCCAGTTTGGTGCCGTCGCCCTCGTGGGCCGCGCTCAGAGCCTCGGAGAGGTCCTGCCACTGGGATTCCGGCGTATACATCGATGCGGTGATGGTGGCCTGCAGTGTGGCCTGATCGACCCGGTCGGTGCCGTCCTTGACGGGCAGGGGGATGCGGGCTGTTTTCGCAAACAGGTCGGCTATGAGCGTGCGGATCCCGTCCGGTGTGTCCGCGGGGCAGGCATCCTTCACCACCTGGGCGCACTTGTCGGCGTACTCGTCGACCGCCTTGCGGAAGGCCCTTCCGCTGCTCAGGGCCTGCTGGGCCCAGTCCTGCGAAGGGTCGAGGGCGCCGTCGAGGACCAGTGCGCGCACTCGCTGGGGGAACTGCTCGGCGTAGATGGTCCCCAGATAGGTGCCGTAGGACCAGCCGAGGTAGGTGAGCTGGTCTTCGCCGAGCGCGGAGCGCAGCACGTCCATGTCGCGGGCGGCGTCGAGGGTGCCTATGTGGGGCAGGATCTCGCCGCTGCGCGCCTGGCACCGCGCTGCGGTACGGGCGGCGTCCGCGAGCGCGAGCTGCCGTTCGGCGTGGGTGCGTGGATACAGCGGTTGCGGCGTGTCGGTGCTGTCCTCGTTCTGCCCGGCCCGATCTGCTGTGTCGTCCCGGGCGGTGCAGTCCAGGGCGGGTTTGCTGCCAGCGACGCCGCGCGGGTCGAATCCGACGATGTCGAAGCGTGCCTTGGCCTGTTGGCCGAAGGAGGTCACGCCTTCCGCCTTCAACACGGCCACGCCGGAGTCGCCCGGGCCTCCCGGATCGAAGACCAGCGAGCCGATCCGTCGGTCCGGGTCGGTGGCAGCGGACTTGATCACGGGAAGGGTGAAGGTCTTCCCGTTGTGGGGGTGTGCGTAGTCCATGGGGACGGTCAGCGTGGCGCACTGTAGCTCGCCGCAGCGGGTCCAAGCGAGTTTCTGCTGGTAAAAGGTGCGCAGTGCCGGCTGGTGGGCAGGCTCGGTGGCGGCCTGGGATGCCCGCACGCCTGACCAGTCCGGGGAGCAGCCGACGAGCTGCACGGCGCCCAGCGCGGTCAGGGCCAAGGCGAGGGCAACGCGCCGCCGGGGTATACGGCGCGATGCCCTCGCACCTGGGGTACCGGAGGTGCGGCCGACGGACCGCAAGGCCGACGCGATCGTGAGGCGGTCCGCAGGCTCAGCCTGGACCTCCTGCCTGCCCGAGTTCCTGCTGCTCCAGGGAAACTGCTGCACTTTTCGTTCCGCCTCTCGTCGGCCACCTGGTACGTTGCAAGACCATCGCGGAGGCACCATGAGGATTTGATGAGGGAAGCGGTTACTCTTGGCCGCTGTGCGCGTACTGGTGATCGAAGACAACGACGACCTGCGGTTCACCGTGGCCGTGGCCCTGCGCGGTGACGGTCTGGCCGTCGACGAGGTGGCGGACCTGCCCGCCGCCGACGAGGCGCTGTTCATCACCGAGTACGACTGCGCCGTCTTCGACCGGATGCTCCCCTCCGGCGACGCCCTCGACTACGTACAGAACCTGCGCCGGACCGGACGCACCGTGCCGGTGCTGTTCCTCACCGCCCGCGACCGCGTCGCCGACCGGGTCGACGGATTCGCCGCCGGGGGCGACGACTACCTGGTCAAACCGTTCGCCGCGCCCGAACTGGTCGCCCGGGTACGCAACCTGTGCCGACGGGCCGGGAACGCCAGACCGCCCATACACCGCGTCGCGGACCTGGAGATCGACACCGCCCGTCGACAGGTGCGCCGGGACGGCGTGCTGCTCTGGCTGACCGGCAAGGAGTTCGCGCTGCTGGAGGTGCTGGCGACCCGCGCAGACCAGGCGGTGCCCCGCGCCGAACTGATCGAGAAATGCTGGGACGAGATGGCCGAACCGGGCTCCAACGTTGTCGACGTCCTCGTCTCACAACTGCGCCGCAAGCTCGGCGACCCACCGCTGATCCACACCGTCCGTGGTGTCGGCTACCGACTGGCCTGTGCCGAGATCCGGCGATGAAAGCCGTTCTGGGCCGGGCCCGGCCCGCTTCCCGCCAGGCCGCAACCACGCCCGCGGCGCGGCGGGCTGGCAGACTGCGGTGGCGGCTGACCGCTCTGTTCGCCCTCACCAGTGCGGTTGGCCTGATCGGTCTGGCGGCCTTCGCCATCCACAGCGACGACGTCTCCACCCATCACCAGACCGACAGCAACCTGGAGCTGCAGGCCACCGAGGCCATGACCGGGCTCGACTATGACCAAGGCCGCCTCGACGTCAGCAGCTTGCTCGACTTCATGGAGACCGACTGCCCGCCGCTGACCGTCTTCTCCGTGAACGCGGGCAACCTCAAGGTCGTCCACGTGCCGCACCGGCCCTGCATCAAGGCCCGGATGACCGATGTCCGCGCGATAGCCTCCACCGCGGTACGGCGAGGCGATACCGCCGTGACGAACGCACACGCCAAGAACGGCCACACGCTCCGGCTCCTCGCCACGATCTTCACCGGGCCCGACGGCGACACCACAGGCGGTGTCATCGTCATGGCCGCCGACACCGCCGCCGATCAGGAGTCCCACCGAAAGCTGACGCTCCTGCTCGTCACCGGCTGCGTGGTGCTGCTCTCACTGTCCGCCGTCGCCGGCCACCTGATCTCCGGCCGTGCCATCCTCCCCACTCTGAACGCACTGCAGCAACAGGAAGCCTTCCTCGCCGACGCCGCCCACGACCTGCGCACCCCCGTCGCGTCGCTGCGCCTCCTCGCCGAAACCGCCTTGTGCGACGACACCTCACGCACCACCGCATTGGAACGCACCGTGCGCCTGGCCGCCCGCATGGGCGACCTCATCGACGGCCTGCTCACCCGCTCCCGCCTCATCGCCGGCGTCGCCACTCTCGCCCGCGAACCACTGCGCCTCGACCAACTCGTCGAAGCAGTGGTCGACGAGACCCCCACCGACGGGCACCAGATCACCGTCGACACCCGCCCTGTTGTCGTCAACGCCGACCCGGACCTGCTGCGCCGAGCCGTCACCAACCTGTTCACCAACGCGCTCACGCACGGGCACGCGGCGGGCCGGCCCGCCGAGATCGAACTCAGCGTGACCCCCGACGGCGTACTCACCATCGACGACGCGGGCCCCGGTATACCGCCCGACCTGGCCGACTCGCTCTTCGACCGCTTCCGCAGCGGCTCCGGCTCCACCGGCCTTGGCCTGTCCATCGCCTCCTGGGCCGCCCAAGCCCACGGCGGCACGCTCACCGCGACCGGCAGCCCCCTCGGCGGCGCCCGCTTCACCCTCCGACTGCCCACGTACAACAGGTAGCCTCCGCTTGGGCCTGACACGAAAATGGCTCGTGGGTGAGCCAGCTGGTCAGGCCGTGATGGGTTCGAAGCGGATGGTCAGGCCGAGGCTGTTGGCTTCCTTGAGCATGCGGCGCATGGCGCGTTCGGGGTCTCGTCGGGTGAAGTGGTCGGCGCCGAGTTCCCGGTAGTGGGTCTTGTCGTGCAGGACGTGCCAGATAGCGATGGCGAGTTTGTGCACCACGGCGACCAGGGCTCGTTTGCCGCCGCGTCGGGCGGCCAGGCGGCGGAAGAAGACGCCGAGTAGGAGTTCTTGTTCCTGATCGCGACCATGGCGGCGATTCCGAGCAGCCGTTTGAGGTTGCTGTTGCCGGGGCGGGTGCGGCCGGACCGGCTCACCCCGGCCGACTCGTTCTGGCCGGGGCAGACTCCGATCCAGGAGGCCAGGTGGTGGGCGGAAGCGAACTGGGTCATGTCGCCGCCTGTCTCGGCGATGATGATCTCAGCCCCGAGGCGGCCGATCCCGGGGACAGTGTCGGTTCGGAAATGCAGCCGATCACCCGGAACGTGTTCGCCGGTATCCGTCGGACATGACGGGTGTGGAATGGGCGGCTGTCCGGCCGCTGCTGCCGATGCCGGGCTGCATGCGTGGCCGGGGCGGGCGGCCGGAGGTGTACTGCCACCGGGCGATACTGGACGCAATCGGCTACCTCGTGGACAACGGCATCAAGTGGCAGGCGATGCCGGCGGACTTCCCTCCGTGGGACCGCGTGTACGCCTTCTTCTGCCGGTGGCGCGATCACGGCCTGGCCAGGGAGTTCCACGACAGGCTGCGTGGACACGTCCGCCGGACACTGGGCCGGGATGCGGAGCCGAGTGCGGGTGTGATCGACTCGCAGTCCGTCAAGGCGGACGCCGTCGTCGGTGCCGACAGCCGCGGCTTCGACGGCGGCAAGCTGATCAACGGGCGCAAGCGGCACGTCGTGGTCGACACGCTCGGCCTGCTGCTCGCGGTGATGGTCACCGCCGCGGACATTGGCGACCGCACCGCCGCCCAGGTCCTACTGGCACAGGTCACCGACACACACCACCGGCTGAACCTCGTCTGGGCCGACGGCGGCTACACCAGCAGCCTCGTCGAGCACTGCCTGGCCGCGCTCGCTCTGGTCCTTGCGATCGTCAAACGCAGCGACGACATGCGCGGTTTCGTGGTGCTGCCCAAGCGGTGGATCGTCGAGCGGTTCTTCGCCCAGCTGATGCGAAGCCGCCGCCTGGTCCGCGACTTCGAGCGCCGCACCGCCAGCGCCGAAGCGATGATCTACTGGTCGATGGTCCCGCTCATGACTCGCCGCCCGGCCCGGCCGCACTCGCGGCGAGCGCGAACCGGCCCGGCTGCCGCTCGGCCAGCCAGCCGCGAGCCACCAGCCGCTTCGCCTTCGGCCGCAGCGCCTCCACTTTCGCCGGCACCGCATCCAGGCCGAACAAGGCAGCCATCTCCTGGCACGTCAGAGGTCCTTGATGGAGCCGACGCCGGTCCTCGAGTGCCCGCAGGATGCGCTGGTATTCCTCCGACAGCACCGACGATGCCAACCCCTCGCGCCACACCGGCACCTGTGACTTCGGCTTCGCGGCCCTCGGCGCCGCCGATGCCTCCTCGCGCTGTCCTTCTGCCGATGCCGTCCGCTCGGCCTGGCCCTGCTGATCGGCCTCGTCCTCGGGGGCCAGTACCTCACCGACCCGCGAGCGGGCGATCACCCACTCCTTCCAGTCCCGCTCGGCCACGGCCAGCTCGGCCTGGACGCGGTCGGCCTCCTCCCGCAGCTCGTCCACACGACGACGGGCACCGAGCTCGCGCTGTTCCAGCAACCCCACGACCGACGGCATTCACGACCTCCCCAGAAGCGACAAGCACGACAGGCCACCCCTCCCACAGAATAACGCGCCCTATGCCTGACCAGCGAGAACGCCGCCCTCAGGTACGGAACGACAACAGCCTCTAAGAGCTCGTAACACGATCTTGGTCGTGTCGTCGAGGCATCGCGTTCGTCGGATCCATGCTTGGCCGCTCTGGCGAGCTGCCAAGCTGCGGACTGGCCCTGGAGGCCGGCGCTCTCTGGCGGCCTGATTGTCTCTTGGCGATGCAGCTCGGGCTTCCGATACGTTCTGTGGCATAAGTGGCAGCTTCGACGTAGCGCCTCCTCTCGGACCTTCAGGAGTCGTCAGCGGGTTTTCCCCATTCTTCAGGCGTAGGCGGTGGTGTTCGGGGATCCTGTTGAGGTACCTCTGAAAACCACTGTAAGGAGACCCCCAGTGCGCCGCCCGACCCGGAAAGCTTTCGCCGCCCTCGTCGCCGCAGCCGGCCTCGCCCTCCCCCTCCTCACCCCCACACCCGCCTCGGCTGCCACCGCCACCAGCCGCTTCGCGAACTACCGCTACGGTGACTGCCTGCGCGAGACCTCCGAAACCGGCCTCAAGGGCGACCGCTGCACCACCGGACGCGGCAGCCTCCTGTGGCAGTGGAACGGCCGCCTCAACACCAGCACCACTCTTAAGAACAACTTCTGGGGCCGCTGCCTCGACAGCAATGACCGGGGCGACGTCTACCCCCTGCGCTGTAACGGCGGCTCATACCAGAAGTGGCGCACCGTCCAGCCCGCCGCCCGCAGCGCCATCATGCTCCAGAGCGTCGGCACGGGCCGCTGCCTCTACCAGCAGGACAACGGCTACTACCGCACTGCCCGCTGCGACCGAGGCGCCCAGAACCAGCGCTTCACCATCGGCTGAACGGATCTCCCGACCGCTTCAAGATGGTTCTCTGCCCCGGGCAAGCTGCTGCGCGAAGATGGCCTGGGCGTCCACAGTTGGCTTCACGTCCGGGGCCAGACCCGCGCCGATTTGGATGCGATCTGCGCCGCCGTTCCTGGGCGGTGGTCCCTGGATATACCGAGTCACTCAGCTCCGAGCCGCTGCCCTTCTGATCTGCTGCGGACCTTCTTGAGGCGTCTCCAGCAGATGAGGCCGCAGGCGAGGGAGACGAGAGCGTCGTGCAGGTCGAGGCGCCGTTCCCAGCGGACAGCCAGGCGCTTGAAGTGGTGCAGGAGCGAGAAGGTCTGCTCGACGACGTAGCGGAGCTTGCCCAGGCCCTTGATGTTGGGGGCGCCCTTGCGGGAGATCACCGGCAGGATCCGGCGCTTGCGCAGCTCGCGCCGGTTGGGGTTGCTGTCGTAGCCCTTGTCGCCCAGAAGCGCGTCGGGGCGCCTACGCGGCCGGCCGGGCTTTCCGGCCACGGGCGGGATGCCGTCGACCAGCGCCAGGGTCTGAGTGACGTCGTTGACGTTGGCCGCGGTGGTGATGACCTTGAACGGGGTGCCCTTCCCGTCGCAGATCAGATGGTGTTTACTGCCCGCCTTCCCGCGGTCGACCGGTGACGGGCCGGTCGCCTTGCCCCCTTTTCCGCGCGGATGTGGGAGGCATCCACGCAGGCCCGGGTCCAGTCCAGGGCGTCGGCCGCGTGCAACTCGGCGAGCAGGATGCCGTGCAGCGTCTCGAAGACGCCGGCTTCATGCCACCGACCTAGCCGGCGCCAGCACGTCTGTCCGGAGCCGAACCCCAGCTCCAGCGGCAGCAGTTGCCAACTGACGTCGTTGTAGAGCACGTACAGGATGCCCTGCAGGCACCGCCGGTCATCCACCGGCCTCGGGCCGGGAGCCTTCCGCGGCCACGGCGGCAGCAACGGCTCGATCAGCTCCCACAGTTCATCCTCTACGATCCACGGCCGATTCCCCACACCTCACGAACGGCGGAATCGTCGTACCGGTCACGCCCGACCAGCACCCATGCACAAGATCGTGTTACGAGTTCTAAGGAGAATTTCGCGAAGACGATGCGGCGCCCGTCCGACGAAGAGAAGACGGACGTGATCCGCAGCCTTTCCGCTGCTCCGCTCCCCAGCCCGTGGCTTCTGCCCACCACGACCGGCAAGGGCGGCTTCTACAAGCTGACCGACTTCGGCATCAACGGCGCATTCCACCTGGACTCCGTGGGGCTCCGTTGCTCGCGTTTCACTTCCTCGACCGCGACTCGACAACGACCGGAGATCGTTGACTAACCGGCCTTGGGGAAAGACCCCTACTCGTCCCGCGCCAACCGCCCCTACCTAAGGAAACGCAACATCAAGGCAGTCGTTTCGGAGAAGAAGGACCAAGCAGCCAACCGGAAGAAGAAAGGTAGCCGGGGCGGCCGGCCCGCAAACCACCACGCCGGTCTCTCTACAAGGAGCGGAACACCGTCGAGTGCCTGATCAACAAGCTGAAGGCCTGGCGGGACGTCGCGACTCGTTGCGACAAGACGCCCGATAGCTATCTTGCTGGCCTCCGCCTCCGCGCCTCGATGATGTGGATCAACGACCCCTTGAAGACAACCGGTTAATTACAACATCACACAGGCCCTGGTCGGGCTCCTGCCGTGCCCCGGGACGACCTGCGGCTGCAGAGGCCGGGTGGCGGGGGCGCTTCCGTCATGTCCCGGAATGAATCGCGAACAGGATTATTCGCAAAGGGAATAGACGGCTTCCTGCACACCATCCGTGGTGAACATTTGGAGCCGGTTCCGCGTATTGCGTGGCAGTCGCTCCTTCAGGAACAGCCTTGGGAGCACACGGCGGTACTCGATCCCGGAGGTTTCGGATGAAACACGTAAAGAAGAGGAACCCACGCCTCGTGGGAACGTTCGCCGCCGTCGGCG
The DNA here is from genome assembly GCF_044334385.1 of Streptomyces sp. NPDC020801. NCBI lineage: Bacteria > Bacillati > Actinomycetota > Actinomycetes > Kitasatosporales > Streptomycetaceae > Streptomyces > Streptomyces sp. NPDC020801. The sequence goes on from NZ_JBIRST010000039.1 coordinate 26,415, forward strand.
GCCTGATCATCGCAGGCACGGTGGTGTCTGGGGCCTTCGCCAGTCAGTCAACCGGGGCACAGCCCGGTAACCAGCCGGAGGTCGTGGACGCCGCCCTGCCCAGCAAGGCCCAGTGGCTGAGGGACGTCTCCGCCGCCATCGCGCCCGCCCAGGACTTCCTTGCGCAGCGCCTGCGCGACAGTGGTGAGGATGTCGCGATCGTGCTGGACATCGACAACACCTCGCTGGCAACCGACTTCGACGATGAGAAGCCGATCGAGGCCACCCTCAGCCTTGCGCGGTTCGCACACGACAACGGAGCCTTTGTCATGTTCGTCACCAACCGGAAGGAGTCCGGGCGCGAGGAGACCGCTTCACAGTTGGAGGATGCTGGGTTCCCGGTCGACGGCCTGTGCATGCGGCAGCCGGATGACCACTCGTCCAAGGCAACCATGAAGACCAACTGCCGTAGCTCCATCGAGCGCGAGGGCCACACGATTGTCGCGAACATCGGAAACCGGACCACCGACCTGGAGGGCGGGCACGCCGAGCGCACCTTCAAGCTTCCGGACTACGACGGCCAACTGCAGTAGCAGAGTCGGCGGTCGAGAGCGGTCTACGCCCGCGCAGGGCTGGGGGCGCCTGACCTTCCCCTCGTAGCGTGGAGGTATGACTGAAGGCGAAGTCGAGGGTCATGGCCGGGAAGCGACGGTCGTACGATGCGACGTTCCGTGAGGGCGCGGTACGGATCGCGCTGGAGACCGGGAAGCCGGCTGCGGAGGTCGCGCGGGACCTGGGCGTGCATGAGGGCACGCTGCAGACCCGGGTCCACTGGGCCAAGGTCTGCTCAGATGCCGAGGCCGCGGGCGGTCTGAACGAGTCCGTACGCGACGAACTGCGCAGGCTGCGCGAGGAGAACAAGCAACTACGCAAGGAGAACAGCGAGATCGGGATGGAGCGCGAAGTCCTCAAGTGTTCCGTGGTCCTCTGGGTGAAGGAGGCGACGAAGTGACGCTTGCGGGCTTCATCGCCGGCTGGCAGACCGAGCACTGTGTCCCGCACAACGTTGCCTGCCGGGCTCCTGGGGTGTCGGAGTCCTGGTTCTACAAGCGGCGATGCCGCCCGTCGGAGCCGACGAAACGCGCGGTCAGGCACGCTGGCCGAGCGGATCACTCACTTCTTCAACGCCTCAGGGCGGACCTACGGCTCACCGCGGATCACGCTGGATCTGTGGGCCGAGGGCCGGCAGGTCTCGGTGAGCACCGTCGCGCAGATCATGGCCGAGCTCGGGCTCCAGGGCCGCAAGCCCCCGCACGGCCGCAAGAGCCTGACCCGGCCCGGCAAGCGGAAGGCGGCCCGTGACCTGGTGCGCCGCCGCTTCGACGCGATCGCTCCGGACGTCTTGTGGTGGGGCGACATGACCGAGGTCGAAACGGGCGAGGGCAAGCTCCACCTCGCCTCCGTTCACGATGCGTTCTCGCGCCGGGCGCTTGGGCTACGCGATGGGTGAGAGGCACGATGCGTCCCTGGTCGGTGCCGCGTTGCAGATGGCCGCCGCGACACGCGGCGGCACCGCGGACGGCGTGATCTTCCACTCGGACCGCGGGTCGGAATATACGAGTGAGGCCTACAACAGCCTGTGCGCCCACCTGGGCGTGGTGCAGTCCATGGGACGCGGGGCTCGGCACTGGACAATGCGGCCGCGGAGTCGTTCCACAGCGTGCTCAAGGTCGAGTACCTCCACCGGCACCGCTTCACCACCCGCGCCGAGGCCCGCCTGAAGATCGCTACATGGATCGTGGACTTCTACAACACGCGCCGCCGGCTCAGCCCACGCTCCTAACGCGGCCCCCGCAACTACCTGGCCTTTCTCGGACTCGCCGCAGCCATGTGTGGCGGGCCATCAGGTCGGTCATGGCAAGGTGGATCATGGCTTCGGAACGGTGTGGATGGGTTTCGTAGTCGCGGGCCAGGCGGCGGTGCAGCATCAGCCAGCCGTAGGTCCGCTCCACTGCCCACCGTTTCGGGATCGGGGTGAATCCCCTGGTCCCGGCGGCGCGTTGGACGATTTCCAGGTCAATGCCGAGGGCGGCGGCGTGCTCGACGAAGTGTTTGCGGTAGCCGCCGTCGACCCAGACCTTGCGTAGGCCGGGATGGTTGGCGGCGGCCTGGTCCAGGAGGGTTTGCCCGGCGGTGGCGTCCTGGACGCCGGCCGCGGTGACCAGCACCGCCGGCAGAAGGCCAAGGGTGTCGGTAATGATGCTGCGTTTGCGGCCCACGATCTTCTTGCCCGCGTCGATACCCTGGCTCCTGGCGGGGACACTGGTAGAAGTCTTGACGCTCTGCGCGTCGATCACGCAGGCCGAGGGCTCGGGGCTCTTCCCTTCCTGCTGGCGCACCAGCTCCCTCAGCAGACCGTTGAGCTGGGCGAAGACACCGTCCCTTTGCCACCTGGCGAAGTAGCCATAGACGCTCTGATGCGGCGGGAAGTCGTGCGGGAGATAGGCCCACTGGCAGCCGGTGCGATCCACGTAGAGGATCGCGTTCATGATCTCGCGCAGGTGATGCCTCGGTGGCCGGCCGAAGTCCAGAGCCCGGCCGCGACGCTCGAAGCGCCACGCTGACAGTACCGGCTCAATCAACTCCCAGCGGGCATCGGACAGATCACTCGGATACGCACGACGTTCCGTCATGACCTGGGCGTACCGCCGCCCGGGGGCGTGCGCCCAGGCGTGCACCCCGCCGCGTCGAAGCACGGAACAGACCCGGGTGTCCTGGGCTGAGACAGGCGCAAGCAGACCTCCGCCCCATCCGTCACACCGCCAGCCGCACCAAGCAGAACCGCCACCACAGCCTCACCAGCAGCACATCGACAGCCAGAACAAACTAACCCAGAAAACCGCACTCAAGATGAAAACGACCTCTTAGACACCGTTTCTTTTGGTGGACTGCATCGGTGGGCCAGCGATCCGTTTGTCGTGCCCGGTTGCTCTGGTCAGCGAGGCATACGCTGCCCGAGCTCCCGTGCCTTCTCGCTCAGTCCCGCGCCCCAGGCCCGCCCATCGGCAGGAGCGGACATCCCTGTGACGGCGGAAATCTGCACATCTTCGAGTGCGTCATCCGGGTCAGACCCGAACTGTGCCCAGTCCACCCTGATCCCGGCGCGCTCTGCGAGAACCAGCACGGTGGCGATGAACCCCTCGGAGAGCGCAAGCACTATGGCATGGCTCGTTCTTCGGTGCTGCGCCAGTAGGGCATTGACGAAGATCTCGAAGGCAGCCAGGTCGATCTGGCACTCGTCGTTCTCCATCGGCCCGATGCCCGACGAGAGCTCCAGCTCCGCCTCGAAGACAGCCACTTGGCGTTGGAACAGACGGGAAGCTCCATTGGATGGGTTCCACAGGGTCTCGTCGCCCATATCGAAGTACTGGCTCATCACGACACCTTTCGGGTGGTCATGGCAGGTGAGCGTATCCAGCCGGATCGCCGTCGCCGCCGTTACGTCCTGGCCAGAGGCCGGTGACAGATGAGGGGGGCGGCTATGCCGACGAAGGCGAGGAAGTGCTCAGGCTTGCGTTCGTAGCGACGGTGAAGCCGACGGCAGCCGACCAGCCAGGACAGCGTCCGCTCGACGACCCAACGGTGCCTGCCCAGCCGCTGCGATGAATCGATACCCTTGCGGGCGATGCGGTGGCGGATGCCCCGTTCGCGTAGCCATCGGCGCAGGTGGTCGTAGTCGTATCCCTTGTCACCATGCAGCTTGGCAGGGCGGCGCCTACGGGGCCCGCGTCGGGAGCGGATCGGCGGAATGCCGCTTACGAGCGGCTTGAGCGCCTGGCTGTCATGAAGGTTGGCAGCGGAGATGCCGACGCCGACCCCGGCTGTGAGGAGCCGACGACAGCCGCGGATCACATCCAGGCCGAACACCCTGAGGGCAAGCGCGATTTGGATCAACCACGCTGCAGCGTCGTGTCGTGCTGCACGTGTTCTCCCCTGTACTTGAGCATTCCGTGTGTCGGCCCCCTGGGCAACCAGAGGCGACAGCCACCTCCACCCATGAAGCGTTCCTGGCGACCGAAACGTGCAGCTGAGCAGCAAGAAATATTACGTTCAGTAGTGATCCGATTGCGCCTGGTTCAATCATTGACCATGGCAGTCCCGGGATCTCGCTTCCGATATCCACTCCCACGCGGCGCCCGGCGCGGCTACCGTGGGGACATGGCGAAGGAGATCCGCATCAAGGTCGACGACGAGACGTACGAGGAGCTGCAGCGGCGCGCCGCCGACGGCCACGAGGACCCAGATCAGTACGCGAGCCGGCGGCTGACCGACGACCTTGCGCGCACCCGGTTCCTCGAGGGTGCGAGGGCCTTCGTCGAGGAGCACGGGCAGGCCTTCGCCGATCGCTTCGGGACCGGCCCCAGCAGCCACGCCGCCTGATGGCGCCCGTTGTGCTCATCGACGAGCGATGGCTGCTTGATATCGCGCAGAACCTCGTGCCCGGCGACCCCGACGTCACCGACTACGGGGCGCTGGCCGCCGCCGTCGCCCGCCACCGACACGAGGTCATGGGCACCCTGGTCTACCCGGCCTCGCACCACCGAGCCGCCGCCCTCCTGCACGCCCTCGCACGGATTCCTGCCCTCGAGCACTCGAACGAGCTGTTCGCCGCGCAGGTCGCCTACGCCTATCTCCACGCCAGCGGCATCCAGGTCAAGGTCGGCAGCCAAGAGGCGATCGCGTTGGTCATCGACGCCGTCGAGGGACGCCGCGACGTGCGCCAAGTCGCCGATGCGCTGAAGAACTGGGGCTGATCAGCCAAGACGGCCCAGAGGAGCGGCCCTCAGGCAGCTGAGCCCAAGCTCCCGCAGTCGGAGACCATCCTGATCATCACGGCCGCTGTGCTGTGGGGCTGCGGCACGGGCGTGCTCATACCGCGTCCGGCGTACCAGTTCTCCGTGCCGCCCGGGCAACCGTGGCGGTCGGCGTGCCTGGCCAGCCATCCCCTCATCGGCATTGGAGGCGGCTGGCTGGGGCGTGCTCGCTACGCCGCCGGGGACACCTACGGGCGAGCACACTCTCCGTCGCCTCCGCCACGGGCGTGGCCTGCGCCCTGCTGGCGGCCGCCACCGGGGCCCGCCCCGAGCTGGTGGTCTGGCTGCTGCTCGCCGCGGCCGCCGTACTGCTCGCCACCGTCGACCTCGCGGCACACCGACTGCCCGACGCACTCACCCTGCCGCTCGCCGCGGCCGCGCTCCTCCTGCTCGGCGTCGCCACGGTGCTGCCCAAGGCCAGCGGCAGCTGGACGTCCACGCTGCTCGGCTCTCTCATCCTGGGCACCTGCTACTTCGCGCTCTTCCTGATCAGCAAGGGCTTCGGATTCGGCGACGTCAAGCTCGCCCTCGTCCTGGGCACTGCCCTGGGCTGGTACGGCTGGGCGACCGTCATCGACCTTATGCTCGCGGGCCGGTCCGACCGTACGAGCAGGATCCTGTTCGGCCCGTTCCTGCTCGCCGGGACGCTGGCCGGTGTGCTCCTGGGCTCCCACGCCCGTTGAATAACGGGCTCGCAACGCAGATCGGTGGCCTTGAGAAACGCTTTGACCAGCCGCAGCACGCGCTTGTCCTTGACTCGCGCTCGCACCCGGTCCATCAGGGCCGTGTGGTCGATCGAGTCAAAGCACGCCGCGATGTCCGCGTCCAGGACCCAGCGGTAGCCGTGGGGGCCAGAGAAGTGGATCTCGGCGATCGCGTCGTGTGCCCGCCGCAAGGGCCGGAAGCCGTAGGAGACCGGCTTGAAGTCGGCCTCGAAGATCGGCTCCAGCACCAGCTTGAGGGCTGCCTGGACCACGCGGTCGGTGATGGTCGGAATGCCTAGGCTTCTGACCTTGCCCGAGCCGCCCGGTTTGGGGACCTTGCGCTCGCGTACCGGCAGCGGGCGGAACTCACCCGTTTTCAGTACGTGGCGAAGGTCCTCCAGGAACCCGTAGGAGCCAATCTCGTGCTCGACGTTGACGACGTTGACGCCATCGACCCCGGGCGTTTTGGCCCCTTTGTTTCCCGCGACCCGTTCGAACGCCACCAGTAGCGTCGCCGGGTCGCACACGAGGTTGAACAGATCGTCGAACCTGCGGCCTTCGTCGGCCGCCGCCCAACGGTGAAGTTTGGCCTGCATCCCCGATACCCGCTGGTGACACCCCATCGGGGCCTCCGGTGCACCGCTGTTCAGCGGCGCGTCTTTCGGCATTGCAGCCTCCTTCCCTTCTCGATTCCGCTGCCGCCCTTCCCCATGTGCCGGGCTCTCCCCGGCTCGGAATACTACGGCGGCTCCGCCCCCTCCCGGCCCGATCGGCCGACGGTGGGCCCAGCCTGCGACCGCGCTGGAGGCGTTATCCCAGGTCAGGACCGGAACGGTTCCCGTGTTCACGTGTCGTTCGATCGACGGAGTAGGAGCCCGGCTATACCCCCGCGGCATCGCCACGACTACCCCGCAGCACTTCGTCGTGGCCTCCCCGGACGGCACATAGCAATCGCCCGGAAAGTTCCCCACCCCCAAAGCAAGACAGGGACGCACCGCATCCAGCCCAGATCCGCCAGGTTCGAGCTGGAGACGAGTAAGGAGGCGTCAACGCCGGTTCCTCGCGTACCCCTTTCCGTCTCGCTTGCCGGACCCGCACCATCTGGCAGTGCTGATACGTCCCGGCTTTGTCAGGGCCGCTTGCCACCCTTCCCGGCACCTCCCGGGTCGGGCTGCCCTCAGCTTCAACCACCCTGCTGCGACAGGGCGGCGGTGGCGTCCTTTCACCGCCACTCGAACAACTCGCGTTTCACGGCGCACCTTTGGTTCTCGTCACACAGTTCCAACGGCCGCCGGGGGCATTCCGGTTACGCCCGAGTCGCCCCGCTCCGGGCGGTAGCATCCCCGGTCACAGGCGGGTGGTGAACCGGCAGTCAGGCAGTTTCCGCAGCCAGCCGCGGTCGGCCGGTCTGACCAGTTTTCCGCGCAGTGGTTCCAGCTTGGCCCGCACGCTGACGTCCACTCCCAGCATCCCGCCGACCCGCCGGGCCATGACCGCCCCGGCGGCCTGTCGCACGGCGGCAAGGATGCGCTGGTAGTCGGACGGGGGCGTGGCCTCCTCCACACTCACCTCGCCGCCGGGATGCGCGAGTACGCGGACGAACACGACTGGCTCACCATCGTGCAACTGCACTTCTGTGCCTCGGATTTGAGTCCGGTGGAGGGCATCTGGTCGCTGTTACGGCGTGGCTCGCCGGACAACACCGCCTTCACCGACGACGACCATCTCGAACGCACCTCCGCCGGGGCCTGCGCCATATCCCACTCCATCCCGACCTGATCGATGGCTGTCTTGCCGGCACCGGACTCACCCTCACCCGCCACCGGACAACAATCCGGAGAGATCAGTAGCGGTGGTTTCTTGACGGCGGGTCTGTGCGGGAACAGACCGAGAGGGGAGGCGTCAACTACGTCCTGGACAGCCCGAGATGACGAAACGGCTGCCGTGTCCGCCTGCGCCCGGTCCGCTGGGAGCGTATGCCATCCGGTTCGGTGATCTCTTCGAGACGCTGGCCCAGCGACGTGGGTTTCGTGAGTACCTGGCCGGACTGCTGCTGCCCCGCGATCGCAACAAGCCACTGACCTGCATGGTCGAGCAGGTACGGCCACCGGCCCCTGCTGGGTGGAGAGTCTCGCCTGGACTCGCTGGCCGTCCTGGTCCGCGTACAGCGACTCGCGGTCGCTCGGGGCCGCCGTCCAGGGCCTCGACGCCGACCGTCCGCGTCACCTGACGCGCTCGGTGGTCCCCGCGGATGCCTGAGTCCATGGCCCACCTGATAGCGCCCGATGTCGGGGGCACCAGTATCAAGGCGGCCCTGCTGGACACCGCCGACCGGCCTTGCCGTGGCGGTCAGCCATGACGTCTTGGAATGGCCGAGACACGGCGTGCCGGATAAGCAGATCATTTGGTCGACAGCGCCGCGACATCGGGCGGGCACTCGCTGCGACTGCCTCAGGACCTTTGCGGCCGGCCGCGATCGGAGCGCAGGGCGCATACGGCCCGAACGTGCCCTGCGCAGCGGGATCTTCGAACCGGTACCCGTGGGAGGGACGGCTATGAAACTGGCAAGGCACGGCACGGCGGGAGACGAAAGGCCCCTGATATCCGGAGCCGACGGAACGTGGCACGAGATGGGCCCGGTGCTCGCCGACCTGACGCCTGACACACTCACCGCCCGGTCCTGGGACAGCGTCAACCTCTACGCGTTGCGGGTGGTCGAGACACCCGGGCGTTTCGTGCCCCGCCTGAGCGGAAACGGGAAGATCATCTGCGTAGCGCTCAACCACCCAGAGCACGCGAGGAAGACGGGCCCAGACAACATGGCCCTCATACCCTGCCGCTGAGTGAAGACCGACTACAAGCCGAACTCGCCGTCGCCATCGGCCGCGAGGCGCGCAACTGCCCGACGAGGTCGCCGCCGCAAGCAGGGCTGGCCACGCGATCAACAAGGACAATAGTGAACACGTTTACTCCCGCGCCGAGGACGAACTGTACCGCGCGGTTACCCACCAGTTCGCCTTGAAAGCTCGATGAGCGCCGCTGTCATCCCTGTCACCGAGCGCGACTGTCTGTGGATCACAACGACCGCGCCAGGTTGACGACGAGCATTCCGCCTCCTACCCGGAGCCCCGGCCTTGAGCCCAAGGCAGGTTCGTCCGACCTGCGAATGACGGCAACTCCCCACCCCCCGAACGACGGCAACGCTGTAAGCGCATGCGCGCCCATGCATCGTCCAAAGCGGAAAGCAGCACACCCTTATGAGCAACAGCAGGGGCAGAGGGCTCCAGGCTAACGTCCTCGGTACTTTCGACACGGTTGTGATGGCGGTCGCGGGCAGCGCCCCCGCGTACACGCTGGCGGCGACCACCACTGTCCTGGTCGGCACGGTGGGCCTCGCCAGCCCCGCGGCACTGCTGTATTGCGCGATACCCATGCTGGGCATCGCGCTCGCGTTCAGCTACCTCAGCCGCATCGATGTGAACGCCGGCGCCAGCTATTCCTGGGTCGGCCGCACACTCCACCCCTTCCTGGGCTTCGTCAGCGGCTGGTCCCTGGTGATCTCCGCGACAATCTTCATGGTCGCCGGTTCACTGCCCGCCGGTTCTATGACGCTGTCTCTCTTCGACAAAGGGCTCGCCAACGACACCGCCTTGGCCACCGCGGTTGGCGCCGCCTGGTTCCTGATCATGCTCTTCGTGGTGCTCGGTGGCGCCCGGCTCACGGTCCGCGCGCAGCTTGTGATGTCAGGGGTGGAACTGGCCATCCTGGCGGTCTTCGCCGTCGGTGCACTACTGCACAGCCCCCACGCGCGGCCCTTCGACTGGTCATGGCTCGGCTTCAGCCACTTCGACGGGGTGAGGGGCTTCGCCTCCGGCGCGCTCATCGCCGCGTTCTACTACTGGGGCTGGGACGTCACCAGCAACCTCAGTGAGGAGACCCGCAACAGCCGCCGTACGACCGGCCTGTCCGGCCTGGTCGGACTGGGGATCATCTTCCTGCTGTTCGAGGTGTTCACCATCGCGGTGAACCTCATCCTGAGCTCCCACCAGATCCAGGACAGCGGCACCAACGTGCTGGCCGTACTCGGCGAGGAAATCTGGCCGGGCTGGGGCGGCGAACTGCTCATCATCTCCGTGATGCTGTCCACCATCGCCACACTGGAGACCACACTCATCCAGGTCACGCGCACGCTGTTCGCGATGGGCCGCGACCGCACGATGTCGAGCGCGATGGGCCGGGTGCACCACAGATGGAACACCCCATGGGTCGCCATCGCCGTGGTCGGCGCCGTGGCACTGGTTTTGTTCGTGGCCTCCAACTCCCTCGGCTCGGTCGGCGACATCCTCGCCAAGGCCATTTCCGCGATCGGCCTGCAGATTGCCGTGTACTACGGACTGACCGGCCTCGCGGTCGTCGTTGCCTACCGCAAGATGTTGCTGAAGTCCCCGGCCAACTTCCTCTTCGGCGGGCTGTGGCCGCTGCTCGGCGCCCTGTTCATGTTCTGGATCTTCATCGAGTCGCTCGGCCAGCTGGACGGTGCCACCGTCGCGATCGGTGTCGGCGGGCTCGCCGCCGGACTCGTCCCGATGCTCTGGTACTGGAAGCAGGGCAGCGACTACTACCAGCCCGCGAAACTGGACGCCGCCCGAGCCATCGAGACCGATTACGTACCCGACAGCCACGTAACCGCGTTCGATGAGCTGTCCGGCACTTACGAGGGTCTCTCGACCGACTTCTGAGAGGGCCTCCGATGGTGCGAGAACGCTTCACCCCCGACTTCGATCCCGACTGTGGGGACGCGGCCCTCACCTCCGTCCGGTCGGACCTGGTCATCGGCCGCTGGCAGGGGCTGCGGGACCTGCTGCGGGCCACGGGCGCCGAGTGGCCTTCCCGAGGCCACCGGATACGGCTGCTCGCGGAGGCCTGTGCGAGCAGTTCCATCGTCGAGTCCTGGCTGGCCGCCGAGCCCCGCAGCGCCGACGCCGTGGTGTTGCGGGCCGCCACCGAGACGGCCAGGGCCTTCAACCTGGCCATCGCGGTCGGCCGGGGCGTCCCGATCGACTCGAAACGTATCGAGGCCTCAGTCGTAGCCTGCCTCCGAGCCGCGAACGCGTATCCCGAGGACCCCACACCCTGGATCTCCCTCATCTCAGTCGCACGGCTGCATCCCGGCGGAGTGCGCCGCCAGGAACTCGAACGCTGGTGGGACATGCTGTACGAGCGTGATCCCTACAATGTGGAGGGCCATCTCCAGGTACTCCACTACTACTCCGCGCGCTGGCACGGCTCGAACGGCCTGATGTACGACTTTGCCCGCGACGTCGCGAGTGTTGCCCCGCCCGGTTCCGCACTTCCCGTCCTGATGCAGTATTCCCGCGTGGAGGAGTACCGTGCCATCCTCCACGAGACGCGGGGAGAGACGAACGCTGTTCTGCGAACCATCCAGCACTGGAACAACGATGGCGCGGTCAACGACGTATGGCGCACCTTGCAGTGCTGGTTCGGCACACGGCGAGAAGCGTATGTTGCGCCCTGGGAAGCAAGGGATCTGAACTACCTCACCCATGCCGCGTGGTGCGCGGGGCTGACGGATGTCGCGGCTTCCCTCTTCCGACTGCTCGGCCGCCGTGCCACCAGCACGCCATGGTGTTACACCGGCGATCCCGACAAGCAGTTCCTACGCGGGCGCCGAAATGCATGCCGACAGGGATAGGACATGCCCGGTGACCGCACATGCGTCTGCGCGGCGCCGCCAAAGGACCGCAGGAACGTGGCGTTGCCGGGTCTCATCGGATCCGGGGTGGGGCAGGCGAGGTCCGGCAAGCGCCGGACCTCGGCCACCGTGAGGAAGCGAGGGTGGAGCCTGCTGGATGAGTCTGATCCTTTGGAGTGGACACCCCTGACAATGGATCTTGTGGTCCAAGGAGGGATGTCCAGGTGGGACGCAGATCTCCGTATCCGGAGGAGTTCAGGAATGAGGAAATCCACCCCGTCACGGTTGGAGGACGTCAACAGACATAGAGGCGGAGCAGGTCCTCTTCCGTTTGCCGGGGCGGACGTCCCTGGGCAGAACGATGCCGTCGGCAAGGACGTCGCCGGTCTCGCAGTGCTTGCCCACGACGATGAAGTCTCCTGGGGCGGCGTCGCTCGCGCGCAAGGCCAGGACCGTCGTGTACTTGGCACCATAGGTGGCCGGCCTTGGATTGTCGCTCATGCCGCCGTCGGCACTCACATAACGGCCCTTCACCGTGCCCACCTCGTAGACGGCGACAGCCGTGGCGCCGACAATCGACCGGCCCGGTTCCAATGCGATGCGCACGTCGTCCGGCGCCGCCGTGTGCAGGACCTCGGCGAGGTCGGCGTGAGCGGGGGCATCTTTCTCGCCGGGCGGATAGGGGACGCCGAGGCTGCCGCCCAGGTCGGGTAGCTCGATCGTGACGCCGTGCTCGCACTCCACCGCGCGCAGGAACGCCACCATCCGCTCGGCTGCGGTGCCGAACGAGACCAGGCCGAAGATCTGCGAGCCGATGTGCGAGTGCAGCCCGGCCAGGTCCAGTGCCGGCTCCGCCCGCACCCTGCGGGCCCGCCTCCACGACGACCCGGCCAACGGGAGCCTTCACGACCGGACTTCACCAGGACTAATGAAGATCGCCAACAGCATCCTTGCGGTGGTGAGGGACGGGTTCGCTAGCCGGACGCCGCCGACGTGCGGGCAGACCGGGACTTTGCCTGCTTCCCGGCATCGACGATGACGACATCGAGCGTCCGCGGCCCATGCACGCCCTCGACCCGGTCCAGTTCGATGTCGCTGGTGGCCGATGGGCCGGAAACAAACGTCAGCGGCGCGGTCGGGTCGAGACGGTCCAACGCCTCAGGCACGTCCCTTGCGATCTGGCCGGCGCGGACGACGCACAGTTGGTAATCCGGCAGCAGGGTCAGCGCACGTCTGCCCTGGCCAGGGCCCGCGTCGAGGACGAGGGTGCCTGTGACGGCGATCGCCACGGCCACGGTGGACAGCACGGCGTCGGCATTGTCCAGTGCCTCGACCGACAGCCGCGGGCTGTCCCGTAGCACGGTCCACGGGGCCTCCGGCGCAAGCCACTCGACCGGGAAGCCCGTGAGGACGACCGGGCGGCGGACATCGCGGCGCGCGAGGGCGCCGGCGATTTCCGTGGCCGGGTCGGCGGTGCGGCCGACCGTGGCGCGGTACTCGGCGACCCGTTCCGCGAACACCCCGACAGGGTCCGCGTCAGCGTGGCTGCGGGGGTAGTCACGGGGCACCGTCTTCGCCGGCTCGTCGCCCGGCACGTCGGCGAGTGCTGCTCGGATGGCCGCGAGGACGGTGTCACGAGCGGTCATGGCCGGTCCCTCCTCGGAATACGGATGTGCCGTTACGCGTGCGCCGCCACCATGCCCGGAACGATTCCCGGGCAGGCGCCGGTGTGTCGCGTGTGTCCGACCACCGGGAGAGCGGACCGGGGAGCCGCCGGATCATGCCCCCCGCGCCAGCAGTCTGCCGCCGACGGCTCCCATGCGCTGGGCGAGCACAAGTCTGCGGGGGAGGGCAGAGCGGCGGCCGCAGCCTTCATCACCAGCGCTTCCGGCGTGGGGACGAGCCCGCGCCTGGCATCTACGACCCGCGACCGCAGGTGGACCAGCACCTCCGGGATGTTGATCTTCACGGGGCACGCGTCGTATCCGGTGTTGCTGACTACCGGAGAGCCGGAGAGTGTGGCCTGCAGGGTGATGAGTTGCGGGTGACCTGGGGCAGGTCGAAGATCAGCATCTCGTTGACGCCCTGCTCCGAGGCAGGGGGCGAGCAGTGCAGCTGCTGTGGGCCGATCTGCCAGGAGCGGCCCAGATTGCGGCCGTTGACCCAGACCACGCCCTTGGTCCACTTCGACAGGTCGAGGTAGGTGTCGCCGACGGCGTCCAGGTCGACCAGAGCGTGGAAGAACTGCCCGAAGGGCACCAGGTGGGCCATTCCCAACGCGCATCCACCGCTCCTTGACGGGAGCTGCTCCACCCGCGCAAACTCATGCCACTCGTGAGGGACCGCCACCAGCGTGACTTCGGAGTTCGACGGCTCTCCACCGGGCTGCGAGCGCAGCGACAGCGCGCCACAGTGAAGCGTGGGGGAAGCCGGACACGCCTTTCCGTTGGCGGTCACGTCGGTGCGGAATGCCAGGTAGCTGATCCCCTCAGGTCACCGCTGCGCTGACCTCTGCAAGCATCGACCGGTATCCCAGGGTCTTTCGCTCCTGCAAGCGGCCGAAAACCAGTCCGCCCGACAACGTAAGGACCGCGCAATGGACGACCTCGGACCCGGTGTGATCGGCCTCGGCCTGAGCGGCGGTCTCGCCGGTCTTGCGCACCGGCCCGGGACCCATGCAACGGGGCGGTTCAGGGACACGAAGCAGGCTGCCGAATGGCCTATTGTCACGGCGGCAGGAGAGTTCTGACCCCGCCCTGGGCACATCACGGGCCGCCGGGGATGAGCCATGACATCCCCGGGGCCCGGTATGGGGTCGCCCCGTCCAACGACCTCCCTTCCGTACTCATAGTTGGCACTCATCGGATGCCTATGCTCGTTGAAAGAGGAATTCATGACGGCGCGTTTGGGTGGGCGGCTGTGCAAGGGGGCGGCGACCATCGCCGTGGCCGCGGCAGCGGTCGTGGCTCTCTCCGCGTCCCAGGCTCCGGGAGCGACCGGCGAAGACCATGGCAGAGGGGCAGTGGCCAGCCCCGCCCCCTCCGTATCCGATGCGGCCACCGACTCCGGCGGCGACGCCACCGGCAGCTCCCCCTACTACACGGACCTGCCGCCGCTGAACAGCCCCGAGCCCAGCCCCTCGTCGAGCATCGGCACCCCGGTTGCCCGGGGCGGGTCCGAGGCCGGCATCCCGGCGACGGTCCTCGACGCCTACAAGAGGGCTGAGGCCGAACTGCGCGCTTCCAAACCTGACTGCAACCTGCCCTGGCAGCTGCTCGCCGCGATCGGCAAAGTCGAGTCGGGGCAGGCCCGCGGCGGCCGGGTCGACGCGAATGGCACCACGCTCGGCCCGATCCTCGGCCCGCAGCTCGACGGTAACGGCTTTGCGCTCATTCCGGACACCGACCACGGCGCGTACGACGGCAACAGTCGGTACGACCAGGCCGTGGGACCCATGCAGTTCATCCCGTCGACATGGGCCTGGGCCGGCCGCGACGGCAACGACGACGGCAGGGCTGACCCGAACAACATCTACGACGCCGCGCTCGCCGCAGGGCACTACCTGTGCCGCAACAGCTGGGACATGTCGTCCACGGCCGGCCTGCACAGCGCGATCCTCAGCTATAACAACTCGCAGGACTACCTGAACCTGGTCCTGAACTGGCTGGAGTACTACCGCAAGGGCACCCACACCGTGCCCGATGGCACAGGCCCGGTGCCGGATCACCGCAGCGACGACAGCACCCCGCACGGCAAGTCCCCGAAGCCCTCGGACCCGCCGTCCGACACGCCGCATCCGAAGCCGCACGAGCCCGGCGACGGCAGAGAGAGCCCGCAGCCGCCCGTCCCGCCGACGACCCCGGAGACGGCCACCGACATGGTGGACCACCTGGCGGACGCGGGCACGGCCAAGTTCACCGCGACGGCCGGCCACGCATTCGGCGAGCGCATCGGCACGCGCGCCGAGACCAAGGCCGGCAAACCCGTCGCAAACGTCGAGGTCAGGTTCACCATCACGGGGGAGACAGACGCCACCTTCAGCGGCGGTGAGAGGGAGGCCACCGTCGCTACGGACGCCAGGGGCATCGCTCTCGCCCCGGCACTCCAGGCCGGTGAGAAGACCGGAGCCTTTGAGGTCACCACGGCCGTCGTGGGCCGCTCGGTCAAGGGCGTCGATTACACGGCCAGCGTCACCGCGCGCGCCGCCGACACCTTCACCCGTACCAGCGACACCGCGCTGACCTGCACCCCTGGCGGAGAGTTCGCCGACCAGGTCGAGGTGAAGGCCACGTACAAGGGCGCCGTCGCGGACAAGGTCGCGGCCACCGCCACGCTCGTCAAGTCGGCCGACGACGCGACCGAGAACGACAAGGGCCCCTACTTCAAGGACGCCGACGGCAAGGCCGTGCGTACCCTGACGGACCTGCAGACGGACGCAGACGGCCTGCTCAAGCTGCCGAAGCTGTACGCGGACGACACCATCGGGACCTTCCTGCTGCGCATCACCGCCACGGGCGATGCAACGCTCACCGTAGAGCTGAAGGTCGAGGCCTCCGCCGACTCCCTTGATACTCCGCGAGCCCCGCGCCGAGCCCGTCCGCCTCTTCCTGAGGCCGCACACGGCGACAGGGCATCCTCCCCGCTCCAGCGAAGCGGCAGGTGCCCATGGGCTGGGCTGACCGGTGAAGCGATGCACTCGCACAGCTTGGAGTGCGCCGGAGGCGTTGACCCAATTGCGTTCGAAGGCGCGCTCTTCGAACCAGTTGCAGATCAATGGCACGCGGTTGGGTAACTTGCGCGGTTCCTTGTCCAGATGACTCGGCCCCGTCTTGTGTCACAGGGCACGTCCGCAACTTCGGCGAGATGATGGCCCACCTCCGCGGTCCCACCGCTTCCTGCCTGCATCGAGGCCGTCGACGGCAGTCAGCTGCCGGGCCTCACCAACTTCGCCCTCCACTTACTCCGGGAACTCGACGCCGTGAGGCCGGACTCACCCTGCACTGGAGTTCTGGTGGCACCGAATGCGCCGTGAACCGCCAGCCCCTGCTTATGTCACCAACCTGCTGAACTTCCGGCTCCAAGCCATCTGACCGCCTCGCCGCTGAGAAGGTCCGGGATTATCCTCCGCGACCGCTCCCCAAGATCTGTGCCAGAACCTCAAACCCGCCGACATACCCAGAGTGGAGTACACCGGCGGCACCAAGCCCCTGGTGGTGCAGGCCGGTCCTACCCACCGCCTACGTCGCCGAAGCCCGCAGGAAGGCACACCAAGACTCCGACGCCTGCTCCTCCCGGGTTCTCATCTACAAGGCCGACACCTCCGTCGCGAACGGTGAGGGGCCGATCCGGGTCGTGCCCAACCCCAAGGCCGCGGCGCCGCCGACAGGCTGCGGCACACTGGGCATGGCCACCTGGCAGCCGGGCCTGACGTTCTACGGCTCCAAGACCAACGTCCAGTTCACCGTCCGGTCCGCCGACGCCTCAACACGGTGAACGCCATCAAGTGGTGACCCGGACGGGTGGGGTTCGGGCTGAGCGAGATCAGCACCCCCGGGTCACCGCGAGGGCGTACCAGCAGGGCTGAAACGTTGGCTGGACGGTTGCCTGCAGCAGGGACCGAAGACTGCGCGGAGATCCGGGCCACCGCACGGCGCCGCCGGTAGCTACCCCGAATCGTCGGCCAGCGTCGCGGGACCATGGGCACCTGTTGCGCGCGGCTCCACAACCTTGCGCTCGCCCGATAACCGCACATTACCGCTGCGAGCCGGCAAGGTCACACCTGGCTCCGGCGCTGATCGAATGTCTGGTACGCACGGGGTCGATGAAGTTCGCATTCCCATGGCTTGATGTCCGGCTCGCCTGGGGGCAGCTCCCCTGTGCAGTACCTGTAGAGCCACGTCGCAGCCCGGCGCTCAGCGCGCTTCTCGTTGACCGGTTCTCCCTGCTCGTTCAGTTCGAGGACGTTGGCGAAGATGGCGACGCAGATCTCCGCCTGAGAAGGCGACTCACGAAGCTCTTCCCAGTAGTCAACCCCTTCAAGCATTGGGTGGCCCACTGAACCACGGGCGAGCCGTCCAGCGAAGCGCCGGAAGGCGCCCGAAGTACCGCGACTGAGGTGTGAAGGCATGCCGGGAATCTAGCCGCAGCTGGCCAGGGCCACATCGCCGACCTCGCGTCGGCCGCTCCGGACACGACGGTTCCGACAAATCCAGGGCTTAGGGGACTTCCCAATGCTGATGTCAAGCCGATGCCGCTGCAGACCGGGCGTCTGGGGTCGATTGAACAAGCCAGGAACAACAGACTCCCCTCTCCGCCTACTATCTCTACGCCGGGCTGCTCAGCCAGTTGGAGTCGCTGCCGCCAGACACCAGCCCGACGACACCAGCGTGGTGCTTGATGCCTGCTGCAAGGTCCGGCATAGGCGGCCAGGAGTCCGAGAAAGGAAAACGCCATGGTGCAGAGCACGACGGCTACCTCTGAACTGACATCGCAGTACGCCGCCCAGGTGGCTAACGACCTCGAACGAAACATCAAGGAGCAGGGACGCATCAGCGCGGAGGTCGCTGCGCTGCAGGAGCAGCTGGCGGCTCTGCAGCATGACCACTCCGTGCTGGTCAACATGCAACAGGCACTCGGGATTTCACCTGCACCGGTTCAGTCACCAGCTACGTCGGACAGGGCAGCAGTGCCTGCACCCCGCAAGAAGACCTCTGGTGAGCCCGGCGCCGGCAAGCGCACGCGCGCAAAGAAGGCCGCCGGCATGCAGGGCCCCACGGCGACCGAGGAGGCGGCCGCGCAGAAGTCTGCGGGCCAGGCCGTAGCCGCGAAGGCGACCCAGCCGACACTGGTCGAGCTCGTACGGAGACATCTCACCGAACAGAACGAACCGCGCTCGGCGGCGGAAGTCGCCACCGCGCTCGATGCGGCCCACCCCGAGCGTGGCATCAAGACCACCGTCGTGCGCACCACGCTCGAAGGACTCGTGGCCAAGAACCAGGCCCAGCGGACCAAGCAGGGCAGGTCCGTTTTCTATACGGCCCCCAGCCCTGCCCAGGACACGTGCACACCAGCTCAGGACGGGCCGAAGACCGACCAAGCCGCGTAGTGCGTATGGGCAGCAGCTGCACAAAGAGTCGTCCCCGCGCACGCGGGGATGGCTCGGCGCTCAAGCTTGCGGCGACCGGGCCGACGGCGTCCTCCCCCCAACAGCGGGGGTAGCTCCTTGACGCGGTCATCCGCATCACCGGCCGCTCAGCGCACGAGATCCGCGAACGCTACGCCGATCGCGCTGTTCCGTGCCCAGGGCCGCGCGTTCGGAGACACGCGCCTCCAGTACCACGTGGAAGGCGCGCAGCGCGTGGACACGGTTGTGCCGTTCGACGTCGGCGAACGCGCCTCTTATCCGGGGCGGGACGTCCTCACCTGCAGCGGCCTCGGCCTCGGCCGTGCACGCCCCGCAACCAGCCCGGCGCACCTCGCGCGGCGAAGGTGGTGGCGGCGGGTGAGAGCGGCGGGGTAGGTGGCGCCGTCCAGGCGGGCGAGCTTGCCCGCGCCGACGGCGGCCGGCAGCGCGATGACGAGCACGAGTGCGGTGGTGAGGAGAACGACGGCGACGGTTACGGCAAACTCCTCTTATGCGATGGGGTGTTGACATGGTCGACAGCGCGACTGGGGCGCTGTCACGTTGACTGAGGGGGTGGGCTGATCTTCTGGTTGAAGGCGCTGGGAGGGGGTGTCCGTGCGGAGCGCGTCGCCGTCGTGCAAGGGGCACCTGACCGCACACGACTACCGAGCCGAGATGACCGTCCGCTTCGCCATCTGCCCCCCCTTGCGTTGTAACGCGGTGATCAGCTTGCCGAACTGCCGTGGGCTCAGTCCGCTGAACGGGGTTATCCAGGAGGGTTCCGACGCCGTGATCACACCAGTCACTGCGTGATCATTCCACCGCTTCAGGTTCTCCCTGCTCGAACGCGAGGCGGCAGCGTTCAACCTGCTCGGCCACCTGCTCCATGAACCAGCGCATGATCTCGTAGGGGATGACGTGCTCGTCGTGGCTGTGGATGTGGACGGTCGGCTCCAGGTCCGGGTCCTCGTTGGGTATTACCGCCACCAGGAAGGCAGCTCCAGGCAGGTGTGTCTCGGCGTTGGGAATCTCAGCCCACGCGGCCGGCGCCGGGACAGCCTCGCTCAGCTCCACACACCAGGCATCGTCCGGCAAGGCGTAGTGGAACTGGACGGCGTAGTGACGGCCTGCATGAACACGCAGCTCGGGCATGTCCGCAGGCTGCCACAGCTGCCGTGCCGGAGTCTCGCGAGTATCCCGCCCAGCACCGGCTCGCGACCTAGCCAGCCTTTGCGGGACAGCCCTTAAACGTCGTCCTGCGCGACGGCGGGCACCGGCTCGACCCCAGGTGGAACCACTACGTCCAGCGGCCGGGCAAGTCACCCGAGGCGGGCACCCGGGAGTCGATAACCGGGGAGACATCGGCGGTGCGTCCCGCCATCTACCACTTCATCAGCTGGCGGAAGCCGTGGAAGACGCGCTATCTCACCGAGGACCTGCACGAGTTGTACGACTCCTATCTGCACACCCCCCGGGCGTTCGAGGAACCGACCGGTGAGGAGAAACCCTGGATTGAAGGCCTTCGACGAGTCCCCGGGCCCGGTGCCCGTGGAACAGCTACTCGCCCGCAACGGCGGGGCGTTGGGGCGTCCGGCTGTTCCGCTCCACCCGCTTCCCGGGTCGATCCTCAACGTCGTCCACGCCGTCCGCTGCGGAGAGCGCGAGCTCATCGTGAAATACGGGGCTGCCGAGGGCATCGAGCGGGAGGCCACGGTGCTGTCGACGCTCCGTCAGACCACTGTGCCGGTCCCGCACGCCGTTCTGGTGCCGGCGGATCCGGCGTTCCCACACGATCTCCTGCTGCTGGACGTACTGCCCGGCCGTGCCGCCGAAGCCGGATAGCGAGGTTCTGACGGAGGCGGGGAAGAGCCTGCGACAGCTGCACGACACGCGGTTGCCGGGATTCGGCCTGATCGGGGCCGGCGACCGGCGACTGAAGGGTGCTGCGGCTCATGGGCCGGTTTCCTGGACGCCGTCGCAGCCGAAGCCCGGCGGATCGTCCCCGAGGACGTCATGC
The DNA here is from genome assembly GCF_044334385.1 of Streptomyces sp. NPDC020801. Taxonomy (NCBI): domain Bacteria; kingdom Bacillati; phylum Actinomycetota; class Actinomycetes; order Kitasatosporales; family Streptomycetaceae; genus Streptomyces; species Streptomyces sp. NPDC020801. The sequence continues at coordinate 46,825 of NZ_JBIRST010000039.1, forward strand.
CCGCGGCCATGCACGACGAGGTCGCCACGCGGATGCGGCAGCACCGGGTCCGCGCCCACCTCGCCGGCAATGCTCTACGCAGCGACTTTCTCGCACTTCCTAATCGGCGGCCGAGTCGTCGTGGGGCGCTGGGCGGCGAAGCGAGGTAAGCCACATAAGGCACCAGCCTGGTAGCCACACCCAGCAGCCCTGGGTGACCCAACCTTACGAATGGCTCGATCAACCCGGCTCAGAAGGTAGAGCAGCCTGGGCCGTCGCCGAAACATAACCAAACCAAAACCACGAAACACGAGCACCTCTGCATTGATTTTTGCTCAATCGATTGACTACGTGTATCACTCGATGATACGCGTACCCCTCGACGGCGAGATGGTCAAAGTCGCACCACCCGCCGTTCCATCCGTCCATGGTCAGCGCCACTCCCGCGTTGACTAGTCAATCGATTGATTTGGAGACGTCGATGGCGGCACAACGCCGTGGCAGTCCACTGGGGGGAATCGCGAGAGGTCGCCGCAGGCGACGGTCCAAGGCTGTTCGGCTGATGCTGGCGGCCACCGTCTGTGCGTCGTCGCTCGTCACCATCGGTGCGAGCGGAGCTTCAGCCACCCCGCAGCAAACCGCGTGGAGCAACGGCGCATTCCACGTCGACGTTCCGAACGTGGTCCGCTCGTCCGACATCGCCCTGACCCATCCGAACGCGAATGCCAATCAGGCGCTCCCGC
>NZ_JBIRST010000040.1:0-41209 GCF_044334385.1 Streptomyces sp. NPDC020801
GCCCCCCCCCCCCCCCCCCCCCGCCCGCGCGCCCCCCCCCCCCCCCGCCCCCCTGCTCCCGGCGGGCTCGAGGGTGCTCCCGGCGGGCCCGAAGGACGCGCCACCGGGCCGTCGCTCAGCTGGGAAGGCCGGTGGGCGGTGCGCAGTCGTCGGTGCGATGGCTCAGGAGGTTGACGACGCCGATGACGCCCTCGATCCGCCATGCCGACTGGAGGGCCTGCGCGACGTCGGTGCGCAGTTCGACGGTGCCTCGCAGGGTGACGACGCCGTCCCGGACGCCGACGTCGACCGCCTCTGGCGGCAGCCCCAGTTCGCGGACCACGACCTCGTCCCGCACCTCGCGGCGGATGTCGTCGTCCGTGCGCAGGAAGACCCGTAGCAGATCGCGCCGGGTGGCGATGCCGATGAGACGGTCCTCCTCGTCCACCACGGGCAGCCGTTCGATCCCATGACGCTCCATCATGCGGGCCGCGTCCGGGACCGGTTGCTCAGGGTGGATGGTGACCGCGGGCGTCGTCATGAGGTCCTCCGCCGTGACGGCCCGGCCCGGGCGGCCTCCGCCGGCCCGGGCCGCCTGTTCGCGCACGAGATCGGTTCCGGAGATCACGCCGAGCACCTTGTCGTCGTGGTCGACGACCGGCAGCCCACTGATCCGGTGGTGGTCCAGCAGCCGGACCACCTCCTTGAACGGTGTCGTCCGGCGTGCCTGGACGACCTCGCTGGTCATCACCTCGCCGACGGTGTGCGATGTCACGGCACGCTGCTCCTAGCGCTCCGGGCCGCCGCGCCACGGCGGCGGCGTGGCCGACCTGCGGGCCGCGTCCCCGCGGTGTGCGGCCCGTTCCGTCCGGGCGCGGAGCCGGTCCTGCAGCCGGTCGGCGAGCTCGTGCGCGCTCGCCTCGCGCGCGTGGACGACCACGAGGTCGCCGCCCACCCGGATCTCGGCCGCCGCGGTCCACGGGTGCTCGGCGTGGTGGGCCGCCGCCCGGGCGATCCGCACCTCGCCGCTGACGGGCGGCAGCCCCGGGCGGTCGAGCGCCGCGCCGACCTTCTCCTGGATGTAGGCGAGCGCGTCCGCGTCCACCTCGCCCTCGGCCCGCACCTGCACGGCGGCGGTGGTGGTGACGTCGTGGGTGCCGGTGTCCCTGGCAGTCATGTGCTCCACTCCTCGGATCGATTCCTCGATCTTCAGACTGCTGCGGGCGGCGGCCGCGGCCCAGGGCCACCCGGCCCCGCGGGTGGGACCGGGGGTCCCCGGCCGTCGAGCCTGGTCACGTATCGTCCCCTGAGCCGGACCGTTACCGTGGCACATGACGTGTGCGGTCTGCTGTCGGTGTGTCGGAAGGGACCTGGAGGATCAGCGGTGGGAAGCTCCGAGGAGTCGGGGGATGCCCGCGTGCGGCTGCCGCAGCTGCGGCTGGACGAGCTGCTGGGGGAACTCCAGGCCCGCGTCGACGCGGCCCGTGGCACCCGGGACCGGGTGCACAGTCTGCTGGAGGCGGTGCTCTCGGTCGGCCGGGAGCTGGAACTGGAACAGGCGCTGCACAGCATCGTGGACGCGGCGGCGACCCTGGTGGACGCGGAGTACGCGGCGCTGGGCGTGATCGGTCCCGACGGCCGGCTGTTGTCCGCGTTCCACACCTTCGGGGTGGGTGAGGAGGACATCGCCCGGATAGGGCCCTACCCCGAGGGGCACGGGATCCTGGGTGAGCTGATCCGCAACCCGGAGCCGCTGCGGCTGGCGAAGCTGTCCGAGCACGCGGCGTCGTACGGTTTCCCGCCCAACCATCCGCCGATGAGCACGTTCCTGGGCGTGCCGATCCGGGTGCGGGACCAGGTGTTCGGCAATCTGTACCTGACCGAGAAGCGGGGCGGTCTGGAGTTCGACGAGGAGGACGAGTCGGTTCTGTCGACCCTGGCCGTGGCGGCGGGTGTGGCGATCGACAACGCCCGGCTCTACGAGGAGTCCCGGCTGCGCGAGCGCTGGCTCCAGGCGAGCGCGGAGATCACCCGCAGCCTGATGTCCGGCAGCGAGCCCAACGACGTGCTCGCGCTGATCGCCGAACGCGCGCGGGAGATCACGGGCGCGGCCCTCGCCGTGGTCGCGGTCCCGATGCCGGGCACCGACGCGCTCTCCGTGGATCTGGCCATCGGCCGGGAGGCGGACGCGCACCGCGGACTGGTCCTGCCCGTGGACGACAGCCTGATCGGCCGCGCCTTCTCCTCCGCCGCTCCCGTCACCAGTCTGGACGTCTCCCGCGACGAGCGGGTGTCGGTGGCGGGCCCGCCGCGGTTCGCCGACCTCGGCCCGGCGGTGGCCGTGCCCATCGGCACCGGCGAGGGCGTACGGGGCGTGGTGCTGCTGGTCCGGGAGACGGGCCGGGCCCCGTTCACCGAGAAGGAGACCGACCCGCTGCGGGGTTTCGCCGCGCAGGCCGCCGTCGCCATGGAGCTCGCCGAGCGCCGTCAGGACGCCGAGCAGATCGCCCTGCTGGAGGATCGCGACCGGATCGCCCGGGACCTGCACGACCTGGCCATCCAGCGGCTGTTCGCCACCGGCATGACCCTGCAGAGCGCCGGCCGCTTCATCGACCACGCGGGCGCCAAGGAGCGCGTCCTGCGGGCCGTGGACGACCTCGACGAGACCATCAAGATCATCCGGTCGACGATCTTCGGCCTGCGCACGCACGGCGACGAGGCCGCCCCCGGCCTGCGGGCACGAGCCGTGCGGGTGGCCGGCGAGGCGGGGCGGGTCCTGGGCTTCGCCCCGAGCCTGCGCATGGAGGGGCTGCTGGACACCGACGTGCCCAGGGACATCGCCGACCATGTGGTCGCGGTCCTGTCCGAGTCCCTGACCAACATCGCCCGGCACGCGCACGCCGACCGCGCCGAGGTGGTGCTGGAGACGGACGGCAGGACGGTCCGCCTCACCGTCACCGACAACGGCGTCGGCATCCCGGCCGAGGGCCGCCGCAGCGGCCTGCGCAACATGGCCGAGCGGGCCCGCAAGCTGGGCGGCGACCTGAAGTGGACCAGCCCGTCCACCGGCGGCACCGTGCTGGAGTGGCGGGTGCCGATGGCGGACCGGTAGGGACGCGGGGGTGACGCGGGGGTAACGGGAACGGGCCCACCGGGACCTTGACTCTGGGCCGGTCGGCTCCTGTACGGGCAGGCCGTCGCGGAGTTGACTGGGACCGGGAGAGAAGCGGAGTTTTGGTATCCGGTACGGCTGCCGGCCCGAGGAGGCTGCGATGCCCGAACCACAGCTCGACGTCAGGACGGTGACCGCGCTGGTCGCCGCGGCCACGGCCGCCCCTTCCATGCACAACGCGCAGCCGTGGAGATTCCGCTTCCTGACCGACGCGTACACCCTTGAGTTGCGCGCCGATCTTCAGCGGGCCATGCGCCGCACCGATCCCGGCCACCGGGCCCTGCACATCGGATGCGGCGCGGCGCTGTTCAACCTGCGCGTCGCCGCCGCCCACGCGGGCCTCGGCACGGACGTACGGCTGCTGCCCGATCCGTCGGACCCGCTGCTGCTCGCCGCCGTGCGCCTCGCGGCACCCGCCGCGCGCCCCCCGGACGGCGCGCCGGGGGACGACGCGGCCGACCTGCGCCGGCTGCACCCGGCGATCGCCCGGCGGCACACCAGCCGGTACCCCTTCGAGGAGCGGGACGTACCCGAAGAGGTCCGCGCGGCGCTCGGGGCGGCGGCGGCCCGGGAGGGCGCCGAGCTGCTCTTCCCCGGGCCCTGGCACATCGAGGCCGTACTGGAGCTGGTCCAGGACGCGGAGAGCCGTGACGCCCTCGACCCGGCCGCCACCGAGGACCTGACCCGCTGGACCCGGATCGGCCCGGAGGCGGACGCCGCCGTCGACGGCGTCCCGGAGTACGCGTTCGGACCGCGCCGGCGCGACGGCAGGGCGCCGTTGCGCGACTTCGCCGGGCGCCGCCCGGTGGCCGATCGCGGCAGCACCTCCTTCGAAGAGCATCCCCACCTGGCCCTGCTGAGCACCCATGGGGACACACGGGCCGACTGGCTGCTGGCCGGACAGGCGCTGGAACGCGTCCTGCTGGAGGCCACCTCGGCCGGCCTCGCCACCTCCCTGACCTCCCACGCGCTGGAGAGCCCGGACCTGCGCCTGCTGGCCCGCGATCCGGTGACGGGCAAGGGCCACGTCCAGATGGTGCTGCGCCTCGGCTACGGCCCGAGCGGGCCCGCCACGCCCCGCCGCCCCGTCGACGAAGTCCTGGACATCGCCCAGCGGGTGCGGGAGGCGTAGCCGTACGTCGGGCGCCGTAGGCCGTACGTCGGGCACCGTATGGCGTGCGTCGGGCGCCGTACGCCGTACCTCCCGCGTCGCACGTATGCCGCACGTCGTGCGCCGTATGCCGCACGTCGCACGTCGGGCTCCGGGCAGCGAAGAGGGTGCGGCGGCGGGAGCAAAGCCGGAGCTCCCGGAGCCGTCGGGACGGTCGGGCCGGCGGGTAGGGCCGTACGGCCCCGGTTCGTCCGTACCGCCGGGCCCGACCGACCTGATCTGCCCAGCCGTTCGGCCTGGATCGGGCGGAACGACCCCCGCGGCAGGCTGATCAGCTGATAAACGAATTGCAGCTGCGATGCGTGAGCCGCACGCCCCAACGCCCGTACTGCCTGAGGAGACCCATGCTTTCGCCCGAGTCCGCCGCCGTCGTCCGCGCCACCCTGCCCGCCGTGGGCGGAGCCCTCGACGAGATCACGACTCGCTTCTACGGCACGATGTTCGCCGACCAACCCCAGTTGCTGGACGGCTTGTTCAACCGCGGCAACCAGGCCAGCGGTGAGCAACGCAAGGCGCTGGCCGGTTCCATCGCCGCCTTCGCCCAGGCGCTGCTGGCCGACCCCGACGCCCGCCCGGACGCGCTGCTGTCGCGGATCGCGCACAAGCACGCGGCCCTCGGCGTCACGGAGGACCAGTACACGATCGTCCACAAGTACCTGTTCCGGGCCATCGCCGACGTCCTCGGCGACGCGGTCACCCCCGAGGTCGCCGGCGCCTGGGACGAGGTGTACTGGCTGATGGCCGGCGCGCTCATCGCCCGGGAGGCCCGCCTCTACCAGGAGGCCGGCGTGGACCCGCGGCACCCCTGGCGGCAGTGGACCGTCGTCGAACGCCGGGAGGAGACCGACGACGTGGTGTCCTTCCTGCTGCGCCCGGCCGACGGCGAGCCCGTACCGCCCGCCCGGGCCGGCCAGTACGTCAGCGTCCGCGTCCTGATGCCCGACGGCGTCCACCAGCTGCGCCAGTACAGCCTCTCCGGTGCCCCCGGCGACCAGGTGCGCCGTATCACCGTCAAGCGCGTCGGGAGCGTGGCCGAGGCGCCCGAGGGCGAGGTCTCCAACCAGCTGCACCGCACCGTCCGCGCCGGTGACGAGCTCACCCTGTCGGCCCCGTTCGGCGACGTGGTCCTCGACGACTCCGACGCGCCGCTGCTGCTGGTGTCCGCCGGCATCGGGTGCACCCCGATGGCCGGCATGCTCGAACACCTCGCCGCCACCGGCTCCGGCCGCGAGGTGTGGGTCCTGCACGCCGACCGCAGCCCGGCCGAGCACGCCCTGCGCGCCGACACCCGCCGCCTGGTGGGCGAACTGGCCGACGCCCGGGCGGACTTCTGGTACGAGGAGGACGCGGACCGGGAACCCGGCGCCCGCGACGGCATGATGGACGTGAGCGCGCTGGCGCTGCCCGCCGACGCCGACGTCTACCTGTGCGGCTCGCTGCCCTTCATGCGCACCGTGCGCACCCAGCTGCTGAAGGCAGGCGTGGCCGCCCGCCGGATCCGCTACGAGGTCTTCGGCCCCGACCTGTGGCTGGCCCACGCGGAGGGCTGATCCAGGACGGCCACCTCCCCGTGGCCGTACGAAGCCCCCCGGCGGCACCGTCCGGCCGCCAGGGGGCTTCTCATGCCGTTGGCGCGGGGCCGGCCGGCGGATCGGCCGGCGGAACACTCGTCGGAGCAGTCGTCGGGCCGGGCCGGCGGGTCGACCGGCGGTCAGCCCGCGTCGGGGCGCGGGGCGGGCAGCATGGTCAGCAGCATGAGGGTGGGCTCCGTCGCGCGTACCGTGTGCGGCAGTCTGGCCGGCAGATGGATCCAGCTCCCGGGCAGCGCCTCGGTCTTCTCCTCGCCGAGGACCAGGTCGAGCCGGCCCTGGATCACCTGGATGACGACGGGCAGCGCCGAGGTGTGCTCGGTCAGTTCCTGGCCGGCGGCGAACGCGAAGCCGACCACGCGCAGCCGGTCGTCGCGGTACAGCACACGGCTGAGCGTGCCGTCCTCGGAGATGGGCAGCTCGGCGGCCAGGTCGTGGATCACGGTGGCGGGCATGGGAATGCCTCCTCGGTCGGCGGACGCGGTGGGTGTGGTGGACGCGGTGGCGGTGGGCCGGGCGACGAGGGCGATCGCACCCAGGTGGGCCCGGTGGCGGCGGAAGACCCGGCGCATGCGCAGCACCCGGCGCAGGGCCGCCGGATGGCGCAGGGCCCGGCCGGCGATGCCCAGGGTGTGTGTGAGCCCCTCGTCGGCGACCAGCCGCCGGGGCTCGAGCAGTGCCATCGGCGCGGTCCGCCGGCCGGTGACGATCAGGCCCTCGGCGGCGAGCAGTCCGCTCCATCCGGCCGGGGTGAGGGGACGGGCGCCGACGTGGATGGCGGCCGCGAGGTCCGCGGTGATCCGCTCGGCGAGCGCGGGGTCCAGGCCGTCGGGCAGCAGGCACAGTTCGTGCAGGGCGTACCGGCCGCGGGAGTCGTCGAGAAGGCGGCGTGCCTCCGCCACGATGCGGCGCTTGGCGGGCTCGGGCTGCATGGACAGCATCGCCTCGCCGTAGACGACGGTGGCCGTGCCGTCGGGCAGGCCGGTGTGCGCGGCGTCCGCCCGCACGGCACGCATTCCGGTGCGCCCGGGGGCGGTGAGGGCACTCAGCGCGGCCACCGCCGCGGGGTCGCGGTCCACCGCCGTATAGCCGGCCGGGCCCCGGGCGAGCGCCAACCGGGCGGTGGCCCCGAGGCCGCCCGCCAGCTCCACCACCCGGTCGTCCGGGCCGATGCGCAGGGCGTCCAGCATCCACCCGGTCAGCTCCACGCCGCCCGGGCGCAGAACCCGTTTGCCCAGGCGGGCCAGCAGCCAGTGACCGGGCATCCGCCCGGCGTCCAGGCCCTCGCCGGGTAGCGGGGCGGGCCCGGGAAGGGACCCTCCGTGGCCGGTGGTCGCCATGCGCGTGCCTCGCTTTCCGCCGGCGTTGTCACCTCACTCGCTCAAGCCTTGCTCAGGGCAGCCTAATTTCTTGCTTTGTCCCTGTATGGGGCCGAACGTCCCTGCTGCCGGGACCACCGACCCGGCGACCCGTCCGGTCACAGCAGGCTGCTCCAGTACGGCCAGAAGCGGGTCAGCGCGAGCACGGCGATCAGCCCGTACCAGGCGGCCAGGAGAATCCAGTGGGTGTCCAGCACCAGGGTGAGCAGGCGCCGTCCGCCGGCCGGCGCCGGGATGACGCGGTGCTTGAGGTTGTGCAGGGTGACGTACCAGAACAGCGCGATGGTCACGACCCAGACGACGGCGCAGTACGGGCAGATGCGGTTGAGCACGTACAGCGACTGCAGGATCAGCCAGTGCACGAACACCACCCCGGCCAGAGCCCCCGCGTTGAGCGCCAGCCACACCAGCCGGTGCAGCCGGGCCCCGGTCAGGACGGCCACGCCGAGGGCGCCGACGACCGCGAACGCCCCGAGGCCCAGCAGCATGTTGGGGAAGCCGAACAGACTGCCCTGCGCGCTCGCCATGGCGCTGCCGCAGCCCACCACCGGGCTGATGTCGCACGGCAGCTGGTAGCCGGGGTGCTTCAGCACCCGCCAGTCCTCGACCGCGAGCTGGAAGGCGGCGAGCCAGCCGACGGCGCCGGTGAGCGTCAGCAGCAGGCCCATGCGCCACCCCGGCCGTGCGGTGTGCACCGCGCTCACGCGGCGCGCCGGGCGCGCGGCTCGTGCGTCCCGCGCGGGACGGACGGCGTGGCGCCGTGGGCCACCGGTGGCGGGGTGGAGGCCCGGCGCCGGTAGACCAGGTACGGGCGGGCCAGATAACCGATCGGGACGCTCCACACGTGCACCAGGCGGGTGAAGGGCCAGGCCGCGAAGAGCAGACAGGCGCTCAGCGCGTGCAGCTGGAAGAGCAGCGGCGCGCCGGAGATCGCCTCCGGCTGCGGCTGGAGGGTGAAGACGCCGCGGAACCACACCGAGACGGTCTCCCGGTAGTCGTAGCCGCCGCCGAACACGTTGTGCGCTGCCGTGGCGGAGATGCCGAGCAGCACGGTGGCGGACAGCAGCGGGAAGAGGACCTTGTCGCTGCGGTCGGTGCCGAGCCGGATCCGCCGGGTCAGCAGCCGCCGGGCGCACAGCATGCCGAGCCCGGTCACCATGGCGACGCCCGCGACCGAGCCCGCCCACACGGCGGTGGTGTGGTAGGTGTGCTCGCTGATCCCGGCGGCCTCGGTCCAGGAGGCCGGGACCGCGAGCCCGACCACGTGCCCGGCGATCACCATGAACGCCCCGAGGTGGAACAGCGGGCTGCCCCAGCGCAGCCAGCGGTGCTCGAGCAACTGGCTGGTGCGCGAGGTCCAGCCGAACTGGTCCTGCCGGTAGCGCCAGACGTGCCCGACGGCGAACACGGCCAGACAGATGTAGGGGAAGGCGACCCAGAGCAGGAGGTCGGTTCCTGAAGCGTTCATCGAGGACCATCCGGAGACGACGTGAAGGGTGGCACAAGGGTGGGCGGGGCCTGGTCGGGCGGGACGAAGGTGCCGGGCGGGGCGAAGGTGCCCGGCGGGGCGAAGCTGCCGCCCGCGTACGGGTCCAGGCCGACGTCCTCGTTCGGCGGTCCCTCCGCGGCCAGTTCGGCCACGGCCGCGAGGTCGGCCTCGGTGGCCGGCGGCATCAGGGTGAGCAGCGCCGCCAGCAGGTGGCGGTAGGGCGAGTCCGCGTCGGTCAGCGCCCGGTGGATCAGTTCCAGTCCGCGCCGGTGCTGGCGCAGCGGGGCCTCGCCGGGGCCCGGCCCGGACAGCGCGGCGAACTCCAGCACCACCGGCAGGTGGTCGGGCAGTTCACCGCCGCCGGTCTCCCAGCCCGCGGCCCGGTAGCGCCGGCCCAGGGTGAGCAGGGCCATGCCCCGGCGGCGGGTGTCGCCGTGCAGGTAGTAGGTGAGGTAGAGGCTGCTCTTGCGGCGCAGGTCGAACATCTCGACGTAGTGCCGCTCGAGCGCCTCCGGCTCCTGGTCGGTGAACCAGCCGGTGAAGGCGGCCAGTTCGGCGGCGGCCGGGGACGGGGGCAGCGCCCGGACGGCGGCGACCACGGTGGGCCGCGCGGCGGCCAGCTCCGCGTCCGGGTACTGCAGCAGCAGCGACAGCAGCCGCAGCAGCAGGGCCCGGTCCTGGACCTCCTCGGGCGTGAGCCGGGACGGGCGGCGCACGGCCGCCCGCAGCCGGGTGCGCACGATGGCGGGGACGGTGGCGGGCAGCGGGCTCACGGGCGGCCTCCGGCGGGGGCTTCGGGGTTGCGGCGGCGCAGGGTGGGGATGCCGAGCATGACCTTCCGCTCGGCGGGCTCACCGGAGCTCTCCACCGGGCAGCGGTTCTCCATGGCGGTCAGTGCGGCCGCGTCCTCCTTGTGGGCGGCCGGGACGACGTACCGGTCCTTGTACTTGGCCACCGCCAGCAGCCGGTGCAGGTCCTCCGCCTCCCGGGCGGTCAGCCCGACGGCCTCGATCGCGGCCTCGTCGCCTGCCTCGCCCAGGGTCCGCTCCCGCATGTACGAGCGCAGCGCGGTCAGCTTCATCAGCACCCCCGCGACCACGTCGGTGTCCCCGGCGGTGAACAGCTCCGCCAGGTACTCCAGCGGGATGCGCAGCCGGGTGACGGCGGCGAACACATGGTCGGGGTCGTCCTGGTTGCCGCCCGCGACGGTGACCGCGTCCAGGACGGGGGAGAGCGGCGGCACGTACCAGACCATCGGCAGTGTGCGGTACTCCGGATGCAGGGGGAGCGCCACCTTGTACTTCGACACCAGCGCGTACACCGGGGAGCGGCGTGCGGCGTCCAGCCAGTCCTCGGGGATGCCGGCCTCCCGGGCCGCCGCGATCACCTCGGGGTCGGACGGGTCGAGGAAGACGTCGCGCTGGGCGTCCAGCAGGTCCCGCTCGTCCGGGGTCGCCGCGGCTGCGCCCACCTTGTCGGCGTCGTACAGCAGCAGCCCCAGGTAGCGCAGCCGGCCCACGCACGTCTCCGAGCAGACCGTGGGCTGCCCCGCCTCGATGCGCGGGAAGCAGAACGTGCACTTCTCCGCCTTGCCGGTGGCGTGGTTGACGTACACCTTCTTGTACGGGCACGCCGTCACGCACATCCGCCAGCCACGGCAGCGGTCCTGGTCGACCAGGACGATGCCGTCCTCCACCCGCTTGTACATCGCGCCGGACGGGCAGGCCGACACACAGGCCGGGTTGAGGCAGTGCTCGCACAGCCGGGGCAGATGGAACAGGAAGGTCTGCTCGAACTCGAACTTGACCTTCTCGGCCCACGCGCCGCTCAGGTTCGGGTCGCCGCCCGCGTGCTCGGGCGCACCGCCCAGGCCGTCCTCCCAGTTGGCGCCCCAGGTGATGGAGGTCGGCTTGCCGGTGAGGACCGAGCGGGGGCGGGCGACCGGCATGTCCGGGCCAGCCGGGGCGCTGACCAGGTTGTCGTAGTCGTACGTCACCGGCTCGTAGTAGTCCTCGATGGCCGGCAGGTCCGGGTTGGAGAACAGCGACAGCAGCCGCTTGACCCGGCCGCCGGAGCGCAGCACCAGCCGTCCCTTTCGGTCCAGCGTCCAGCCGCCCTTCCACTGGTCCTGGTCCTCGTAGCGGCGCGGATAGCCGACGCCCGGCTTGGTCTCGACGTTGTTGAACCAGGCGTACTCCACGCCGGTGCGGTTGGTCCAGGTCTGCTTGCAGGTGACCGAACAGGTGTGACACCCGATGCACTTGTCGAGGTTCATCACCATCGCGATCTGTGCCATCACGCGCATCTCAGTACTCCACTTGCTGGCTGCGGCGGCGGATGACGGTGACCTCGTCACGCTGGTTGCCGGTCGGGCCGTAGTAGTTGAAGGCGTAGGTGAACTGGGCGTAGCCGCCCGCCAGGTGGGTCGGCTTGAGCAGCAGCCGGGTCAGCGAGTTGTGGATGCCGCCGCGCTTGCCGCTGACCTCGGTCTTCGGCACGTTCACGTTGCGGTCCTGGGCGTGGTACATGTACACGGTGCCCTCGGGCATCCGGTGGGTGACCACGGCGCGGGCGGCGACGACGCCGTTGCGGTTGTACGCCTCGATCCACTCGTTGTCCCTGACGCCGATCTTCTCGGCGTCGGCGTTGGACATCCAGATCACCGGGCCGCCGCGGGACAGGTCGAGCATGTACTTGTTGTCCTGGTAGTTCGAGTGGATGGACCACTTGGAGTGCGGGGTCAGGTAGCGGACCGTGACCTCCGCCCGGCCGTCCTCGTTCAGATGCTCGTCGCCGTAGTGCCGGATCGCGTTCAACGGCGGCCGGTACGCGGGCAGTTGCTCACCCAGCTCGGCCATCCAGTCGTGCTGGACGAAGAAGTGCTGGCGGCCGGTGAGGGTGTGCCAGGGCTTCTTGTGCTCGACGTTGATCACGAAGGGGGAGTAACGGCGCCCGCCGGTCTCCGAGCCCGACCACTCGTACGAGGTCATCACGGAGCGGGGCTGGGTGCGGGTGTCGGCGAACGTGATCCGCTCGGCCTCGCGTTCGGAGGCCAGCTCCACCAGGCCCTCGCTGCCGGTCTGCCGCTCCAGCTCCCGGAAACCCTCGGTCGCCAGGCGGCCGTTGGTGGTGCCGGACAGCGCGAGGATCGCCTCGCACATGTCGGTGGCGGTGGCCAGGGCGGGACGCCCGGCGGCGATCCCGTCCCGCACGGTTCCGCAGCGGTGCCGCAGCTCCTCGATCTCCCGGTCCGGGTGGACGGTGATGCCCTTGGTGGTCGTACCCAGGGTGTCCAGGAGAGGTCCGACCGCCCGGATCTTCTGCGCCACGGCCGCGTAGTCCCGCTCGACCACGACCAGCTTCGGCATCGTCCGGCCCGGAATCGGCTCGCACTCGCCGGTCTTCCAGTCCCGGACCACCCCGCCCGGCTGGGCGAGTTCGTCCGGGGTGTCGTGCGCCAGCGGAACGGCCAGGACGTCGGTGCGGGTGCCCAGGTGTTCGGCGGCCAGCTCACTGAACCGGTCGGCGATGGTCAGGAAGGTGTCGTAGTCGGTGCGGGCCTGCCAGGGCGGGGCGATGGCCGGGGTGAAGGCGTGCACGAAGGGGTGCATGTCCGTGCTGGACAGGTCGTCCTTCTCGTACCAGGTCGCGGCCGGCAGGACCACGTCGGAGAGCAGGCCGGTGGAGGTCATCCGGAAGTCCATGGAGACCAGCAGGTCGAGCTTGCCCTCGGGGGCCTCCTCGTGCCACACCACCTCCTCGGGACGCTCCCCGGGCGGGGTCTCGGCGGAGCGGACCGCCGCGTCCGTGCCCAGCAGATGGCGCAGGAAGTACTCGTTGCCCTTGCCGGAGGAGCCCAGCAGGTTCGCCCGCCACACGGTCAGCACCCGGGGGAAGTTGGCCGGGTCGTCCGGGTCCTCGGCGGCGAACCGCAGCCGCCCGGACTTCAGTTCGTCCACGATGTGCTCGGCGACTTCGCGGCCCTGGGCCGCCGCCTCGTCGGCCAGGTCCAGCGGGTTGCGGTTGAAGCCGGGGTGGCCCGGCGTCCAGCCCAGCCGCACGGCCTGCGCCAGGCAGTCCGCGAACGCCTTGCCCTTGAACCGGCCCGCGCCGAGCGGCGAGGCCAGCTCGTCGGGGCCGAAGGCCTCGTAGCGCCACTGGTCGGTGTTCAGATACCAGTAGGAGGTGCCCGCCATGTGCCGGGTGGGCCGCTGCCAGTCGAAGGCGAACGCCAGGTGCTGGAAGCCGGTCAGCGGACGGACCTTCTCCTGCCCCACGTAGTGCGCCCAGCCGCCGCCGTTGACGCCCTGGCAGCCGGTCATCGTGGTCAGTGCGAGAAAGGCCCGGTAGATCGTGTCGGAGTGGAACCAGTGGTTGGTGCCCGCGCCCATCGCGATCATCGACCGGCCGTTCGTACGCTCGGCGTTGCGGGCGAACTCCCGGGCGATCCGGGCCGCCTGCTCGGCCGGGACGGAGGTGATGGTCTCCTGCCAGGCCGGCGTGTACGGCTGGCTCGCGTCCTCGTACGAGGCGGGCCAGCTGCCCGGCAGACCGGGCCGGGCCACACCGTACTGGGCGAGCATGAGATCGAAGACGGTGGTGACGAGGTGCCCGCCGAGCCGCCGGGCGGGCACCCCGCGCACCATCACCGAGCCGCCCTCGGTGGCCCCTTCGTCGAACCGGGGCAGTGCGACCTCGACCGTCTCGTCGGCCCGCTCCAGCAGGCTCAACTCGGGCTCCACGCCCTCCAGGTCGAGGTTCCAGCGGCCTCGCCCGGCTTCCCCCCACCGGAAGCCGAGCGAGCCGCCCGGGACCACCGGCTCGCCGGTGGCCCGGTCCAGCAGCACCGTCTTGAACTCGGCGTTCTCCGAGTCCTCGGCGTGCTCGGCTTGCTCTGCGTTCTTCGCGTGCTCTGCGTTCTTCGCGGCCTCGCCGCCGAGGTCGGCGGCGGTCAGGAAGCCGCCGGGGACGAGCCCGTGCGCGCTCTCGCGCAGGGTCACCAGGAACGGTGCGTCGGTGTACGTCCGCAGGTAGTCGCGGAAGTAGGGCACTTCGCGGTCGACGAGGAACTCGCGGAGGATCACATGCCCCATGGCCATCGCCAGCGCCCCGTCGGTGCCCGGGTGCGGCGCCAGCCACTCGTCGGCGAACTTCACATTGTCCGCGTAGTCGGGGCTGACCGCGACGACCTTGGTGCCGTTGTAGCGGGTCTCGGTCAGGAAGTGCGCGTCCGGGGTCCGGGTGACGGGGATGTTGGAACCCCACATCACCAGGTAGCCCGCGTTCCACCAGTCGGCCGCCTCGGGGACGTCCGTCTGGTCGCCGAACACCTGCGGCGAGGCGACCGGCAGGTCGGCGTACCAGTCGTAGAACGACAGCAGCGTGCCGCCTATCAGCGACATGAACCGGGAGCCGGCCGCGAAGGACGCCATGGACATCGCCGGGATCGGCGAGAAGCCCGCCACCCGGTCGGGGCCGTGGGCCTTGATGGTGTGGACATGGGCGGCGGCCACCAGCTCGGCCACCTCGTCCCAGTCCGCGCGTACCAGCCCGCCCTTGCCGCGGGCCCGCTTGTACGCCCGCGCCTTCGCCGGATCCCCGGTGATCTCCGCCCATGCCGCCACGGGATCCCCGAGCCGGCGCCGGGCCTCCCGCCACAGCTTCAGCAACGCACCCCGCACGTACGGGTAGCGCACCCGGCTGGGGGAGTAGGTGTACCAGGAGAACGAGGCGCCGCGCGGGCAGCCGCGCGGCTCGTACTCGGGGCAGTCCGCGCCGATCGACGGGTAGTCGGTGGCCTGGTGCTCCCAGGTGATGATGCCGTCCTTGACGTACACCATCCACGAGCAGGACCCGGTGCAGTTCACGCCGTGCGTGGAGCGCACGACCTTGTCATGGGCCCAGCGGTCCCGGTAGAAGCCCTCCCACTTGCCGTCGTTCTCGCCGAAGACGGCGCGCCCGTCGGCGGAGACCTCGCTACGGGTGAGCAGCCGGCGGGCGGCAAGCGGCCAGCCCTCTCCGGCACGCGGCTCCCGCTGCCGTGCGTTTTCGTCGTTCTCCATGGCAGGGAACGCTAGAGGTCCCCCCACCTGGTGATCCTTGGGCCGAAGGCCCCCCGCCCGCAGCCCAAAGGCCCCGGCCCGCCCACCGGGTCAGGGACCAATGGCCCTGCAGCGAGGGCCTCTCGGCGGCCCGGAGACCCGCCCCGCGCGGTGCAAGCTGGCGCTGATCGAATCGGAGGCAGCGCATGTACCACCGCACCCAGTGCCGGCCCGGCCCCATCCCCCGTCCCAGGCCGGGGCAGACACGGCGTACGACATGTGCCGCCCTCCGATTCGGTCCCCGTCCGGCCGCCGGCCATGTCTGCCCTGACTCCCGGCCGGCCGGACACATCCGTACGGACCACCGGTGACCCCGGGCCGGCCGCCCCGGAACGGGGCGGCGTCCGGCGGCGGCCTTCCGGCCGCGGACCGCCATGCGCCGCGTGCCGGGCGGTCCGCCCGGGACGGCTCGGCGGCGCCTGCCGGGCGGGCGGCCGTGGACGCACCGGTGATGCGTGCCGGGCAGGCAGTCGAGCCCGGGCCGGCGGAGAGCGACGGGCGGGCACCCGGCCACGGACCGGCGGACAGTGCCGGGCGGGCGGCAGCGGGCGCGCCCGCGCCACGTCGCGCGCGGGTGTCCGGTGGTGGGCAGGCGGCCACCGGCGGGACCGTGGTCCGCCGGCAGCACCAGGACGTGGCGGACCGGCCGTTCATCGTGATCTGGGAGTCCACCCGGGCCTGCCCGCTGGCCTGTCTGCACTGCCGGGCCGAGGCGGTTCCCGACCGCGACCCCCTGGAGCTGGACACGGAGGCGGCCAAGGACCTGATGCGGCAGATCGCCGCCTTCGGGCACCCGGCCCCGCTGTTCGTGATCACCGGCGGCGACCCGTTCCAGCGGCCCGACCTGCTCGAACTCGTCGCATACGGCAAGGAGGCCGGCGTCCGCGTCGCCGTCTCGCCCTCGGGCACCCCGACGCTCACGCCCGAGCGGCTGCGCGAGGTGCACGAGGCGGGTGCGGCCGGACTCTCGCTCAGCCTGGACGGTTCGACCCCCGAACTGCACGACGGCTTCCGGGGCGTGCCCGGCGTCTACCGCTGGACGCTCGACGCCTGGGACGCCGCCCGCGCCCTGGGCATGAAGGTGCAGATCAACACCACCGTCACCCGCCACAACCTGCACGACCTGCCCGACGTCGTGCGCCTGGTGCACGCCCACGGCGCGATGCTGTGGAGCGCCTTCCTGCTGGTACCGACCGGACGGGGCACCGCACTTGGCGTACTGACGGCCCAGGAGACCGAGGACGTCCTGAACTTCGTGTACGACGTCGGCCTGACCGTGCCCGCCAAGACCACCGAGGCCCACCACTTCCGTCGCGTCGCCCTGCAACGGCGCATCCTCGCCGACCGCGGCGAGGACCACGAGAGCGTGCTCGGGCTGGGCCCGCTCTACCGCCGGCTGCGCGACCGGACGGCCGAACTGGGTCTGGCCGACGGCGGACGCAGGGCCCGCCGGCCGCCCCTCGACGTCAACGCCGGCCGCGGCTTCGTCTTCGTCTCGCACATCGGGACCGTGCACCCCAGCGGGTTCCTGCCGCTCGGCGCGGGCAGCGTGCGCGAACGGCCGCTGACCGAGATCTACCGCACCTCCGAGCTGTTCACCGGCCTGCGCGACGCCGACCGGCTGGGCGGCCGGTGCGGTTCCTGCGAGTTCCGCCGGGTCTGCGGCGGCTCCCGGTCCCGCGCCTACGGCCTGACCGGCGACCCCTACGCCGAGGAACCCTGGTGCGGCTACGTCCCCGGGTCCTTCCCGCACCAGCGGGAACTGGCCGAGCTGCTGTCCGGGCCGGCGGCGCGGCGCGGCGACGGAAACGGCGACGGCAGCGGAAACGGCGACGGAAACGGCGACGGAAACGGCGACCGGCGGGCACTACAGCGAGGAAAGTCGTGAGCGGAGTCGACGACGGGCCCCGGACGGACGGACGCAGACAGCTCCCGCTCATCCAGCCGGGCGACGGCGGTGGTGCCCGTCCCAGCCGCTTCAAGCAGTCCGCCCTGCGGGCACGCCATCTGCGGGCGCACATCCTGGTCGCCGGCTGGGCGGGCCTCGCCCTGCTCGCGGCCACCGCGCAAGGGACCCTGCCGGTCGCCCGCTGGCTGGCCATCCACCTCTTCCTGCTGGGCGCGGCCACCAGCGCGATCGTCGTCTGGAGCGAGCACTTCGCGGTGGCGATGCTGCACGCCCGGCTGCCCGACCGGCGGTGGAGCGCGGTGCGGCTGTACGGGGTCAACCTGGCCGTGGCCGGGGTGATCCTCGGCGTGTGGACCGACCTGCCCGTGCTCACCGGCACGGCCGCCGCCGGCCTGATCACCGCCGTCACCGCGCACCTGGTCGTGCTGGTACGGCTGGGCCGGGGCGCGCTGGGCGGCCGGCTGGCCCCGATCGCCGACTTCTACCGGGCCGCCGCGGGGGCCCTGGTCGCCGCCGCCGTACTCGGCGGGCTGCTCGGCACCGGCACCGCACCCGTGGGCCTGCACTCCGGGCTGCGGCTGGCCCACATCCACCTCGCCCTGCTCGGCTGGATCGGTCTGCCCGTCCTGGGCACTCTGCTCATGCTCTGGCCCACCGTCCTCGGCGTCCGCATGCACGACAGCACCACGCGGGCGGCCCGCCGGCTGCTGGCGCTCACCGGCGGCGGCCTGGCGGCCGCGGCGGCCGGCCTGGCGGCCGGGCCGGGGGCCGTATGGCGCGCCGCGGTGGTGGCCGGGCTCGCCGCCTACGCCGGCGGAGTCGCACTCGCCGTGCGGCTGTTCGTGGTCACCGTGCGGCGCGGCCGCAGGCCGGTCTCGGCCGCGGCCGCCTGGACGCTGGCCGCGTCCGCCGCGTGGCTGGCCATCGCGGTGACCGCCGACCTCGTCCTGTTCGCCACCCACACCCCGGCGGCCGCACAGAACGGCGTCGACACCCTTGTCCCGCTGCTCCTCCTGGGCTTCGTCGCCCAGGTCCTCGTCGGCGCGCTGACGTATCTGCTGCCGATCGTCCTGTCCGGCGGTCCGAAGGAGCGGGCCGGACTCCGCGCGGTGCTGGAGCGGGCCTGGGCGCCCCGGCTGGCCGCCCTCAACCTGGCCGTCGCCCTGCTCGCCCTGCCACTGCCGGACCCCGCCGCGACGGTGGGGACCGTGCTTGCCGCGACGGCCGTGGTGGCGTTCCTCGCCCCTGTCGTGGCCGTACTGGCCCGCCGCGACCGGCCGGACACGCCGTCCCCGCTGCCCGCGCTGCTCGGCACGGCCGCGGGTGCGGTCGTCACCGTACTGGCGGTGCTGGTGGCGAACAGCGGGAGCGCGGGCGGGACTTCGGACAATGCAGCGGGCCCGGCGGGAGGCGGCGTCGCCACCACCACCCGTACGGTGGCCGTCTCCCTGCGCGACATGCGGATCGTCCCGAGCCGGATCGAGGTCGCCCGGGGCACCGCCCTGCGCCTTCGGGTCACCAACCGCGACGCACAGCGGCACGACCTCAAGGTCGAGGACGGCCCCGCCACTTCGCTGCTCTCCGGCGGGCAGTCCCGCACCCTCGACCTCGGCACGGTCACCACCGGCCGCAGGGCGTGGTGCACGGTGCCGGGCCACCGTGCCGCCGGCATGACCCTGGACATCGTCGTCAGCGGCACCGCACCGGGCGGCACGCAGGCCGGCGCGGGCGGCACGGGGGACATGGGTGACATGCAGGGCGCCATGGGTGACATGGGTGACATGGGCGGCGCACAGGGCCACACCGGCCACTCCACGACCACCACGGCGAGCCCCGGTCTCGACCTCGCCGCCGGCTTCTCGGCCGGCTGGCACCCGCGCTCCGCCGCCCTGCCCGCGGCGGCAGCCGCCAAGGTGCACAAGATCGAACTGCACGTCTCCCACCGCACGGTCGAGGTGGCCCCGGGCGTGAAGCAGCAGATGTGGACCTTCGGCGGCACCGCCCCCGGACCCACCCTGCGCGGCAGGGTCGGCGACTTCTTCGAGGTCACCCTCGTCAACGACGACCCCACGATGGGCCACGGCATCGACTTCCACGCCGGCGCGCTCGCCCCGGACGGTCCGATGCGCACCATCCAGCCCGGGCAGCGGCTGGTCTACCGCTTCCGCGCCGACCGGGCCGGGGCGTGGCTGTACCACTGCAGCACCATGCCCATGCTCCAGCACATCGGAAACGGCATGTACGGAGCGGTCGTCGTCGATCCGCCCGGCCTGGCCAGGGCCGACCAGGAGTACGTGCTGGTCTCCTCCGAGCTGTACCTGGGCACACCGGGCAGCGCCGCCCAGGTCGCGAAGATGCGCGCGGACACCCCGGACGCCTGGATGTTCAACGGCGTCGCCGACCAGTACGCCAAGGCGCCGCTGACCGCGCGCGCCGGGCAGCGGGTCCGCTTCTGGGTGGTCGCGGCCGGGCCGAGCGACGGCGTCTCCTTCCATGTCGTGGGCACCGTCTTCGACACCGTCTACAAGGAGGGCGCCTACCTGCTCAGGCCGAAGGACGCGGGCGGTTCCCAGGCTCTGGACCTGGCACCGGCCCAGGGCGGCTTCGTCGAGACGGTGTTCCCGCAGGCCGGCCACTACTCGTTCGTCGACCACGACATGCGCCGTGCCGAGGCCGGGGCGCACGGCATGGTGGAGGTGAAGTGATGGGTGGGGTGGGCCTGTGGCAGCTGGTGCGCTTCCTGCACGTGACCGGCGCCGTGCTCTGGGTCGGAGGCCAGCTGGCGCTGTCGCTGGTGGTGCTCCCGCTGTCCCGCCGGATGCTGTCCGAGGACACCCGGGAGCGCTTCGCCGCAGACGTGGGGCGACGGTTCGGCATTCTGACGGGGGCGCTGTTCCTGCCGGTGCAGCTGGGCACCGGCTGGGCCCTCGCCCGGCACAAGGGCGTCACCTGGGCCTCGCTCGCCGAACCCGGCTACGGACGCACCCTCGCCGCCAAGCTCGGCCTGTTCGTCCTGGTGATGCTCGCGGCGGCCGCGCACGGCTGGGCGTACTCCAAGGGCCGCGCCGAACTCGCCCGGGCCCTGGCCGTGGCCTCGCTGGCCGGCTCCCTCGGCGTCGTCCTGCTCGCCACCGCCCTGCCCGCCACCTGACCCGGCCACCGTGCGACCGGTCCGCCCCCGGCCGGTGGGCCACCCGGCCGGGCCACCCGACTGGTCCGCCCCAGACCGGTCGCCCCCAGACCGGTCGGCCACCCGACTGGTCCCCCCGAACGGTGCATCCCCGACCGGGCCGGTCGGACGCGGGCCCGGGACCTGCGGCCCCGCGAAGGGACCGCTGAGCCCTCGCCCCGCGCCGGGCCCGCGACGGAGGGTTGAACCGGACGAATGGGAGCCCACAAAGCCCCGGAAGGAGCCGTCATGCAGACGCCCGAAGTCGACGCGGCTGCCCTGGAGAGCCTGCTGTACGCGGCCGTGGCGGCGCCGTCGATCCACAACACCCAGCCGTGGCGGTTCGGCATGGACGCGGACACCCGCTCGATCCACGTCCGCGCGGACCGCGCACGGCGACTGCCGCTGAGCGACCCGTACCTGCGCGCCCAGCACCTGTCCGTGGGTGCGGCCGTCTTCAACCTCCGGGTGGCCGCCGCGCACCTGGGCTGGGACCCCGTCGTACGGCTGCTGCCCGACCCGGACGACCCCGACCTGCTCGCCACCGTACGGCTGGCGGGATCGGCGGCGGAGGTGTGGCCGTCCGACGGCGACCTGTACGAGGCCGTCGCACGACGTCACACCAGCCGGATGCCGTTCACCGGCCGGCCGGTGCCGGACCACATCGTGGCGGAGATGGTCACGGCGGCGCGGGTCGAGGGCGCGCACCTGGACGTCCCCGACATCGCCGGAACCCGGCGCCTGCTGCGGCTGACCGCGCTGGCCGAGGCGCGCAACGCCGCCGATCCGGCCCGCGCGGCCGAGGCGCGGACCTGGGTCACCGTCCCGGACGCGCACGTCCCCTACGGGATTCCGCTCACCTCGCTGGGCCCCAGGGACCCGGCCGGGCGGATGCCGATGCGGGACTTCACCGGCCCGCTGCGCGGACTGCGCCTGCCCGCCCTGCGCTTCGAACGGCACGCGCAGGTGGCCCTGCTGTGGACCCCGCTGGACCGGCGGGTGGACTGGCTGCGGGCCGGGCAGGCGCTGGAGCGCGCGCTGCTGGTGGCCACGCGGCACGGGGTGCGCACCTCGATGCTGCACCAGGGGATGGAGTGGCCGGACCTGCGGGCGGCGATGGCCGGACCGCGGCACCGCTGCTGCCCGCATCTGCTGATCCGCTTCGGCTACGGCCCGGACGGCGGCCGCACCCCACGCGCGACCGCCCTGCCGCAGACCCACCCCGAGACCCGTCCCGTCCCGCCCCTCTCGCACTCACAGCAAGACACGCAGGACGCGGACGGGGACGCCTGGCACAGGGAGGCGGAGGAGGACACGCGGAACTCCGGGTGAGTCACCCGGGCCGTCGCGGCCCGTCGGACAGGAGCCGGCCGGACAGGAGCCGGTCGGCCCGACGGCCCGGCCGGCTCACCACATGGCTGTACACCACATGGCTGTACACCACATGGCTGTTCACCACTTGCCGGCTCACCACTTGCCGGCTCACCACTTGGCGTCCGGCCACTTGGCGGCTCACCCGGTGGGCTCACGGCTCACCCGGAGGGCTCAGCCGGTGCCGTGCAGATCCGTCAGTTCCCGTCCCGTGACCATCGCCGACTCGATGCGGAGAAAGACGTCCTCCTGGATGGGCATCCAGGAGCGGGGCCCGGTCCGCATCAGGCGCTCGTGCTCGGCGGGATCGGTGACCAGGGTGGCCCGTCCGGTGACGACCACGCTCCAGCCGGACCGGCTCTCGGCATCGAACTCGTCCGCCTCGAAGGCGACCACGAATCCGTCGACGGCCCGCACGAGGTCCGATCCCGCCGAGGTGCGCAGCAGCACGGACGAGTCCGTGTCCAGGGCGAAGTTCACCGGAAGTACAGCGGGAAGGGCGTGCCGGGTGTACACGACACGACCGACCGGCACCTTGGCGAGCAGCCGCAGGCACTCCTGCCGGTCCATCGAGCGAAAGCTGTCGTTCTGCAACATCCCCCCATCGTCGCGGGGCACCGCGCACCGCCGTTAGGGCCGGTCGGCCCACATCTGCCCCGCCGCGCGCGTCCGTGCCCCGTCGCCGGGACTCCTGGCCCATCGGACCGGGGACGGCCGGGCCGGCGGCGGGGGACCGTGGGGCCGGGCACAGGGACCGTCGGCCCCTCCTCGGCGGAGTACCCGGGTGCGGATAGTGGCAATCGGGCTGGTTGGTGAATCAGAAGCCCGCGGTTCGGGTGGGAACCCGTTGCCGTACCACAGAGCGAAGGGACAGGCGGCATGCTGGAGCCGTCGAAGAACAAGAAGGACATGCAGGCGACGGACGCCGCTCCCGTGTCCGGGCGGGCATGGCTGATGCTGGCGCTGGCCACGGTGGGCTTCGCCGTGAACTTCTGGGCCTGGGCGCTGCTCAGCCCGCTGGGCCCGCGGTTCAAGGACAGCCTGGACCTGTCCTCGTTCCAGCAGTCACTGCTGGTGGCGGTGCCGGTCGTGGTCGGCTCACTGGGGCGCATACCCGTGGGGGCGCTGACCGACCGGTTCGGCGGCCGCGTGATGTTCCCGCTGGTGTCGGCCGCGACCATCGTCCCGGTGCTCTATCTGGGCCTGGCCGGGCACGACTCGCTGGCGGCGCTGCTGCTGGGCGGGTTCTTCCTGGGCATCGGCGGCACCGCGTTCGCGGTCGGGGTGCCCTTCGTCAACGCCTGGTTCCCGCCGCAGCGGCGCGGCTTCGCGATCGGCATCTTCGGCATGGGCATGGGCGGCACCGCGATCAGCGCCCTGACCACGGTGAAGCTGGTCAAGGCCAACGGCATGGCGAACCCATTCCTGATCACCGCGGCGTGCCTCGCCGTCTACGCGGTCGTGGCCGCACTGGTGCTGCGGGACGCACCCGGACGCACGGTGCCGTCCGAGCCCCTGGGCCGCCGGCTGGCCGCTGTCTGCAAGCTGGGCATCACCTGGCAGGCCTCGGCGCTGTATGCGGTCTGCTTCGGCGGCTACGTCGCCTTCTCCGTCTACCTGCCCACCTACCTGAAGACCGGCTACGGCCTGGAGCAGGCGGACGCCGCGAACCGGATGGCCGGGTTCGTGCTGCTGGCCGTGGCGATGCGGCCGGTCGGCGGCTGGCTGTCGGACCGTATCGGCCCGGTGCGCGTGCTCGCGGTGGCGCTGGGCGTGGTGATCGTCGGTGCCCTCGTGCAGTCCCTGACCCCGACGCTGGCGCCGACCGGAACGATCGCGTTCCTCGCCATGGCCGCCGCGCTCGGCGCGGGCAGCGGCGCCGTCTTCGCCCTGGTGGCCCTGCTGGCTCCGGCCAACCAGGTCGGCTCGGTCACCGGCATCGTGGGTGCGGCCGGTGGTCTGGGCGGCTTCCTGCCGCCCCTGGTGATGGGCTCGCTGTACGGCGCCTACGGCTCGTACGCGATCGGCCTGCTCCTGCTGGGCGTGGTCGCGGCCGCCGCACTGACCTTCACCGGAACCGGCGTCCGCAGCGCCGTCAGCCACCGCCGCGTCGCCCGGCCGCAGCCGCACTGACCCCCGGCCCAGGACGACCGGGCGATCCGGGCCGACCCGGCGGGCGGACAAGCCCGATCGGGCGGACGAGGCGAATCAGGCCGATCAGGAGGAGAGAACACCCGATGTGCGAGTACTGCGGCTGCCAGAGCCTGGCATCGATCGACGAGCTGACCCGTGAGCACGAGACGGTGGTGAACCTCATCGGCCTGGTGCGGGAGGCCCACCGGGACGGCGATGTCACCCGCATGGCCGAGCTGGCCCGGGAGATCACCGCCGTACTCGGCCCGCACACCGAGGTGGAGGAGCACGGTCTGTTCCCCGCCCTGGTCTCCGACTTCCCGGAGAAGATCGCCGCACTGGAGGAGGAGCACCGCCTGATCGAGGCGGTCTTGGAAGAGGCGGGCGACTCGGTCCCGGCCGACCCCGCCTGGCCCGGACGGCTGCTGGAGATGCTGGCCCTGCTGCGCGAGCACATCCTGAAGGAGCAGGACGGCGTCTTCCCCGCCGCGCTGGCCTTCCTGAGCACCGAGCAGTGGGAGGCCGTCGAGGCGGCGCGCGCCCGAGTGACCCCGCGCGCACCCCAGCCGTCGCCCTGACCGTCACGTCCCGTCCGTTCCCGTGCCGCCCGGCGCAGTTCGCCGCCGGGCGGCACGTACGGGTGTCCGGCAGACTGAGTTTCGGATTTGCTGGTGTGGAGTGCGGTGCTTGAGGTAGGTCAGGTAGTGGCTTGCTCAACCATCGAGGCGAGCGGACCGAGACGGGCGGACTGAAGCGGGCAACCGGCGGGCGAGACCCCCGGGAGGGAGCGGCGCGGTGGCCACGGAGACGGATCCGGTGTCGGAGCGGACGGCGGCACGACGGGCCGGACTGGACAATGAGCTGACGGACGCCCTGGTGCGATCCCGCCGGTACTTCACCCGGGCGGAGGTCTCCGAGGACCTGCGCACCCTGCACAGAAAGGGCGGACGGCAGGCGGACGACTTCTACCGGGACCGCTGGTCGCACGACAAGGTGGTCCGCTCCACCCACGGCGTGAACTGCACCGGATCCTGCTCGTGGAAGGTGTATGTCAAGGACGGCATCATCACCTGGGAGGCCCAGCAGACCGACTATCCCTCGGTGGGCCCCGACCGCCCCGAGTACGAGCCGCGCGGCTGCCCGCGCGGCGCCGCCTTCTCCTGGTACACCTACTCGCCCACCCGGGTGCGCTACCCGTATGTGCGCGGCGTGCTGCTGCAGATGTACCGGGAGGCGAAGGCCCGGCTCGGCGACCCGGTCGCGGCCTGGGCCGACATCGTCAGCGACCCCGAGCGCTCCCGCCGCTACAAGGCCGCGCGCGGCAAGGGCGGCCTGGTGCGGGCGACCTGGGACGAGGCGGTGGAGATGGTCGCCGCCGCGCATGTGCACACGATCAAGGAGTACGGACCCGACCGGCTGGCCGGGTTCTCGCCGATCCCGGCGATGTCGATGGTCTCGCACGCCGCCGGGGCCCGTTTCTACTCGCTGCTCGGCGGCGTGATGCTGTCGTTCTACGACTGGTACGCCGACCTGCCGGTCGCCTCCCCGCAGGTCTTCGGCGACCAGACGGACGTACCGGAGTCCGGGGACTGGTGGGATGCCGGCTACCTGATCATGTGGGGCTCCAACCTGCCGGTGACACGGACCCCGGACGCGCACTGGATGGCCGAGGCCCGCTACCGCGGCCAGAAGGTGGTGGCGGTCTCCCCGGACTACGCCGACAACGTCAAGTTCGCCGACGAGTGGCTGCCCGCCCAGCCCGGCACCGACGGGGCCCTCGCCATGGCCATGGGCCACGTGGTGCTCAAGGAGTTCTTCGTCGACCGCCGCACCCCGTACTTCGAGGACTACGTCAAGCGGTTCACCGACCTGCCGTTCCTCGTCGCCCTCGACGAGCGCGAGCCGGGGACGGGCACGTACGCGCCCGGGAAGTTCCTGACCGCCGCCGACCTGGGCGGGACGCACGCGAGCGCGGAGCACGCCGAGTTCCGTACGGTGCTGCTGGACGCGGACGGCACTCCGGTCGTCCCGAACGGCACCCTCGGCGACCGGTTCGGGGAGGGCGGGGCCGGGAAGTGGAACCTGGACCTCGGCGGTATCGACCCGCTGCTGTCGGCCGACGGCGGAGGCGAGAGGCCCGTGCCGGTCGAGCTGCCGCGCTTCGACGCCCCCGACGGCGGCGCGGGCCTGCTTCGGCGCGGCGTCCCGGTGCGGCGGATCGCGGGGCGCCTGGTGACCACGGTCTACGACCTGCTGCTCGCCCAGTACGGCGTGTCCCGCCCCGGCCTGCCCGGCCGCTGGCCCACCTCCTACGACGACGCCGACGAGCCGTACACCCCCGCCTGGCAGGCCGCGATCACCGGGGTGGACGCCTCCCGGGCGGCCCGGATCGCGCGGGAGTTCGCCGCCAACGCCGAGGAGTCCCACGGCCGTTCGATGATCGTGATGGGGGCGGGCACGAACCACTGGTTCCACTCCGACACCATCTACCGCGCCTTCCTCACCCTGACCACGCTGACCGGCTGCCAGGGCGTCAACGGCGGTGGCTGGGCGCACTACGTCGGCCAGGAGAAGGTCCGGCCGCTGACCGGCTACTCGGCGCTGGCGACCGCCGCCGACTGGAACCGCCCGGCGCGGCAGATGATCCAGACGGCGTACTGGTATCTGCACAGCGACCAGTTCCGCTACGACCCGTTCTCCGCCGACACCCTCGCGGCGGCCGGAGCGGGCGGCCCGTTCGCCGGGATGGCCACCGCGGACGTGATCGCCGCCTCCGCCCGGATGGGCTGGATGCCCTCGTACCCGACCTTCGACCGCAACCCGCTGGACCTCGCCGACGAGGCGGCGGCGGCCGGGCGCCCGGCCGGGGAGCACGTGGTGGAGGAACTGAAGGCCGGGCGGCTCGCGTTCGCCGGCGAGGACCCGGACGCGCCCCGGAACTTCCCCCGTGTGCTCACCGTCTGGCGGGCCAATCTGCTCGGCTCCTCGGCCAAGGGCAACGAGTACTTCCTCAGGCATCTGCTGGGCACCGACTCCGCGGTGAACGCCACCGAGGCGCCGCCCGGGGCCCGGCCCCGGGACGTGGTGTGGCGCGAGGAGGCCCCCGTCGGCAAGCTGGACCTGCTGCTGACGCTGGACTTCCGCATGACCAGCACGACGGTCTTCTCGGACGTGGTGCTGCCGGCCGCCACCTGGTACGAGAAACACGACCTGTCCAGCACCGACATGCACCCCTACGTGCACGCCTTCAACCCGGCGATCGCCCCGCCCTGGCAGACCCGCACCGACTTCGACGCCTTCAACACCCTGGCCCGGGAGTTCAGCCGGCTCGCCGCCACCCATCTCGGCGTACGCCAGGACGTGGTCGCCGCCCCGCTGCTGCACGACACCCCGGACGAACTGGCCAACCCGCACGGCCGGGTACGGGACTGGAAGGCGGGCGAGTGCGAGCCCGTGCCCGGTCGCACCATGCCCAAGCTGGTCACCGTCGAGCGCGACTACGGGGCCGTGGCGCAGAAGATGACCGCCCTCGGCCCGCTGCTGGACTCGCTGGGCGCGACCACGAAGGGCGTCACCTTCAAGGTGGAACGCGAACTCGACTACCTGCGGCACAAGAACGGCACGGTGCGCGGGGGAGCGGGCGACGGCCGGCCCGCGCTCGCCCGGGACGTGCACGCCTGCGAGACCATCCTCGCCCTGTCCGGCACCACCAACGGCCACCTGGCCACCCAGGGCTTCCACGCGCTGGAGGCCCGCACCGGCACCCGACTGGCCGACCTGGCCGCCGAGCATGAGGGCAAGCGGATCACCTTCGCCGACACCCAGGCGGCGCCCGTGCCCGTCATCACCAGCCCGGAGTGGTCCGGCTCGGAGACCGGCGGCCGCCGCTACTCGCCCTTCACCGTCAACGTCGAACGCGGCAAGCCCTGGCACACCCTCACCGGCCGCCAGCACTTCTACCTCGACCACGACTGGATGACCGCGCTGGGCGAACAACTCCCCGTCTACCGGCCCCCGTTGAACATGCACACGCTGTTCGGCGAACCACGGCTCGGCGAGACGGGCGAACTCGGTGTGACCGTGCGGTACCTCACCCCGCACAACAAGTGGTCCATCCACTCCGAGTACCAGGACAACCTGTTCATGCTGTCGCTGTCCCGGGGCGGCCCCACCATCTGGATGAGCACGAAGGACGCGGCGAAGATCGGCGTGGGGGACAACGACTGGATCGAGGCGGTCAACCGCAACGGCGTCGTCGCCGCCCGCGCGGTCGTCTCGCACCGGATGCCCGAGGGCACCGTGTACATGTACCACGCACAGGACCGGCTGATCGACGTGCCCCGCACCGAGACCACCGGCCGCCGCGGCGGCATCCACAACTCCCTCACCCGGCTGCTGGTCAAGCCGAGCCACCTGATCGGCGGCTACGCCCAGCTGTCCTACGCCTTCAACTACCTCGGCCCGACCGGCAACCAGCGCGACGAGGTGACGGTGATCCGCCGCCGCGGCGACCAGGAGGTGACGTACTGACATGCGCGTCATGGCCCAGATGGCGATGGTGATGAACCTCGACAAGTGCATCGGCTGCCACACCTGCTCGGTCACCTGCAAACAGGCGTGGACCAACCGCACCGGCGTCGAGTACGTGTGGTTCAACAACGTGGAGACCCGCCCCGGCCAGGGCTACCCCCGCCGCTACGAGGACCAGGACAGGTGGCGCGGCGGCTGGGAGCTGAACAAGCGCGGCCGGCTCGCGCTGAAGGCCGGCGGCCGGTTCAAGAAGCTGATCACCATCTTCTCCAACCCGGTGCTGCCGTCGCTGCACGACTACTACGAACCGTGGACCTACGACTACGAGACGCTCACCAACGCCCCGCTGCAGGAACACACCCCCGTCGCCCGTCCCAAGTCCCTGCTCACCGGCAAGGACCTGAAGATCTCCTGGTCGGCGAACTGGGACGACGACCTCGGCGGCTCGGACCGGCACGGCGAGAAGGACGTGCTGCTCGGCGAGATCTCCGAGAAGATCAAGCTCGAGTTCGAGCAGACGTTCATGTTCTACCTGCCCCGGATCTGCGAGCACTGCCTCAACCCGTCCTGCGCGGCCTCCTGCCCCTCCGGCGCGATCTACAAGCGGGAGGAGGACGGCATCGTCCTCGTCGACCAGGACCGCTGCCGGGGCTGGCGGATGTGCGTGACCGGCTGCCCGTACAAGAAGGTGTACTTCAACCACCGCACCGGCAAGGCCGAGAAGTGCACCTTCTGCTTCCCGCGCGTCGAGGTCGGCCTGCCCACCGTCTGCTCCGAGACCTGCGTCGGGCGGCTGCGCTACATCGGCCTGGTCCTCTACGACGCCGACAAGGTGCTTCAGGCCGCCTCCACCCCCGACGACACCGACCTGTACGAGGCGCAGCGCGCCGTCTTCCTCGACCCCGACGACCCGCAGGTCGCCGCCGAGGCCGAGCGGGCCGGCATCCCCCGGGACTGGGTCGAGGCCGCCCGGCGCTCCCCGGTGCACGCGCTGATCAACACCTACAAGGTGGCCCTGCCGCTGCACCCGGAGTACCGCACCCTGCCCATGGTCTGGTACGTCCCGCCGCTCTCCCCGGTCGTCGACGCCGTCCGCGACACCGGCGAGGACGCCGAGGACCACCGCAACCTCTTCGCCGCCGTCGACGCCCTGCGCATCCCCGTCGACTACCTCGCCCAGCTGTTCACCGCCGGGGACCCCGGGCCGGTGGACGCCGTGCTGCGCCGGCTGGCCGCCATGCGGTCCTACATGCGCGACATCAACCTCGGCCGTGAGCCGGACGCCGCCATCCCGGCGCAGGTCGGCATGGGCGAGGAGCAGATGTACGACATGTACCGGCTGCTGGCGCTGGCCAAGTACGACGAGCGGTACGTCATCCCGCCCGCGCACGCCGAACAGGCACACCACCTGGAGGAGCTGGCCACCGAGTGCAGCCTGGACTACGAGGGCGGTCCCGGCATGGGAGGCTCCGGCCCCTTCGGCGAGACCTCCGGCGGCGCCGCGCCGATCGCCGTGGAGAGCTACCAGGCCCTGCGCGACCGGCAGACCTCCGACACCCCGGCCGCTCCCGTCGGCAAGGACACCCGCGTCAACCTCCTCAACTGGGACGGCAAGGGCTCACCGCCCGGCCTGTTCCCGTCGCGGACGCCCGAGGACGACAACGGCACCGAGAGTGGCGGGGAGGCCGAGCCCAAACGATGAGACGCAAACTCAGGCCCGCTACGGCACGCACCGAGCCCTGGCACCCCTACGCCTGGCAGCTGCAGTCCCTGCTGCTGGCCTACCCGGACGAGCAGCTCCCCGAGCGGCTGGCCCTGGCCCGCCGCGCCGCCCCCGCATTCCCCGGCCCGGTCGGCGAGCCCCTGCTCGCGTTCACCGCCCATGCCGAGCGCACCCCGGCCGGCGAGCTGGCCGCCGCCTACGTCACCACCTTCGACCACCGCAAGCGCTGCTGCCCCTACCTCACCTACTACGCGCACGGCGACACCCGCAGGCGCGGCGTCGCCCTGCTCCGCCTCAAGCAGGCCTACGCCGCCGCCGGCCTGCGCCTGGCCGACGACGAACTGCCCGACCACCTCGCCGTCGTACTGGAATTCGCGGCCGCCGACCCGGCCGCCGGGCACCGCCTGCTCACCGAGCACCGCGCGGGTCTGGAGCTGCTGCGCATGGCCCTGCGTGCGGAGGACTCGGCGTGGGCCTCCGTCCTTCGGTCCGTCTCGGCCACGCTGCCCCCGCTCAAGGGCGACGAGCAGCAGGCCGTCGCCCGGCTCGCCGCCGAGGGGCCGCCCGAGGAACAGGTCGGGCTCGCCCCGTACACGCCCCCGCAGTACATGCCCGACCCCGCAGGAGGCCCGCGATGACCGCACCCGCGCAGTCCGTCACCACGGCGGCCCAGGCCGGCACGGGCGGCATCCTGCTGTGGGTGGTCCTGCCCTACCTGTCCCTGGCCGTCTTCGTCCTCGGGCACATCTGGCGCTACCGCTACGACAAGTTCGGCTGGACCACCCGCTCCTCGGAGCTGTACGAGAACCGGCTGCTGCGCATCGGCAGCCCGCTCTTCCACTTCGGCATCCTGATCGTGCTGCTCGGCCACGTCATGGGCCTGATCGTGCCCGAGAGCTGGACCGCGGCGGCCGGCATCGGGGAGAGCGCCTACCACGTGGTGGCCGTCGGCCTCGGGACCGTCGCGGGCGTGTGCACGCTGGGCGGACTGGCCATCCTCGTCTACCGGCGCCGCACCGTCGGCCCGGTCTTCTCCGCCACCACCCGCAACGACAAGGCCATGTACGTCTCGCTCACCGCGACCATCGTGCTCGGCCTGGCCGCGACCATCGACGCCAACATCGTCGGCGCCGGCTACAACTACCGCGAGACCATCTCCCCCTGGTTCCGCTCGATCTTCTACGTGCAACCGGACCCGGACCTGATGAGCGGCGCGCCGCTGCTGTACCAGCTGCACGCCGTCAGCGCACTGCTGCTGTTCGCGTTCTGGCCCTTCACCCGCCTGGTCCACGTGCTCACCGCACCGCTCGGCTACCTCACCCGCCCCTACATCGTCTACCGCAGCCGCGACACCCAGCTGGGCGCCAGGTCGCCGCGCCAGGGCTGGGAACGCGTCGGCTGAGGACGTCCACCGGCCGACTACCGCGCGTGGCGGACCGGAGACGGGGCCGAACGGCCCGGCACCGAGCCCGGGCGGCCCCTGCCGGTGCACACCGCGTGGCGGGACGCTTGCGGTAGTGGATCGAGCGCAGGAGGTGCGCGTCATGCTGTCGCCCGTCGTCGCCGCAGTCGATGGTTCCGAGGAGAGTCTGGCCGCCGCCGAGTGGGCGGCCCGCGAGGCCGAGCGCCGCGGGCGGAACCTGCGGCTGTTCCACGCCTGGAACTGGCACCCCCGCCCGAGCGACGGCGCGCAGGCCGACGCGGCCCAGCGGTACGTGGCCCGGCAGGTGCTCAGCCAGGCGGAGGACCGGGTCCACGGTGCCTGCCCCGGTGTGCGCCTGGAGGAGGAGCAGGTCCTCGGACCGGCCACCACGGCCCTGCTGAGGGCGGCCGAGCAGGCCGGCCTGCTGGTGCTGGGCTCGCGCGGACTGAGCGGCTTCACCGGCTTCCTGGTGGGCTCCGTCGCCCTGGGCACCGTGGCCCGGGCCAACTGCCCGGTCGTCCTGGTGCGGGCCGGCGAGGAGGCCGCGGACGAACACCTTCCGGCGGCCGACGGCACCGCCTCCACCCGCACCGGCTACCGGGACGTGGTGCTCGGCCTGGACGTCGCCGTCCCGTGCGACGAGGTGATCGAGTTCGCCTTCGAGGAGGCCCGGCTGCGCCACGCCCGGCTGCGCGCCGTGTACGCCTGGCAGCAGCCCTCCGCGCTGGGTCTGGGTCCCGGCGAGATCGCGCTGGTGGACGCACCGTGGCGGGCCGAGGAGTGGCAGGGCTTCCTGTCCGCCGTCCTCCAGGTGTGGCGGGAGAAGTACCCCGACGTCGAGGTCGTGGAGACGGTCGTACGGGAGAAGCCCACCACCGCGCTGGTGCGGGCAGCCTCCCAGGCGAGCCTGCTCGTCGTCGGCCGCCGCCCCGCCGGACGTCCGGCCGGCCCGCGCACCGGTCCCGTCACCCACGCCGCCATCCACCACGTCGGCTGCCCCGTGGCCGTCGTCCCCCACGAGTGAGAGGACCCGGCACAGATGAACGCGCCGACGACGTATGTGTACCCCTTCGCCGAGGGAAGCCGGGACATGGCAGGCCTGCTGGGCGGCAAGGGCGCGGGCCTGGCCGAGATGACCCGGCTGGGACTGCCCGTCCCGCCCGGGTTCACGGTCACCACCGAGGCCTGCAAGGTGTACCTCGCCGCCCGCGAGGAGCCGCCGGAACTGGCCGTGGAGACGGCCCGCGCGCTGGCGGACCTGGAGCGGGCCATGGGCCGGGACCTGGGCGCCGCCGACGACCCGCTGCTGGTCTCCGTCCGCTCCGGTGCCCGGTTCTCCATGCCCGGCATGATGGAGACGATCCTCGACATCGGCCTCAACGACGCCTCGGTGCACGGACTGGCCAAGGCCTCCGGCCAGGAGCGGTTCGCCTGGGACTCCTACCGGCGACTCGTGCAGATGTTCGGTCACACGGTGATGGGGGTCGACGGCGACCTGTTCCAGGACGCCATCGCCGCGCACCGCGCCAAGCGGTCCGTGACCACCGACCAGGACCTGGACGCCGGTGAACTCGCCCTGCTCACCGAGGAGTTCAAGGGGATCATCCGCCGCGAGACCGGCGAGGACTTCCCGCAGGACCCGGCCGAGCAGCTGCAGCGCGCCATCCGCGCCGTCTTCGACTCCTGGAACGGCGAACGCGCCCGTGTCTACCGCCACCGCGAGCACATCCCCGAGGACCTCGGCACCGCCGTGAACGTCCAGGCCATGGTCTTCGGCAACCTCGGCCCCGACTCCGGCACCGGCGTGGCCTTCACCCGCGACCCGGCCACCGGCGCCCGCGGCGTGTACGGCGACTACCTGCCCGACGCGCAGGGCGAGGACGTCGTCGCGGGCGTCCGGGACGCCGTACCGCTGGACGAGCTGAAGCGGATCGACCCCCGCTCCTACGCCGAACTCGGCGACCACCTGCGGACCCTGGAAGCCCACTACCGGGACCTGTGCGACGTGGAGTTCACCGTCGAGCGCGCCCGGCTGTGGATCCTGCAGACCCGGGTCGGCAAGCGCACCGCCCAGGCCGCCTTCCGCATCGCCCACGACCTGCGTGAGGAGCACGCGATCACCGCCGACGAAGCCCTGGCCCGCGTGGACGGCGCCGAGCTCACCCGGCTGATGTTCCCCCGCTTCGACGTCCGCCCCACCGACGCCCCGCTCGCCCACGGCGTGCCCGCCTCACCCGGCGCCGCGGTCGGCATCGTCGTCTTCGACCCGAAGACGGCGCAGCGCCGCGCCGCGAACGGCGAGGACGTGGTCCTGGTCCGCCGTGAGACCACCCCCGACGACCTGCCCGGCATGATCGCCGCCCAGGCCGTGCTGACCAGCCGCGGCGGCAAGACCAGCCACGCGGCCGTCGTCGCCCGCGGCATGGGCAAGGTCTGCGTCTGCGGCGCCGAGTCCCTCACCGTGGACCCCGCCGAGCGGCGGTTCACCACCGACACCGGCGTCGTGGTCCGCGAGGGCGACACGGTCTCCGTCGACGGCACCGCCGGCACCGTCCACCTCGGCGCCCTGCCGCTCACCGCCTCCGACGTGGGCCGCGCCCTGGAGACCGGCGAGGCCACCGGCGAGCTGACCGCGGCCGTGCTGGACACCCTCGCGCACGCCGACGCCGTACGCCGCCTTCAGGTCCGCGCCAACGCCGACACCCCCGAGGACGCCGTCCGCGCCCGCGCCCTCGGCGCCCAGGGCATCGGCCTGTGCCGTACCGAGCACATGTTCCTCGGCGAACGCCGCGAACTGGTCGAGGCGATGATCCTGGCCCGCGACGACACCGCGCGCGAGCGCGCCCTGGCGGCCCTGCTGCCGCTGCAGCGCGCCGACTTCACCGGCATCCTGGAGGCGATGGACGCGCTGCCGGTGACCATCCGGCTGATCGACCCGCCGCTCCACGAGTTCCTGCCCGACCGCACCGAACTGGCCGTCCGCCTGGCGAGCAGCGCACACCCCGACCCGCACGACCGCGAACTGCTCGACGCCGTCGAGCGCATGCACGAGCAGAACCCGATGCTGGGCCTGCGCGGGGTGCGGCTCGGGCTGGCCGTGCCCGGTCTGATGGCCATGCAGGTGCGCGCCATCGCCGAAGCGGTCGTCCGGCGGCTGCGCGACGGCGGCCGGCCGCGCGCCGAGATCATGATCCCCCTGGTCGGCACGGTCGAGGAACTGCGTCTGGCCCGGACCGAGGCGGAGCGCGTCCTGGCGGAGGTCGCCGCCGAGACCGGCACGGCCCTGGACTGCCCGATCGGCACGATGATCGAGCTCCCGCGCGCCGCGCTCACCGCCGGACGCATCGCCGAGGTCGCCGACTTCTTCTCCTTCGGCACCAACGACCTGACCCAGACCACCTGGGGCCTGTCCCGGGACGACGCCGAGGCCTCCTTCTTCCCGCTCTACCTGGAGAAGGGCGTCTTCAGCGTGTCCCCCTTCGAGACGATCGACCAGGAGGGCGTCGGCAGGCTGGTCGAACTGGCGGTGGAGGCCGGCCGCGCGGTCAACTCCCGCCTGGAGACCGGAGTCTGCGGCGAACACGGCGGCGATCCGGACTCCATCCACTTCTTCCACCGGGTGGGCCTCGACTACGTCTCCTGCTCGCCCTTCCGCCTGCCGGCCGCCCGCCTGGAAGCGGGCCGCGCGGCACTCGGGGACACCGACACCAGCGACAGCAGGTGACCCGGTAGGGGGGCGGCCGCCACCATCCGGCAGGCGGCCGCCCCGCCACCCGGCGTGGAGTCCTCGGCCGCCGAGCGGGCGGTGCGGCCGCCTGCCACCCTGAAGGTGAGTGCACTGGCCCGCCGGGTGCGGGGCCGGCCGTGAGGACATCAGGAGCCGAGCGGGCGGCGCGGACCTCCGGGTCACTACCTGCCGGGGCACGCCGGCGGCCCCTGGTACGACGTCATCCCGCTGTCCGGCGCACGCGTCGCGCTGGTGGTCGGGGAGGTGGCCGGCCACGGCATGCGTGCGGTGGCCACCATGGGCCGGCTCCGCGCCGCGACACACAGTCTGGCCGCCATGGACCTGGCCCCCCACGAGGTGCTGGCGCACCTGGACGACCTGATGGTCCGGCTCGCCGAGGAGAGCCGGCCGGCCGCCGCCAACGACCCGCTGGACGTCCAGCCCACGACCGCCACCTGTGCCTGCGCGGTCTACGACCCGGTGAGCCGGCGTCTCGTCGTGGCCCGGGCCGGGCATCCCGCTCCGCTCGTCGCCCACCCCGACGGGCACGTGGAGCAGGCCGGCGCGCCCGACGGGCCGCCGCTGGGCGGCGACGGGCCGCCGTTCGAGGCCGGGGAGACACACCTGCCGGAGGGGAGCCTGATCGCCCTCTACACCGATGGGCTCGTCGGCCGGTGCCCGGAGGAAGGCGTCGCGCGACTGCGGTGCATCCTGGCCCAGCCGCACGCGCACGTCCGGGAGACGTGCGACGCGGTGATCTACTCGCAGCTGTCCGGCCGGGCCGAGGACGACGTGGTGCTCGTCCTGGCCCGGACCCGCGCCCTGCGCGACGACCAGGTCGCCTCCTGGACCTTCCCCACAGGCCGACAGGGGCAAGACCATCTGGACCGAGCAGCCGCTGCCCGCCGAGCCGGGCGACGTCCCGCCGGTCCCGCCGAGCCGGGCGACGTCCCGCCGGTCCCGCCGGTCCCGCCCGTATCCCCGGACGGTTGACCACCGGTCCGCCCCGCGCCCGGACGGGGGAGGGGTTACCGTGTCCGGCATGGCGGGCATATTCCGGCAGCGCGGACGGCTGCGCCGGCATGCCGGTTTCGACGGGCGGGCGGGGCAGGCGACGTTCGAGGCGCTGCACCGTGCGTCCCTCGCGGCACCGGCGCTGCGCGGCGGGCTGACCGAGTCGTCGGCCGGCGCGGCCGCGCGGCATCTGCGCCGGCTGCTGGGCGCCCCGGCGCTCGCCGTCACCGACACGGAACGCGTGCTCACCTGGGACGGGGCCGGGAAGCATCACAGCGGGCACGCCGTGGGCCTCGCGGCGGAGGTGCTCGCGGGCGGCAGGACCGCCGTGCTGAGGGCCGACGGGGTGTGGTGCGGCGACGTGCGCTGCGAGGTCAGGGAGGCCGTCGTGGCGCCGTTGGTGGTGGAGGACCGGGTCGAGGGGGCGCTGCTCGCATACGCCCCCGGTGTGTCGGCGGGGCTGGTCCGGGCGGCCGGCGAGGTGGCCCGCTGGATGTCCGGCCAGCTCGAGCTCGCGGAGCTGCACCGGTCGCGGACCCGTCTGGTGGAGGCGGAGCTGCGGGCGCTGCGCGCGCAGATCTCGCCGCACTTCTCGTGCAACGCGCTGACCGCGATCGCCTCCTTCGTCCGCACCGATCCGGAGCGGGCCCGCGAACTGCTGCTGGACTTCGCCGACTTCACGCGCTACTCCTTCCGCCGCCACGGCGAGTTCACCACGCTGGCGGAGGAGTTCCGCTCGATCGGCCAGTATCTGCTGCTGGAGCAGGCACGGTTCGGCGACCGGCTGCGGGTCGACGTCCAGGCGGCACCGGAGGTGCTGCCGGTGGCGGTGCCGTTCCTGTGCGTGCAGCCCCTGGTCGAGAACGCGGTGCGGCACGGCTTCGAGGGCAGGACCGGGCCGGGGCTGATCACCGTGCTCGCGTGGGACGGGGGCGCCGAGGCGCACATCACCGTGGAGGACGACGGGGTGGGGATGGACCCCGCCGAGCTGCGGCGCATCCTGGCCGCGGGCGGGGCCGGCACATCGGGTGCCGCCGGTTCGGGCGGGGTGGGCCTGGGAAACGTCGACGCCAGGCTGCGGCAGGTGTACGGGGACGCGTACGGGCTGGTGGTCGAGACCGCTCCGGGGGCGGGTACCAAGGTGCGGATCCGGGTGCCCAAGTACCGTGCGGGTGTGGCGGCCGAGGCGGGTGGCGGAGACCGCCGGGGCGACGGGCTCGATACGCTCAACTGAGCGCCGCCCCTTCACGCATGTGGCCAACCCCACATGTTCCGGGGGATTGACCCGCTGTGCGAGGAATGCTCCCATTCGCGCATGCTGAGCATCCTGGTGGCCGACGACGAGCCGCACGCCCTGGAGGAGCTCGTCTACCTGCTCGGGCTGGATCCGGGCGTCGGCCCCGTGGAGTCCGCGGCCGACGGCGCCGCGGCGCTGCTGGCGCTGGATCGCGCACTGGCCCGGAACCGGCCCGTGGACGCGGTCTTCCTCGACATCCGTATGCCGGGGCTGGACGGACTGGAGGTGGCCCGGGTCCTGTCCCGGTTCGCCGAGCCCCCACCGGTGGTGTTCGTCACCGCGTACGACGACTTCGCGGTGCCCGCCTTCGAGGTGCGGGCCGTGGACTACCTGCTCAAGCCCGTACGCGCCGGGCGGCTCGCCGAAACCGTCCGGCGGATCGCGAAGCGGCGGGCGGACACGGCCCCCGCGGACCGGGAACCCGCCCCCGCACAGCCCCCGGCGTCCGCCGGGCCGCCCGCACACGACGAGCTGATCGCCGTCGAACTGTCCGGCGTGACGCGGTTCGTCCCGCGCTCCGAGGTACGGCATGTGGAGGCGTGCGGCGACTACGTGCGTCTGCACCTGGACTCGGGCAGCCATCTGCTGCGGGTGCCCCTGTCCAGCCTGGAGGACGAGTGGCAGGACGCCGGATTCGTGCGCGTGCACCGCCGCCACCTCGTCGCGACCGACCACATCGAGGAGCTGCTGACCGACTCCGGACGGCTGTCGGTGCGCGTGGCCGGCGCCGTTGTGCCGGTCAGCCGCCGCAGCAGCCGTAAGCTGCGCGACCTGCTGCTGCCCCCGTCCGGCCCGCCGAGGGGCGGAAGGACCGCCGATGGGTGAGCCGGCGCGGCGCGTGACCGTCACCCACCCCCGCACCCGGGCCGCCCGGCCCGGTCAGCGGGGCGCCGTGGCACGGGACGTACACGAGCAGACCGCGCTCGGCGAGGTCTATGTGAAGGCACTGATGCGCGCCCAGCTCCGGCTGGGACTGCTGGTCTGCGGCGCGGTGTTCCTGCCGCTCGCCGCCCTGCCGCTGCTGCTCGGGTACGTACCGGCGCTGGACCACGCGCGGCTGTGGGGGACCGGGCTGCCGTGGCTGCTCCTCGGACTCCCGGTCCACCTGCTGCTGGTGGCGGCCGGAGCCTGCTATGTGCGCCGGGCCGAGCGTCACGAACGCGACTTCGCCGAGCACGTCCAGCGGTCATGAACGCACC
Source organism: Streptomyces sp. NPDC020801 (assembly GCF_044334385.1). NCBI lineage: Bacteria > Bacillati > Actinomycetota > Actinomycetes > Kitasatosporales > Streptomycetaceae > Streptomyces > Streptomyces sp. NPDC020801. The sequence goes on from NZ_JBIRST010000040.1 coordinate 38,376, forward strand.
GGAGAACCTGACCGCCGTCCTGCTGGTCGTGGCCGCGACGGTGGCCGTCGGCGGCTACGGCCTGCGGTCCCGCTCCACGCCGGACTTCTACGTCGCCTCCCGTATGGTCTCGCCACTGCGCAACGCCGCCGCCATCAGCGGCGAATACCTCTCGGCCGCCTCCTACCTGGGCATCGCGGGGCTGGTGGTGGCGTACGGCAGCACGATGCTCTGGTACGGCATCGGGTACACGGCGGGCTACCTGGTGCTGCTCGTCCTGGTGGCCGCGCCGCTGCGCCGGTCCGGTGCCTACACCGTCTCCGACTTCGCCGAGGCGCGCCTCGGCTCCCCGGCGGTGCGGCGGACGGCGACCGTCTTCGTGGTGCTCATCGGGTGGCTCTACCAGGTGCCGCAACTCCAGGGCGCGGGGCTGGCCCTGCACGCCGCGCTCGGCGCGCCCGCCTGGTCGGGTGCCGTCCTGGTGACGGCGGTGGTGCTGGTCGGCGTGGTCGCCGGGGGCATGCGCAGCGTCACCCTCGTCCAGGCCTTCCAGTTCTGGCTGAAGCTCGCCGCGCTCGCCGTTCCGGCGATCGTCCTGCTGCTCGTCTGGCGCGGGATCTGGCACCCCTCCGGAAGCCCGGCCGCCGCCTCCGCCTCACCCGCCGCCTCCGCGCCCGCGGCGGGCGCGGGGTCGCCCTGGGCGGCGAGCGCCCAGGGCGGCGGGCGCGGGCTCTACAGCCTGTACTCGCTGATGGTGGCCACCTTCCTCGGCGCGATGGGCATGCCGCATGTCGTCGCCCGCTTCTACACCAATCCCGACGGCCGCGCCGCCCGTCGGACGACGGTCGGCGTCCTCGGCCTGCTCGGCGTCTTCTACCTGCTGCCCGAGATCTACGGCGGCCTCGGGCGGCTCTTCGCTCCTGGCCTGACCCGGGGGAACCGGGTGGACACCGTGGTGCTGCTGCTGCCCGGCCGACTGGTGCCCGGCGCCGTGGGGCAGCTGCTCACGGCGCTCGTCGTCGCCGGTGCCTTCGCCGCCTTCCTGTCGACCTGTTCCGGGCTTGCCCTGTCGGTCGCCGCCGTGCTCTCGCAGGACCTCCTCGGTGGGGACGTGCGGGGCTTCCGCCGGGCGTCCGCCGTCGCCGTGCTCGCCCCCTGCTGGATAGCGCTGCTGCTGTCGGGCAGCGGGGTGTCCGTGGCGCACGAGGTCGGCCTGATCTTCTCGGTGGCCGCCTCCACCTTCTGCCCGCTGCTGGTGCTGGGCATCTGGTGGCGGGGGCTCACCGCGCCCGGAGCCGTCGCCGGGATGCTGGTCGGCGGCGGGCTGTCGGCAACGGCGCTGGCGGGGACGCTGCTGGGGGCGGGCGGACAGGGCTGGGCCGGGGCCTTGCTCGCCGAGCCCGCGGCCTGGAGCGTGCCTGCGGCGTTCCTGACCATGGTGGGCGTCTCCCTGGCCACGCGCGGCCGGGTGCCCGCGGACGCCTCCGTGATGCTGGCCCGGCTGCACCTGCCGGAGGCGCTGGCGGCCGGCCGTTCGGCGGTGGAGGGCGACCGTTCGTCGCCGGAGGGCGGCCGTCCGTCGCGCCACGGGCACCACTGACCGACGGGTTCCGTACGGGGGCTCCCGGCCGGGGCGCGGGTGCCGCACAGTAACCGGCCAGAGCGCAACACCGCGCGAAGCCCGGCCGCCCAGCCGCGCTCCCGGACCGGGAGCGGCAGCCGGACCTTCCGCACCCTGGTACGCGGGCATCCGCGGACATCCGGCCCCGACCCCGGGCCGGCCCGCGGCCCACCGGCCACCGAATCTCGCAGCCCGCACTCCGCACCCGGCAGACCGCGCCTTTCGCGTCCGTGGCACCCGCGCTCCTCCCCGTCCCAGGACCCGAGCCGAGCAGGCACCCCACCACCCGAGGATCGCACCATGACCGACATCCAGACGCCCGCCACCGACGAGCGGCCCGCCGCCGACGCCTCCGGCGCCACCGACGAGCAGACCCCGGCCGGGCCCGTCGCCCCGCGCCCGCAGATCGCCGACCCCGGCCCGCTGGGCCTGGCGGCGTTCGCCCTCACCACCTTCGTGCTCTCCGTCTTCAACGCCGGTCTGATCAAGGACACGTCGCTGGAGGCGGTCGTGCTGCCGCTCGCCCTGTGGTACGGCGGCATCGCCCAACTCCTTGCCGGGATGTGGGAGTTCCGCAAGAACAACACCTTCGGCGCGCTGGCGTTCACCTCGTACGGCACCTTCTGGCTCTCCTTCGCGGCCTACGTCCAGTTCGTCGCGCCGAAGCTGCCGGCCGCCCATGCCTACCAGGCGACCGGTCTGTTCCTGCTCGCCTGGACGGTGTTCACCGCCTACATGACGATCGTCGCCTGCCGGATCAACGGCGTCCTCCTCGCCGTGTTCACCGCGCTGCTGCTGACCTTCGTGCTGCTCACGGCCGGAGAGCTGGGACAGCGGGCGGCACTGGGGCACGCGGGCGGCTGGGCGGGCCTGCTCACCGCGCTGCTCGCCTGGTACGGCTCGTTCGCCGGGGTGGCCAACGCCACGTGGAGGGGCAGGTCCCTGCCGACGTGGCCGTTCGGGGCCTGACCCCTCCACCACCGCCGTTCCGCCGTCCGCCGCCCCCGCCCGACCACGAGCACGTCCACGAGCACGTCCACGAGCACGAGGGAGTCACCATGAGCAATGAGAGCCTGGCCAACCTGCTGAAGGAGGAACGGCGGTTCGCCCCGCCGGCGGCGCTGGCCGCCGGCGCGAACGTCACGGCGGAGGCGTACGTACAGGCCAAGGCTGACAGGCTCGGCTTCTGGGCCGAGCAGGCACGTCGGCTGACCTGGGCCAAGGAGCCGGCCGA
>NZ_JBIRST010000041.1:0-36263 GCF_044334385.1 Streptomyces sp. NPDC020801
CTCTGACCTCGGCAAGATCACCAACAGTAACCACCGCCGACGGCCCGACCAGCAAGCACGCATGCCTCTACATACACAAAGGAATTGACAACCTCCGCCGGGAGGGTATCCGCGTGGCGCGCTGCACCGTCGAGCGCCTGATGCGCGCGCTCGGTCTGGCCGGCGCGGTCCGCGGGAAGAAGAAGGTGACCACGGTCGCCGAACCGGGCGCCGAGAAGCCGACGGACCTGGTGAACAGGGACTTCACCGCGACCGCGCCGAACCGGCTGTGGGTCACCGATTTCACCTACGTGGCCACCTGGGCCGGCACCGTCTACGCCGCCTTTGTCGTCGACGTCTTCTCCCGCAAGATCGTCGGATGGCGGGCCGCCGGCCACATGCGCACCGAGCTCGTCCTGGACGCGCTCGAGATGGCGATCTGGTCCCGCGGCCGGGACGGCACGCCTGACCTGGACGGACTGGTGCATCACCGCGATGCCGGCAGTCAATATCTGGCCATCCGCTACACCCAGCGGCTGTCCGAAGCCGGTGCCGCACCAAGCGTCGGCAGTGTCGGGGACGCGCTGGACAATGCGCTGATGGAGTCCACGATCGGTCTGTTCAAGACGGAGACGATCAAGCCCGGTGGCCCGTGGCGGACCCTCGACGACGTTGAACTCGCCACGCTGACCTGGGTCGACTGGTACAACAACCGGCGCCTGCACAGCTCGATCGGCGACCTCCCGCCCACCGAATACGAGACCGTCCACTACCGTTCACCCCAGACCGCACCGGCGGCCTGAGAAACCAGACAACTCCGCCTCCAACAAACCCAGGGCGGTTCATCTACCAGTGTCCCCGCCAGGAGCCAGGGTATCGACGCGGGCAAGAAGATCGTGGGCCGCAAACGCAGCATCATTACCGACACCCTTGGCTTTCTGCCGGCGGTGCTGGTCACCGCGGCCGGCGTCCAGGACTCCACCGCCGGGCAAACCCTCCTGGACCAGGCCGCCGCCAACCATCCCGGCCTACGCAAGGTCTGGGTCGACGGCGGCTACCGCAAACACTTCGTCGAGCACGCCGCCGCCCTCGGCATTGACCTGGAAATCGTCCAACGCGCCGCCGGGACCAGGGGATTCACCCCGATCCCGAAACGGTGGGCAGTGGAGCGGACCTACGGCTGGCTGATGCTGCACCGCCGCCTGGCCCGCGACTACGAAACCCATCCACACCGTTCCGAAGCCATGATCCACCTTGCCATGACCGACCTGATGGCCCGCCGCCTCACCGGCGAGAACACCATCTCGTGGCGAGACCCGACACCGGCATATCAAAGCCGCATTCAGGGATGAAATAACAGAATGAAACGACCTCTCAGGCCTCCAAGCGCCGCCACTTCGGCAGGTAGGACCCAACAATGAACCGAATGACTGAATTGGCGGATTCAGCGAAAGTACAGGAAACGGATCCCTCTCCGCAGTAAAAAGCACGTCACGCAGTCTGCTCCCCGCACCCGCGGGGATGGTCCCGCAGACTTCGGGGGACTTCGTTCACCGGGACCCAGACGTATTCCGTTTTGTCTTGCCAGCGTGCGGATACTGCCCTGCGCACCGGCGGCGGCTCGACTGCTGCCATGACAGTTCGTCATGGCAGCCAGCGCCGTGAGTACCTAGGCGCGACGGGAGGGCACAAGCGTGCTTGAATCGTGCACAACTCGGCAAGGTGGCTTGATCTGATCGCCCGGTTCCCCGTGCCCTGCTTCTTCAGCAGGACTGCCGGGCGCCTGGTCATGCCCGCCTGTGGTCGAGCGGGTGCGTGCGCCACACCGAGTCTGCGGTGCCGCTTCCTGTCACGCGTGAAGGGAACCTAGTGACCGCCACCGTCTCCAACTTCTACTATGGCGCCGTGACCCCCGTGGCCGCCTATCTGATGGCCTGTCTCGGTGCGGCGCTCGGACTGCGCTGCACGACCCGGTCGCTGCGGCGCCCGCACCGCAGAGCTGGCTGGCTGGCGCTGGGCGCCATATCGATCGGCTGCGGCATCTGGACCATGCACTTCATCGCCATGATCGGCTTCAGCATCCAGGGCGCCCTGGTCCACTACGACCCGACAAAAACGCTCCTCAGCCTCGCGGCCGCGATCGCCGTCGTCGCCATCGGCGTGTTCCTCGTCGGTTACCGGGGCGGCTCACCGGTGAACCTGGGCTTGGCGGGCACGGTCACCGGGCTCGGGGTCGCGGCCATGCACTACCTTGGCATGGCCGCCATCCACACCAACGGCGACCTCCACTACGACGTGCAGACCGTGGCGCTGTCGGTCATGATCGCCGTGGCGGCCGCCACGGCGGCACTGTGGGCCGCGGTCTCCATCCACGGCCTGTGGTCCAGCCTGGGAGCGAGTTTGGTCATGGGGATGGCCGTGACCGGCATGCACTACACCGGCATGGCCGCAGTCTCCGTCCACCTCGTCGGCGAAGCCGCATCCTCACAGTCGTCCGCCAGCCTGCTGGCGTTCCTCCTGGTCATGCTAGCCGGCCCGCTCGCCGTCCTCGTGGTCGCCGCCTGGATCGTCATGTTCGACCCCGACATGATGCTCAGCGATGGCGAACGGGACCGGAAAGCGCCCGTGCCGTACGGCACCGGCACCGACTTCCCGACATACCGGTAGTTCGTTAAATCCGGCGGTAGAGGGCAATGCCGTGTCCGGTGGTGACCGCATCGATCAGGGCCTGGGGCTCGGAGGGTGGGTCTGTGTCCGCCCAGGCCCGCCACCACCGGTTGAGGGTGACGGCGGGGGTGAGCCAGGAACGGATGGCGCGTAAGGCCCTGGGCCAGCAAGGCAGTTGGGGCTGGTGGGGTGCGGTTGGTCCCCCTCTCTGCACGGGTCCGGCGCGGTGGCATCCAGGGCTCCCGGTGGGGCGAACCACCGGTCCCAGCAGAAGGAGAAGGCGCAGTTGACCAGCATCTGGCGGCGGATGGCACGGTCGGAGCGGACTTGGAAATCGGCCCAGCCGAGTTCGTCCTTGATCTGCTTGTAGCTCTGCTCGATCCACGGCCGCAGGCCGTAGAGGCGGACGATCTCGGTCAGGTCGGCCGGCGGGTGCGGGCTGGTGGCGGCGGGGGGTGCGTCGGGATGGTGAGGTGCCCCCGGCGGTGTGGACACTCTGACAATAAATCTTGTGGATCCGAGGAAGGGTGTCCTGGTCGGACGTAGGTCTCCGTATCCGGAGGAGTTCAGGAACGATGCGGTGGCGTTGTACCGCGCGGCGGGTGGGAAGCGCACGTATGCGGCGGTCGCGGCGGACGTCGGGGTGACCGGCGAGACGATGCGCAGCTGGGTGCGCCAGGCCGACGAATATGCTGGCCGCGATCACAGCTGCGGCGCGCAGAACGTGGAGAGCGGGGACGAGGAATTGGCCCAGCTCCGAGCGGAGAACAGCCGGCTGCGCAAGGCCGAGAAGGAGTGGGAGCTCGAGCGGGAGATCTTGCGCCGGGCGGCGGCCTATTTCGCAAAGGAGATGAAGTGAAGACCCGCCGCTGGGACTTCGTCTCCGCCCACGCCAAGGCCTTTGGTGTTCCGCGGATATGCCGGGTCCTGCAGGTCTCGCGCTCCGGCTACTACCGGTGGCTGGCCGGCGCGAGGGCCCGCGCCGCCCGGCAGGCCGCCGAGGACGCGCTTGTCGCGGAGATCCGCGAGGTCCACACCGCGCACAGGGGAACGTACGGGGTCCGCCGCGTCCACGCCGAGCTGCGGGGCTTCGGGCACACCATCAACCGCAAGCGCGTCAAGCGCCTGATGCGCCGGCACGGTATCGAGGGCCGGCACCTACGGCGCCGCAAGCGCACCACGGTCTCTGACCGGCTTGCACCACCGGCTCCAGATCTGGTCCAACGCAACTTCTCCGCCAGGCAGTTGAATGAGAAGTGGTGCGGCGACATCACATATGTGCAGGTCGGTGGGACGTGGCTGTATCTCGCCTGCGTCATCGACATCTGTTCACGCCGAGTGCTCGGCTGGTCGATGGCCACGCACATGCGCACGGAACTGGTCATCGACGCCCTGGAGATGGCCGCGGCGGCCACGTGGACGGGGTGATCTTCCATGCGGACAGGGGCTCGCAGTACACATCGGCCGCGTTCGCGCAGGTCTGCGACGGTTTCGGGATCCGCAGAAGCATGGGCCGGGTCGGCTCGAGTTACGACAACGCCCTCGCCGAGTCGTTCTGGCAGGGGCTCAAGAGGGAGACGATGCACCAGAGGCTGTTCTCCACGATGCATCAGGCGAGGCTGGATCTCTTCCAATGGCTCACCTACTACAACGCCCGCAGGCGTCACAGCGCTCTCGACTACCTCTCGCCAGTAGAATTCGAACAGCGACAGCAGAGAGCGCGTAAACTCACACTCGCAGCATGAACCCCCGTGTCCACACTCCGGGGGACGCCTCATGGTGGTCAATCATCTTCGTTTGGTTCCTGATTGAGTAGGCGTTCCACTTCGTCGCGAGAGCGTTCGACTATCTCTTGCACGCAGCGTGCGGCGTCGGCGGCCTGCCCCACCGCGATGGCGCGTGCGGCGGCGACATGCCGCTCTAGGGAGTCGGCGTCGATGGTGTCGGGCATCAGATGGAGCTCGCCACGCGCGATGAGTAGTTCTTCGGTCACCTCCGCTAGTTGGACGAACATCGCGTTTCCTGACGTGTTCAGAAGGGTACGGTGGAAGGCGGCATCTGCAGCGATGAAGCGTTTCATATTGTTGTCTTGGGCTGCCTCGGCCATGGCGGTGGCGTGCCCGAGCAGTTGCGTTTTCAGCGCCTCCTCACCCCGGATGGCGGCGAGGTGGGCGGCTTGCGGTTCGACTGCCGCACGGAGTTCGGCGAGCTCACTAAGCTGCGGCCGTCGTTGCGTGGTGGCCAGCCGCCACCGAATGACCTGCGGGTCGTAGAGGTTCCACTGAGTGAGAGGCCGGACGGTGATGCCGATCCGTGGCCGGCTGTGCACGACGCGCTTGGACTCCAGAACTCGGACGGCCTCGCGCGCCACAGTGCGTGAGACTCCGTAGTGCGTCTGGATGTCCTCCAGGCGCAGTACGCGTCCCGCGCGTTGTTCGTCTGCGGCCAACGATTCGCCGATCCGGTCGACGACCTGTCCGTGAAGCCCCTGCAGTTCCACCGTTCTCCTGTCTTAGCCCTTACGTGCCCGCGCGGTCAGCGCGCGTGGGCGAGCTGCCTCAGCAGTGCCGTGACACGCTCTCCGGCGGCAGCGGTGCCGCCGGAGGCGAGGGAGGAGCCCATGCCGCAGGCCACCGCCCCGGCGCTGATCCACTCCGGTGCATTGTCGATTGTCACACCTCCCGTCGGGACAATCGGTGCCTGAGGCAGGGCGGCGCGTACATCGGCGAGCCAGCGAGGCTGGAAGGCAGAGGCCGGAAACAGCTTCAGTGCATCGGCGCCGTCTTCCAGCGCTCTGACAATCTCGGTGGGGGTAGATACGCCTGGCAGGACAGGCACGCCGTAGCGGTGCCCGGCCCGGATCACCTCGGTGTGGAGGCTGGGGCTGACCAGAAAACCGGCCCCCGCTTCGATGGCCGCTTTAGCTGCGGCCCCATCCAGGACGGTGCCGGCCCCGATCAGGGAGCCAGGGTTGGTCATGGCAAGCTGTGTGATCGCGCTGAGCGCTTTGGGCGTGGTCAGAGCCACCTCCACGGTGTGCAGTCCGGCATCGAGCATGGCCTGGGCCGCGGTCACAGCCGATTCTGCTGTGGAGCTGCGGATGATACCGAAGGCCCTCTGAGCGGTGACGGCCTGGAGGATGTCCCAGCGGTACATGTCCTGCCTTTCGGTGGGAGAGCGGAAGCGGGGTCAGCGCGCGACCGTGTCGCGGCCTTGGGTGTATGCGGCGAGCGCGCGGTCGAGGACAGCACGGCTGGGCAGCCCGTCGGTGTCGGTCACGCACTGGATCGTGAGCGCAGCCACTGCGCTGGCCTCCTCCAGCGCCTGCTCCGGCGGGGCCTTGCGCAGCAGAGCGGATAGGAAGCCCGCGGCGAAGGCGTCACCGGCGCCCACGGGATCGGTGATCGGGACTTGAAGCGGTGGGTGGGGGCCCCACACCCCTGCCGCGGTGAAGTAGGAGGCCGATTTGTCGCGGTGCTTGACCACAACGGCGCCTACCCCACCGGCCAGCAGTTCGTCGACCAACCGTTGATAGCCGCCGCCGCTGCCGTCGGCGAACAGATCCAGTTCGTCCTCTCCGGCAAGCACTAGATCGGCGCGACGCATCAGCGGGCCGGCGATCCGCCGCCAGTGCTCTGCTGCCGCCAGTTTCAGGCGTACGTTCGGGTCGAATGAGACCTGGGCGCCGACATCCCAGGCCAACTCCACCAGGCGTTCCGTGGCTGCTAGTGCAGTGTCCGACAGCATCGCCGTGATACCGGTGACGTGTACGAACTGCGCGCCGGCCACCATGTCCGGCGTCAGGGACTCGGGTGCAAGTCGGCAAGCTGCAGACCCGGCCCGGTAGTACTGGACGTCAAGGGGATGGCAGGCGTGACTGTCGCGCAGCAACAGTCCTGTGGGCGTGTGGACGTCAGTCGTGACGTAAGAGACATCGACGCCTTCACCGCGGATCTGCGCCAATACAGCGCGTCCGGCCGAGTCGGCGCCCAAGCGGCTGAGCCAGCGTGCACGGTGACCCAGGCGGGCCAGCGCGATGGCTACGTTCGACTCCGCCCCAGCAACCGATCGACGGAAGGCGACGGCGCGCTCCAGGGGGACACCGGGTTGGGCGACCAGCAGCAGCATTGCCTCGCCACACAGAACGACCTCAGGAGGCGCGGCAGTGCGGGAAATACTCACCGGCAGCTCGCTGTCCGGCATGGCTACTCCTTACGCGTGATGGCAGGGCCGGGGTGAGTGGGGTCAAAACGCCTGGCGAGGTGGTGCGGCGCTGGTCGAGCCGACAAGGAAATCCAGATCGGCGCCGGTGTCCGCCTGAGTCACGTGCTCCGTATATAGATGCATCCAACCGCGGCTGACAGGGGCCTGTGGTGGCGTCCACTCCCGCCGCCGCCGCGCCAGCTCCCCGTCATCGATCAAGATTTCAAGCCTGCGACCGGGTACATCGAGACGTATCAGGTCGCCAGTCCGTACCAGTGCCAGTGGCCCGCCGACTGCTGCTTCCGGGGCCACGTGCAAAACACACGTGCCGAAAGCAGTGCCCGACATGCGGGCGTCAGAGATGCGGACCATGTCGCGCACCTCGGCATCCAGGAGCTTTTTCGGCATCGGGAGGTTGCCGATCTCCGGCATACCGGGATAGCCCCGGGGGCCGGCGTTGCGTACGATCAGGACGGTATCGGCCGTGACGTCTAGAGCGGGGTCTTCCACCACGGCGAAGTAGTCCTCCACGGAATCGAAGACCAGCGCCGCGCCAGTGTGGCTGAGCAGGCGTGGATCGGCTGCGGACTGTTTGATCACTGCTCCGGATGGGGCGAGATTGCCGCGCAGGACAGCCGTTCCCCTGTCCCGAGGCAATACCGGATTGTCTAGCGGCCGGATAACCTGCGGATCGTGGATCTGGGCACCCACACAGTTCTCCAGCAGCCCGTGGCCCGTCACGGTTATTGCACTATCGTCTAGGTGGTCCCGGATTTGGTGAATCAGTGCGGGAAGGCCACCGGCGTAGGCAAATTCCTCCATCAAAAACCGGCCGGAGGGCATCAGATCGACCAGCAGAGGAAGCTCGGCACCGAGCCGGTCGAAGTCGTCCAAGGAGAGCGCGACACCCAAACGTCCGGCCAGCGCGAGGAGGTGCAGCACCGCATTGGTAGATCCTCCGATGGCCGCGTTGACCCGGACCGCGTTTTCGAAGGCGGCACGTGTCATGACACGCTGCGGAGTCAGTGCAGAGGCGGCCAGCGCTACAGCCCGCATGCCAGTTTCCTCAGCCAGTGTGGCGCGCCTAGCATCTACGGCTGGCAGTCCGGAAGCACCGGGAAGCATCATGCCCAGTGCTTCGGCCAGGCAGGCCATCGTCGAGGCAGTGCCCATGGTCATGCAGTGGCCGGCGGAACGGTTCAGCGCGCTTTCGAACTCGCTGAATTCCTCCTTAGTGATGGTGCCAGCACGCAGCTCCTCCGTCATCCGCCAGATGTCGGTGCCTGATCCAACGGCCTGTCCGCGGAAACGACCATTCAGCATGGGGCCACCGGTCAACACGATCGCCGGAACTCCGGCACTGGCTGCGCCCATGAGGGCGGCTGGCGTCGTCTTGTCGCATCCGGTGAGCAGGACGACGGCGTCGAGGGGGTTGGCACGAATCTGCTCCTCGATCTCCATGGCAGCCAGATTGCGGTACAGCATCGAGGTAGGACGCAGGAGCGGCTCGCCCAGGGACATGGAGGGAAACTCCAGGGGGAAGCCCCCGGCCTGAAGCACACCCCGCTTGACGGCCTCCGCGATCAACCTCAGATGCCCATTGCAAGGCGTGAGCTCCGAGAAGCTGTTGCAAATACCAATGACTGGTCGGCCGTCGAAGTTGTGGCTGCCGCGCCCCATGGCCCGCAGGTGGTGGCGGGCGATGAAGCCGTTCTTGCCACCGTCCCCGAACCAGCTCCGGCTGCGCAGCGGCACCCGATGGGCTTCCGAGTCAACAGGCTGGTGACCCTGCGCTGTGCGGGCAGGCGGCTTGGGGGCAGCGTTATCCGTCATGGCGGTGCAGCTCCTGGACAGTGCGGATGGGACGTCGTGCGCTTCTGAGACCTATGCAGGCCGTGACTAACTCGTTGCCGCACGACCTCTTCAATGGTCATATCAAATCACGTTACTGTCTGCGCTTGTCCAGAGGAGCCGCCGGGTCTCGCCCCCTGCGGTGGGCCTACCGCCGCAAGGACCCGTACGTGCCAGAAAGAGAGCGCACCATGGAAGCCAGCACTATGAGAGCGGTGACGTGGCGGTTGATGCCGTTCCTCGTCCTGCTCTACCTTGTTGCCTACATCGACCGGTCCAACGTGGGCTTCGCCAAACTCACGCTGCAGGGCCACCTCGGCCTGTCCAACGCCGCCTTCACCCTGGGCCAGGTCGCCTTCTTCATCGCCTATGCCTGCTGCGAGATCCCGAGCAACATCCTTCTGGAGAAGTTCGGTGCGCGTCGCTGGTTCACCCGCATCATGATCGGATGGGGTGGCGTGACCATGCTCACCGCCCTGGTGAGCAACTCCTGGCAGTTCTATCTGGCCCGGCTGCTCCTGGGCGTCGCCGAGGCCGGCTTCTATCCGGGCGTCCTGTACTACCTCACCAAGTGGTACCCGTACCGCCACCGTGCCCGCATCGTGGGCTATTTCATGATGGCCCAGCCGCTCGCCTTCCTGATCGGCAACCCCGTCATGGGTGCTCTGGACGGGCTGGACACCTTCGGTCTCTCCGGGTGGCAGTGGATCTTCATCGGCACCGGCATTCCAGCGCTCCTGCTCGGCTTTGTCACCATCAGGTGCCTGCCTGATGGGCCGGATCGAGTTCGCTGGCTGGACGAGGAACAGCGCGGATGGATCGCTAGCGAACTCGCGACAGAGGATGCCAGGAACACATCGCATCCGAGCCCGTTGCGGGCTCTGCGGGACCGGCGCGTAGTCTGCCTGGCGCTGTTCTTCTTGTGCTTCCCGCTCGGCGCTTACGGCCTGAGCTTCTGGCTGCCCACGATTGTGAGCGACTTCGGAGGGCTGACCGGAACCCAGATCGGCCTCGTCACTGCGATCCCGTATCTCTTTGTCGCGCTGGGCCTGTACGTGGTGCCCAAGGTCGCAGATCGGCGCGGAGACCGGTACCCCTGGATAGCCGGCACTGCAGCGCTTGGCGCTCTCGGCCTGGCGGCCAGCACGGTCTTCACCGACCCGGTCCTGCGCATGGCCGCGATCAGCCTCGCGGCACTGGGCATCTACGCAGGACAGCCGGTTCTGTGGTCCCTTCCCTCCCGATTCCTGACCGGCGTCGAGGCGGCCTCCGGCATCGCACTGATCAACGCGGTCGGCAACCTGGGCGGTGGCTTCGGTCCGCTGGGCATCGGAGCCATCGCCGACCGCACGGGCTCCCCCGTGACCGGGTTGTGGTTCCTGGTTGCCGCCATGGCCGTAGCCGCCGCTACGACGTACGGCGTCAAGCGTGTGCTGGAGCGCGGCCAGGATCAATCTCTGAAGACATCACGCGGAGCTGCAGTCGCCGAGTGATCAGCTTGAGCCCAGACGTTGCCAACCGCGAGAAGGTCTCACTCACAGCCTGGACGCTGACTCCCGCTGTACCGACCACTGGTTCTGAGCCGCACACCGGCTAGCGGCGCCCGGCAGTGACAGAGCTGGCCGCCGACGCTGAGCGCCGACGGCCAGCTGATCAAGAGAGACAACAGCAAGCAGAGCCGAACAGGTCGGCGTTCCGCCTAGAAGACTCATGAAGATCTTGGGTTCTGACGACGGCGATCGACGGAACCGCAGGCGCGCCGTTCCGCAGCAGCGGTGAGCCTTCTGGGCTGGCCTCCTGCTCGCGTTTGACTCGCGAGCGATGGACGCCGCCACGCGGGGATGCGTGGTGCCGTTCACGAGTTCCGTTTCCGACAGCGGTTGCGCAGTACTTCGGGAGGTGCAGTCATCAGGTCGGTTCACCTCCGCTCGCGCGGAGAGGACGTAGGTCTGGGGCCCGTTCATGCCGCCATCCCCGGCTCACCTCCGCTCGCGCGGCAAAGACCCTTCCTGGCCTGCACCGTTAGCCTCCCTGTTTCGCTTCGGGTGGCTGCGCTGGGTGGATCCCGGTGCGACTGGCGATTTTGGCCACTTGCGGGTCCTGCTCCGGGGCTGCGGGGTACAGGGTAGGGGTGGCCGTGACCCAGGAGTCGGCCTCCTCGCGCTGCAGCGCGGTGACGTGGTCACCGGCCTCGTCCGCGCTCTTCTTCAGCTGACCGATCATCCGCTTGATCTCACGCTCGGGCAGACGGCCGGCCAGGCGCCGCAGATCGCTGAGCAGATCCCGCATCCGACGGTGCGCGGCCGCGGCCGGATCCGGCCGTGAGGAGGCCGCCGCCGCGGCGCGCGGACGGTCTGGGGTGCGGATGCGGGAGAACTTCGGCCCGCGGACGGGGGGCGCCTGGTCCCGGTGCGCCCAGCCCGCGTTTCGCTTCTGGTCCTCGAGGAACGTGCCGGCCGCGCGGATGGCTTCGTCCTCGTCCTTCGACCGGTCATGGCCCACCACGGTCTCGACCCGGACCAGCAACGAGCGCACCTGCACCGAGCTGCGCTCGGCAACGGCCTGCCGCAGTTGCTGCACCAGGTCTGCACGCAGCTCGCGCTGCCGCTCGAGGAAGACGTGCGCGTCGGACAGCGCAGCGGCCAACTCCCCCTCTGCCTGCGGCGGGTCGGCGTCGAACTCCTGGCACAGAGCGGCCGAGCACCGTCAGCAGCGGTACGCCCCAGGTCGCCCACGTGCGCAGTCGCGGCCCGAACAGCAGGTGAATGTTCTGCTTGGCTGCCAAATCATGAGCATCTGCTGTCACGTTGCGTTGAGCGCGGTGGTCGGGTCCAGGCGGGAGGCGCGGATGGCAGGGTAGAGGCCGGCCAGGGCTCCGATGAGGAGTGTGGCACCGAGCGCGCTGGCCAGGCTCCAGGGCGGGACGACAGCCGTCCAGCCCTGGGCGAGTGCGAAGCCGTACGTCGCTGCCGTGCCCAGTACCGCGCCCGCCAGGCCGCCGAGGGCGGACAGGAGCAGGGATTCGGTGAGGAATTGGAGCCGGATGGCGTTGCGGGTGGCGCCGAGCGCGCGGCGCAGGCCGATTTCCTGGCGGCGTTCGAGCACCGAGATGACCATGGTGTTGGCGACGCCGACGCCTCCGACGAGGAGGGCCACTGCGCCGAGCCCGAGCATGAGGGTGGTGAGGCCCTTGTCGGTGGCGGCCTTCGCGGCGAGGGCGTCCGAGGGGCGGGAGACCCTGACCCCCGCCGGGCTGCCGGGGTTGACGGTACGGGCCAGGACGGCGCGCACGTCCTCGACGGAGGCGTCGGTGGAGCGCTCGAAGATGGTGGTGGGGTGGCCGTCGAAGCCGAAGTGGCGTTCGGCGGCGGGGAATCCGACGAGGGCGACCCGGTCCAGGTTGGGAACCAGCTCGATCGGCCTGAGGATACCGACGACCACGAAGTACTCGCTGTTCATCATGATCTTCTCGCCGGGCTCGGTGATGCCCAGCCGCTCGGCGGCGACCGAGCCAAGGACCGTGACCGGCAGGCGTTCACTCGCCGTGTTCAGCCAAACCCCTTTCTCCACCTCGGCGCCCAGGGCGGTCAGCAGGTCGGGGCGGGCGGCCTGGGTGGTGACGCCCGCCGTCCGTTCCTCGGGCACGACATCGCTGCGGCGGATCCGTGCGTCGACTTCGGCGGTGGCCGTCGCGTGCTGGACGGGGCCGATGCGCTGGACCATGGCGACGGCGGTCTTGGGCAGTTTGACCTCCTGCCCGAGGGAGTCCTTTCCCGCCTCGGCGGTCAGCAGGTTTGTTCCCAGCCGGTCGAGTTGGTTCATCAGATCGGCACGGCTGGAGGTCGACAGGCCGACGACCGCGACCATGGTGGCGATGCCGATGGCAATGCCGAGCGCGGATAGGACGACCCGGACATGGCGGGCGCGCAGTCCGACCGCGCCGACGCGCACGATGTCGCGGGGGCTGAGGCGAGCCGGTCGCAGCGAGGCCGAGGTCATGTGATCACCTCGGGGCGGGCAGAAGGCGCTGGGGGAGAAGGTGCGAGAGCTGGCGTCCCGGAGTCGGAGACCACCTTGCCGTCGCGGAAGCGGACCCGGCGGGGCAGCGAGTGGGCGATCTCGTTGTCATGGGTGATGACGCAGATGGTCGTGCCGGCCGCGTTCAGCTCGTGCAGCAACTCCATCACCACCTCGCCGGACGCGGTGTCCAGGGCGCCGGTCGGCTCGTCGGCGAGCAGCAGGTCCGGAGTGCCCACGAGCGCTCTGGCGATGGCGACGCGCTGCTTCTCGCCGCCGGAGAGCTGGGCGGGCCGGTGGCCGAGGCGGTGGCCGAGGCGGACCCGCTCGAGTGCCGTACGGGCTCGGGCGTTTCGCTCCTTGCGACCGATGCCCGAGTACAGCAGGCCGTCGGAGACGTTGTCGACCGCGTCCCGGCCGGGGGCGAGACGGAAGTGCTGGAAGACGAAGCCGATGTGCCGGGCGCGCAGCGCGGACAGCCGGGCATCGGACAGGGTGCGCACATCGTGCCCGGCGACCCGGACCGTGCCGGTGGTGGGTCGGTCCAGGGTGCCGATGATGTTCAGCATGGTCGACTTGCCGGAGCCGGACGGTCCGACGATGGCGAGGAGTTCGCCCTGGGCGACGGTCAGGTCGACGCCGGAAAGGGCGTGCACCCGGCCGGGGTACGTCTTCGAGACGCCTCGCAGTTCGATCACGGGCGGGGAAGCCGTCGTCATTGACTGGCCACCCCCACCTTCATTCCCGCGCGCAGCTCCGGACCACTGACCTCGATCTTTCCGTCGGCGGTCATACCGGTGTCGATGCGCACCATCTTGGTGGTGGTGCCCTGGACGAGTTGGAGTCCGTAGCCGCCGCTCTCGCCGCGCAGCGCCACGACCGCTTCGACGGGGACGGCGAGTACGCCCTTGCGGCTCTCGCTGACGAACTTCACGCTCACGGTCGCCTTCGTGTTCTCGCCCGCAGCCGCCGACCTGCTTGAGTCCAAAGTGACCTCAACGGTGATGCGATTGTCGGCGTCTGAGGCCGGGGCGCTCTGGGACGCCGGTTTCTCGGGTTGTACCGTGCCGGTGACCTTGCCCGGTTCGGTTTTCCCGCTCGGCAGGTTCACCTCGACCTTGGTGCCTTTCTCCGTCAATGCCACATCGGACTGATCCAGGGAGGCCAGTACCACCGGCTTGGTCGAGGCGGCGGTGAGGACCGGCTTGTCAGGGCCGACCTGATCGGCGAGGGCCGCGTCCGCCGTGATGACCTTGACCTTGTCCGGCTGGAAGACCACGTCGCCCTTGCCGACCTTGCCGGTCGGCTCGCGGTTGAGGGACTTCTGCCACTTCTTGACGGCGGCCTCGGTCGCCTGGTCGTACCGGGAGTCGACGTACAGGCCCTCGTCGTACCCCAAGTCCATGAGATTGAGCTTCAGTTGGAGTACATCGGTCCCGCGGTCGCCGATCTTCATGTCGCGGAACATCGGCACCTGCCCGTACAACAACGTGACGGGCTTGTCGTTCAGCTCGTACAGCCGCTGGCCCTGCGCTACGATCTCGCCTTCCTTGGCCGCGACCGTGATCGTGCCGTCGACGGCCGACTTGACCGTGCGCCGCCCGGCGTAGTCGAGCCTCCCGTCGACCGTCTTGCTCACCTGTAGATCGGTGCGGACAATGTCGGCGGTGGCGGGCGGCAGGGCCACGTTCTCGTCGCGCGCGTCCGCGCCATCGAGGCCGCCGAACGCCATGGTCCCGGCGATGGTCGCCGCTGCGGCGACCGTGACGCCGGCGAGGAGGAGTGACCGGCGCCTCATCACTGCATACCGTCGAGGCCGTCGAGCAGCTTGTCCTTGCAGGCCTCCCTCGCCTGCTTGTACGCCGGGGAGTTGGTGTCGAAGGACGGATTCGCCGGGTTGGGGTCACCTCCGGGCAGGACGTTGCCGCCGGACATGGTCGGGTTCTTGAACTTTGAAATTCCCTTGTCCCGCATACACTTGGCGTGCGCAAGCATCGACTCGTAGACCTTCTGCGAATCCCGCTTGGGCTCCAGATTCATCGCCTTGGACATCTCGTGACCGCATGCCCCGTCCTTGCCGCCCTTGGGCGCGTCGGGGTACCTGTCGGTGAGCTGGTCGATCTTGCCCCAGTCCAGGTAGCCACTCAGCTTGGGGTCGGGGAACTCCTTGATGCCGCCCTTGCTGCGCATGCACTGCACGTATTTCAGCTGGGCGTCGTAGAAGGCGCTCTTGTTGCCGGCCGCGGGCTGCTCGCCACCCGTGGACTGCTTCCGAGGGGCCGAGGCCGCCGGGTCGTCCGGGACCGAGGCGACGCCCTCGTCGTTGACGCCGCTGCCGTCGCCGCCGCCGCAGGCGACTGCCAGGGCGAGGACGGGGACCACGATCAGCGCGGCGCTCCACTGCCGGGAGGCGGAGCGCGGACGGGAGGCGGGGGAAGTGGTGCGCAGGTTCATGGAAACCAACGTCCCAGCGGGACATGATGAATCTTCCACGGCCACTCGATGAGCGTGTAATGCCACATGATGAACATGTAACGGGTGCCGAAGGCCTTCGAACCACCGCCTCAACGGCCCCGATTCGAAAGGAAATCGCTCATACAATCGACTGCATGTCACACGTGCTGCTCATCGAGGATGACGCCTCCGTACGCGACGGGATAGAACTCGTGCTGCGTCGGCACGGGTACGAGGTCGACGTGGCGGCCACCGGTGAGGAAGCCCTCGCTCTCCTGGACGGGCCCGCCGGGAAGGCCGTCGAACTGGCCGTGCTCGACCTGATGCTGCCCGGCATGGACGGCTTCCAGGTGTGCCGCCGCATCCGAGCCCGCTCCACCCTGCCCGTCATCATGCTCACCGCGCGCGGCGACGACTCCGACATCGTCAACGGCCTGGAAGCGGGCGCCGACGACTACGTCGTCAAACCCGTCACCGCCGCCGTCCTGGAAGCCCGGATCAGAGCGGCGCTGCGGCGTGCCGAACCGGGGCCCCGCGGGGCGCGGGACGAATACGCGGGACTCGTCATCGACCGCTCGGCTCTGACCGTGATCAAACACGGAACACCGGTTACACTGCCGCCCACAGAGCTGCGGCTCCTGCTGCAACTCTCCACCTCCCCCGGCCGGGTCCTCAGCCGCGAACAGCTGCTCCAGACGGTCTGGGAGCACGACTTCCTCGGCGACTCCCGGATTGTGGACGCTGCCGTGGCCCGGCTGCGCGCCAAGATCGAGGACGTTGCTTCCCGACCCCGCTACGTCCAGACCGTGCGCGGATTCGGCTACCGCTTCGGGCCGTTGTGAGGCCTCCCGTGTCCTGGCCCTGGTGGCGCGGCGGACTGCGAACCCGACTGGTCGCCACCTTCGTCCTTGTGGCGCTGATCGGCGCCATGAGCGCAACGGCGCTCGCCTACCGCGAGGCACGGACAGCCGTGCTGAAACTTGCCCAGGATTCCTTCCAGAAGAAGATCCACGACCGGATCGGTGCCGTTGCCCCCGACTTCGACCTGCCACCGACCGAGCGGAGTCTCACTGACTTCGCGGAACGCGTCTCCGCGGGGCTCGACGGGGCCCTCGTCGTCGCCCGCTACAGGGATCTGGAGGCTACCTCCGGCGGGGCCGCCGGCCGGGCCCGGATCACCCCGGAGATGCGGGAGGCGGTCCGTACCAGGAGCACGATGAGCTTCCAGCGGGTCGAGTACCAGGGCACCCCTTATCTGGTCGTGGGCACCCCCGTCACCTTCGCCGACAGCGGCAGGGCCTCGGGGCTTGAGGTCTTCGCGGTCACCTCGCTCCGTCCCGAGCAGGACGACACGGCGGCTCTGCTGTCCGCGGTACGTGGCGGGATCGTCCCGGTGGTGCTGCTCTCCTCCGTCCTCGCACTGCTCGCCGCCCGCACCGTATTGCGTCCGGTACGCAACCTCGGACGGGCCACCCGCAAGCTCGCCGAGGGGGACCTGTCGATCCGGGTCACGGTGAAGGGACGCGACGAACTCGCCAACTTGGCCCGGGACTTCAACAACACGGCCGCCGAACTGCAGTCCTCCGTGGCGGAACTGCGGGACCAGGAGGCGCGGGCGAAGCGCTTCGTCGCCGATGTCTCCCACGAACTGCGCACCCCCCTCGCCGCGATGACCATGGTGGCGACCGTCCTCGACGAGGAAGCGGAGAAACTACCGACGGACGCGGTGCACGCCGCCCGCACCGTCAGCGCGGAGACCGCAAAGCTGTCCCGGCTCGTGGACGACCTGATGGAGATGTCCCGCTTCGACTCCAACGCGGCCCGCCTGAACCTGGCCGAGACCGACCTCGGCGAGGCGATCCACACGGCGCTGGCGCTGCGAGGCTGGTCAGACGCGGTCGACGTACAACTGAGCAAATTGCCAAAGGTGTTGGTGGACCGCCGACGTATTGACGTGGTGATCGCCAATCTGGTCGGCAACGCACTGCGGCACGGGCAACCACCGGTGACGGTGGTGCTCGCGGCGGACAGGGACAGTGTGTCGATCGAGGTCGCGGACCGGGGCCCCGGGCTGCCCCTGGAGGCGCTCGCGCATGTCTTCGACCGCTTCTACAAGGCGGATTCGGCCCGTACGCGCTCGGAGGGCAGCGGCCTCGGGACCGCCATCGCGCTGGAGAACGCCCGCCTGCACGGAGGCACGGTCGAGGCCGCCAACAGGCCGGGCGGCGGGGCCGTCTTCACGCTGCGGCTCCCCCTGCAACGCGCCGGAGGACATGACGAATGAGCCGAATGGGCAACCGGCCGGCTTCCCGGACGACAAGCGAGCGTACGAGACGGAGCACCGCTGGTGCGCTGGCGGCACTGGCCCTGACGCTGGCCGGATGCGGAGTGCAACCCACCGGGGTGATCGGGGCGGGCGATCCTGCCACCGGCCTCACCAAGGGACTGCGGATCTACTTCGTCTCCAGCGCGGGACGCCTCGAAGGGGTCTCGCGGCCCGGCGTGAAGATCGACGAGCTCGGCGATGTACTGAAGTTCCTGCTAGCGGGGCCCACCGAGGCCGAGCAGAACCGCGGCCTCACCAGCCTCATCAGCGGCATCTCGTTCGACGTCACCGCCGACGGGGCGCGGGTGACGGCGAGTTCCCCGCAGGCCACGGCAGCCGACAGTCGGCGCGATGACCTCCTCAACGGGCAGCTGGTGTGCACCCTCGCCCGTGCGCAGTCCGTGCTGCACCCGGAGATCCCTCCGGACGATGTGCAGGTGACTTTGAACGGGGCCGGAAGGCCCACGGGCCCCTACCGCTGCTCGCAGTTCCTCAAAGGGTAGGTCGGCCGGGCCCTACCTGCCGGGGTGGCGCTGATGCACGTCCGCGATCCATAACCGCTCGACCGCCTCGGCCGGTGCCCGGTCCGGCTCCAGGGCCAGCAGCGGGCCGAGCCGTTGGATCACCCTGCATACGGTCGCGGGCGAGATCCCGAACGGCAGAGCGAGACCGGTCGGCCCTCTGGGGTGGCTACAAGGAGTCCGGCAACGGCCGCGAATCCGGTCCCGAGGGCATGACGGAGTACCTGGAGACCAAGGTCGTCCGCGGTGGCTGAGCCCCCCGATCACCGGTGCCGCGGTCCCGGGCCCCACCGCCACGGACCGCCGCCTGCCCAGGCAGGGGCGGACGGCTCTTCCTATGGAGAACTTTCCCTGGATGGCCGTCCGCGCCCGGCAGAGCATGAAGAAGCCCCACACACGAGTCTCTCGGGACAGAGCGTTCCACTTCCCATCAGGAGTCAGCATGACCACGTGGTTCATCACCGGCGCAGCCCGCGGATTCGGCCTGGAGATCGCCCGCCGGGCACTGGAACGCGGAGACGACGTCGTGGCAACCGCCCGCAACCCCGAGACGGTCGAGAAGACGTTGCCGCAGTACGGGGACCAGCTGCTCGCCCTCGCCCTGGACGTCACCGACGAGTCGCAGGCCCGCGCCGCTGCCGCGGCGGCGGTGAAGCGGTTCGGGACGATTGACATCCTGGTCAACAACGCCGGACGCGGCCTGCTGGGCGCCATCGAGGAGTCGTCGGACACCGCGGTCCGCGCGGTCTACGACACGAACGTCTTCGGCCTCCTCAACGTCACCCGTGCGGTACTGCCGACGATGCGCCGCCAGGGCTCGGGCCGCGTTCTCAACCTCAGCTCACTGGGAGGCTTCACCAGCTCCGCGGGCTTCGGTATCTACTGCTCCACCAAGTTCGCCGTCGAGGGGATCTCCGAGGCGATGCGCCAGGAACTGGCTCCGCTGGGCATCCATGTCACGATCGTCGAGCCCGGCTACTTCCGCACCGACTTCCTCGACGCCAGCAGCCTGCACACCGAGGCCAAGGTCATCACCGACTACGCGCGGACCGCCGGCGCCGTGCGCGAAGCGGTCCCCGGCCTCAACCACGCCCAGCCCGGAGACCCCGCCAAGGGCGCCGCAGCCATCCTCACGCTGGCCGACGCGGACACCCCGCCGCTGCGCGCCCAGCTCGGCAGCGACTGCGCGGCCGAGCTGGACCGGAAGATCGCACAGCTCCGCGAGGAGGCCGCGACCTGGAGGCACCTGGCCCTGTCCACCGACCACGACGACGCGGTGGCCACGGTCTGATCCTCCGGCCCGCCTGGTCCGGAGCACACACTGCCCCGGCGCTTCCGCGATGGGCACCCGCCAGGCCCTCCGCGAAGACCGACGGGAAGGCCTCAGCCGAACCGGGCCCGGGCCCGCCCGTAAGCTCGAAGATGAAGAAGGGCTCTCATCATGACGGAACTGGGCGAGTACCTGCGTGCCTGCCGTGCCCGGCTCACCGCCGAACAGGTCGGCATGCCGAGCTCCGGCCACCGCCGGGTACCGGGACTGCGACGCGAGGAGCTCGCCGCACTGGCGGGTGTCAGCGTGGACTACATCGTCCGCCTCGAACAAGGCAGGGCGAAGTCCGCCTCCACCGAGGTCCTCACCGCGCTCGCCAGTGCCCTGAACCTGCGCCCCGACGAGGAGGAGTACTTGCTGCGGTGCGCGGCGGACACGGGCTCTTCCGCATCGAGAGCGCGCTCGGCGGTGCCCCGCAGAGAGCGTATGGCCCCCGCCACCCAGCTGCTGCTGGACAGCATGACGGGGGTTCCCGCCCTCGTGCTGGGCCGACGGATGGACGTCCTCGCGTGGAACAGTCTGGGCGCCGCTTTGATCACCGACTTCGGCAAGCTGGCGCCCGAGCGGCGCAACCACATACGGCTGGCCTTCCTCGACCCCGATGTCCGCGGAATGTACGCGCAGTGGGAAAAGGTCGCAAAGGAATGCGTCGCCTACCTCAGAATGGACGCCGGCCGCTATCCGGACGATCCCGAACTCGCCCGCCTCGTCGGAGAACTGTCCATGAAGGACGCCGACTTCCGCCGCTGGTGGTCCGACTACCACGTCCGCGCCCAGCGCTACGGCCGCAAGGAGTTCATCCATCCCACCGCCGGAGAACTCAGCCTCGACTTCCAGGTACTGGATGCGCGCGGCGCGGCGGATCAGACTCTGATCGCCTACACGGCCGAACCGCACTCCCGCTCGGCCCAGGCCCTGACGTTCCTGGCGGGCTGGGCCACCACCGAGCGGCCCGCCCCCCAGACATGACCCCTTGCCCCAGGTAGCGCGGCCGATCATCCGGACCTGGTGCGCCGGTATCCGTCGGACATGACGGACGCGGAGTGGGCGGCCATCCGGCCGTTTTTTACCGGTTCCGGCCTGGCTTGCGGGCAGGGGCGGGCAGCCCGAAGCCTATTGCCACCGCCAGATGCTGGACGCGAACCGTTACCTGGCCGCGGGCGGGATCTCCTGGCGGGCCATGCCCGCGGACTTCCCGGCCTGGGGCCGGGTCTACGCCTTTTTCCGCCGGTGGCGCGAGCACGGGCTGATCTCCGAGTTCCACGACCGGCTGTGCGGGAGGGTCCGTGAACGCGAGGGCCGTGAGGCCGAACCCACGGAAGGGGTCATCGACGCGCAGCCGGTGCGGGCCGCCGCGACGGGGCCGGCCGCCTCACGCGGCTACGACGGCGGGAAGAAGGTGCCTGGGCGTAAGCGGCACATCGTCACCGACTGCCTCGGCCTGCTCCTCGTCGTCGCGGTCACCGCCGCGAACATCGGTGACCGGGACGCCGCGGCGGGCCTGCTGGGGCGGGCCTGCTGGGGCGGGCCTGCTGGGGCGGGCCTGCTGGGGCGGGCCTGCTGGGGCGGCTGCGCCGCCCGCACCGCGACATCATCCTCGTCTGGGCCGACGGCGGCTACACCGGCGGCCTCGTCGACTGGTGCCGGGACAAACTCGCTCCGACCCTGCAGATCGTCAAGCGCACCGACGACATGACCCGGGTGCGTGGTGCTCCCCAGATGTTGGATGGCAGGGCGCACGTTCGCCTTGCTGATGAACTCCCACCGCCTGGACCGGGATTACGAAACTCTCCCTGCTTCCAGCGAGGCGATGATCCGGTGGTCGATGGTCACGCGGATGAGCCGGCGTCTGGCGCGGCCACCAGCCGCCGATCGGCACTGAATGCAGATCTTCGTCCTCGTAGTAGGTGTGGAACCAGGTCGTCATGCCGCCATCCTGACCCACGACCTTGACCTAACGCATAGGGGCATCCCCCACGACCACGACATCACACGACCCTACTGAGCCAGCTCGGGGTGTGGCGCACAAGCACCGTTGCAGCACTTCCTGCAAGGACGGCCGGTTCGCGCCATCTCGACGCAGTCAGGGCGCGTCGTCAGGGCGCCGGGTGCCCGTGGTATTGACGGCGCGTCATACCCCAGCGTCGGTGGTCAGGCGGCGGCGCAAGGCCAGGGCCGCGGCGCCGATGAGCGCCGTCGCGAAGAGCGCGAGGACGACGAGGTCCTTCAGGATCGCGGTCAGGTCGCCGTTCCTGGACAGGAGCGTAGTCCAGGCGTCGACGGCCCAGGCATGTGGCACGGCGTGGCCCGCAGTGCGCAACCAGTCGGGTACGAGGGCCAGGGGCCACATGCAACCGCCGAGCATGCCGAGCCCGATGCCGAGCGCCGGACCGACCGCGTGCACCTGTTCCGGCGTCCGGAACAGGGCGCCGGCGAGCACACCTGCCCCGGTGCCGACCAGTGCCCAGACGGTGACGAGGACACCGGCGGCGAGCGGATCGCCCCAGCCGACGTCGAAGGCCAGCGCCCCGATGCCTACGATCAGCAGGGACTGCAGCAGGGCCAGCAGCAGGTAGGCGATCGTCTCGCCGAACACCAGGGTGCGGGTGGAGACCGGCGCCGCGAGTGCACGGGCGTAAACCCCGGTTCTGCGTGTCTGCACGATGGCCGCACCGCCCGCGACGGCGTTGATGAACACGAACAGCACCAGCATGGTCGGGGTGCTGTAGCTGTAGCCCAGCGGCAGGTAGCCGCTGTGGCCGTTGACCGTCTCGGTGTGTACGGAGATGGGCGAGGCGGCCCGTTCGGCGCGCCGGGCGACCGCCAGGCTGCTGTCGAACGTTCCGCCCGCTCGGTCGGCGGCGAAGAGGGCGGCCTGCAGGTGTGCCGCATGGTCGGCGACGACGGCCGACACCGAGGACACGGCCGCATGCCCGGAATTGCCGGAGGGCTCCACCAACACGCGGACCGTGACGGAATGCCCGGACCGGATGTTCTTGTCGAGGCCTGTCGGCACCACCACGACCGCGTCCAGTTCGGCGCGGCGCAGAGCGGCGCGCGCGTCGGCCGCGGCGTCGTACGTACGGGTGCGCAGACCGGACGCACCCTGCAGATCCGTCACCAACTCGCGTGCCAAGGGACCCGCTTGGGCGTCCGTGACGAGCCCCACCCGGAACTGGTCGAAGCCGTTGACCGTGGCCCCGATGACAACGATGATCGCGACGGGCAGCAGCACCATGAAGAACAGCGCCGTCCGGTCGCGCAGCACACCGGTGAGTGTGGCCCGGGTCAGGGCGAACGCGGTCATGTCGTCCTCCTCAGCCGCAGGAGCAGGGCAGTCACCGCCGCCACAGCCGCGGAGAAGGCGGCGATGCCGAGCAACGGAGCGCCGAAGGCGTCCCAGCCCCGCACCCCGGTGCCCAGGTCGGTGAATCCACGCAGGGCCCAGCCGTTGGGTGTGAACAGAGCGAGGCGGCGGATCAGCGGCGTGGTACCGGACGCGAACACGAAGTTGCCTCCGAGCAGGACGAGCGCGAACACCACGATCGACGCGAGCCCCTCGGCCTGGCGCTCGGTCCGGGCCAGCGCGATGACCAGGGCCGTCAGACACACCACGGCCACCGCCATGCCGGTGCCGAGGGCGACGACCCCGAGTGGATCCGCCCAGCGGGCACCGAAGGCGAGCCAGGAGACGACCGTGACCGTGGCGAGGCCGGCCAGGCTGTAGACGAACGTCGACAGTGATTTGCCCAGCAGCAGCGCACCCCGCCCGACCGGTGCAGCCGCGATCCGGTCCAGGGTGCCCTGCTGCTGTTCGATGAAGTAGCCGCGCGCTCCGAACCCGACGGTGAACAGCACGAAGAACATGCCCATGCTGGGCCCGAAGTAGCTGATGACCTTCAACTGGTCGTCGCCGAGCCCTTGGGCCCGGACCTGCTCGGGCAGCTGCAACAGGGCCGCTTGCGCGGCGAGTTCCGGTATGTTCCGGCGCGGAACTCCCGTGGCGACGGCCGTGGCGACGGACAGCCGGTCGGCGTTGACCTGGGCGACGTACGACTGGGCGACAGCGCGCGCGAGCTGCGCCTGGAGCATGTAGTCGACGCTGTCGAGGACGGTGACCGGCGCGGTGCTGCCACCGCGCAGAGCCGCCGTGAAGCCCTTGGGCACGACGATCGCGGCGTGCACGTGGGCCGCGTCCACCGCCCGCCGGGCCACGGCCTCGTCGGGGTAGGTCCGCACCTGGACGGTGTCCTTGAGCTCGGGACTCTTCAGTACCTGGGTGAGACCGGCGGCGGCCGGGCCCCGGTCCAGGTCCACGAGGCCGATGTCGGCGCGGAACTCGCTGTTGTTGTTGAACGCCAGGGCCATCAGGGCGGAGATCAGCACGGGTGCCAGGAACACGAGCACCCAGGCCGACCGGTCGCGCACGCGTTGCCTCAAGTCCTTGGCCGCGATGGTCAGTACGACGCGCATGACGGGCTCACTCCCTCAGCGCGGTGCCGGTCAGGTGCAGGAAGACCGCTTCCAGGTCGGGTTCGTCGATCTGGACGCTGCGGACGTCGACGCCCTGCGCGCGGGCGAGGCCGAGCAGGTCGGGCAGCAGACTGCGGGCGTCCTTGACGACCACTTCGACCATGTCCCCGCGTTCACCGGTACGGGCCGCGTTCTCGACCCGGGTGAGCCTGCGGCAGGCCGCCGAGAAGGCGGTCAGATCGCCGGCGGCCGTCAGCCGCACCCGGTCGTGCTCGGCCACCAGGGCCACCAGCTCCCGGGGCGTGCCTTCGGCGACGAGGCGGCCGCGGTCGATGATGCCCACGCGGTTGCACAGCCTTTCGGCCTCCTCCATGTAGTGGGTGGTGTAGAGGATGGCCATGCCTGCTTCGCCGAACCGGGTGACGCTTTCGAGGATCGCGTGCCGGCTCTGCGGATCGACCCCGACCGTCGGCTCGTCCAGTATCAGCAGTGTCGGTGAATGAACCAGTCCGGCACCGATGTTGAGGCGACGCCGCATGCCGCCGGAGAGCGAGTCGACGCGGTCGCCGGCCCGGCCGCGCAGGTCTATGAGGTCCAGCACTTCGTCCACCCGGTGTTCCAGGCGGCGGCGCGGCAGCCGGTAGAGCCGTCCGAAGAAGCGGAGGTTCTCGCGGACACTGAGGTCGGGGTAGAGCGCCACGTCCTGCGGGACGAAGCCGATGAGCCCTTTGGCCGGTCCCGCGGCCGTGGTCACCGGCCGTCCGGCCACGTACACGTGCCCCGCGTCGGCTCGCAGCAGCCCGCAGATCATTCTGATCGTGGTGGTCTTCCCGGCGCCGTTCGGCCCCAGCAGGCCGTACGTCTCACCGGGCGCGATGCTCAGGCTGACGTCGTCGACGGCGGTGCGGTCGCCGAATCGCCGGACCAGGTGTGTGCAGTCGAGTACCACCCGCCCGATGCCCGGCTGCCCCGCCGAATCGCTCATGACATCACCTCGACCGTCGTCGCCAGGGTCTTCACCCTGAGCCTCGTACTGCCTCCGTGCCCGTAACAGGGACCGCCCGGTCCCGGCGCACGGCCAACCGGCCCAGTGCGTCGTCCGGATCCGGCGCGCATGGCGGCTCACGGGGCGAGTGAGAAGCAGTTCTCTTCTTCCTGGGCGAAGTGCAGGCGCAGCACGGTGTGGAGCCCGCAGGGGCAGGCGAGCGGGTCGCCCACATGGCCCGCCCCGTGACGCAGCTGCCGACGGGCCCCTGGGCCTACGAGATGAAGGTCGACGGCCACCGGACCGTGCTGTGGCGGACCGCGGACGGTGTTCCGGCTGCAGTCCCGTACCGGCCGCGATGTCACCGCGCTCTGGATGGACCTGGCCGTGGCCGCCATGAGCCTGCCGCCCGGCGTGATCCTGGACGGCGAGCCAGTGGTGTACGTCGCCGACGACGAAGGAACCACGCGGATCAGCTTCGAGGCGGCGCAGTCCCGCGCGCTCGCCAGGCCGCGCCGGGCCCGAAAGCTCGGCCGACCGGCACCCCTCGACGTAACGTCGGCGGCGCTGCACCGCTGCTTCGCGGGCCCCGGCAAGCGGGCGCGGTCCACGGTGCGCAAGAGGGCCCGACCGGCGAACTGTTGCCATCGTCGCAGCGTCTCTCACCTTCGGCGGAGCCTTGATCGGACCATGGGCGCGCAGGCGCTGCAACAGCAACTGGTTTCGCTGTTCCGGTATTGGCCGTACTCGGGATCACCAATCGTCAGCGCAATCGCTGACTTCTTCTTGACAGCGCCACGCGGACTCGCCGCCGATCGTGCCCATGGACCCATAAACGCGCAGGCACTGAGATGGTCCCGCTGGCGCCGTCGTCACCAGGCGACTGCCAGACGCTGCCACTACAAGCGACGTACCGCCGGTCACAAACTCCGCCCACATGACGGGCCATCAGCTCGCCACATTCGGAAACAGGCTCCTGAGCAGCGACGACAGCGAACCGAAACTGGAGTACCAGGACAGGCCCAAGCGCCTGTAGGAGGCTCAGCCGCTCGTCTTGGTTCGGTGACCCGCGTCACACACGGCTCCTGTCAGCAATGGGGGCGCCGTCTCGTTCAAGGGGCACGCGAACGAGACAGGAGCAACGCCATGAAGCACCGCATCGTCGTACTCGGCGCCGGATACGCCGGGGCCTTCGCCGCCGGAAGCCTGGCCCGCCGCCTCTCCCCCGCCGACACCGAGATCACCGTCGTCAACGCCGTACCCGACTTCGTTGAGCGGATGCGGCTCCACCAACTCGCGATCGGCCAGGACCTCGCGTTCCGCAAGCTCGCCGACGCATTCGCGGGCACAGGGGTGCGGCTGCGCCTGGCACGCGTCACCGGCGTCGACCCCGAGCGCAGGACAGTCGCCGTGACCGGCGAGGACAGCGACGGCGAGCTCACATACGACACCCTTCTCTACGCGCTCGGCAGCTCCGTGGCCCACCATGGCGTGCCCGGCGTGGCCGAGTACGCCTTCGATGTGACCGGCCGGTCCTCGGCACTGCGTCTGCGCGAGCGCCTGGCCGATCTGGGCGAGGGCGGCACCGTGCTGGTCGTCGGTGAAGGGCTGACCGGCATCGAGACCGCAACCGAGTTCGCCGAGTCCCGGCCCGACCTCTGGGTCGCGCTCGCCGCCCGCGGCGAGCTGGGCGCCTGGCTCTCCCCGAAGGCCCGCCGTCACCTGCGCCAGGCCTTCGACCGGCTCGGCATCACCGTCCACGAGCACACCGGCATCGAAGCCGTCGAGCCGACACGGGCGATCGCCGCCGACGGTACGTCCATCCCGGCCGATGTCACCGTGTGGTCGGCCGGGTTCGCCGTACACCCCATCGCGGCCGCCAGCGGCCTGGAGGTCGCCGAGACCGGCCAGATCGTCGTCGACCGAACCATGCGCTCGGTATCGCACCCGGACGTCTACGCCGCCGGTGACTGCGCCTACGCGATCGGCGAGAACGGCCGACCGCTGCCGATGTCCTGTGCCTCGGCCGGCTACACCAACATGCAGGCGACCGCCGCGATCATCGCGCGCTTGACGGGAAGCGAGGTCCCGACCACCGGGCTGAAGTACCACGGCAACCACATCAGCCTCGGGCAGCGGGACGCGATCTTCCAGATGGTGGACGGGGACGCCCGGTCGAAGTCCTGGTACCTGGGCGGCCGGACCGCCGCGCGGCTCAAGTCGGGCGTGCTCAAAGCGGCGGGGTGGGGCATCGCCCACCCGACCTTCGGCATGCCGAAGCGCAAGCGCCGCCTGGCCACCGCGCCAGACCGGGCCGGTGTGAAGGTCGCCGCATAGGCTCCTCCGCATGGACAGCGCAGCCATCGATCGATTCGAGGCCAGCCGGGGCCGGCTGGCCTCGCTCGCGTACCGTCTACTCGGCTCGGCCGCCGACGCCGAGGACGCCGTGCAAGACACGTTCCTGCGCTGGCAGGCCGCAGACCGGGAACGCATCGAGGTGCCGGAAGCGTGGCTGACCAAGGTCGTCACGAATCTCTGTCTCGACCGGCTCCGCTCGGCGCAGGCGCGCCACGAGCGCGCTGTCGGAGACTGGCTGCCCGAGCCACTCCTCGAGGGCGACCCGATGCTCGGGCCTGCCGATACCTTCGAGCAGCGCGAATCGGTGTCCTTGGCCGTACTGACCCTCATGGAGCGCCTCTCGCCGGTCGAGCGGGCCGCTTACGTCCTGCGCGAGGCCTTCTCGTACCCCCACGCCGAGATCGCCGGGATCCTCGACATCACCGAGTCCGCGAGCCAGCAGCATGTCCACCGGGCCCGGATCCGGGTCGCCGCCGAGCGCCGCGGCGGCGCCACGCGCTCGAAGTCGGCAGGCAGCCGTCCTACGGGTTGCGCCGCCGGTTCGCACTGCCCAGCTGCTCGGCAACCAGGCAGCTGGGCCGCAGAGTTCAGCAGGCTGAGGCCCGGCGCTCGTCGCCTCCCGCGTGTGCTTGCCGGTCGCGTTCCGTGCGGGCTGCCTCTAGAAGGCGTCGCCAGGACGTTACCGTGGGTCGTCGCGCAGTACCCGTCACTTTGCTGATGCGCCGGCGAATGGCTGCGAACAGCTCGGCGCGATCGCGAACTGGGTGGTCGACCCGGTCGTACCGCAGCTGAAGCGTGGCGGTGCGGTGCGGTGACTGCAGCAAGATCAGGCCCAGGCCTCCCCCGGGGGGTCAACTCGCGATGTCCGCGCAGTTGCAGCGGCACGCCGTGAGCCGGGTCGGTCAGCGCCTGGACCAGCTCCACCCTCCGCAGAGCGGTGTCAGAGTCGTGGTCCAGTTCCAAAATCCACCACTCCCCGAGCCGGGCCTCATCACCGGTGACGACCTGGGGGACGGCAACCGTGTGCAGGAGCCCGGGACGGCGCAGCAGTCCGCAGGGAAGCCAGGCCACCTCCCGCCAGGTGCACTCGTGGATCAGCGGCTGGCGTTCGGCGTCCCACGGTCGCTCTTGGCCGGGGCGGAGTTCGTTCGCCCGCGTGGTGAAGGTACGCCAGGCTTCCACGGCGCCGGGCCGGGAGCCTGTGGAGTAGATCGTCTGTCAGCGGTTGACTTCGAGGTTCGTCGGAACGAGCAGGGCGCGCAGGAGGTGGGTGTCGCGGGCCGGATCGGTACGGAGTTTGGTCAGGGTCCGCCAGTTCTTGAGGTGGGCGAAGCCGTGTTCGACGGGGGCACGTCCGACGGCGAGGACGCGGTTGGCGGTCTTCTCGCCGGGGGTGAGCTTGTGGGTGCGGCTGGCGTGGAAGCCGGTGACGATCACGGGGTCGAGTATGTCGTTGTCCAGGCCGCATCCACGCTGGAGAACGTCATGCTTCGAGATCGGGGTCGAGCACCACCCTAAACCTGTTGCCTTCCGGATCGGTCATCAGGGCTTCCACGGGATCGTGGAGTTCCACCAGAGAGGCGCCCTTGGCGATCAGCGTCTGAACCTGCTCGGCGACCGTTCCGGCAAGGACGGTGACGACCGGTAGCACAGCCGGAGATTCCGCTTCGCCGACACTGTACGCACCAAAACCCGGAATACTGCCCCAGAACCTGATCATTTTCTCCGGATCTACGGCTTCAAAATGAACGTGCATGCTGCTGTCTCACTTTCATCTGTGCGACCGAAGCCGAAAACGGCCTACCGAATCAATCCGGCAGGCCGTTACGGGTGAACGGACTTCAGCAGTCGATCACGGTGTTGTGCGAGTCCGCGATTCCGGGTTCGCTGAAGCGCCCGTGGTACTCGACCTGAAGGGTCACCTGAGTGTTGTACGTCTCCTTGTGGCCATCATGCACGCACTTGAGCCCCGGAGTGGTGTAGCGCCCGCTGCACTTCGTCCACCCGCTGTCCTTGTGCTTCACCGCGCGCCAGTACCCGCCGTACTCGTACTGCTGAAGATCGACCTGGGCCCGGCATTTGTCGGGCGCCGGAGTCGAGCAACCCGTGTAATGGCCCTGGGCGTACAGCGGGCCGTCATGGGTGACCTGGAACGGTTTCTCACCCTGGAACGTGCACCACACGGCTACGTCAGTAGGGCTCTTCGCGACGGCCCTTCCCGTGCTGCCGCTCGGAGCTGCCGCAGCCGACGCCGTGGCAGCCGGCACCAGCAGGGCCCCCGCCGCGAGAAGCGGGACGACAAAACGTGCCTTCACTTTTCCCCCAAGAAAAATCGAATGCGTGTCGCACCACCGACCACCCTCATGGGTTCACAGGCGCCACACAAGATCCGTGGCGCGAACTTTCCGTTGTTTGTCCGGTTCCCAGTCGTGGAATTGGCCGTTCCCTCCCATCCGCTGGCAGCGGGCCGGTAGAAAACGACGAAGCCCCCGCCGGCCCAGAGGCTGACAGGGGCTGCCTGTGCGGTTTAGTGATCACAGATGTACGTGCGGATCACCTCGTTCAGCTCCTACGCCTGCTCGGGCGTCGACTTATTCGGGCCGTTGGTGAACGCCTCGACCGTCCGCTCCACGGCGTCCGGACGGACGGTTCAGTACCGCGCACTGCCTGCGCCCCCACACGACCAATGACCGCACCGACCCGCACCGACCCGACCGAGTCGGAGTCCCCTCGCTCCACTCTCGGGGCCCTCGGATGCGGCTGCGCCCCGCTCGTCATCACGCGTTCGCCCTGTTGTCGGCCGGCCAGCTCGTGCCGAGTGGCGCGGTTTACTCGGCGTCGAGCTGGTGGTCGGCCCAGTCACAGCTTTCGGGCAGCACGTCGGTGACAGGAACGGTTCGGACGCGGTCGTCTTCGCCGACGATGACCTTGAGGGCGGGAAAGCAGTCGAGAAGGACCTGCCGGCACCGGCCGCACGGGGGGACAACTCCCCGGCCTTCGGGCGCGCCTGCACGCCCAGAAGGGATACGAGGAAGCTGCCCGCATCTGGAGAAGGGCCTGCATGGCGTAGGACGCGCTCCTCGGTTCCGCGGACGTCGGCTAACCCCAATGCCACTTACTTGACGACGCACGCGAGCCTTCGACCTGCGGCGATGTCGCCACTGACGGGCTTTGGAAGGCCGGGTGGGCCCGAAGCTGGAACCATTGCTGCGTCGGCCTTGAGCGAGCCGGCCCGGATCACCCCGAGAGCGATTCGGCGATCCGGCGGTGACGGCGCCTTATCGTGCGGTCCTGGGCCAGCTCGGCCAGCACGACCGCCCCACGCTCAGGGTCGTGTTTGGCGAGGACCCGGGCCGCGATTAGCCGCAGACGGCTCTTGTGCGCCGTGTGGTGCGCGAAGTCGTCGAGCAGGGCGGGTCCGCGTGCGTCGCCGATGCAGGTCAGCATCTGGGCCGCCCAGTTGCGGAGGGAGGGCGGCGCGCCCGGGTCGCGGGCGAAACCGTCGAGTACATCCGCGCTGCGCTCGTGCCCCCATTCGGCGAGTGCCTTGAGCGCGTCGGCACGCTCGTGCGCCATAAAACCCTTGGTGTCACGGGCGAAGTCGTCGAGGAGCTGCACGCCGCGCTCGTCGCCGAAGCCCACGAGCAACGTGGCGGCTTCGATGCGCGTCTCGTTCGGGTTCGAGCTGTCGGTGGCGAGGGTGTGGAGCAGAGGCAGGCCGCGGTCGTCCTCCACGTCGCAGAGCAGGCCGGCGGCGTCGGCGCGCCATACGTTCCCGGTCAGGTACGGGGTTGCGGCGATCTCGGCGAGAATGTCGGTGGCGTGGTCGTCACCGAGCCACCAGAGGGCCTGTGCCGCGTTGACCCGGGCACTTCTCTCCGCTCTCGCGAGGTAGAACTCAGGAGGAATCCCGCCTTGCGCCTCGGCAGGCAACTCGTGGGGATTGGCCCGGAGATAGGCCATCCGCCGATCCCTGTCGGTGATCCGGGCGGTATGGCGCAGGGAGTCTGCGGCAGCGTCGACGACGTCTCCCGGCAAGGCCGTACCCAGGTGCTTCTGCTCGGCGAGGAAGCAGCAGCCCCGCAGGTTCGAACGCCCGGTGAGCTTCTGGAGCTCTCGGCCCACCTGCGCTGCAGCGGGGTTCGTCCGCTCGTTCAG
This sequence comes from Streptomyces sp. NPDC020801, assembly GCF_044334385.1. Classification (NCBI taxonomy): domain Bacteria; kingdom Bacillati; phylum Actinomycetota; class Actinomycetes; order Kitasatosporales; family Streptomycetaceae; genus Streptomyces; species Streptomyces sp. NPDC020801. Next base: position 31,323 of record NZ_JBIRST010000041.1, read on the forward strand.
GAGCCGGTCGAGCAGAAAGCCCGTGTAGGACGCCTGCTCATCGTCCGGGGCGTTCCAGTAGCGGCGTCCCCACCAGGCGAAGTGGACCTTACGTGTCGGCCGCTGCCGGACCCACCTGTCACCGAGCAGGCGCTGGGTCTCTCGCTCGCAGTCGTCGGGTGTCCTGGTCGCGTACTGTGCCGCGCAGTGTTCGAGGAACGTCTGCTGGAGGAATTCGAGTTCGCCTGCGCGGTCGGTCAGCAGCCCGCTGCGGAGCACGGTCTCCTTCAGGGTCATCCCCGATGGTGGTTTCCCGGGCCAGGATTTCAGCAACGTGTCCAGGGGCTCCTCGCGTGGCCGCGGGGGGCTCTCACGCACGCCCAGCCGCAGAGCGGCGATGTGCCCGGCGAGGTCCAGCGCCGCCTCCCAGATGTCGTCCGCCGCCTGGTGCTGCCGGAGCAACTCGACGAAGTCGTCGTAGATCTCACCGCGGCCACCGGGCAGCATGCCCTCGGGGTTTCGGGCGTAGAGCTGGCAGAGCAGCCCGGCCATCAGGGGCGTGCGGGCGAGCTCGGGCAGTGGGTCGCGGGCCAGCGCCTCGGTGACGAAGCGTTCGGCGGTGCCGCCCGGGTCCGCGACGCCCAGGGCCGTGAACCAGCCGCGGGCGACCTCCGGCAGCTCGTCCCGGCCAAAGGGCAACAGATCGAAACGGGGTAGGTGCGCCCCGAGTCGGTCGAGCTCCCGGTCGGGCAGCGGACGGGTGGCCACGACGAAGCGGTACGGTCCCGCGTCGCCCTCCTCGGCGAGCAGGGCGAGATGGCGCAAGAGGCGGATGCGGGTTGCGGACGAGGGGATCTCGTCGAGCCCGTCGACCAGGACGAGCCAGCAACCGCCGCCCGGTGGGCGCCCGGAGAACAACTTGCGCATGTCCAGCAGGACTTCGCTGTGCGCCGCATGTGCCAGAGCGGCCGACAACTTGTCACCGGCCAGCTTGCCGTTCTGGTCCATCAGCGCCTTCGCCGGGACCAGTACCGGGACCGGGGCGCCGTCATCCCCCGCCGTGCGGCGCGCGACGGCGTCGGTCAGCCAGGTGCGCAACAGGCTGGACTTGCCGCCGCCCGGCCCGGCCAGCACCAGGCAGGCCGGGCCCGCGGCCAGGACGTCGTCCGCCGATAGCAGCACCGCCGGGGACGTCAACGACGGCCGTCCGCCTCCGGGAGCGTCTGTCGCCTCCTCTCTGAGACAGCGCACCCGCTGGCGCAGATGGACCTCGTGCAGCCGCGGCTTCCTGCCGCCGACGACACCGGCGTACGGCTGGTCGTCGGCGTGCTCGGCTGCGGCCCTCAGGTAGCGCTCCAGCTCGTTGTGAGAGATGCGCGACGCCACTCCGTGGTCGGCGAGCACGGCCGCGAAGCCCGGCAGGTCCAGCATCCTGCTGATGGAAACCGCCCTCAGGGCAGTCCTGTTGAGGGAGTGATTGCGATCCTCGATCAGTACGCCCAGCAGGAGCCCGTCGTCGGTGAACAGCGGCCCACCCGACATCCCGCCCCAGCGCCTTTCTCTCACGTCGTGGAGCAGCAGTTCGGCGTAGAGGGTCAGCAGCCCGAATCGCATTCCTTGTGTCGGTTCGACGTATCCGCGCAGGCTCATCATGTCGCGGTCGCCGTCCGGCCGGCGCTCGGCGTCGGGAAACCCGAGCGCGTGACACGCCACGCGGTCGTCTCCTGCGACGTCCCCGAAGCGCACACTGCCGCCGGCCGGCCGGCCGACGGGCCACTCGGCGGGGGTCTCGGTCAGCAGAAGCGCGACGTCCTGTTCGGGGTGCGTCCGGTCTTCCACGGGCCTGAGCGGCCACAGCCGGGAGGCCTTGAGCGGAGCGGAGCGCCGGATGTCCAGGGGCCGTACGACGACCGGTCCGTCCGTGGCGATCACGTGGTGGGCGGTCAGGACGAGGCGGTCCGTCAGGAGGTAGCCGCTGCCCACGCGTTTGGGGCCCACCTGTACTTCGACGACGCGTGGGGCGTGCGGGTGGTGCGAGGCCGGGTCAGCGTGAACCATGGATCTTGGCTTCCTGGTCGTACCGGTCGACCGGCTGTAGCGTGAGCTTGAGCCGGTGGATCGTCCCGGCGGCGAGCGCCCCGCGGGCCTCGCCCGACCAGGGCAGAACCAGGATCTTCGCCTTGGCCTCGCCGTCCTTGCGCACTTCGACGGAGAACTCGAGCTCCACCGGCCCCGTGCGGAAAAGGAGTTCGTCTGATCCCCTGGCCTCGTCCTGGGCCTGCTGCAATTGGGCGCGGATCGCGCTGATGGTCTCGCCGAGTTCCGCCCATTGTGGTGTACCGGACATGGTGGTGGTCTCCGTTCGTGCCGCACAGCGGCGTCGCGTGTGCGAGCGGCCTGGCCCGTGCTCGCTTGTGAGGAGCATCACCGTAGGGCTACCGGCGACGATATTTCCGGTAAAACTACGTATTCGACGCCCTGTTGCTACTGAGGTTTTCGGTTCGGGTGACGTCGTGGCCGCCTCGTGATCAGTCCTGTCTCGGCGATGAACCCGTCGAGCAGGTCGGACCGGTACTGCAGCCGTTTGAGGCGAGTGCGGACCAGTCCGGCCAAGTCATCGATGCTGCGCGGGGCGAGGTTGCCCAGGCTCTTCTTCAGGTGGGCCCACACGCCCTCGGCCGGGTTGAGATCCAGGCTGTAGGTGGGGAGGCGGAAGACCGTTCCACCCGTGGCCACGTCTCCTTGGTCCACGTGGTCACGGCCTCCTCGTCGCGTCGCAGGATGCGCCAGGTCTGTGCCGGGCTGAAGCGCACGTGGAAGCGCCGGGCGATCACGGTGGCCACCCGGGGCCAGCGTCCAGCGCTAATCCTCGGTCCAGCCGGGCGCGGCCGGTCCCTTCTCCGGCTCGGCCGCCAGCCAGACCCGCCACTTCGGCTTCATCCGCGACGGAAGCCCGGACGGCCCCTTGGACCGCAGTGCCTCCACACCGCCGTCCCGCCAGCGGGCGTGCCAGGCACACGCGGACTTCCGAGAGACCCGCAACCGCCGCGCGCCCTGCGGCGGTCAGACCTCTTGCGCGAATAACTCGGCGGCTGCGAACCGCACTTGCTCCCGCCGGGCCCGCTGCCGACCGGAGGCAGTCCGCCGGCCGCGCTGTGCCTGCGGCCCGTGCCCTCATGCACGTCCGGATCCCGCGCGACCTCCGCGGCCGACTTTCCCGTCTCCAGCACGATCCGTACCGCGCCCTCACGGAACGGCGCGTCATACGAACGTCGCATCCCCCGCCATGACCCTCAACTTCCCCTTCAGTCACACCTCCACGCCACGAGGGGAAGGTCATTCCGATGTACCCACGGATCGCGGAGTGCGCATCGACTTCCGGTCAGGCGTTGAGCGAGGGTGATGTCAGCGCCGATACGCAGTGCTCGCATGGGTCCTCCTGGTCGGTCCGGGTCGGGGATGCGCACTGCCCAGGTGCTTAGTGCGCAGGCCGCCTGCGGAGTGCGCAGGTCCTGCGCAGTGATCACTACGGCTGCGCATTGGGCACCTGATCAGGGACTTTGCTGATTGCGTAGCTGCCGTGGGCGGCTGGGATCCGATGCGTAATCGGTCCGGCCGATGCCTACTGCTGAGCCTCTGCGTGATACCGGGTGAGCGCGTGCCAGCGCCGCCGGAAGTCCTCCGTCTGATCGGCGATCTGGGCTGGAGTGATCGGCTTGTTGTACTGGGCCCTGATCCCGCGGACTGCGCAGTCCTGCGCAACAGCATCAGCCGAGGAGGCTTCGCTGCGCACGCGGTGCTCCGCCCAAACGTTATAGAGGCGGAACTGGAGCGGGTACCGGCGCAGCGTGGACGGGGCGACGGGCTTCCCTCCCCTACCGAGCATGCCCTTCTCCGCCAGGAAGGCGGACAGCTCATCGGCACCAGGTTCCCCGCCGTGCTGAGCCTGATACTCCATCCACGCGAGGTAGTACCGGTCGACGACGGTCAGGGCGCCTCCCCCGCCAGGACTCTGCGGCGGGGGCTGCTCGTCGACCTTGGCGTCGGTTCTCGGGCTGCGCCGGCCTTCGGCAGACTGGGCGCCGGCGGCTGCAGTCTTCTGCTCAGTCCCCCGATCCGGCAGGGGCTCGCCCTCCGGCTGCTCGCTGGGATCGGTCTCCGCCTCGTCGTCGGCACGCGGGGCTGTCTCCGAGCCGCGGATGCCGTACTCGCGCTCCTCGAATTCGGCGACGTAGTCCTGCAATTCGGCCGCGGTGATCGGATGACCTGTGGCGCCCGTGATGCCGTCGCGCTGGTAGACGTACTGGGCGAGGGTGTCCGCATTGGGGTAAGAGCCGCGCTCCTGGGCGTACGTGAGCCAGGCGTTGTAGAAGTAGTCGCCCCACGTCAGTCCGTCGTCCACCCCTTGGGCGTCTTCGGGTCCGCACTCATCTTCGGATATGCCTGTCGGCGCCTTGCGCTGCTTGAGGGCCTGTGGCAGACGTTCCGGCTGCTCACCAGACAGTGGTCCGCCAGCTGCGGTGGCGATGCCGTACGGGTCCTGGAGCGAACGCGCGAACTGCGCGCTGGTGGACTCGAATCCGAAAGCCGCGAGCCGGGCCTGGTAGGCGTCGGCAAGGTGCCGGGCATTCCCTTGGCCCCCCACGTCTGGCTCGTGTGACCGGCCCGGGTCGGCAGGCGTCTGGCTTGTCCGCTGGGGCTCGGCGGCACTCAGCTGTGCACGCTCCGTCACTTGCGCGACGGCGGTGTCGAGTTCGAGGCTCTTCCGCTGAGCCGGCACGGCGATCCGTTCGTCGGTGAACCGGGTGGGCGGCTCATCAATGCCAGCGGCGGCCAGACCGGTCGGGGCCGTCTCGGCCAGGCGAATGCCGTAGCGGGCCAGGCGCAGTGGCATCAGGGACTCCACCGGGGCCTTGCGCCGCCAGGCCCGGCCGAAGCGGGAGCGCAGCCGGGCCTGGTAGA
>NZ_JBIRST010000042.1:0-14324 GCF_044334385.1 Streptomyces sp. NPDC020801
TGCGGGTACCAGAGCCCGATCGACTACGAACGAGACCATCAGGCCGACCCCGCCGTGGAGTTGGCCGCTTGAAAGGTCTCCACAGCCCGAGGGGAATGACAACCTCAACTTCCCCTGCAATCACGGACTCCACGCTACGAGGGGAGCGACACACGGACGAGCAGGCTTCACCCTGCTTCGCCACCGCATCCTCCTTGGATAGCGCCACCCTCCGTAACCACCGAAAGTGAGACAGGGCCGCTTTCGTGATACTCCCGCCTGCTACCGGTCAGGAGTAGGGGCGGTACCACGGCCCCTTGCGTGGCGGCAGGCGGTGGGCGAACAGCTCTGCCAGTTGGGCCTGTTCGTCGTCGGTGAACACAGCGGCGGGAAAGAAGCTGGTGCCGGTGGGGCTGGTCAGATACCAGAACCCACGGTGGAAACGGGCGTCGCGGTAGGCGTCCAAGCGCACTGTTGCCTGGTTGACCGTGGTCTGCAGGTGGTAGTCCGTGTCGGTGATCCGCACGGTCCAGGGTCCTCGCATCTGGACGGCGGCACGGCGTGCGGCCATCGGTATGCCCAGTGCCTGGACGAGGACCAGGACGGCGGGGCAGACGTAACCGAAAGTGTCCAGCTTCCCGTCCACGAGCACTCTCAACAGCCCGAGCACGGCAACCAGCGCCAAGGCGATCGTCATTTTCCGCATGACCGGTGTGTTGCGGAGAGCAATGCGGAGCTGGCGCCGCGACAAAGCGAAGGTAGCCGATACGTCCATGTATGCGCTTTCTGTGCTGTAGCTGGTGTGAGGCGGGCGATCGCGCTACCGGTCGTTGCCGACGGACAGCGGCTCTGCGCCCGAGGCGGACGACGCCGTGCGGTGAGGGACGTAGGCGTGTCATGGGGCCGCCCCGGTACCGCTTGTCGGCCGGATCCGTGACGGCCCATCGCTGTCTTGAGACGTCCGGAAGAACAGGGCGAGGTCATCTGGGACGTCCTGACGGATGGCCCGATGCGCGCGACATCTGGACTCCCGGTCGGCAGGAGGTTGGGCCTGGCAGGGCTCAGGGTGTCGGCCACGGTCGGACAGCGGCGGCCGCGGCGAAAGGGTGGGGCGCTTGTTGCATGCGGGTGAGCCTGCGGACGAAGACGATGGCCAGGACGGCTGCCACCGCGTTGAGGAGGTCGCCGAGTGCGGCGAGGGCGACCGCGTGACGCAGGTCGGCGAGGGTGGTGGCCGAGTCGGTGAGGCTGGAGCCGGCCCGGCCGATGACGGCGGAGGTGATGGTCAGGGTCCACCAGGCGGTGACCGGGGCCTTGGACACGGTGCGCCAGGAGCCGTCGGGTGCGCTCTGGGCGCTGGCTTGCCAGATCTCGCTTGCGACGCGGTAGGGCAGCCACAGGTTGCCGACGGGGACGAACCAGGCACCGATGGCCCATCCACGGGCCATGGTGCACACGTCCTGGGCGAAGTACCCGGCATTGACGCGTACCCGGTAGAACCAGACGATGAAGACGATCCCCGTGACCAGAACGGCACCGATCTGGGCTTCCCCGGCCGCGTCGAGGACGTGCGCGTCGGGGACGACCTGGTCGGTGTGGCCGGTCAGCGCACTACCCAGGTGGCCGTACAGGCCGACACCGGCCCAGACGGCGAAGATGTCCACCGCGGCGGCGACACCGAACAGTACCGAGACCGCGGCAGCCAGACCCTTGACCGAACGCAGCACGGGACCGCCGGCCGGTCTGCCGACAGGACCGTAGGACATACAGAACCCCCCAAAGGAACATGTCCTCACCCACGAGCGAGGACCGGTAAGCGCGCGCGCCACCCCGTGGGCCGAGAAGGTCGCAGGACTCCTGTGGCCACCCGAGCACCGGCCGAACAGGTTGCGCTGGTGCCCGGTGACGGTTCTCGCTCGCGTCACCTGGTCAGGGCGGCGGACGAAGAACCCCCTACGGTCTGCCGCTGCCGTTGCGCAGCCTGCTCCGTTGGCCGAACTCCGCAAATACCGGCGGCCGTTGGAGGGTGTGACTGCGACAAGCGGCGGCAGCCTCGGGAAGAGTCCTGGGTGCGTCACGCTGATCCTACCTGTGAAGAAGTTGTGCTCGAGCACCGCATCTTCGCTTCCGGCCGATGCGCCCAGCGAAGCACCGGGAACGGACCAGAACCTGCCGACCGGGTGGTGGTCCCGCACCGCCGCGAACGCAGGAGCACAACGCTTCCCGCCACAAGGTCCGTGCCCGCGTCAAAAGTTCCTGCGCGGCTGCCGCCTCAAGGGCGACGACGTCCATTACCGCCAGGCTCGGCATCGCCCGCTTCCACGACCTCGCCGGGTAACGGGCAAACGGCCAGGTCGCCCAGCACGTCCTAGACTAGCCTCAATACTGGTAACTTAGCGCTTTGGTGTGCGTTTGACCCGTTTGGGCTTGCTGGCGCCAACGAGACTGATGGCTACGGTGGTTGGGTGGTCTGCAGTCCGGTGGGCGGCGCGTTTGAGGGGCCAGTTGGCAACTTTGCGTTTGATGACGCGGGGGTTGGTCCGGTTGCCCTCAAGCTCGACCCACCGCCACGGATCTACCAGCTCGCCCCCGCGAGCCGCTGACCAGCACGAACCACCAGCCCTAGATACACGCCGTCCCACCAGCCAACGGCGCGTTTCTGCACGTCAACCCCCGAATCCACGGACTATCCCGCTACATCAACTGCGGAACCCGGGGGTACGAGTCCCATGCCGCGCGGACTGCCTCGTCCACGACTACACCGTCACTGGTCATGCGCTGACCGTAGTGAGTCGGCGGACTGCGGTGGCAGTACTCGCAGGAATCGCCGGCCTGGCCCTGGTGCTGCCCGCCGTGTTCCGGCCAGACCGCTGGTGGGAGGCTGCGGAGTTTCACAGCCCGGGCCTCGCGCGCCGGCACCGGGTAGTACGGTGTCGATCACTGTCCGTGCTGTGGGTGGGGGAGTGGCATGCGGTTTCCGCCGTTCGATGACCGGGGGATACTGACGGCGATCGAGTTGGAGGCGCTGCGGTCTCTGCACGCGGCGTACATGACCGCGCGGTACGAGTGGCAGTCGGCCGTCGCCATCTGGGACCGCCTCTACACCGCTCTCGACCTGACCGACCTGCGCGCACCGGAGCGGCCGCCGTTCCAGCACTACGAGGAAGCCCTCCACAAGATCGGGGACGGCGCGCACGACTACGAGCGGCACGCGGCGCTGATGACCTGGCGGTACGCGGCCTCGGCTGCCGTCCTGGGCATCACCGTCCTGGAGCGCGTGGCCCGGGCGAAGCCGCCGCTGACGGCGTCCGTCGTGGAACAGCTGTGCCAGGAGCCGACCCTTGGCCGACTGCGCGAGGCGTTGTCGGTGCCGGCGGCCGGCTTCCTGCCCGCCCGCGAGCGCAGCTTCCGTGACGAGCGAACCGAGATGGCGGAGCGGTGGGCAGACCTGCGCGATGGCGTGGACACCGCGATCGAGACCGTTGTCGGGATCGCCGAAGACGAGGGAGCGCCCCATCCCCGGACCAAGGAGGAAGCGGCAGGCTGCTTGCTGACCGAGCACAGCCCGTCGTGGACGGACCCGGTGTACCAGGGGATCCTAGAGCCGCTACTCGTGGTGGCGGAGGAGGTTCCGTACGGGATCAGCCGGGTCATCAAGGGCAGTTGACGGGGAGGAAGCACCGGATGATCCATGATCTCAACGAACTGGCCCGCGCTGGTCGTGTGCTGAACGAGGCTCTCGCGCTGCTGGAGAGCGACCGCAAGCGCCTGGAGCAACAGTACGGACCGAACCCGAGCGGCGACGGCACCGCCGGCGGTCCCATGCAGACGCTGTACGGGACCGTGCTGCTGGCCGCAAACACACGTGACCACCTCAAGTGGGTCGCTCTGGCCGCCGGGTACACCTCGCTCGGTCTGGACGAACGGGCCGATGACGCGATGGAGATGGCGTGCCTCAAGCCGGTGAATATCCCGTCCGGAACAGACCGGATGGCGCGTCCGCTCGGCAAAGCCACCGTGCGGGCGCTGGAGCTGCTCCGCAGTCTCGACGACTTCTTCGGCTGGGACATCAAGCTCGCGATCGACGCGGCACTCGCCGCTCCGCAGGCGACGTTTCCGCCGCCGCGCGACTAGGTGATCAATTCCAAGGGGTGCCTGCGGAGGGTGCGGGGGCGGGCGGTCAGGCGTCGGGGTCGACTTCGGGGTGTGTGAACCGCACGGGCTTGCCCAGCGACCGGGCGTAGGCGATTTCGGCTCGGGTGCTGTCTCCGAGGTAGTCGCCGACTACGAGCACCTCATCAGCGAGCCGGATCTTCGCTCGGTGCAGATCGTCGAGTCGAACCTTCAGCGCCTCGGCCTCGACAGGATCGGACCAAAGTTCGTGCGGCGACTTCATGTCGCAACCCGGCTTGACGACAATCTTTCCGGCTTTCGTCTCCCGCAGATCGGCCTCGGCCATCTCGGTCATGAAACGGGTGGAGCCGCAGATCACGACGATACGCGGGAGGCTCAGCTGCTTCTTCGCTTCGGCGAGTTTCCCCTCGGGGGTGAGCGGTTGCGGGTATGACACTGGTTCCTCCTGGTGGTGTGTTCCAAGGGGTGCCTGCGGAGACGAGCGACGACATGCTTAAAGAGCATCGCCTACGATCACTGACCCCTTGGAATAGATCGTCTAGGGCACCTGCGTGCGGCAATGTCGGGTCTCTAGTCCGCCGACCCGTCTGCCTGGGAGGTTGCCGCGTCGGCGGTCTGCCTCTCGCGACGCTTGGCGCGGGTGCCGTTTCCGGGCCTGTCCTGGGCCTCCCAGTCGGGTTCCGGCCCGGGATCCTTCGCTGGAACCTTCGTCACCTGCAGACCAGCCGCCTTCCCTCGGGTGTGCTGACTGGTGTCGCAGGTCAACAGCCGCACAGGGCGCCCCGCGAGGGACTGAATGGCGACCGCCCGGTCAATGATTTCGTCATCTGCGAGGGGCAGCAGCACGTGCCCCGGCGGGTCCAGGACGATCTCCAGACTGATCTCGCCGCGGACTTCGTCCCGGGTGAGGCGGGACCGGCGCCAGATCCCGGACAGGGACCCGTTCAGCGTGCCGTCCAGAAGTCCCAGCGTGTGGCCCGCTCGCCAGCGCGGCCGGTGCTTGCCCGCCTCCTTCAGGCCGTCCAGCTCGTCGACCACGGTGATCGGGAAAAGCAACCGGATGTGTTCGCCGGACGGCAGCCCCACCACCTTGTGCAGGTCGACGTCTTCCAGCTTGTCGGGGTTCTGGATGTAGAAGCTGGAGTCGGCGACGACGAACCACTCCGGTCCGTCCCAGCGGTTCATCAGCGACCGCAGCAGATCTATCGCCGCATCGAGGGCCTCCTCGCGCTCCGCCAGCTCCTGGTCCACGAGCAGGTTCACAAGACGCTCCTGGCTCGAGCCCGCGAGGTGTCCGACGCCGTCCAGGAGCGTGTCATGGCGCTTCGGCAGGACCAGGGCGGTGAGGTCCTCGGCACTGACCAGGTTCCGCAACTGCTGGGCTGAGCGCAGGGCCCACTCCAGATAGCCGAGCAGCCTGGCGTAGGCGCTGGTATACGCGCGGCCGCGTTCGTTGGACGCTGCCGTGTGTACGGTCCGCAGCGCATCGAGAAGGTTCTGCCGGTCAGTTCCCGGGCGGGGCGTGATGAGCATGCGTGGATCCTGCCAGGAGTGCGCCACACGGTGCGGCAGATTTCCGGTGCTACATCCACCACCACCTCTAGGGTGGCCGGCGCCCGCTCCACATGTGGCCCGGAATCGTGTCACGGAGCCCCTGTCACGCTGTGAGGTCTATAAGGCTCACAGGCCGTTTGCCCAGGTAGACGCGGTGCCCTATGAGGGTGTGAGCCTGTGAGGTGGAGCTCGCAGGCTGTGCTTCCGTACGCCTAGGTCCAGCCCGCCGACGCGGAGGACGATGGAGTCATGGGCGAGCACGAGCACGACCAGGACGATGTCGCCGAACCTGCGCGGCCGCCGCTCACTGCGGCGCAGGCGCGGGAGATGACGGCCGGGCTGCGCGAGGCGATGGACGACGTCCGGCGCTCCGTGGCGGTGCTCGCCGCCCGGGTCCGCGACGCCCACGCCGCCCGTGTCCGGACACCCCGCGGCCAACCGAGCTGGGAGGCGTACTGCGACGCGGAGTTCGGCATCAGCCGCGCGCAGGCGCACCGGCTCTTGGACGTCGCCCGCGCCCTCGCCGCGATCCATTCGCACGCGAGACACCGACCCGGCCACCGCGGCCGCGCTCGACCACGGCCTGTCCCAGCGCGCTCTGATCGCCGTCTCCGGCCGCAGCGACGACGTCGCGGAGTGATCACCGCCGCCTCGCCACGCTCGCCCACAGCGGCCTGAAGGCCCTCGATGAGCCCACGGTGCGCGCGGTGGTCCGCCAGGCCGTCCGCGCCATCCGCACCGCCCCGCCTCCACTACCGGACAGCCCACCAGCCGATCCCCGAGTTGCCGCAGGACGCCAGCTCGCCAACGACCTCTTCGCCAGCGCCCACGCGATCAGCGAGCTGATGCTCGAAGTCGCGCCGGCCTACCTGTCCGACACCGAGGCGGCCCACGGCGCCCTCGCCTTGTTGTGCGAGGAGATCCGCGAGCCCCTCGAGCGCGGCCTCGCTGCTCGCCGCTACGCGATGTCCGGGGACCGCCGCGCCCTGCACGGCACCGTCCTGTGACCGCTGCTGCTGTGAGGCACACACCCTGTTTCCCCAGGTGGGCGGGGTGCGCTGTGACGATGTGAGGTGTGAGGCGGAGGCCTTCGCCGACGGCCTGCTGCTGCTCCTGGTCGTGCTGCTCGTGGCACTGGGGCCCGGCTCTGGTCACCGAGCATCAGCCAACCGGGCAGGACAGGCCAATTCGCCACTCGTGAGCGCCTTCTCTCCTGCTGAACCACTGCCCACCTAGTGCTGTGTCCGCGAAGGTTCACCGGGTTGGGGCGTATCGATGGCTCCCTGCACCAGTACAGTCGGCGCACTGAAGGAGCAGAGGAGCCCCGGTGCGCAAACGAGACAGCAACGCTGATGGCCACGGCCAGCGGGCCGTGGCCATCAGGTGGCTACAGGTCGTGCTGTTCGGAGTCGTTGTCCTGCTGGTCGGATTCCGTATCTGGGAGCGCGAGCACAGCGGTGGTTCGAGCTCGATCGTGTTCGGGCTGATGGCCGCCTCGGCACTGTCCATCGGCGTACTGGAACGCTATCGGGCAGACGCCGCCAAACGATCTCGGTGACTCACCTTCCAGCCGGCTCAGGCTGCCACTGACAGGGGCCGGCCACCCCAGCGGATGCCTTTCTCACTGCGGATGCGGGCGCGTTCACGTCGTTCGGCGGCCAGGACGTCGCGGTGGCGGGCATTGGCGTTGCGCCAGCGCAGGTAGGCGTGCAGGGCCCGGGTCTGCACGGTGTGGTTGGGGTGGTGGGAGTTGGCGATGGTGAACTGCCGTAGCGGTCCGAAGTGGGCCTCGATCGGGTTCGCCCACGAGGCGTAGGTCGGGGTGAAGCACAACTCGACCTTGTTCTTCTTCGCCCAGCGGCGGATGTCGGTGCCTTTGTGAGCGGACAGGTTGTCCAGGATCACGTAGATCGGTGCGCCGTCCGGGCGGGCGGCACGGATCGACTTCAGTGCAGTGAGCGTGTTGGCGGCACCCTTCCTGCGGCAGTTGATGCCCCACAGGGTGTCGTCGCCGACCGAGTAGCAGCCATGGAAGTAGCGCACTCCATGGGTGCGGTGATAGGTGGCGGGCAGCCGGTCGGGGCGCCCCTGTCCGGCCCAGCCCGAGCCCGCGGTGGGACGGATGCCGAGCGGGCCGAACTGGTCGAAGGCGAAGACCCGGTCAGGGAAACGGTCCAGGACCTCCTCGATTCGGTCCAGTTTGGCGTCACGCTCGGGGTTCGGGGATTCCTTCCACGTCTTGGTGCGCTGGAAGGTGACACCGTGGCGGGCGAGCAGGCAGCGTAATGCTTCGCGGCCGATGCGGATGACCCGGCCGTGGACTTTACGCAGGTAGGCGACCAGCTTGCGCAGTGACCAGCGGGTGAATGGCTGGCCGAGCTTGGCCGGTCGGGTGGTGGCCGTCGCCACGACGAACTCCTCGTCGTCAGGCTTGAGCAGGCGGGGACGGCCTCCCGCCCACTGAGGGTCCAGGCAGGCCAGGCCGATCTCGTTGAACCGGTGGATCACGTCCCGGACGGTGTCCTCGTCGGCTGCCACGAGTTGGGCGATCACCGGCACCCGGTTCCCGCCGGCCGAGGCCAGCAGCATCATCGCGCGCCGGTAGCGCACCGAGTTGGTGCTGCCCCGGCGCACGATCTGCTGCAGCTTCTGCCCCTCCTGGTCGGTCAGTCTGCGCACACGGACAGGCTCAGCCACCGCACCTCCAGCGGTCGGATCGGACGTCACCGCACATCCAACCGCCACGACCACCAACCCGGCGAACCTACGCGGTCACAGCACTAGGGCCGGAGCACGATCTTGCCGTGGGTGTGCTGCTGTTCCAGTTCACGGAAGGCGTCTCGCACCTGTTCCAGTGGGTAAGTGCGGGCGATCGGCACCTCCAGCTGCCCGCGTGCGGCAAGCCGGGCCAGCTCGCCGAGCACGACCGCGCACGCCGCCGCGCCTTCTCCGTAGGTCCGCGCGCCGACCTTGGCCGCGGCCTGCCAGTCTCGGATCGTGTTGATTCGCTCGGGCCGCACACTCAGCTCCACTGCGAGTGCCACGTAGCCGTCGCCGAAGGTGTCGATGAACGCGTCGACCCTGCCGCCGGACGCCTGACGGATCCGCTCGGCCACACCTGGCCCGTACTCGACCGGGAGGACACCGTGATCCTTCAACCAGGCATGGTTCCGCTCGCTCGCCAGCCCGATCACCGTGGCGCCGCGCCGCCGCGCGAGTTGCACGGCAAGTGACCCGACTCCGCCCGCCGCACCGGAGACGACGACGGTGTCCTCCGGGCTGGGGTCCACCGCGAACACGGTGGCGTAGGCGGTCGTGCCGGCCACGTATAGCGCCCCGGCCACGTCCCAGGCCAACCCCGCCGGGCGGGAGACCAGATTTACGTCGTCGACCACGACGAACTGCGCATGGCTGGCCCGCCTGTGAGTGAAGCCCAATACCTCATCGCCCACCTCGAAGCCCCGGACGTGCGGGCCGGCCTCCACCACGACGCCGGCCAGATCGCTGCCCTGCCCGGAGGGAAACGCCGCCGGCCAGCGTTCGTGCAGCGCGCCCGTGCGGATGTGCGCCTCGCCGGGCTGAATCCCGGCCGCGTGGACCTCGACCAGCACCTGCCCAGAACCGGGCACCGGCCGCTCCACCTCCTCCACCCGCAGCACATCGATCCCGCCGTACTCGTGAAACCGCACCGCCTGCATCGCGTGATCACCCGCGCTTCCTCGTTCGGACAAGGCTTGGCCGGCCGCACGCCAGAAGGTCGACGTCGACCGTGCCACCGTGTTCAAAGATCAAGCGCGGATCCGTATTCCCAAGAGCACGACCGACGGCGATGCCGTCCGCGCCCAGAACGCCCCTGTGACCTGACTCGCACCGTGCAACTCCGACTCCGGGACATCGACGGAAAGTGACGGCGGACGTTGCCCTACAGGGGGTCTCAATGGCCGCCGACAGAGGCCGAAATGGGAATCAACTGGGGGGCCGAGGACGATGGAACACCCCCGCGTCGGGCGGGGAGGACCGGCGAAGGCGTCGTTTTTGTCTTTTCCATCCCGGATCACCCCCGCGTCGGCGGGGAGGCCAGCAGGCCCTCGACTGCACCTGGTCGGCGTACGGATCACCTCCGCGTCCGCGGGGGTGTTCCGGGAGCCGACCGGCATACACACGCGCCGGGGCTGTCCTCCCCGCCGACGCGCGGGTGTTCCGCGGAACGCCGACTACTGGCCTGGATCAACCACGTCCTCCCCGCCGACGCGGGGGTGTTCCGAAGGTGCAGGCTTCCAAGCCTGCTGACGAGTAGTCCTCTCTGCCGACGTGGGGGTGTTCCGCCGGCGGAGAAGTCGGCGGAGGGCATGACTTGTCCGCCCCACCGACGCAGCGAGGTTGGGCATGACTTCTCTGCCCACTTCCCATACCCGGAACCTGGTTCCTGGTCCTCGACGAGGTCACACCGTCACGACCTCGGGGCTGGCCGTCCATGCGATCAGCTCATCCGGATCGGTCGTGCAGGGCACACCCTGACTGTCCGCGCCCCGCAGGGGGCACGGGCTACCGACGAAATGCGGCTCGTCAGGTGACGGAATGCCGGTCGGGGGGTCAGCGAGCCGCGCGGCGGACTCACGTTTGGCGACGTTCCCGCTGCGGCTTGTTCCCAGTCTGGGAACCTGTGAACTGTCAGGGTCCCGAGGCGAGGGCAAGATGGGCGTCGCGGATGAGGTGGGGCGATTGATCTGGTAGTCAGAACTGGAACCCGATCACGCCGTATCCGGGACGCTGCGCCGCTGATGGCGATATCTGAATCTGGCTCTGGCCGCAGTTGCGTGAGCGGCCATTCTTGGTGGGCTGCCCGCGAGGCCAGCACGAGCTGACTGGATACTTGCCTGATGGAGGTTTCTAGGGATTCCTGGGTCAACACCACGCACGATTGGTCCAGCGTCATCGATCTGGACCACCTGGCATCTATCCGACAAGCTCCGGAGAAGTTCGCGCCAGATGGCCCGTGGCATCTTCTTCTTGAGGTGCTTGCATACGCCGCTGACGAAGCATCCAGCAGGGGTGGTGGACGCTGCCTCGTCACCCTCTATCCGGATGGTTCCTTGTCCGTGGCGGATGACGGGCGGGGCACTGATACACGTACAGACGAGCACGGCCAGATCGTCAAGAAGCCGGTCATGGCATCAAAGGATCTTCGGTTCTTCGACTTTCCGGAAGCGGAACTGCTTCAGGACGGCCATCCGCGTCGGGGCATGTCTGTGGTTGCCGCGCTCAGTGAATGGCTCGTCCATACCAACCGCCGGCTCAATGGGGCCTGGACCCAACGCTACGAGCGCGGCATCCCGGCTACTGACCTGGAGCCTGTCGAGTCTGACGGCACCACCGGGACACTCGTCCACTTCAGACCGAGCGACCCACTGCGTTCGCTGGGGGCGTCGGTGGAGGGCCAGTTGAAGCGTCTGGCCATGATGTGGCCGCATCTGGACGTTCAGGTGGATGACCAAAGCAATACCGGAAGCTCATTGCCTGGTGAGGATGCGGGTCCGTGGGAGTTCGAACGAGGCCCGGCCATACATCGCTCGCTTGAGCGTTTTCACCCGGTTCACGTGTCCTTCGACGACGCCAGAACTCCACGGGAGGGTGAGGCCGGCGGTGACGGCGTCGAGGTCCTGGCGAAGGAAGCCGGCGAAGCCCTGCATCGGTTTCGGTGCGTCCTGTTCGGCCTGGCGGATCCACTCCAGTAGGAGGTATCCGCGCCGGTGACGCACGAGATTGGCGAAGGCTCGGGCCAGGTCACAGGCGCGGGTAATGTCCGGGCAGGCGAGCCGGACCTCCAGCAGCCGCTTGTCCTGACTCTCGGTGAGGGTCTCGCGGGGGCGCATGATCCAGGAGGTGATCTTGCGAGGGCTGGGGATGTCGGCCTGGACCGGTTCGGCGGTGCCAGCCCGCAGTGCGGCGAGGTGTTTGCGGACGACCTGGCGGCTGCCCCGGTAGCCACGTTCGCGGATCTCAAGGAACAGGCGAGTGCCACTGACCTGGCCCTGCGTGTCAGTGAAGCGGGCGTTGAGATATGCCTTGAACGGCTCCAGTACGCCGTTGGGGCGGCGGTCGCGGGCCGAGGCCAGCAGTTTGTCGAGGTCGGTGTCGCGGAAGCGGCGTACGGTCTTGCGGTCGAGGTTCAGCCTCCGGGCGATGGCGCGGATCGTCCAGCCCTTCTCCACCAGGCGGTGGACGTCCTCGTAGCGGTGACGGGTCCGTTCGATGATCTGGGTGCGGGGAAGTTCCGGCGCCGGCAGTTCCATCGGGACCGGTTCCGACAGGGTCGGCTCTGTCTCCTGTTCGCTTGTTTGCGCAGGCAGTTGCGGTGCTGGTGGCAGGTCTTCTCCACTGCGGCGGACAGGTTCTGCAGCAGGTGCCAGCGATCTGCGATTTCGAGGGCGTTGGGGGCGACTTCCTTGACCGCCTTCGTGTAGGCGGTGGCCCGGTCCCGGCAGATGATCTCCGCACCGGGATGGTCCTTGAGCCAGGCCGCGAACGTCTCCGATGTGCGGTCGGGCAGCACGTCGACGACCCGGCCGACCTCGACAGCGACCAGGGTGGTGCCGTAGGTGCAGCCCTTGCGGAAGGCGAACTCGTCCACCCCCAGCACCCGCGGGGCACGGCCCTGAACCGATGGTGCCGTCAGCAGCCTGAGCAGCCGGGTCCGGCCTGCGGCCAGTCGCAGGCGGCGGCACAGCCGTGCCGCCGGACGACCGCCCAGCTCCAACTGCGATCGACTGCAGCCATCCCGTCAAGCCCACGCTCGACCTGTGGTGCCGCTTGGTCAGGCCCGGCACCTGCTCGACGAAGGTCTTTCGGAAACACCTCTTCCGGTCGCAGAAGTACCGGCGCACCCGGAGTCGGACCACGACATTCCGTGAGCCCAACGGCCGTTCGTTCAGGCTGCGTTGGTACGAGCTGTGCACGCGTCTCGCCTGCTTCCGGCAGTCCGGGCACCGGCCTGGCCGACCGGTGGACACCGCCTCCACCACCAGGGCGCCGGAAGAGTCGCTGACTCGCTCTACTCGCACACCCATCCCGGAAAACAGCACATCCTCAACCGTCTTGCTCGCCACGGCAGGAAACACACTGCCGAAACGATCCCGCGTTCCCGCTCCTGACCTGGTGTTTCACGAAACTGCGGCCAGAGCCGTTTTCAAGAATCCCCATCATCTCCGGCCTGCGGTCGATCTTCCAGGTCCTCCACGGGCGCAGGCGCGTGTTCGCCAACCCGACCACGCGGATGAAGGTCGGCATGCCAGAGACCCGCACCCCGGTGTCGATGGACGTCCCGGTGCTGCGGCGCCTCGTCAGCGACTCGGATCCGACGAGAGCCGCCTGCGGAACCTTTCTGATCTTCCACGGGCTGCGTCCCCTCCAACTGCGAAGGCTGTCCGTCACCGACGTCATCGATGGCCGGCTCGCCATCGAGGGCAGGAAGACCCTCCTGGCGCCGCACGCACGAGCCGTCCTGAACGGCTACCTGACCTACCGCGAGCAGAAGTGGCCCAACAGCGGCAATCCGCATCTGTTCATCAACCAGGTGACGGCCGGGCGCCTGACGCCCGTGACAGGGATCAATAAGGTACTCGGCACCTCCGCTCCGCTCAGCTATACACGGCCACAGTCGACTATGTCAGCTTTGCCGAATACCAACGACGACAAGGACAGTCCACCGATTCGTGAGCACACCGTTTACCTCCTCATTTCGAGTTCGTGCCTGGGCCGACCGGCAGCCGGCCCAAGGCTGCTTCGTCAGCTGGTCTTCTTCGGCTTCGGGACGCGGCAGGGCCAGGGCCTTCACAGCAGGTGGCGTCGCCGGGGTTGTCCCACGGACAGGTCGGGCAGCGCCAGAGAACGCCGGCCGCGAATGCCGCCTCGCGGATTGCCTGCTCCTGGCGGTCATCGGCTGCGTCGAGCAGCTTGTTCAGCAGATCCGGGGAACCGACGGAATTCGCTCACCTGCGGGAAATGCGGCACCTGCCAACAGGGCATCCCGCGTATAGGTACGCCTTCTCCCTGTGTACTCGCTGACGAGGCCAGCTTCTCGAAGGGAGTTCGCCGCGGCCTCCGCACAGGTCCGGCGCACTGTCTAACAGGTTCGCGGCCTGAGCGAGCGCAGGGGCCGCGTCTCAGGTGAGGAGTTTGAAGAGGTAGAGCCCCCGCTCGCCTCCCACTGCAAGCTCACGAGCGGCCCCCCATGCACATGAGTACAGCTCCCCTTCGGCTCCTACCATGGCCGCAAGGCCCCCTCCCGCGGCATTCCAGATCCGCACCGTCCTGTCGCTACTGGCCGTGGCAAGCCAGGTGCCGTCCGGCGCGATCGCAACTGCCTCTACCCGGTCGGTATGGCCGGTGAGGGTGGCCGTGCAGGCGCCAGTGGCCCGGTCCCACAATCGCACCGTCCCAGCGTTGTCCTCGGCGGTTGCGAGCCAAGTGCCGTCCGGCGCGATCGCAACTGCCTTCAACCGGTCAGTATGGCCGGTGAAGGTGGTCGTGGAGGTGCCAGTGGCCCGATCCCACAACCGCACCGCGCCGTAGGCGCTGACGATGGCGAGCCAGCTTCCGTCGGGCGCGATCGCCACCGACAGCACCGGGCCGGCGTGGCCGGTGAGGGTGGCCGTGCA
>NZ_JBIRST010000042.1:14422-33060 GCF_044334385.1 Streptomyces sp. NPDC020801
CAGGTGCCCGTGGCCGGATCCCACAATCGCACCGTCCCGTCGTCGCCGCCTGTGGCGAGCCACGTGCCGTCGGGCGGGATCGCCACCGACAGCACCGGGCCGGCGTGGCCGGTGAGGGTGGCCGTGCAGGTGCCCGTGGCCGGATCCCACAATCGCACCGTCCCGTCGTCGCCGCCTGTGGCGAGCCACGTGCCGTCGGGCGGGATCGCCACCGACAGCACCATGCCGGTGTGGCCGGTGAGGGTGACCGTGCAGGTGCCAGAGGCCCGGTCCCACAACCGCACAGACGCGTCGTTGTCACCGGCGGTGGCGAGCCACGTGCCGTCGGGCGCGATCGCCACCGACTCCACCCGGCCGGTGTGGCCGCGGCCGGAAATCGAGGGAGTTTGAGCAGTGACCACTCGGTCCCAGACTCGCACCGTCCGGTCTTCGCTGCCGCTGGCGAGCCAGGAGCCGTCGGGCGCGATCGCCACCGACAGCACCGGGCCGGTGTGGCCGGTGAGGGTGGCTGTACAGGTGCCAGAGGCCCGGTCCCACAACCGCACAGACGCGTCGTTGTCACCGGCGGTGGCGAGCCACGTGCCGTCGGGCGCGATCGCCACCGACAGCACCGGGCCGGTGTGGCCGGTGAGGGTGGCCGTGCAGGTGCCCGTGGCCGGATCCCACAACCGCACCATCCCGTCGTCGCCGCCTGTGGCGAGCCACGTGCCGTCGGGCGGGATCGCCACCGACAGCACCGGGCCGGTGTGGCCGGTGAGGGTGGCTGTACAGGTGCCCGTGGCCCGGTCCCACAACCGCACCATCCCGTCAAAGTCGGCAGTGGCGAGCCAGGAGCCGTCCGACGCGATCGCCACCGACAGCACCCAAGTGGTGTGGCCGGTGAGGGTGGCTGTACAGGTGCCCGTGGCCCGGTCCCACAACCGCACCATCCCGTCATAGCCGGCAGTGGCGAGCCAGGAGCCCTCCGGCGCGATCGCCACCGAGTCCAGCACTCCGTCGTAGCTGGTGTGGCCGGTGCTGGCGGTGCGAGCGGTGAGGGTCGACGTACAGGTGCCCGTGGCCTGGTCCCACAACCGCACAATCCCGTCGCTGCTCGCGGTGGCGAGCCAGGAGCCGTCCGGCGCGATCGCCAAGGATTCCACTTGGCTGGCGTGGTCGGCGAGGATGGCGGTGCAGGTGCCGGAGGTCTGGTCCCAGATTCGCACCACGTGGCCGGAATCGCTGACGGTGGCGAGCCAGGAGCCATCCGGCGCAATCGCCACCGAGTGCACCCGGTCGGTGTGGCCGGTGAGGATCCGCTGGAGTTCGGGAGAGGGGGCGTCGGGCAGGGGCCACCTGGTTACGAGGCAGGGGCGTTGGGTGGGGTCCTGGTGGCGTGCGGTGATCTGGGGGTGCCAGTGCGGGTGGGTGTCGAGGCGGGTGTGGAGGACGCCGGTGAGGGCGTAGGGCGGTTCGGTGGGTGTGAGTAGGTGGGCGGTCTGGGCGAGGCTGCGGGCCAGGGGGCGGGTGTGGGCGGTGTCGATGCGGGTGAGGTCGCTCCAGGGGGCGGTGGGTCCGCGCTGGGTGAGGCGGGCTTCCACCCAGCGCAAGTCGCCGGCCACGGCCTCGGCCAGGGTGGTGCGTCCGGCTGTCAGGAGGTGGTCGATGAGGTGGTCAAGCAGGTAGCCCTCGGTGAGTTGCCACCAAGCACTCTCGGGTCCGGGATGCGTGGGGGCGAGAGGCTGGGCTGTAGCAACGGTGGCGGCGACCGTGTCGACCAGGAGACCGTTGATGCGCGCCAGGCGGGCCATGCCGAGATTGCCGCGGAGGTAGTCGCGGATGACGTCGTGGAGGCTGATCGTGCCGCCATTGGCCCGGTTGAGGGTGAGCAGGGACAGGCGTTCAAGGTCCCGGCACAGGACACGGGTCTGGTCCTCGGCCAGCCCGCCGCTTGCCTGCCACAGCAGGGCGACCACCGGGACGGGGATGGACTCGTCCTCGGCAAAGATGCCGAGTTCGGTGAAGCGGTCCGGGCCGCCGGGTGGCAGCAGGGTGGTTGCGGCCTCGATGGATGCTTTGACGGCTTGGTTGCGCAGGCGGGGGTCGTCCAGGTTCCACGTGGCGGTCGGGTCATCCACCGCCGCAGGACCGTTGCCGCACAGTCGGTGAAGGATCCGCTCGGCGGTCGTGGTGGGATCAGCCCCGCTGGCGCACTGTTCGGCGATCAGGCGGTTCGTCAGGCGGAGCAGCAGCGCCCATCGGCCGGTCGCCTGCAGCAGGTCATTCACCAGGGCCACGGGCAGGGGTGGCAGGTTCCAGGTCAGCACGGCCTCGGCCTGGGCGTGGGACATCTGGTCGACCGGGATGCGGCGGGCACCGGGCGGCAGCAGGGTCGGGTTGCGGGTGGTGACCAGCCGTACGCAGCGGCGGCCACCCTTCAGAAAGGGGTCGAGCTGCTCAGGTTCCCACACGTCGTCGAGGACGAGCAGGGTGCGGGGCCGCTGGTCGAGGAGCCGCCCGAGATGGGCGCCGGCCAGATTCGGATCGTCGAACTCGGTGGTGTCGCCGGTGATGAACCGGGTGACCTCGGCGACCTTGGCGGCCACCGCCGCTCGTCCGCGGACGTCCCGGCCGATGGTGACGGGGTAGATCCGGGAGCGGAAGTGTCGCCGCACCCGTCTGCGGGCGCACACCGCGTTCGCCAGTGTCGTCTTGCCGAACCCGCCTGCTCCCCACAGGGAGGTGGTGATGCCCACGGCGTGGCCGCCACGGCACACTGCCGCCGCTGTGGTGCGGGTTTGGACACGGTCGACGAACCAGTCTGGAACAGCCATCGGCCGCGGGGGCGGCGGATCGCTCAAGACCGCTGGCGGACGCAGCTGTAGCCATGCCGCGACACCGCCTGCCGCGATGGCCACCGCGCCGAAGACACCGACAGACCACCACGGATGCTGCCGCAGCTCATCCAGAGGCCAGGGCCAGCGCGCAGTGGCCGTGGCGGCGTTCCCCGCCAGAGCCAGCACAATCGCCAGGACAATGCCCAGACCGGCGAGCGCCACCACTGCCGCCGCCCATACCCGCACACGCACGCGCCCACCCCCGCCAACGCTTCCCTGCACGTGACCCTAGCGAGATCACCTCGCGACCATCGGCAGAACGCCGCAAGACCAGATAGAGACCGCGCTACGGGATTCCGTCACCCTATTCGTTGCATTCCGTCTGTTCTCCGATCCCGCTTGGGAGTGCCCTCTGCACTGTCATCCAGAACCACGGCGTCTTCGACTTCTACGCGCAGCGGCACGGTGCCGTCGGGACGGACCAGCCGGTCCTCCGCGGAGTCGAGGTGCACGTAGACCCGGACGGCGCCAGCCTCATGGCCGAGGGGGCAAACACCAGGACGCCATCGACCTCGACGCACGGGAGGTCGTTGTCGTCGGTCTGCGGGTGGAAGGTGGCGTCCCGGTTCGCCTGCTCGTTCGCACCCTCGTCGGGGAAGCGGAAGCCGAGCGGCACAATGCGGGTCCGCCCGCGCTTGGCGATGTCCTCGGCGTAGAGGTTGTATCCCTCGTCCGGGCGGCTGTTGCGCTCGGGGCCGTAGTGGAGCCGCACGGTCTCGCGGTCGTCCGTGGGCGGCTGGTCGGGAACACCTTCCTCGCCAACGAGGTTGTCCCAGACCCCGCGGATGTACTCGGCGAGATCGGCCAGCGCGGAGTGCTCGTCAACATGCGTCATCTCGTTCTCGTGGCGATCCGAGCGGCGCAGCACCCAGGCCTGGCCCGCCGGGCGCGGGCTGATGAAGGTCACCACTTCGGGGAAGGAAGGCTGCTGGTCAGCATGCTCGGCGAGCATGGCGAGCAACCCCCGCAGGCGCGGGGACGACGGCGACCGCGGTGGGGAACCAGCTGTCGGCGAGGAGCAACCCCCGCAGGCGCGGGGACGACTGCGCCACGCTGTTCTCGGATGGGTCCCAGCCGGAGAACCCCCGCAGGCGCGGGGACGACCGGATCCGCTTGCTCACGGCGTTGAGCCGTGGGGAGCAACCCCCGCAGGCGCACGGACGACACCGTTGGGATCTGCGGGCCGGTCCGCGGGAGGGAGCAACCCCCGCAGGCGCGGGGACGACGCCGGGGCCGGAGCCTCGGCCGGCTCGGGCCAGGAGCAACCCCCCGCAGGCGCGGGGACGACACGGTGCGGTCGGCCATTGCGTCCCCCATTCAGGAGTAACCCCCGCAGGCGCGGGGACGACAGTCCATCGGTACGGCGGGGACGCTGCGGGTGGGAGTAACCCCCGCAGGCGCGGGGACGACGATGACGGCAGTTGGCCGCTCGACTTCCCCACGGAGTAACCCCCGCAGGCGCGGGGACGACCGACTGCCTCGCCTCCGAATGGGACTACGACCGGAGTAACCCCCGCAGGCGCGGGGACGACCGACTGCCTCGCCTCCGAATGGGACTACGACCGGAGTAACCCCCGCAGGCGCGGGGACGACGCGATGATGCAGAACGGCATCCTCGACCGCGTGGAGTAACCCCCGCAGGCGCGGGGACGACAGCCTTCGCCTTCGCAGCCTCGTCCGCTACCTGGAGTAACCCCCGCGCCCGCGGGGGTAGCTCCCAGCCCCCGCGCGACGCCTGATGGGTCGTCCTGTCGTCCCCGCGCCCGCGGGGGTAGCTCCACGAGTTGCTCGGCCTCGACCTCGGCGAGGGCGTCGTCCCCGCGCCCGCGGGGGTAGCTCCTCACCAACGTCCGCGCCACCACCGCCGACACCGTCGTCCCCGCGCCCGCGGGGGTAGCGCGTTGTGCTGCTCGTTCCAGGCCGGGAGTTCGGCCTGGCCACGTTCGCGGCGGTGCGGGATGACCAGGCCGGTGCCCCGGTAGCCGCCGTCCGCGATCACGGTGGTGTGGCCGACGGCGTCCTTCGCACCGGACAGCTCCCACGCTTTACAGTCGTTGCGGTTGCCGGGCAGCGGCCGGCCGACGGCGACGACGAGCCGGGAGTCCGCGTCGATGACGACCTGGTGGTTGGTCGAGTACCGCATCACTGGATGAAGCGTTGGGAGAAAACGACCTCTTTAGGTGGGCGGAGGAGATACGCGTAATAGCCGCCACTTCATAGCAGAGCGTGACACTCAAATACGGTGAGTGTGCGTACGCTCCGTGATCTGGCCCTGGCCCCGCTACCGGGATCGTCGCTGTTTATGGTGGCCGCTGTCAGTCGGTCGGGCGTGGGGCGGTTGGTGTGGCGTCGCTGGAGCGGACGGCGTATCCGAGGTTCAAGAGGCTGATCTCGGAACGGAAGTTGCGGGAGTTCTTCACGCCGTCGGCGGAGGAGGTGGCGTGGGCACGTGAGCGTACGCATGACCGCCCGGGCCGGGTCTTGGCGCTGTTGGTGATGCTGAAGTCTGCGGCACGGCTGGGTCGTGTCCCCAAGATTGGGGAGATACCCGAGGTGGTCGTGGCTCAGGTGCGCGATCAGGCAGGGCTTGCTGCGGGGACGGTGCCAGAGACGGACTCCGAGCGGAGCGAGGAGCGGTACCGTTCCGCCGTACGTGAGCGTCTGGAGCTGAAGCACAGGCCGGGTGAGGCCCGCGCGGTCGCGGAGGCGGCGATGCGGGTGGCGGCGCCGGTGAAGGCGCATACCGCGGACCTGGTGAATGTGGCGCTGGAGGAGCTGGTTCGGCAGAAGGAGCGGCTGGAGCTCCCGGCGTTTTCCACCCTGGACCGGATGGCTTCCCGTATCCGCTTCGAGGTGGAAGCTTTGCAGTGCGAGGCGATCGTCGCGCGCATGAGTGACGCGGCGCGGGAGCGGGTCGCAGGCATGCTGGAGGTCGTCGAGGGCGAGTACCTGAGTTTGTTCGCGTGGGTCAAGCAGCCCGCCCGGCGGGCGACGTGGTCGCGGTTTCGGGCGCATGCGGAGCGGATGGAGAGGGTGGACGGGTTGGGGGATGCCGTCTTCTGGGTGGGGAAGACACCGCCGGCGAAGGTGGCCGCGCTGGCCGAGCAGGCGAGGGTGTTGTCGGTGGGCGAGATGAAGGACATCGCCGAGCCGCGCCGCACCGCGCTGACCGTGTGCCTACTGGCGCAGGTACAGGCGGCGGCGCGGGACGAGACCGTGGTGATGCTCTCCAAGCGCATGTCCCGGCACCTCAAGCGGGCCCAGGAAGAGCTGCTGGAGATCGAGAAGCGGCAGAAGGAGACCACCGAGCAGCTCCTGGCCACCTTCCGGGACGTGCTGACCGCCCTGCGCGGCAGCGGCGAGGCCGCTCCCGGCGCGTGGGAGGGGGAGGCGTCGCTGGATGACCTGCTGGCGCTGAAGAACGCCCGGGCCGCCATCGAGGCGGCGGGCGGGTTCGAGGCCCAGATCGCGGAGCTGGAGGCCCTGGACCCATACCGGGGCAGCAACTACACGGCGCTGGTAGAGCGCTTCTTCAAGCCGGACCGGCCGACCATGTTCAAGATCGCCCGCCGTCTGTCGTTCACCGCGACCTCGACCGACCGCAGCGTGCTGGACGCGCTGGACCACGTCCTCGCTCACCAGCACCTCACCCGGCCCCTCGTCGCGGACACGCACCCCACCCGCAAGGACGAGAACGGGGAGTTGATACGGCTGGACCTGTCGTTCGCGCCGAAGATGTGGCTGAAGACCGTCTACTCCCGTGAACAGCCTGGGATGCTGGTCCGCCGCCATTTCGAGGCAATGGTGTTCGCCTGCCTCGTGGAAGAGCTGCGCTGCGGTGATGTCGCCGTCACTGGCGCCGAGGACTACGGTGACTGGACGCGCATGCTCCTGCCCTGGGAGCAGTGCGAGCCCAAGCTCACGGGCTTCTGCGAGCAGGCCGGCCTCCCGGCCACCGCCAGCGAGTTCACCGTTCGGCTGCGCGAGCGGCTCACCACGATCGCCGAAACCGTGGACGCCGGGTACCCGGACAACAAGGACCTCACCATCGACCCGGTCACCGGCGTCCCCTCCCTTGCCCTACGCAGAGCAGGCGAGCGCACCGCCTCCGCGGAGAAGCTGGAAGAAGCTCTCTCCGAGCGGCTTCCCGCCCGCAGCGTGCTGACCATCTGGCGCGGGCGGCGCACTGGACGGACTGGTGGAAACGGCCCGGCCCGCGCTCGGGCAGCGAGCCGAAGCTGAAGGAACCCCTGCCGCGCTACGTGACCACCGCGTTCGTCTACGGCTCCGGGCTCGGCCCCGCCCAGGCCGTGCGCCACATGCGGGGCAGCGTGACCGCGCACGAACTCGGTGCCATCGCGAAGCGCCACTTCACCATCCCGGTTCTCAACCGGTGCGGAGCCGACGTGGTCAACGCCCATGCCAGCCTGGACCTGACCTCAGCGTGGGGGGGATGGGGCGGTGGCTGCGGTGGACGGCACCATGATGGACACCGTCATCGACAACCTCCTCGCCGAGACCTCGATCCGCTACGGCGGCTACGGCGGGATCGCCCACCACCTGGTCTCCGACACCTACGTTGCGCTCTTCTCCCGGTTCATCCCCTGCGGGGTGTGGGAAGCCGTCTACATCATCGACGCGCTCCTCGCGAACGAGTCGGAGGTCAAGCCGGACACCGTACACGCCGACACCCAGGGCCAGTCCTTCCCGGTCTTCGGACTCGCCCACCTGCTTGGCATCGACCTGCTGCCGCGGATACGCAACTTCCAGGACCTCACCTTCCACCGCCCCGATCCCCAGGTGCGCTACCGGCATATCGACGCGCTGTTCTCCGCCGACCCACGCACCTGCATCGACTGGCAGCTCATCGAGAACGGCTTCAAGGACCTCATGCAGGTCGGCCTGTCGGTACGGGAAGGCACCGTGTCCTCCGTCACCCTCCTGCGGCGCCTGAACAACCACTCCCGCAAGAACCAGATCTACCGGGTCTTCCGCGAGGTCGGCCGCGCCGTCCGGACGATCGTTCTGCTCCGCTACCTGTCGGACCCGCAGCTGCGGGAGCAGATCACCAGGGCGACGAACAAGGCCGAGGCATACAACGGGTACACGAAGTGGCTGCACTTCGGCGGGGACGGTTACCTGCGCTCCCGAGACCCCGAACTCCAGGAGAAAGCCGTCAAGTTCCTCGACCTGATGGCCAACAGCATCATCTTCTCCACCACGGTCGACATGACTGACACACTGCGTCAGATGGCTGCCCTGGGCTGGGAGCTGAGCCCCGACGACATCGCCGCGCTCAGCCCGCACCGCAGGGACAACGTGCTGCGCTTCGGCGACTACGACACCGCCACCCTCCACATCCCGCCCGGCCCGTACGACAGCGCGCTTCGCCTTCCTGCGGATGGCCTCTGGCAGCGCTCCTCTACGAGGGGAGTCGGTGATGAACGCGCAGGTCACACGGGCTCGACGCTCATGGCGGATCGGCTGTGACCGGGCGCAGAACGCTCGGTGCCGAGCTGGTCGATGCCCCGGCGCCCGCGCAGGGAGTCACGAACTGCGCGGCGCCGGCCGCGAGGTGGACGCCGAGGTCCTGGCGCACATCTCTCCGGCCCGCAGCTCCGCGGTGAACTACTACGGCTCGATCACGGTCGACGACGAACACGAACTCGCCCAGCTCGATGAGAAGGGCCGCCGCCCGCTACGGACCGTGGCCACCGACGACGTGGCGGCCGGGATGTAGGCGGCGGTCGGCCCGGCGGCGCCCCACGGGGAAAAGGGCGGAGGCCGGGGCCGACGGTGTGCCCATGCGGTCCGCGATGCGGGCATTCCCAGCTCCCCCGCTGTGGCGTGACATGCAAGGCGGGGGCCAGTGCGCGAATTATTTGGTAACTGTCAACGCTTGGCCATACAGGGCGCGCAGGTGACTCACCAGGGCCCTTGCCGAGTTATTACCAATTGATCCACTTCTTCTTTCGTTTCTTGGCAAAGTCTTGAAGCGGGTCAGGGAACGCATGTGCGGCTTCCAGCGTCAGGCGACACCGGGATTGAAGTGCATGAAACGCGCAATAGGACCACCTCTAGAGGTCGGCCAGCGTAGCGACTTTTAAGGTACCTTGGTGATTTCTTGGCTTTTGCATGAGTCTTCCGTGTACCTGTCATGGGTGAGCTGCGCACCTCCTATGAAGATCAGTCCGTTTTCTGTTGGCTCCGCATCGCGGAGTGTCAGGGAGGGAGCTGATCATGCGTCACAGACCTGCGCCTCGTGGCAGACCGAAGAAGAAGAAGAGACAGGCCCGGCGGCTGCGGCAGATTGCCATGAGTGTGGTGCTGGCGATAGCGGTGGAGACCGCGCTGGTCGCCGAGGACACCGGGATGGCGTTCGCCGCGGATACGGCCACCACGGCATCCGCGTCCACATCGTCCGATTCCTCCGCGGTGTCGGGTCCTGCGGAGGCGCAGGATGAGGCGTCAGCGGTGCTGATGGCCCGTCTGCAGAACCGGAAGATCGAGGTGCTGTCCGCGCGGACGGCGGACTCGACGACGTACGCGTTGCCCGGTGGGGAACTGCAGACCGAGGCGTACGCCGGGCCGATCCGCGTCAAGCAGGATGGGGCCTGGAAGGACATCGACACCTCGTTGTCCGACACCGGCGCCGACCTCACGCCGGCAGCGGCGGCCGCGGACATCGCGGTCTCCGACGGCGGTGACACCCAGCTGGCGTCGGTGGCCAAGGGGAAGGAGTCCTTCGGGCTGGGCTGGCAGGACAAGCTGCCCACCCCGTCCGTGAAGGGCGACACGGCCTCCTACAACCTGGGCAGCGGGCAGACTCTGTCGGTCACCGCGCTGGCACAGGGCTTCTCGGAGAACATCGAGCTCGCCCAGCAGCCTGGCAACGACACGGTGTCCTACCGGATTCCGCTGAACCTGGACGGGCTGAAGCTGTCCCAGGCGGACTCCGGGCACCTGCTGCTGAAGAACGGCGATGGTGACCTGGTGGCCGAGGCGCCGGCCCCGATGATGTGGGATGCGTCCAAGGACAAGGTCTCCGGTGAGTCGGCGCACCAGGAGCGGGTCGCCACGACGATCGAGACCGCGGCGGACGGCTCGCAGACCCTGGTGCTCACCCCGGACAAGGACTTCCTGGCGACCGCGGCTTATCCGGTGACCGTGGACCCCACGTCCACGCTGGCGGTCACGACGGACACGTGGGTGCAGAACCCCGATTACCCGGACTCGCA
Source organism: Streptomyces sp. NPDC020801 (assembly GCF_044334385.1). Taxonomy (NCBI): domain Bacteria; kingdom Bacillati; phylum Actinomycetota; class Actinomycetes; order Kitasatosporales; family Streptomycetaceae; genus Streptomyces; species Streptomyces sp. NPDC020801. The sequence goes on from NZ_JBIRST010000042.1 coordinate 24,537, forward strand.
GGTCTCCTCTGAGGAGCTGAAGTCGGGTACCTACGACGCGGGCACGGACGTGGCGCGGTCGTATCTGAAGTTCGACGTGTCGCCGTTCACGGGCAAGCACATCCAGTCGGCGACGATGTCGCTGTACAACTACTACTCGTCGACCTGCTCGACGTCGGGTGCGACCACGGACGCCAAGCGGATCACCTCCTCGTGGTCCTCCTCGTCGATCACCTGGGGCGCCCAGCCGACGACCACGACCACCAACAAGGCGGCGAACAGCGGGCACTGGGGCTACGACTCCTCCTGCCCCGGAGCCTGGTCGAACTGGGACCTCCAGGCGATGGTGCAGGATTGGGCCAACGGCGCGGCCAACTACGGTCTGCAGCTGGCGAGCGCCAACGAGAGCGATTCCACCACCTGGCGCCGGTTCCGCTCGGCCAACTACTCCACGTCCGGGTACGCGCCGAAGCTGGTGGTGACCTACAACTCCTACCCCGGCGTGCCGACCGCGGTGGCTGTCTCGCCCTCGACGGTGAACGCCTACAACGGCAAGCGGTACGTGACCTCGCTGACGCCGACCCTGTCGGCGAAGGTGACGGACGCGGACGGTGGCACGGTCAAGGCCCAGTTCGAGTTGACCCCGGACCCCGCGTACAACGACACCACCTACACCTACACCGCGACCAGCGCGGGCGTGGCGTCCGGGTCCACAGCCACCCTGGCCATCCCGTCGGCCAACGCCTTGACGGCGGGGGACCACCTGCGGCTCCGGGCGCGCGGATACGACTCCACCGACTACGGGTCCTGGTCGGGGTACATCCCCTTCGACGTGAACACGATACGGCCAGCGGCCCCGTCCATCAGTTGTCCCTCGTACCCGCAGGACACCTGGTCGGCGAAGGCGCCCGGCGCGGTGACCTGCACCCTGAACACGACGTCAACGGACGGGCAGGGCTTCAAGTGGGGCCTGGACGACCCGACAATGGCGCAGAGCGTGTATGACACGGTGGACGGCACCGGCGGTAACGCGCAGAACATTTCCATCACGCCCGCCGACGGCTGGCACACGCTGTACGCCCAGACCATCGACTCCGGCGGAAACCTGTCGGCCACCAACACCAAGTACTCCTTCGGCGTAGGTGCGGACGGTGCCGCGCTGCTCAGCCCCGGCGACGGCGACCGGCCCGCGCGCAGGGTGGCCCTGGCCGCGACCGGCAAGCCCACCTACACCGGTGTCACCTACCAGTACCGCCGCGGTGAGACCGACAGCTGGCACAACGTGCCGCTCGCGGACGTCACCAAGAACAGCGACGGCTCGCCGGTGACGGCCTGGCCGCTGGCCGCCCCCAGTGGCGCGCCGCCCGCGCTGACGTGGAACATCACCACGTCGCTGACCGAGGACGGCCCGGTCGACATCCGCGCGGCGTTCACCGACGGCACCACGACCGGGTACTCGCCGCCGTCGACGGTCACCGTGGACCGCAACGCGGGAACCGCGCCCAGCCAGGAGGTCGGGCCCGGTTCGGTGAATGCTCTGACCGGTGACTACACCCTGTCGGCCACTGACGCTTCGGCGTTCGGCATGTCTGTCTCGCGTACCGCGTCCTCCCGTCGCCCGAACGCGGGTGCCGAGCAGGAGGGTCAGGCTCCGATCTTCGGCCCGCAATGGACCTCCGGCACGGTCGCGGAAATCACCGACTCCCACTGGGCCTACGTGCGCCAGACCTCATCCACCTCGGTGGCCTTGGTCGACGTGGACGGGGACGCCACCGGTTTCACCGCCACCAGCTCCGGCGGGTGGAAGCCCGAGCCCGGTGCGGAAGACTTGACCCTGACCGGTTCGCTGACGGGTTCGTTCACGCTCACGGACGACGCAGGAACGGCCACCACATTCGCCAAGGTGGACGCGTCCGACGCGCAGGTGACCACATGGAACGTGGCCACCACGAAGCTGGCCACCAGCAACTCCACCACCACGGTGTACGCCACCAAGACCACCGTGGGCGGCAAGCCCGCGGCGCGGCCGAAATACATCATCGCCCCGACCTCCGCTGTGGACTCGGCCACCTGTCAGACCGACCCGTCCGTGAAGGGCTGCCGCGTACTGGAGTTCCTCTACCCTCTCTCCACCACCGCTACGTCAACGTCCTTTGGTGACTACGTCGGCCGGGTCAAGCGCATCCGCCTGTGGGCCACCGACCCCGGCGCATCCGCATCCACCGTCACCTCCATTGCCGCCTACAACTACGACGACTCCGGTCGGCTGCGCGAGGAGTGGGACCCAAGGATCAGCCCGGCGCTGAAGACCAGCTACACCTACGACAGCTCCGGTCGGGTACAGACCCTGACCCCGCCCGGTGAGCTGACCTGGACCTTCACCTACGGCACGGCCGGCAACGCGGCCACCGCGGGCGACGGCATGCTGCTGGCCGCCTCCCGTCCCACCCTGGTGGCGGGTTCGAAGACGCAGACCGACGGCGGCACGGCCACGACCAGTGTGGTCTACGACGTACCGCTGACCGGCACCAACGCCCCCTACCAGGTGGGCGGCACCGACGTTGCGGCCTGGGGTCAGACGGACGTACCCACCGACGCGACCGCGGTCTTCCCGCCGGATTCCGTGCCCGCGTCGAACACCGGGTCGGCCCTGCCTGCGGCCAGCTACACCCGCGCTTCGATCTCGTACGTGGACGCGTCGGGTCGTGAGGTCGACAGCTCCGCCCCGGGCGGTCACATGAGCGTGACCGAGTACGACCACCTGGGCAATACCGTCCGTGAACTGACTGCCGGCAACCGGGAGTTGGCGCTCTCCACCAGCGGTTCCGGACTGACCGAGCTGACCCTGCTCGGCATCAACGGCCTGTCCACGACGGACCGTGCGCAACGGCTGTCCACCACCCATGTGTACTCCAGTGACGGGTTGCGCGAGCTGGAGAGGTTCGGCCCGCTGCACATGGTCACACTGACCGGTGTACTGCACGCCGGCACGGGTGGCACCGACCTGCCGGCGGGCAGTGAGGTGGCGGCGCGGTCCCACACCGTGACCGCGTACGACGAGGGCCGCCCCACCGACGGTACGGCCACCGTGTCCAACCAGCCGACCACCGTCACCATCGGCGCCTACGTGGACGGTTACCCGTCCGACGGCGACACCCGCACCACGAAGACGGCGTACGACTGGGTGAAGGGCCTGCCGACGTCCACGACGAGCGACCCGGGCGGTCTCAACCTCGTCAAGACCGCGTCGTACGACACCCAGGGCCGCGTCATCAAGACCACCCTGCCCAAGTCGAACGGCACCGACGCGGGTGCGACAGTGACCACCTACTACTCGGCGACGGGTACAGGGGCGTGCAACGGGCGTCCCGAGTGGGCCGACCTGCCGTGCTCCACCGGTCCGGCGGGTGCGATCACCGGCGGCGGCACCAACCCCACACAACTGCCCACCAAGACCCTTCAGTACGACCGGTGGGGCAACCAGACCGTCCTCACCGAGACCGCCAACTCCGTCACCCGCACCACCACCCACACCTACGACGCGGCCGGACGCCTCACCGGGGTTTCCATCACCGATGGCTCGGGCACGGCCGTACCCGCCACAACCGCGACGTACGACAGCGACAACGGACGGGTGGCAACGGTCTCCAGCAGCGCCGGTACCGTCACCCACGCCTACGACCAGCTCGGACGGGAGATCTCCTACAGCGACGGCAGCGGCAACACCACGGCCACCCAGTACGACGCGCTGAACCGCCGCACCAGGGTGACCGACTCCGCTCCGTCAACGACCACGTACACGTACGACACCACCAAGGACCCGCGGGGTGTGGAGACCTCCCGCACCGACTCCGTCGCGGGCACCTTCAACGCCACCTACGACGGGGACGGTGAGCTGGCCACCGAGCAGCTGCCCGGCGGCTACACCCTCACCCTGACCCAGGACGAGACCGGCGCGCAGACCTCCCGGGTCTACACCAAGGACAGCGACGGCACCGTGGTCGCCTCCGACACCGCCGACGAATCCATCCAGAGCCAGACCGTCAACGACACCGACACCGGAGGGCTGACCCACTCCCGCACCTACACCTACGACGCCACGGGACGGCTGACCCAGGCCGACGACACGGCCCCCGGCGGGACCTGCACGCGCCGCGCCTACACCTTCGACGGCAACAGCAACCGCACCGCCCTCGCCACCAGCGTCAGCGCCGCCGGCACGGCGTGCAGCTCAACGGGTGCGACCAGCACCACCAACACCTACGACAGCGCCGACCGGCTGGTGAACGCGGGCACCGTCTACGACGCGTTCGGCCGGACCACCACCCAGGCGTCCGGCGCAACCATCGCCTACTACACCAACGACCTGGTCCGTCAGCAGACCTCCGCCGACGGCACCAGTCGCCAGACGTGGACCCTCGACGCGGGCGATCGGCTGGCGTCCTGGACCACGGAGTCCAACAGCGGGGGCACCTGGACCCAGACCGGCTCCAAGGTCAACCACTACGGCAACGACGGCGACAGTCCGATCTGGACCGCCGAAGACGCAGGCGGGACGCTCACCCGCTACGTGCACGGCATCGACCGCGTCCTCACCGCCGTCACCGGCGCCACGGGCGGAACTGCCCTGGAGATGACGAACCTCCATGGCGACGCCACCGTCCAGCTGCCACTCGACGGCACATCGGCGACCGCGTCGGCCTACGACGAGTACGGTAACCCCGAGGACGGCACGGCCATAGCCCGCAACAGTTGGCTGGGCGGTCATCAACGCTCCTCGGACACCGTCACCGGCGCCGTCCTGATGGGGGTGCGCCTCTACGACTCCACCACCGGCCGTTTCCTCCAGACGGACCCTGTCCCGGGCGGGAACGCCAACGCCTACGACTACTGCGCCGGTGATTCCGTCAACTGCGCGGACCTGAGCGGCGCCTTCCGCGTGGGCAGCCACTCGGACAGCTGGTGGTCACCGGTGTGGTGGGTGACCATTCACCTCAACAAGAGTGAGACGCAAACGGTCGCGTGGTGGTCGGGCTCCATCTTCACCGTGCTCTGGTGGGCCCGGGAATGGGTGAAGAACATCTACGTCAGGGCGGTGTGGATCGCCGTCGAGGCGTATTCGATGTACGTGTTCCTGGTAGCCGGATACGCGGTGTACAAGGGCGAGTGCATTGCCGTCGAGTTCTACGGACGCAAGTACATGTTCAGCTATACGATCAAGTGGGCCGGGCCGCCCATCGTTTGGGCTGAGAGGTGCAGAGCATGACATCACGTGTCCGGAGCCGAACATTGCTCGGGCTGGAAGCGGCCATGGGCGTCGCGGCGGCTGGTATGGGCATACTGCTCATCACTGGCAACCATTACAAGCTGGCCGCGCTCTTCCTGGTGGCCTTCCTGAGCATCGCGATCACCACCGGCAGGGACATCATGCGCTACCGGAAGGCGAACGGGGCCTCCGCTCCGGACGCCTCGGAGCGATGACCCAAGTCCTCCTGTGAATGATGTGGGTCCCTGGAATCCGGCCGTGTGAACAGGGGCCCACATCACCCACCTGCCCGAACTCGCGCAGAACGGCTACTGCGTCTCTCTTCCAGGGCAATCTGGCGCGGATTCTCCTCTTCTGTTGTGGCTGCGCAGTCTCGCGCTGCCAAGCCCGATCGGAAATCTCTGAGAAAGTCAGTCCATGGTGGGGCGACCGATCCGAATCATCGGAGGTCGTGCCCACCCGAACCTCGGGAAAGTAATGCGCCGATTCGCAGCATTGTTGATAGCACCCGCCCTCGTGCTCGTGGGGTGCAGCAGCAACGACTCGTCCCACCAGTCTCGGCCGGACGGCTGGCACCGGCCGCTCGCGGCCCCTTCGCCGCCTGTGCAAACGAAGGCTGCCGTGCCCGCCGTGGTGCGCACGGATGCTGAACTGCCCATGGCCTCAGGAGAGTTCGGGCGCTCGGCCACGATCTCGATCCCGAAAGCCGCGCCAAGCGGCAAGTTCGTCGTCGCGCCGCAGACGCAGGGACGGGGACGTTCGGCACGCACCGGCGATGTGGCCGTCGTCCGCTACACCGCCAAGGTATGGCGCACTGGCAAGGCACTTCCCGGCTCGTACGGCAAGGGGGCCCGGCCGCAGGTGTTCGCCGTCGGGCGGGGCGCGACGCTGCCTGCCCTGGACCGGGCCGTGCAGGGCCAGCGTGCCGGTAGCCGGATCCTGGTCGTCGCACCCCCGGCGGCTGCGTACGGGACGACCGGCAGCGCGCAGCTCCATGTCACCGGCAAGGACACGGTCGTGTTCGCCGTCGACATCCTGAACGTCATCGGCGCCCACACCATCGTCCCCGGCGAGCAGCACTCGGTCTCCGATGCGCTGCCCGAGGTGCACATGAACGAGGGCGACGGCACCGCGACCTTGTCCGTCCCCGACCAGGCGGCCCCCAAGGGCCTGGTCGTCAAGCGCCTGGTGGACGGCACCGGTCCGGTAGTGAAGGCCGGGCAGACCCTGGTCCTGCAGCATTCCTCGGCTGCTTGGGATGCCGCTCGCGGCAAGGACGAGGCGGACCTCTTCCTCAGCTCCCACGCGGACGGCGGCCCGCTGCCCGTCGTGATCGGCCGAGGCAACGTCATCGCCGGCTGGGACCGCGCCCTGGTCGGCCAGCGGGTCGGCAGCCGCGTGCTCGCCGTCATCCCCGCGAATCTGGCGTACGGTCCGCATCCCCCGAAGGGCCTGGCACCCGGCGCCACTGTGATCTCGGTTCTCGACATCCTCGCCGCCACCTGAGGCGACGCCAGGACCGGCCACTCATCCAGTCGACGGCCCTGCAGCACGAAGGCCGCCCAGCACGCACCCATGAGGGGATCCATCACCTGCGTCTGGCAGTACCCAGCAGCACGTGCTGCCCGTGGCCGGCTGCGAGAAGGTGTTCACTGGCAAGGCGGCCGGGAAGATCCTGGAAGCAATTACCCACAGCGATGGACCACGAGTATGTGATCCTCTTTCTTCCTGCAAAACAGCTGCCGCCCTTTAGTGGGCAACTATGACGCCAGTCTGGGCATCAGCCGGCTGAGACCTGTGGTGGGTGATGTGTCATGTCGGTGGCACTATGCCCATGCCCTGACCGTGAATCTATGGTGTAGGTTCCGTGGGTTGTGTGTGAGTCTTATTACGTTGGTTTACTTCTGACGTCGTTTTAGGATCATGGTCGACCACTTATTTTTGCTTTACGTCTGTGTGCACCGGGGGCTGCAGATGTTATTCCGTCATGCCGTCACCCGTGCCTGGAAAGGAATCCGGGTGACTCCTCGCATGCGCAGGATGCTCCCGCTCGCGGGGTTTGCTGCCGTCCTGGTGCTGGCGGGGACGCCGATGCTCGCTTCTGCGCACCCGCAGCCGCCGTCGGGAAACGACACGCCGACCTACGCGGTGGAGGACTTCGCCTACCCGAACGCGGATCAGATCCAAACTGACAAGGGCATCAGGCTGATCAAGGGGATGGGCGCATCGCCCTTGCCGCGTGTGATGAATCGGCCCGGCAGATCAGGGTCCTCACCGTGCAGGGCCAGGGCGGGAACCCGCAGGGGGCCTACTGCTTCAAGGCCGTCGCCAGGACTGGTTATCTCACGTTGGAGCTCCCGCACGTCATTGCGTTGGAGACCGCTGATCATCCGATCAGCGCGGATCTGAAGCCGCAGGGTGACCCGTCGGCGCCGGTCAAGACGGTGAGCGTGGCGAAGAACGGCTATCAGAGCGTTGGTGAGGGGACCGCCGGGGGTGCGTCCACTGTTCTGGTGAAACTGCGCGTCACAGGCTGAGCGACCGACTTGTCCTTCTTCCTCACCGATCTCGCATGAAACGGGGAGTCGTTCATGTCTGGCTTTCGTCCGCGCACGGCGCGGGCTTCCGGTCTGATCGCCGCTACGTCGCTGGCTGTCGCCGCCTTGTCGGGCACGCCCGCGGCCGCCGTATCGGGCCCGCAGGCTTCTGACACGGTGTCCATCGCCACCGCACGGCTTGATATCGGCGGCCAGCGCGGCTGTTCGGCCACCCTGGTGGCTCCGCAGTGGCTGCTGACGGCCGCGAGCTGCTTCACCGACACCCCGGGCGGCCCCCTTGCCCCGGCGCGCCGAAGCTGAAGACGACCGCCACCATCGGCGGCACCGCTCAGCTGGAGTGACGGCGACGTCAGCCTCTTCACCGGCGTCGACGCCAAGGGCCTGCACGACGAAGTCCGCCTCGCACCGGCCAACTGACGTTCCACACACCGTTCGAGGGGCGGATCCCCAAGACACCGATGGGCCGCCCCTCGGGCCCGGCCGCGCACGGGCCTGTGATCAGTCAGGTCCCTGTGCGAGCGGGTGCACACAACCCCCCATAAGTAATTGAGACGAATAGAGTCTGCAGTGAGATATCCACGACGCTCGCGGCGCGTGGCGGCAGGGGCACAGCACGCGGTCCGCGTGCTGTGTCTGGGCCTGCTGCCCAGCGCGCTGGTACTGGGCCTGCTGGGACCCGCACCCTCCCCGGCCAGAGCCGACGCAACCCCACCGCCAACCG
>NZ_JBIRST010000043.1:0-31003 GCF_044334385.1 Streptomyces sp. NPDC020801
TCAGGTCACTCACTGTGCGTCACATTCCTGGTGTCAGCCGGGGCCCGACCAGCACCCAGCAAGATCACCTCTTACACAAAGGAGTAAACAGCCTCTCACGACGTCCCGTGCCTGCTGTTGCATCTTCCCCCATCCCTGCCGTGCTGGAGAAACTGGGGCCGCTGGATGCGGACCGGATCGCTGACCTGCGTCCCTACCTCGAATCGGTTCCGGATCCGCGCTCACGCCGGGGCCGGTGGTACTCGCTGACGGCGATCTTGCTGGTGTGTGCCTGCGCGGCCGTCTGCGGCGCGAAGAGCATCGAGGAGCTTGCCGAGTTCGGCGAGCGGGCCACGAACTCGCTGCTGGCATCCCTCGGGATACGCCGTCACCTGCTCGGCTGGCGGCGCAGCCCCAAGCCGGTCACTCTCGGACGCGTCCTTCAGGCACTTGACGGCGACGCCCTGGACCAGGCCGTGGGCGCCTACCTGGCCGACCGGCACCGCGTCACCTCGTCCGCCGACGTGCCCGAGGCCCGATCGCGGCAGGTCATCGCCGTGGACGGCAAGGCCCTCAAGGGCTCGGCCCGCCTGGCCGCGCCGCGCCGTCACCTGCTCTCGGCGGTCACCCACGACCACGTCGCCACGATTGCCCAGGTCGAAGTCGGTGCGAAGACCAACGAGACGCGCCACTTCAAGCCCCTGCTGGCGCCACTCGACCTCGCCGACACCGTCGTCACCTTCGATGCCCTGCACTCGATGAAGGCCAACATCACCTGGCTGGTCGAGACGAAGAAGGCCCACTACATCGCCGTCATCAAGACCAACCAGCCCACCGCCTACGCCCAGCTCGCCGCCCTGCCCTGGACCTCGATCAAGGTCCAGCACACCGCCTCCGCCACCGCCCACGGCCGTCGCGAGTCCCGCTCGACCAAGACCTGCGCCATCGCCGACAACCTCGGCGGCATCGCTTTCCCCCACGCCCACCTCGCCATCCGGGTCCACCGCCGCCGCAAGCCCGCCGGTCGGCCCGAAACCCGCGAGAACGTCTACGCGGTCACCAGCCTCGCCGCCCATCAAACCCGCCCCGCCGACCTCGCCGCCGCCATTCGCGGGCACTGGGGAATCGAAAATTCCTCCCACTACATCCGAGATGTCACGTTCGCCGAGGACGCCTCGACCATTCACGCCGGCACCGCACCCCGCGCCATGGCCACCATCCGCAACCTCTCCATCGGCACCCTGAAGATCCTCGGAGCCGACAACATCGCCAAGACCACCCGAGCCCTCCGCCACGAACCCGAACGATCACTCGCCATCCTGGGCATCACCAACAACCTGGACACTCACGGAACTTGATCAAGCCCTGTTGTTCGAGGCCCCTGGATAAATCACAAGCTGAGCCGTGTTCGGTGCCGCGACGGGCGATGACCGGGGTGATGCCCACGGCCCGGACCTGCTTGCGGTACTTGTCGTGGTCGTAGCCCCGGTCGGCGTAGAGCCTGTCCGGTCGTCGACGGGGCCGTCCGCGTCGGCCGCGTACCGGCGGGACGGCCTGGATCAGCGGCATGAGCTGGGTGACGTCGTTGCGGTTCCCGCCGGTCAGCGAGACCGCCAGGGGGATGCCGTGCGCTTCGGTGATCAGGTGGTGTTTCGAGCCCGGCCGGGCACGGTCGCTCTCCTCGGTGCTCTCCGACATCACCGGGGCCAGCGGCCGGGCCACCTGAACGCGCTCATCAACGGTGAGCGCGATCCCGGGGCACTTGCCGAACTCGCCGTCCGCCGGGCCCGCAGCAAGATCCCGGAGCTGATCGAGGCCCTGGACGGGCAGTTCACCGAACACCACGCGTTCATGTGCCGGCACTACCTGGAGGAGATCGACCACCTCACCTCCGCGGCCAACCGGATCGATGCCCGGATCACCGCGCTCCTCGCCCGCCTGGGACACGACCGGAACGTGGCCAGCCTCGACACCATCCCCGGCATCGGCCCCGCGGCCGCCCAGATCATCATCGCCGAAACAGGCGGTGACATGGCGCAGTTCGCCACCGCCGGCCACCTCGCCTTCTGGATCGGAGTCTGCCCGGGGATGAACGAGTCCGCCGGTGTCAACAAGTCCGGCCGCACCCGGTAGGGCAACAGCAACCTCAAACGCGTACTGGGCGTTGCCGCGATGGCGGCGATCCGGAACAAGGACTGCTACCGCAGCGCCTACTACCGGCGCATCGCCGCCCGCCGCGGTCGCCGGCGGGCCCAAGTCGCCGTGATGCACAAGATCGCTATCGCGATCTGGCACATCCTCCGCAACAAGACCACCTACCAGGACCTCGGAGCCGACTACTTCACCCGCCGCGACCCCGAACGCGCCATGCGGCGCATGGCCAAGGAAGCCAACCGCCTCGGACTCACCGTCCGGTTCGACCCCATCCCAACGGCCTGCCCCGCATGCACTCTATTTTTTCGTGTCAGCGTCACGCACTCAGGCCGAGGGCACGGGGCCGCCCCGGCCAGGCAGCAGCCCGGCCGGTCACGTCACTCCCCGGCGTCGATGGCGGGCCGGCGCACCTCGATCTCTGCCCCGGTCTGCTTGAAGGACTCCGCCGACACCGGAACCAGCACCGCATCCCGATGGAAGTCCCGCAGGTTCGTCGACCCGCAACTGATCATCGTGGAGATCAGCTTGGCCCGGGTCCGTTCCACGTTGTCGTACAGACTGCCGGCGTAGGGCACGTAGCCGTCGACGCCCTCTTCGAAGACGATCTGGCCGCGCTGACCGTACCGGGCTGCGTTCTGTGCCCGCCGCGAGCCCTCGCCCCAGTACTCCTTGTACCACTGGTCGCCGATCTGCAGCTTCCGCGACGGGCTCTCGTCGAGCCGGGCGAAGTAGCGGCCGAGCATGATGAAGTCCGCTCCCATCGCCAGCGCCATCGCCATGTGCGAGTCGTTGAGCAGACCGCCGTCGCAGCACAGCGGTACGTACACCCCGGTCTCCTGGGCGTAGGCGTCGCGTGCCTCGACCACATCGAGCAGCGCGGAGGCCTGCCCACGGCCAATGCCCTTCTGCGCCCGAGTCGTGCAGATGGCTCCGCCGCCGATCCCCACCTTCACGAACGCCGCGCCCGCATCGGCCAGGTAGCGGAAAGCCCGCCCGTCGACGACGTTGCCCGCGCCGACGAAGACATCGTCCCCGTGCTTCTCACGGGCGAACTCCAGGGTCTTCGCCTGGTACACGGAATAGCCGTCGGAGGAGTCAAGACACAGCACGTCCGTGCCGGCCTCGACCAGGGCGGGGATGCGGTCCTTGAAGTCGCGGGAGTTGATGCCGGCGCCCACACGCAGACGCTTCTCGCTGTCCACGGTCGCACGGTGGTACGTCTTGTGGGCCTGGTAGTCCCTCTTGAGGACCAGGGAGACGATCCGGCCGCCCTCGAGCACCGGCAGCACGTCCAGATGGTGCTGCCAGATCAGCTCATTGGCCTCGGACAGGGAGATCGAGGCCGACGCGGTGACCAGGTCGTCACGGACCCGCATCCGGTTGCCGGCGGCCTCGGAGGCCCCATGACGCTCCAGATGGAAATCGTCGAGGCTGATGATCCCGAGAAACTCGCCGTCCGCCTTACCGCTCCGCGTGACCACCGCCACGCCCTGGTCGGCCTCGGATAGCTGCCGGGCGACCTCGCTGAGAGGCGTTTGCGGCGTCACAGTGACCTCGCTGGTCCGGAAGCCGGCCTTGTGCCGCTTCACCGCCAGCACGTCCGCGGCTTGGTCCTCGATCTGCTGATTCTGATGGATGAACGACAGCCCGCCGACCTGCGCCAGTGCCACCGCCAGTGTCGGTGACGACACCGCCTGCATGATGGCGCTCACCATGGGGGTGGCGACCCTGATTCCCGGCTCCTCACCGACCCGGTGACGAACCAACGGCGCTCCGAGGTCCACATTGTCCGGCGTGCAGGCTTCTGTGGTCAGGCCCGGGATGAGGAGGTATTCACTCAGCGTACGAGAGATCTCGGGGAGGATTTTCACGTCGTCTCCAGAAAGGAGCCTTCAAGCCGATAACGAGGAATTGGCGAGGCTCGTGCGGGCAGTGCGTGACCCAACTGCTCGGTGTTGCACAGGCGCTTACTTCCAATACGCCATAAGAGATGGTACCGCACCGTACGGTCCCGGCGTGTGTCGTGATGTCCGGGTTCGCTGCCTATCCCGTAGGCGGTGAAGGCGTCGGCGCGGTGGAGCAGGTCGCGGCGGGCGTGGGCAACGTTGACCCGTCCGGCGAGTCGGAGGGCGCCGATGCCCAGGTTGGTAAAGGGGGCCAGGTCCCGACGTCCGGTTCCGGTTCTGACTGGGATGCGTCCTCGTGGAAGGTCACATCCCTGAACCAGTGCAGGCTTCCACCGCGACTCAGTGAGTCCGCCCGTGGTGGCTGAGCTGGGCGGGCCCGGCCAGCTCAGCCCGTAGGCTGGTCACTCCGCACGACGAGCGCCGCGTCACGCATCGAGCACTCGCAGGGTCGTCCGACTCAGAAACCCCGCACGATAGGCATTCGTATCGATTTCCGCATCGCGCGACAGGACCTCCAAGTGCAACGGCACGACAAGCGCCGGATCCTGCTGGGCGTCCTCCCTGAAAAGCCAGGCGGCATCGGTACCGTGACCGGTCGCGGCGTCACCGTCGTAGGCAATGTGAAGGCTGGGGTCGGAAAGGGCGGTCAATCGAAGCACGAGATCCGCCTCGTCAGCAGCTTGCACGGGGTGGGCGTTCGGCTGCAGCAGTTTCAGTGGGACAGGAAAGAGCCCGAATCTACTCTTGAATACGAAGAGCCCGGGCTGCACCAGATGTCCGTAGGTGCTCGGGTCGCTGCCCAGTGAAATCCACCGATGACCTCGCTCACGGGTCTCCTGAAAAGCAGACAGGTAGAGCGACCGGGCGAGGTTCCCGTCCCGCTCCCCGGTTCCCAGAGCGGTGAAACGGACACGGACGATCGACTTCGCGGCGTCGATTTCGCACAGGCATGCGCCGATCAGGTTGCCGTCCGCGTCCTCGGCCCTGACCAGGAAGTAGTCCTCTGGCCTTTCCAGCAGCCGCTCCCGAACTCGCCGGGCAAAGGGAACGCCGTTTCGCAGGGTGGCGACATGGGCTTCGTACACCGTGAGGAACTCGTCCATCTGGGCGGAGTCCAGCGGCGACCTCGGGACCAACGTGATTCCTCGTTCCTCCAGGGCGGCAGCGCTGCTTCGGGCCCCGCGCCGAGAGCGGCGCGACATACGCATCAGGAAATCCTCTTCACTCGCACAAGCGGGCGCGAGCCAGGTGATCCAGCCGGGCTTGACTGTGAACCCCGCCTCACGAAGAGGCTGCCAGGCCGTGATGTCGGGATCCTTGACCCGCACCAGGTCGGCGTCAGGCTGTTCCTTGCGCCAATCGCGACCAAGAGCCTCGTCGATTCCGACATGGGCGATCCTGACGCCGTTCTCATCGCTTATGCTCAAGTTTTCCATCCTTCGGTCGCACACACTTGCGATACGCTGGGCGTCTCGCGATGCAACTGCGCCCCAGGCGTCTCCTAGCGAGCCGTCCTGGTGTTCTGCCGCCGGCCACGGAGGGAGCGGAACCTGCGTTCACGACTTCCTCCGGGAACGGGCCGCCCGGGCGTTGGCCGAGGCCTCCCGCGCGATTGCCCGGAAGAACCTCGGATAGCTCGGCGAGGTGTGTGCCGCGAATGCCAGCGTGATGTCGTGCCGGTCCCGCAGCTGATTGATCGGCACCACCATGGCGGCGTGGTGCTCGATGTGCAGGTTGTTCCCGTTGGTGTACCAGGTGCTGAACCAACTCCCAGTGATGGAGCGGGTGTTGTTCAGCACGTCGGTGGAAGAGTTGTCGCACATGATGTGCTCGGGCAGCTCGACCAGGAAGTGCAGGGGGACCGCGACGAGCAGCGGGAGCAGCCAGACCCACAGCACGAGCTCACCGTACCCGAGGGTTGCCAGCGCCACCGCACCGAGGATCGGAAGAGCGAACATCCGGTACTCTGCCACCACTTCACGCTCACGGTCTGGAGATATCTGGCCCATGTCGTAGGACCAGGCATCGGCCCAGCAGCGGACGATGTCCGCCACGGCACCGAGCAGCCGGCCGAAGGCCAGCGCCTCGCGGATCAGCGCCGACCAGGTGACCGGCTGCCGCGAGTCGAAGCCGAAGAACTCCGAGTCCTGGTCCGTGCCCAGATAGCGGTGGTGCTGGAGGTGCCGCACCCGGTAGTGGCTGTACGACACCAGCATCGGCACGCCCAGCGGCACGCCCGCCAGCCGGTGCAGGCGGGCTCGCCGAAACGCCGAGTGGTGCAGGCACTGGTGCTGGAGCTCCAGCCAGTGGGCGTACATCGCACCGATGAGCACGACACCGAGCACTCGGACCGGCCACGCCTCCACGAAGAGCGCGAGCACCACGCCGATGCCCCAAAGACCACAGGCGACAACCATTTTGGCGGTGAAGACGCGTGCGTCGGCGGCGGTGACCTTGGCCCGTCGGAACAGGTCCTCACGCGATGCAGTACTCGCGTCGGGCGTCATGGACGGAAAAGCTTCCCTTCTCATCGTCAACTCGCCGCATCCGGGTTGCGACGCCGCGGACTGTCGGCCGGATCGCTCGCGGCGACGGCCTGGTGGAGTTCATCGGCGGTGAGCATGCTCTTCTGATCTCCCGGAATCGTGGTGACGGTCACGGTGGCGCCGAGGGCACGCCAGGTCTCGGCCGCGCCGTCGCAGCCCGGTGAGACGACCTGGGGCAGCAACAACCTCAGACGGGGCACCTGCCCGGCGGGCCGCCACGAGGCCATCGCGGCGTGACAGCTCAGCCGCATCCGCATCTGGCCGAGCAGCGGGTAGTCGCGCACACCCGGATCGGCGGGGCCGAGAAGGTCCACGAGGGCTGCGGCACGATCCGGCATCGGCAGATGCCCGGTCGCGGCGAGCGCATCGGCGATGACGGGTTTCGTCTGGTGCGGGACCCCGTACTGCACGTGCGCGACCATGTCGTCGTCCGGATTCGTCTGCTGCTCAGCCCGTGGCGGGTCCAGCAGGATCAGGTCCTCGATCCGGTCGCCGTCGCCGTCGGCGTGCGCCTGGCGGGCGATCTCGTAGGCCAGTGGTGCGCCCATGCACCAGCCGGCCAGGCTGTACGGCCCGGAGGGCTTCGCCGCCCGGATCTGGGACAGGTAGCGGCAAGCCAGGGCATTCATCGTCGTGTCGTCGCAGCTCTGGTCGTGCGGCAGGCCGTAGCAGTCCCAGCCGCGGCCGAGAGCACCGGCCAGCGGCGCGTACCAGTCGATCAGCCCACCGCCCGGGTGGACCATGAACAGCGTGCGCGCGGGGCGGGTGATCGGTGCGGGGGTGAGCGGGACCGTGCGGGCGGCTGTTTCGAGCTCCGCGGCGAACCGGTCGGCGACCCGCTCCGCCTCGTGAGCGGCCAGAACCGCCGGATCGACGGAGAAGTGGCAGGCGAGGGTGCCCTCCGTGTCAGGGGCGATGGTCACGTCGAGCGGTGTCGGCAGCACGTTGGTCGCGGCGATGGTCGCCGCTTCCGGAGCGCCGGCCGGTCGCAGGACATGGTCGCTCGCGACCTGCTGGTACCCGCCCAGGTAGTTGAAGGTGACCTGCGGCGAGGCGACAGAGCCCAGCCGGCGGCCGAGGGGCGAGTCGGGGTACAGGAAACGTGCCTGGCCGAAGCCGGTTCCGGCGTCCGGGACCGTGGCGAGTTGCCGGTCAATGGCTGTTGCGCCGTCGACGAGGCGGGCCTGATCCATCTCGAGATCGGTGAGCAGGGCCGGGTAGAGCGAGGTCAGCCAGCCGACCACGTTCTCAAGGTCGCCGTAGCCAGAGTGGGTTCGGCCGTGGCCTTCCAGCCACACATACAGGTCCGGGCTGTCGCTGTACGGGGCCAACGCCCGCTGCAGCGCGGCCAGTAGGACCGCCTGGGCGCTGATGTCGTGCAGTCGGCGGACGTCGTTGCGCAGGTACGCCGCGGCCCGGGGCGACAGGCGGTGGCTGATGCGGATCCGGCTTCCGGCTCCGGCCGCGGGCCTGGCCGTCCCGGCACCGGAGAGCACTGGCGGCGACGCCTTGGCGAGCGTCTCCCAGTGCGTGTCCGGGGCGGGTTCGGCACCGGCCCGGGACGGTATGCCGGGCGCCGCACCGTCGGGCAGGGCCCGCCCGTCCCGCAGTGCCCGGTAGCCCCGTTCGATGTCGTCGGCGAGGATCTGCCAGGACACCGCGTCGACAATCAGGTGGTGGGCGATCAGATAGGCCCAGGTACGGGTGCTGCCCGGGTCGTGCACGATCGCGAAATCCGCCAGCCGGCCGCCGGCGATGTCGATGCGCCGGTGCAGGCCGCGCAGAGCGGTGTCGAGGCGTTTGGTAAGCGGCCGGTCGCCGTCCGGCACCGTGTGCTCACTCACCAGGTCGGCGGCCGGCTCCTCGTCGAGAATGGCGGTCCAGCTGTCCCCGTCGTGGGTGAACCGGGTGCGGAACGCGTCATGGCGGCGGATCACCCAGGCCAGCGCCGCCCGCAGCGTGACCGGGTCGCCGTCGTCGGCGATCTCGAACAGGCGCGCCTGGTGGAAGTGGTCCGGGTCGGCGAACCGCTGGGCGAAGAACCACGCCTGGATCGCCGTGAGCGGGAGGGTGGTCCCGCCCGGTCGGCGTTCGGCCACAGTGACGACGTCGCTTTCGGGTCGGTGGATGATCAGGTGGTCCAGGGCACGGACGGTCGGCGCGGTCAGGAGATCCGCGACGGTCACGTTCACGCCGAGGGCCCGTGCCCGAACGGCGGCCCGGATCGCCTGGAGGGAGTCGCCCCCACAGGCGAAGAAGTCGTCATCGATCCCGGTGTCCGGCTGCTGGAGCGTGTCCCGCCACACCTGCAGGAGCAACTGCTGGCGGGGCGTCTCCGGCTCGGACGCCGGGCCCGTGCCGGTCGTCGACGGCAGGTCCGGCAGCTGCGACCCCTGGATCTTCCCGGTCGACGTACGGGGAAGGCGTTCCATGATCACGAATCCGGCCGGGAGCATGTAGGAGGGCAGCCGCTGTCCCGCCCATTCCCGCAGTCGTTCGGGGCGCACGGCGCGGTCGGCCGGAGCCGCGACGTACGCGACCAGTCGCTGCGTGGCACTGGATTCCTGGAGGAACACCGCGGCGTCGGCGACGTCCGGGTGTTTTAGCAGACAGGCGGTCACCTCGCCGAGCTCCACGCGGAATCCGCGGATCTTCACCTGGTCGTCGAGGCGTCCGAGGATCTCGAACCTTCCGGCCCTGATCCGGACCCGGTCCCCGGTCCGGTACAGGCGCTGTCCGGCGAGCGGCCCGGTCGTCGGGACGAGGAACCGCTCGGCGGTCAGCTCGGGTCGGTGGTGGTAGCCGGCGGCCACGCCGGCGCCACCGATGTACAGCTCGCCGGATGCACCTGCGGGCAGCAGGTGCCCGTCCGGGCCCAGCACCACCATGCTGTAGTTCGTCAGCGGGCCGCCGACGCTCACCCGCGTGCCCGCTTCGGGGCTTGCCGGGTGAAGCCGCTGCGCGGAGCACCAGACGGTGCCCTCGGTCGGCCCGTACTCGTTATCCAGGGCCACACTGGGGATGCGGACGCCGTGTTCGCGGACGTCTTCCGGGCTGCACGCCTCACCGCCGATCGCCACGACCCTCAGCCGCGACTGCCATCCGACGGGCAGCGTCCGCACCAGCTGGCGGTAGAACGACGCGGTGAAGTTGACGTGCGTGACATCGCATCGCTCGACGAGGCAACGGATCTCGTCTGGGTCCCGGGCGTGGTCGGCGGTGTCCGGTACCACGATCGTGCCGCCCGACCACAGCGTCCACAGCATCATGTGCGGTGCGACGTCGAAGATCAGCGGAAGGGTGATCAGGGTCTTGACCGTCATGCCGGGCTCGGTCCCCTCGGCGTTCAGGAACCTGGTACGGGCGTGCACCGCGGCGCACGCGTTGCCGTGGCTGGTCAGGACCGCCTTCGGGGTTCCAGTGGACCCGGAGGTGTAGACGAGGTAGGCGCCGTCGGTCGGGCGAACATCCGAGTCGGCCAGCTCGTCGGTGTCCGGTGCCGTGTCGAGGGGCAGTTCGTCGACGTACACCACGGGCACACCCTCGGGCGCCCCGGAAGTCGACGCACCGGCGGACGCGGCGCGGCTGGCGACGACGACGCTCGGAGCGGCGTCGTCGAACATCGCGGCGGTGCGGGCCGAGGGCTGGGCCGGGTCGATGCACACGTAGATCGCGCCGGCCCGCAACGTGGCCAGGATCGCCGCGACGAGGCCGATGCCGGCGGGACAGGTGATTGCGACGACCGCACCGGCCCGAAGCCCCGCGTGGGTGAGTCGCCGCTGGACGTTCCGGGCGTGCTCGTCGAGCTGACGGTACGTCCACGCGGATCCGGCGTGCTCGACTGCGACCGTGTCGGGCCGGGCGGCCACCGCGGCCGCGAACCCGGCGTGCAGCGTGTCGAACGGCACCTGCGCGGTCGGACCGGTGCTCAGGGCCAGGATCCGTGCCGTCTCGTCGGCACCCAGCAGGTCCAGCTCGCGGATCGGCCGGTCGGCCGCTCGCGACAGCAGGGTCAGGACCCTTTCGAAGCCGCTGAGCAGTTCCTGGGCGGTGTCCGCGTCGAACAGGTCGGTGTCGTACTCCCACAGGATGGTCATCCCGTCGCGTCCGCCCCCGTCCGGGTGGCGGGGGTCGGGCACGCACACTACGTTGATGTCGCCCTTGGCGGTCGCGTTGTGCTCGATGACCAGACTCGCCTCCACCGGCCCCATCCGCAGATGCGGCCGCGGAGTGTCGTGGAACGCGAACATGAGGTTGAACAGCGGGTTCCGGCCTGGGTCGCGCGGCAGGTCCAGGCGCGCCAGCAGGTCCAACAGCGGCAGCTCCTGGTGGTCCTGCGCGCCCAGCACGACGTTCATCGTCGTGCGCAGGAGCTCGCCGAGCGAGGTAGTCGGGTCGACGCGCACCCGCAGCGGGAGCGCGTTGACGAACATCCCCAGCAACCGGTCGGTGCCGGGCTGGCGGCGGTTGACCAGCGCCGACCCTAGGACGATGTCCTGCTCGTCGGTGTGCTGCCACACCTGCAGCGCGAAGGCCGACAGGAAGACCGCGAAACGGCTCACCTCGTGCCGGGCCGCCAGGTCGTCGAGGCCGCCCATGACCTCGGCCGGGATGTGGACGCTCAGCCGACCGCCGCGGTACGAACGGGCAACGGGCCGGGACCGGTCCGCGGCGAAGGTCGCGCCGTCGCGGGGGCAGCCGGACAGTTCGTCACGCCAGTACGTGACGTGGTCCGTGTAGTCTTCGGTCTCCCGCCAGGCCTGGTACCAGGCGGCAAAGTCCCGGTACTGCACCGGCAGCGACGGCAGGTTCGGCTGCCGGCCGGCGACGATCGCCTCGTAGGCGTCGCAGAGTTCGGCCAGGAACAGCTGGGCGGACCAGCCGTCGTGTGCGAAGTGGTGCTCGACCTGCAGCAGCCGCCACTTGTCGGCGGCGAGGCGGAACAGGTGCCAGCGGACCAGTGGCAGGGTGGCCACGTCGAAGCCGGTGGCGATTTCGGCCCGCATCCGGACCGCGAGCTCCTCGTCGCGGTCCTGCTCCGGAATGCCCGTGAGGTCGACGACCTCGACCTTCGCTTCCCAGGGGCCGTGGACGACCTGGACCGGCCCGTTGGAACCGTCGTGGAAGGTGGTCCGCAGGATCTCGTGCCGGGTCACGATGTGCGTCAGGGCCGCCTGCAGAGCGGTGACGTCCACCGGGCCATGCATCCACAGGGAGAACTGGGTGTTGTACGCGAGCGCGTCCGGGGTTAGCTGGGTCAGGACCCAGATCTGCTCCTGCTGGCCGCTGAGCGGGAAGGCGGGGACACCCTCCGGTCCAGTCTCGGTGGGGATGGTGCCGGGCTGGATCAGCAGACGCGCGGACGGTGCCGCGGCACGGACGAGGGCGGCGATGTCCGTGATGGTAGGTGTGGCGAACAGGGCGCTGACGGGAAGGTTCACGCCGTAATCGGCGGCGACGGCGGCGGCCAGCCGGATCAGCACCAGGGAGTTCGCTCCGAGCATCAGCAGCGACCGGTCCACCGGCACGTCCGCCACGCCGAGGATGGTCGCGGTCGCGGCTGCCAGGTGCTGTTCCACCGCGTCCGCCGCCTGGGCAGCGGACGGTCCGGCCTCGGCCGAGGCTGCATCCGGCAGCCGCGCCTGGTCGATCTTCCCGGACGCGGTCCGGGGCAGCTCGTGGATCACGACGTACGCGGAGGGGACGAGATATGCCGGAACCCGCTCGCGCAGATGGCGGTCGCAGTCGGCGATGAATGACGCCTCGTCCCCTGCACCCCCGTCTGGGCGGGCCGGCAGGGCCGGGTCCGCTTCCGGAATCGGCACCAGGTAGGCGATGAGAGAGGTTGACCCGGACTCCGAGGCCACGGCCCGTCCGGAGACGTGGGTCTGCAGGATCCGGGGGTGCTCCATCAGGACGGATTCGATGTGGCCCGGTTCGACGCGATGCCCGCCGATCTGCACCTGGCGGTCGGCCCGCTCCAGGAACACGAAGTCGCCCGACGGGTCCTGTCGAACGAGGTCACCGGTCCGGTACGCCCGTTCGCCGTCGACGGTGACGAACCGCTCGGTGGTCAGTTCCGGCCGGTCGAGGTAGCCGAGAGCGAGGTTCGCACCGGTGATGACCAGCTCACCGGTCCCGGTGGTGGGTCGGCCGTCGCCGCTGAGGAGGAGGTAGCCGGTGTTGCGTACCGGCCGGCCGATGGTCATCGGCGTCCGCTTCCCGGTCGAGGCGTCATAGACCAGGCCGTAGCTGGAGCAGACACACGCTTCCGTCGGTCCGAATTCGTTGACGAGGGACGTGTCCGGCAGCAGGCGGACGTGCCGTTCGATCACGGCGGGGCTCCACCGCTCGCTGCCGATCCCGACGGCCTTGAGGGTGGTGGGCGGCCGGTGGGCGGCACGGTCCAGGAACACGCTGTACAGCGACGCCGGGTAGATCAGCTGGGTGACGCGGTGCTCGTGCACCAGGTCGACGGTCCGGGCGACGTCGGTGAGTCCGGACGGATCGATGATCAGCGTGCCGCCGGTCAGCAGCGCCCAGAACAGGATGCCGGTGGTGAGGTCGAACGCCGGCGAGTGCAGCAGCAGCACACGGTCGGCCTCGCCGAACACGTCGACGCGCGCCGCCGTGGAGTTCAGCAGAGCCGTGTGGGGGACCAGCACCCCCTTCGGCACGCCGGTCGAACCGGAGGTGTAGATGACGTACGCAGGCCCGGCGGGGTCCACCGCCACGTCCGTGGCCGGAGCTGTGGACTCCTGGGCGATCAGGTCCTGGTACGCCCACACAGGCGCTCCGGTCTGCTCCCGCAGTCGGCCGGCCCGGTCGGCGGTGGTGACGACCAGCGTCGGCCGGGCCTCGGCGAACACCTGACGTAGGAAGGCGTCTGGTGCGTCGGGGTCGAGCGGCAGGTACACGGCCCCAGCGGCGGTCACGCCGAGAACGGTGGCGACGAACTCGGGCGAGGGTTCGAGGACCACGGCCACGATCGGGGTCTGCCCGGACGGAACGGTACTCGAGGCACGCACGCCGGCGGCGACCGCGTGTGCTCTCCCGGCCAGGTCCTGGTAGGTCAACGACCCGGACGCGGTGACGATCGCGTCGGAGGTCCAGTGTTCGTGGTAGGCAGTCTCCAGAGCCCCGGCGAGGGTCAACTCGGCGAGGGCGGCCGGGGGATGCAGGGTCACGATGACTCTCCGGAGGGAAGGGCTTGACGGGCGGCACTCAACTGGGCCTCCAGGCCTTCCCGCGCCGCAGGGCTGAGCCGGGGGCCGATGTGCCGCTGATACGCCAGCAGGTAGCTGAGCCGGTCGGCCGGTGGGGTTCCGGGCTGGTCGGCGAACAGCAGGTCGTGGGGGGTCATGGCGCGGATGGCGAACATCGGCTCGGGGCAGCGCATCACCGGAAACGCCCGGTTGTGCACGCCGCCGACGTCGCTGCCCGCATGGAACTCCCCGAGCATCAGGCCGCGTTCGACGGCCTTGGGCCGCAGCATGCGGTGGCCGCCGTCGATGAAGTCGGCGGCGTGCTCGCCCGGCAGTCCCGGAAAGAACCCGAGCAGGGCGGTGGACGCCCGGTGCGGCCCGGCGGCGACGTCCTCGAACATCTCCGCCAGGAGCCGACCGGCATCGGCGGCATGACGGGGGGTGAACCCGGGCACGCTGATCGCGACCAGCCATACCGTGTTGGCACGGATGGCGGGCGCGAGCCGCGGACAGACCGCCCCCGACCGGCCGAGGTCGGGATGCGGCTGGGTGACGAACTCCTCCAGCCAGCGCAGCCCGGCCCGGTACTGCGGGTAGCGATCGAAGGCCGCGGCGGCGTCGGCAGCCCGGGTCAGCGACCCGGGGATGATCGACGGTGCCGCGGCCAAGATCACCGGTCCGGCTGTGCTCACCGGGTTTCCCGCGGGGAGGGATCGGCGGGCGCCCCGTTGTCCGCCGACGGCTCGATCAGCGGCTCGCCGGCCACCGCGTACGAGGTGAAGCCGTCCGGGCCGACGGGGATGTCACCGACGGTCGACGTCCGGTGCATGATGCGGACGGCGCCCTCGATGTGGTCGATGTCGGCGGCGGCTAGGTGCGCCGTGCACCGGTTGTCCCACACCGCCACCGAGCCCGGCTCCCAGGTGAACCGGACCGTGTACTGCGGCCGGGTGAGCTCCTCGAACAGCAGCTCCAGCAACTTGCGGCTCTCGACCGGGTTCATCCCCATGATGCGGGCGGTACGCGACGGGTTGACGAACAGCGCCTTCTCGCCGGTCTCCGGGTGCACACGGACCACCGGATGCACCGCCATCCGCTTGTTCCCGATCATGTCGATGGCCTTCTTCTCGACCAGGTTCGACGGGTCCAGCTGCTGGGCGGGCCAGAAGGTGTGCTCCGCCTGGAGCCCGTCGATCATGTTCCGGATCGGCTCCGACAGACCCGCGTAGGCGGCCACCAGGTTCGTCCAGTGCGTGTCACCGCCGAACGGGGGGATCTCGTCCGCGCGCAGGAACGCGATCGCCGGCGGGTTCACCACCTGCGAGGCGTCGACGTGCCAACCACTGATGCTGGTCACCCACTTGCTGCGGAACACCGCCTCGTAGTCGGCGCCCACCAGCTTCCTGTCGAGCTGCGGAGAGATCGTCAGGATCTGAGGAAACGGGGCGAGTTCCTCGGTGTCCTGCTCACGGGCGCGTACGGCGAGCGGTCCGAACCGCTCCCCGAACGCGACGTGGGCGGCGTGGTCCAGGTGCTGGTCGCGGAAGAACAGCACCTTGTGCTCGTGCAGCGCCTGGCGCAACTGGTCGACCGTGGCGTCGGCAAGGTCGGCTTTCAGGTCGATGCCGTCGACGTGCGCACCGATGTATCCCGCGGCCCGGCGCACGTTCAGCTGGGTGACGGTTGGCGTTTCCGGCATGGTGCACCCCTTGTTGTTCGGTGTCGCGCCGGGTGGCGCGAGTGAGCTCGATTCCCTTGGCTGCGTGCGCGGTTGAGCGCCGGGGATCGAAGTGTTCTGGTCACGACAAAGTTTTGGGTGTACGACAGGAGAGACAGGCGACAGAACGCGCCCGTCCTCGGTCGCTGTCCCCGGCCCTATACGGGGCTCGGTCCGACGTCTTCCGGTGTGGGGGACGGCGACCCCGGGGCGGGGTGGCGGGTGATCGCCACCTGATCCGGGGTCACTCCACCTCCGCCCATACGTCGCGTGCGGCTGCGACGGCCGCGTTGAAGGACAGGTTCAGCGAGTCGGCGACGGTCCGGATCTGGCACAGCGCGCCCCGGTAGTCCACCGGCGGGAACACCTCTTCGCCGATGCGCGCGCCGGGCAGGACCTGCGCGACGAACGGGGCCCGGCCGACCTCCTCGACGCCGTGGAGGGCGCGGAGCTTACCCGCCACCGGCGGGTAGACCGTCATGGTGGTGGATGCCCTGCCGTTCTGCTCCAGCGGCGGCAACTCCGTGCCGAGCGCCGCGGCTGCGAGGATCTCGGCGACCGGGCTCTCCAGGCAGTCATTCATCATCAGGGGGATCGCGGCACCGGCGGGCCTAATGTTGACCTCGATGATCACGACGTCGTCGCCCAGCACAGCGAACTCGGTGTGGAGCATCCCCTGGGGGATCCCCAGGGCGGCCACACACGTCTCGACGGTGCTCCGCATGGCGGCCTCGACCCACGGCGGCAGGTGGACGGGGAAACTGTAGGAGACCTCGCAGAACGCAGGGTTGGGGCCGATCTGGCGGTCGGTGACCCCCAGGTGGCGACAACGGCCGTCCACGATCAGTGTTTCCAGGCTGTAGAGAGGACCGCGGACGTACTCCTCGGCCAGCAGACCGCCACCCACGAACGGGCCGCCGTCGCTCAGCTCGGTGAAGGCGGCGACGGCATCTTCCGCGTCGCGGGCTAGCGTGACGTGCAGGCTGCCGGCGCCCCGGCTGTTCTTGAGCACCACCGGACCACCCAGCTGCTCCACGAAGGCGACCAACTCCTCCGGGCTCTCGGGGGCGCTCCAGCGGATGTTCGGCACACCGACCTCGGTATAGAACCGGCGCGCCGAGCGCTTGTCGCGGATCGTGCGGACCGCGTCCGGGCTGGGGTACGGAGCACCGACCCGCTCGGCCAGCACTGCGGCGAACTCCACGGCCCGGTCCAACAGACAGATGACGCCCATGGGATCGCCCACGGCGCAGATCTCGTCGACGAGGGCGGACGGAACATCGCCAGCCATGGTGGAGGAGACCCGGTAGACCCGCCCACGACGTTCCAGCTCCTCGACGACCTCACCGCAGAAGCGTTCCTTCGCCACTTCGAGCGGTTGGTCGGTGACGTACGCGGCGTCGAAACCGTGGTCGACCGCCCATTTCGCGTAGGACATTCCGACGCCAGTCGAAATGGACTCCACGAAGAGCAGCATGGAACATCCCCCGATGCAGTAGATCAGGATCGCGGCGTTCTGCCGGTCCGGTGAGTCGCGTCTCGGAGCAGCGCGGTGGAGCCCAGTTCGATGGCGGCAACACGCGGCTGCGTCCGGTGATCGCCCGAGATGCCGGTGGCAGGGTGGCCGCTGCGGACGAACACAATGGAGTGACTGTACGTCAATTCGTAAGTACGCAACAAACCTTGACGTCAGCCGGCTGGCGGCGTAGTGGCCGGCGGAACCAAACCGGGAGGCCGTGCAAACTGCGGCGATGTGTACAGTGGCGCTGCCGCAGACCAGAGTTGGGCGGCATGGATTGCTCCCGAGTCGTGAACGTACGGGGGCGAAGTCGGCGCATGTCCGATGGCGATGCCCGAGTGGACGACTGACATCTCCGTACGAACATCCAAGGCGAAGTTTGAATTGGTGGTGCTTCGATGAGAGTTCCTGCTCACGCCTCGTCCACGCTCCGGTGGGCGACATGAGGGTCGCCGGCAAGTTCGGCGCCCTGGCCGAGTCGCGCTTCCGTCTCTTGTGGATCGGTCGTACGACGTCGGCATGGGGCGACGCGATGATGCCGGTGACGCTCGCGTTCGCGGTCCTGTCGGCTGGCGGCAGCGCGGCCGACATCGGGCTCGTCATCGCCGCCACCATGGTCGCCCGCACGGTGCTGCTCGTGATCGGCGGCGCGCTGGCCGACCGGCTGCCGCGACGCCTGCTTCTCGGCGGCAGCGACCTGTTCCTCTGCGCGGTCCAGGCGACCGTCGGTGTCCTGTTCCTGACCGGCCACCGCAGCGTGACCCTTCTGCTGGGCACGGCGATCTGTTACGGCGCCGCCTCGGCGGTCACCCGACCGGCCATCGTCGGCCTCGTGGCTCAAACCGTCGACCGGGCGAAGCTGCAGCAGGCCAACGGCCTGATGGAGCTGTCACGCGGCGTAGCGCAGGTGATGGGGCCGGCCCTGGCCGGTGTGGCGGTGGCGACGGCCTCCGCCGGGTGGGTGTACCTGCTCGACGCGGTGACCTTCCTGGTCAGCGCCACAACCCTGGTGTTCCTTCCCCTACCGTCGACGCGCCGCACCGGGGGCACCCACATCCTCAAGGAGGTCGCGGCCGGGTGGAGCGAGGTCGCCCGTCGGCCCTGGTATTGGGTGACTCTCTGCGGCCACGCCATCTGCAACGTCGGTTCCAGCGCCTTCTACGTCCTGGGGCCGGTCGTCATCGCCCGTCAGGCGGGTGGTGCCGCCAACTGGGGCCTGGTGAGCGCGAGCATGGCCGTCGGCGCCCTCCTCGGCGCCGCCACCGCCATGCGCTACCGTCCGTGTAGGCCCCTTGTCGCCGCGCATCTCGGACTCCTCCTGGCCGTCCTGCAACTCGGCGCCCTGAGCGGGCCGTTTCACACCGTCGTGATCACGGGGGCGGCGCTGGTGAGTGGGGCTGGGGTGGCCTTCGCGAACAGCCTGTGGATGACGGCGATCCAGCGGCTGATTCCCGAGGAGTTGCTGTCCCGCGTGTCGTCGTACGACTGGCTCATCTCCTTCACGGTGGCGCCACTCGGATACGCCGCCGTCGGTCCACTGTCCGAAGCGATCGGCGCGACCCGGACGTTGGAGATCGCGACCGCGTTTGCCGTGGTCGGTGTGGCGACCGTGCTTCTCGTCCCGCGCGTCCGTCAGCTCCGGCAGACCGGCGAGGGCGACCTGTACGGCTGGCCGGATCTCGACGACCGCGCGACGGACGACCAGTCGCCGGCCCTGACGGCCACC
Source organism: Streptomyces sp. NPDC020801 (assembly GCF_044334385.1). Lineage (NCBI taxonomy): Bacteria > Bacillati > Actinomycetota > Actinomycetes > Kitasatosporales > Streptomycetaceae > Streptomyces > Streptomyces sp. NPDC020801. Next base: position 18,754 of record NZ_JBIRST010000043.1, read on the forward strand.
GGAGAACCGCGGTGAGCGGTCGGGAGATACCACCCGCGCCCGGTCGCATTGAGGAGAAGAACATGCGGTTGTCGCTCAGCGGGACCAAGACGGCCGGACTCCCCGGGCTGCGCAGCATCATGGAGGACGTCGCCGTGAGCACCGTCGGGGCTTCCGCCGACATGTGGAATTCCACCCGCTCAACCAGTCCAAGATTACTCGACTGCGGGCAACGTGCGCTTGGCGTACCGTGTGGCGCAGGACACTAGGGCGTGTTGCGAAAGTCGATCTTGGTCGTGAATGATCATCTGTCGTGGGGCGTGGTGATCTGACGAACGACCAGTGGGTCCGGCTTGAGCCGTTGCTGCCGCTGGGCAAGAAGCCCGGCCGTCCATCGGTGTGGACCCGGCGGCAGTTGATAGACGGCATACGGTGGCGGACCAGGACCGGTGCGCCGTGGCGCGACGTGCCGGAACGGTACGGACCATGGGACCGGGCTTACGACCTGTTCCGGCGCTGGCAGCGCGATGGCACCTGGAAGCGGATCTTCGAGCAGTTGCAGGCCGAGGCCGACGCGAAGGGCCTGATCACGTGGGACGTCAGCGTGGATTCCACGATCGCCCGGGCCCACCAGCATGCTGCCGGGGCGCGTAAAAAGGGGCACTGCAGAAGGAGCCTCCCGGCGGCGTCGACACCGAGCCCGACGACCACGGCCTCGGACGCTCGCGCGGCGGGCTGACCACCAAGCTGCACCTGGCGGTCGAGCAGGGGCAAAAGCCACTGTCGCTGCTCGTCACCGCTGGTCAGCGGCACGACAGCCCGCAGTTCCAGCCGGTCTTGGAGAGCATCCGGGTGCCCCGCATCGGTCGGGGCCGGCCGCGGACCCGGCCGGACAAGGTCCGCGCCGACAAGGCGTACGGCTCCCGCGCGAACCGCGCCTACCTGCGCAGACGCGGCATCAGCTGCACCATCCCGGAGAAGGCCGACCAGGTCCGCAACCGCAAGAAGCTCGGCTCCCGCGGCGGCCGGGCGCCAAAGTTCGACAAGATCGACTACAAGGAACGCCACGCGGTGGAGTGCGGGATCAACCGGCTCAAGCGCCACCGGGCCGTGGCGACCCGATACGAGAAACTCGCCGTCCGTTACGAGGCGACCGTGCTGGTCGCAGCCATCAACGAGTGGCTGTGACCAGCACTTTCGCAACAGACCCTAGCACCGTGTTTGCCGAACTCGATGTTCCTCTCCGGCACCTTCGCCTCCTCTGCTTGCGCGTAGTTGACAGAACCTGAAGCTGCGCGTCTGGTCGAGTCAAGAATACTGGATTCTGAGGTGCGGAAGTGCAGCTTCACAATTCCTGAAGCCCGGCATGGTTAAAGGTAATTGAGCCGCGCACTGTCTCGGTGCCGCTCCGTTTTACACTCGCTGTTTCACGGAGTTTGGAGTCAGTTTCTCAGTCGTCAGTTTCGGGGTCCGTTCCCACTGTGTACAGGTCCTTGACCTTCACCTCGGTGACGCCGCGACCCTCGGGAAACACCGCCCGCCAGTCGCCGATGACGTGCAGTTCGTCGGTTCCCATCGCGCGTACGACCATCAGGCCCTGGTCGTACGCCCGGTGCGCCTTGAGCCACAGGTTCACGAAGGCTTGGCTGCGGATGATGTGCATCCAGTCCGTGCGGTAGATCTCACGGTTGAAGTTGGACTCGCCCAAGGTAGAGACGAACTTGGAGTACATCGCCTTCACGTACGCGAGCGTCACCTCGTCGTTCTCGGCGATCGCCTTGTCCCGGGCGTCCTTCATCTCCACGCGGAACTTCTCCAGCAAGCCTTCCGTGGCTCCGGAGGTCCAGGATTCGTGGATCTCCGGCGGTTCGCACAGGCCGTACTTCGGGCCGGACAGCCGCAGCAGCAGGCGCAGCGTCGGCTCGGTCACCCACAGCGGGCCGGGTTCGTCACGGTTGCCGATCGGGTTGGGCAGCACCATCTCGTGCTCCCACACCGGCGGGGTGATCAGGTGGAGGCCGGCGCGGCGGCGGTCGTGGTGGTTGCCGGTGGAGTGCTCAAGCTGGCCGAGCGGCAGCCACGTCTTGAGCGCGCTCAGGTACGCGCCGTTGATATCGAGAGCGGTCACCTCGTGCTTACCCGGCGGCAGTTCGGGCCTCGTCCATTTGGGGCGGGCCTCCCAGATCTGGTCGGCGCCGCGGGCACTTTGCTTGCGCAGGATGTCGGGCAGCCACGGGTGAGCGACGATGTCGTACCGTCCGCCGACACGGGTGGAATCCAGCAGCGCCATCGCATCCGGAATCGCTCGCTTGATCAGCGCTTCCGTTGCTTTCTCGACGTCACCGGCCTGCTCGGCCAGGGCTTGTGTCACGGCTTGGCCGATCAGGTCGGGCGTGACGTCGGCAGGCTGTGCCCGACGCCCGACCGGCACGATTCCGACGTTCTGGCCACTTCCGGCGCGACCGGCGGGACGCGGCCGCCGGGGCGTACGCTGCTGGTCCTCAGCAACCCGTTTGGCCGCGGGTTCCGGTGCGGCAGCGGCGGGGGCGGAAGAGGTCGCAGTGGCTGAGCAGTCGGCGGGGTCGAGGTGCTGAGGGAAGCCGGCGACCTGGTGGCTGGCGGGATTCCCGCACAACACACAGGGCTGCGGCTGTGGAAGAGCCTCTACTTCGTCGGTACCGGCGTCCTCTACTGGGCCCCCGGTTTCATTCTCAGCGTCGTCCTCGGTGTCGGAATCCTCAGCCGCGGCCGCTGCTTCCTGGGCCTGCAGTCTGGCGCGCGCCCTGTCGAGGAAGTACGCGTATTTCTCCCTGAGTTCGCCGTTCGGGGCCCGGCCGGACTCCCAGCCGCCGACCGTGGACGGGCTCACACCAAGGACCTGCGCCACCTGTGAGCGGGACAGGTTCAGCTTCTCCCGCAGGCTGCGCCTCTCCTCCGCTGAAGGAAGCGGGACCTCCTGACGGGCGCCGGCCACCAGGGCGTCGATGGACTCGAAGTCGCTCACGCGTTCTCCCGGACATCGGGCTGGGCTTTCAGGTAGGCGATCGGGCCGCCCGACACGGCGGTATGCACCCGCGCGCCGAGCAGCCGGCCGGTCAGGTCCGCCACGGCCCGGTCCGTGGCCAGGACCCGGAAGGTCTCAGGGGCGTCGAGGGCTCCGACCCGGCCGGCGACGGTGGCGGTGAAGGAGTGCCTCACCTCGCCCCGCCCCCGGTGCTGGGTTCCGTCATGGCCGTGGATGGCGAGGACGCCGGTCACCCAGCCGGCCACGGCCACGGGCAGCACCCCGACGGCCACGATCGTCTCCGGTTCACACCTCCACCACTGGCGGGAGGCCCGGAGGAACTGCTCATCGGTCAGGTCGGGCGAGTCGCCGATGAAGTCGCGGTCGTCGTCCTCGTCGGAGGGAGGCGCGGCCGCAGCAGTACGCAGTACCGGGAGTACGCCTTGCACGACGCTCACGTGCGGGGCGCGGGCCAGCGTGAGCACACGCGTCGCCTGCAGGTCCCGAAGGAACCGGCTGTCGAGCAGCTTGCTGACGGTGTTGGGAGACAGGCCCAAGGCGTTCGCCGCTTGGCTGCGGGTGAGCACCTCGTCGGTGGAGGGTTCGGATTCCACCAGTTCGATGGACGGCAGCAACGGTCAACCTCACTCGGCACGTGGTACTGCCGCCCCTATGGCAGCACAGCAACAAGTGTACTGAATCAAGGCGTAGTGCGTTGCGTCAACGCACGAATCGGCGGTGCGGCTGCCGTGATGCGGGTGCCGTACCGCCGGTGCTCCGTGTCAGCAGGCAATCTGCCCTGTGCCGGGAAGCCGGATAGCGCCCAGTGCGGTGATGACGGCAGGGCCGGTCAGGACCATGGCGCCGTCGGCTGTGACAGATACGTGCAGGCTTCCGCCAGGAAGGTCGACGCGGTAGTCGGCGGCTTCGGCCTGGCCGGTGTGGCGCCGGTGGGCGGCGACGGCGGCGCAGGCGCCGGTGCCACAGGAGCGGGTCTCGCCCACGCCACGCTCGTGGACGCGCAGCGCGAGGCGGTCCGCACCGAGAACGACGGCGACCCCGATGGTGACCCCGAAGGGATAGGCGCCGACCGGTTCAACGGCGGGCGGGATGCTCAGGTCTCCGGCATCTGCGAGGTCGTCGACGAAAACGACGGCGTGGGGGTTGCCCACGTCGACATGGGTGGCGGGCCAGCTCTTCCCGCCGCTAGTGGTGACGGTGATGTGGTCGGGGCCGGGGAAGACAGGGATGCCCATGGCCACGGTGACCGGGCCCTGCAGACCGTGGCTTTGGTCGGGAACTTCGACGTGACGGATGCCGGCGCGGGTGGCGATGGCGAAGGAGCCCGGCGTGCACCGGCCGGTGTCCACGAGGTAGCGGGCCAGGACACGGATGCCGTTGCCGCACATCGAACCGGGAGTTCCGTCGGCGTTGCGGTAGTCCATGAACCACTCGGCACGGTCAGCCATCGCGGCCGCCTCGGGCTCGGCGGCGCAGCGCACGGCGCGCAGGATGCCGTCGGCTCCGACTCCGGTGTGGGGGTCGGCCAGGCTGCAGATGGTCGCCGTGGTGAGGCGGAAGCGACCGTGGGGGTCGGGCAGAACGATGAAGGAGTTCGCACAGCCATGCCCCTTGGCGAAGGGCACGCTGACGGTCTGGGTATCGGTGTTCATGGGCGGGGGCCTTGTCGTCGTAATTCGATGCGCAGCCAGGCGATCTGTCCGTCGGGGGTGCTGCTGACGCCGTACTCGGTGCCGAGCTCGAGGACGGCCAGGAGACGGGTCCACCGCTGTAGAGCCGCGTCGGTGACGTCGGCCTCGATACGGACGGCGTCCAGCTCGGCGGCGACGCGGGGCGGGGTGCCGGTCAGCTCGGCGAGTTGCTGGGCGACCGTCGCGGCCGCGGTACGGATGGCGGCTCTCTGGTGGCGGTCGTAGCCCACTGCACCCACATTCGATCTAGTGGCGATTACTGCGCGCTCTTATTGGTCCCCCATTTTTTTATTGGTGGACTAAATTGTCAATCCGTTTCAACCAGGCTGTGAGCAAGGGGACATCAGGGAGATGCATGGCTGACCGTCAGGAGGCGGGGTACCTGCGCGTCGCCCAGGCCATCCGAGACCGCATCGCCGACGGCACCTGGCCGCCCGGCCACAAACTCCCCAACCGACCCGCGCTGGCCGCCGAATACGGCGTAGGAGAAAACACCGTCCGCCAGGCCCTGGAGACCCTCCTCGCCGAGGGCCTGCTGGAGAGCTTCCGCGGCCGCGGCCGCGGCACGTTCGTCCGCGCCCCGCACGAACGCCACATCCTGCCGCGCACCTGGACCCCCATCGCCGCACCTGGCCGCCTCGGACTCACCCCGGCCGGCTCCCCCACGAGCGTGGAAGCGGAGAGCACCGCCAAGGTCCCGGCCCCTGCACCGATCGCCGCTCGCCTGGGCATCGCGGAGGGCGGGCTGTGCGTTCGCACCGAATACGAGGTGCTCGCCGACGTCCGCTGCGTGCTGACGGCCACCAGCTGGGAGCCCTACGCCCTGACCAAGGGCACCCCGGTGGTCCTGCCCGAGGGCGGTCCCCTGGCCGGCCGCGGAGTGGTCGAACGAATGGCCCAGATCGGCATCACCGTCGCGCGCGTCACCGAGGTGCCCCGCCCCGTCCAGCTCGACCGCGAGACGGCACAGCTGCTCGGCACCACCCCTGGCGCACAGGCGGTGCGGATCGAGCGCACGCACTACGACACCGGCGGCCGGCCCGTGGAGACGGCAGACATCCTGGTGCCGGCGGAGCGGTGGGACATCACATACGACCTCCCCCTTGCCACGGTGCCCCGCACCTGACACTGGCCCGGGGAGCCCGCACCCGCCCAGGGGCGGCGGCTTGGTCGTCAACACACAGCACGGCCCGTAGGGGCTGAAGTTAGGGAGGGAACGGGGCTCATGGCCGCACCGCGCAGCGACTCCGCAGGGCGGGCCGTCGACGCCTTAGCGTCACCCGCGCTCACGAACTTGATCGGGGTCATCGGAATCGTCACCCCGATCACCGCGTGGCTCGCCGCGCGCGGAACCACAAAGAACGCCCTCCTGATCGTCGAGACGGTGGTCGTGATGGCACTGGTCGGCTCGCACATCTGGCTGCGCAAACGCTTCATTCAGCTGAGGCGTGCCAATAACCTGCGGGACATGGATGACGCGCACTACTACGACCTGGTCCGGGCGAAGCTGGAGAACGAGCTGGTCTCCGACTACGGTGCCATCGCTGACGGTCACCTCCAGGTCTACGCCACCGAGGTACCCCGCCTGTCGGTCATGCTGATCCAGACACTGGTGGAGTCCCAGTCGCAGCCCCAGCGAATCCTCGCCAGCGACCTGACCACCGACCCCGACCTGCTGACCCGCCGCCGCGAGTACCTCGCCGCCAACCGCCAGCTGCTTCAGGCCGGCGGCACCATCAGCAGGCTGTTCATCGCCTACGAACGCGACCTGACCCGCGAGGACTACGCCCGCAGCCTGCTGGACCTCATCAACCACCACCGCGACCTGGGCGTCACGTGCGGACTGGCCGTACGGGACCGGCTGCGCGCCGACCAGGCCGTGGACGTCGTCATCATCTCCGCGGCCGCCGCCCTCGTCGAAGACGAACAAGGCGACGCCGACTACACCAAGGGCCGCAGCACCGTCCATTTCAAGGGCATCGACCGCTGGATCGAACGATTCGAATCCGCCTGGGGCCGGGGCAACGGCGCCGACTCCGCCACCGCGGCACTGCGCACCTACGAGAACGCCGCCCGCCCGTTGCTCGACTCCGCCTGGGACGAAACCCGCATCCGGCAGGCCGTCAACTCCCTGTAACAGCGGACCTCCCGCCCTTCCCGTTGTGTCAAGGTTCGGCCCTGTGCCGGGCCTTGACGCTTTGCCGCGATGATCGGTGGGATTCGCCGCGACCCCGCACCCACCGTGATCTCCGACGCAGGCCCACCGGCCAGGGCCGCGCTACCCGGCGATCTAGTCGCCGCGGCCGGGTACTTGCCGCCCGTGTCCGAGGCGGATCGCGAACCGAAAGTACGGCCCGCCGCCCGCAGGGCGGTGAGCAGCATCGGAGGAACGGTGCGGCGGATGTACGTCAGGACGGCCCTCATGCGATGCTCCTCAACCCCCAGCTCACAGATCTTCCAACAGGTCAGTCACGTAAAGTGGTACTGCAGCAGCCGCCTTCTGGCGCATGAGCTTGTCAATTGGGATCACCCTGTCCCGCCGTGGCAGAGCCGTACGGAGTCCGCATGGGCCTTGAGCCGCCCCCGTACCTGCGTGTCGCCGATGACCTGCGCCGCCGCATAGCCGCCGGAGAATGGGAAGTCGGCGAGAAGCTGCCCAGCCGTGCCAAGCTGGCCATCGCCTACGGCGTTGGCACCAACGTGCTGCAAAAGGCCCAGGAGCGGTTGATCACCGAAGGCGTGCTAGAGGGCCGTGCAGGCTCCGGTACCTATGTACGCATGCCGCGCGAGCGCCGCCGGATGGTCCGCATCCGCCAGCACGAACAGCCCGGTGGTCCCTCGTCCGGGGCGGACCCGGCGGTGTGCGGCTCGGTGGGTACATGGGAGTCCCATTCGCAGGCCCGTACACCCGCACCGGACCACATTGCCCACCGATTGGGCATCGCTCCGGGCAGTCTGTGTGTGCGGACCCATTACGAGTACCTGGCCGACGGGCAGCCAGTGCAGGTCACGGTCAGCTGGGAGCCGATGGCGATCACCGGCGAGACCGCGATCGTGCTGCCCGAAATGGGACCCATGGCTGGGAAGGGCGTCGTCGAGCGGATGCTCTCCATCGGGATCACAGTCGACTCCGCAATCGAAGTTCCCCGCCCCGCCCGCGCGACCCAGGCCCAAGCCAACATCCTCGGCATCAGCCTCGGCGACCTGGTCCTCATCATCGAACGCACCTACTACGACACCGACGGCCGCGCCGTCGAGACGGCCGACATCGTGGTGCCTGACATGCGGTGGGAAGTCGCCTACGAGATCGGCGTTCAGAAGCCTCGATAGGAAGCATGCCCTCCACAGCCTGGCTGTGGAGGGCATGTCATGGCAGACGGCACAGGCCTGCGACGCCGGGGAGATGCTCAGGCCACCCGCTGGCGCTCCTGCTGCCCCAGCGGCCCCCTCTGCAGGCCGGGCCGAGAGACGACCTTCCCTGTCAAGGCGCTGAAGTGCCGACGCGCGACCGCGCTGTCGCCGCCGAGGAACAGGGCGTCCGGGGTGTAGGCGGGAGTGCCGACAATGCCCCTCTCCACGGCGGGCAGGTAGTTCCAGCGCACCGCAGGGTGGGCGGAGTGGGCGTAGTGGTAGAGGTCGCCGTACGGCAACCAGGTTCCCCGGGCGAGCAGGGCGAGCACCGGGTTGTTCGGGTACAGGCGCAGACATCGTGCGGCTTCGACCACGGCAGGCGGCCCCTCGATGGGGTCAGCGTCCCACCAGCGGTGCTCGACGAGCAGGGACATCCAGGCCAGCTGCGGATACAGCAGCAGGCGGGGCAGGACGAACAGGCACAGCGTCGCCTGCCAGCCGAAGGCTGCCGTGATGGCGACAGGCGCGGCTGCGAAGCCGGCCAGGCGCCACCAGCGCGCAGTGCTGGTGCGCAGGTTGTTGGCGATACCCCGCAGTGTTGCGGCCAAGCCGGCCGGGGTGAGCGGGTAGACCAGGGCCAGCGCGAAGCGGGTCGGGGTGACCCCGGCATGCAGGCCCGCATCATGAAGCTCCCGCAGGTTGGGGTCGGCTCCGATCACGGTGGCGTTGGGGTGATGCTCGCGCACGTGGCGCCGGCGGCGGACCGGGACCGGTACAAAGCCGAGCGGGATGTGGACGGCGGCTTCGGCAAGCAGAGTGGCTGCGCGCGGGCTCCGGGTCAGGACGCCATGCACGGCGAAGTGACTGACCTCCTGCAGGTGGCGGAACTTCACCGCACCGGCGAGGGCACTGGCCATCCACTCAGCGAGGCCGCCGTGCGCTGCGATCAGGCACCAGCCGAGCAGCTCGAGCCAGTGGCCGGCCAGCAGCAGTACGGGAGTGATGTTGTTCGCGCGGGCGCGTTGCAACGCCATGACGTCGCGCAGTGAGGCTAACTGGTGGCGGCCGCGGCGCGGGCTGAACCACCAGCGGTCCAACTGCCGCACCGCGATACCGGCGACGATGATCCCCAGGTACGTGACCAAGACCGTCCCTTTCACGGGTCCTTGTGCCGGGGGCCGGCCAGATCCGGCGCGCCCGCGGCACAAGCCCGCTTGCGGGGGCCGCTGGGGCTAGACGTCGGTCAGGCTAATCCCGGCTTCCTGTAGTACCTTGCGATTCTCGCTGTTCAGAGCGGCGAATGCATTAACTTCGTCGAGATAGGCCTCACCGGCATACTCAACCGGGCCGTCGCCAAGCAGCACCTGGGGATCGACCTGCGCGGAGTAGACCTTCGTGGCGTTGCCCTCCAGGACCGGCCGCCAGACGTCCCCCTCCGGCTGCAGCCAGCTGCGGGCGATCCCGCCCGGGTTGCGGATCACCACGGGCTGTTCCGGGGCCACCTGGCCCAGGCGGGAGAGCACCGCGCGGGAGGCGGCCACGCCCGAGCCGCACGACAGGGTCAGGCCCGCGCCCCGCTCAAAGGTGCGGATGAACACCTCTGCGGGCGCGAGCGGCAGGGCGAAGGAGACGTTCGCGCCGATCGGGAAGACGTCCGCCGTGGTGGCCACCCGCGTGCCGGTAACAACCAGATCGGCCTCGTCGTAGGTGTCGACAACGGAGACCAGGTGCGAGTTGGGCACCGCGAGCGCTGTGACGCGGCGGGAGGGGTGGAAGGCCGGCAGCAGCTGGTCGACGAAGGAACCCTCGGCCTGGGCCACGATCGGCTCGGCGGGGGTGAAGTCGACGGCGGGCAGGTCGACGGCGACCTGGCGCACGCCGTGCGAGGTGGTGTCGGCGGCGCGGACCGTGAAGGCGTACGGACCGGTGTGGAGCACCACGCTCTCGGCCTGGTGGCGGTCGAGCAGGAGGCGGCCGGCGCCGCGCATGCCGTTGCCGCACAGCAGCGCTGCGGAGCCGTCGGGGTTGTAGAACCAGGCCTGCGCCGTTCCGTCGCCGTGGTCCGCAACGAAGTACACGCCGTCGCTACCGAATCCGCGCCGGCGGTCGCACATCAGCCCGACGGCGCGGGCGATGTCAGGCTGGGCGAAGTGGTCGGTGGGGGCGCCGTCGATGACGAGGATGTCGTTCTGGGAGCCATGAGTCTTGGTGATCGAGAGCGCCATCGTGTCCGTCCGTCGTTCGCTACCGGCCCTCCCAACAGGGACCAGCCTGACCAGGCCAGTCTAGGCGCCGGTCACAGCCCACCCGCGTCACAGGCCAGGCGCGGTCGGGCTGGCGCTCACAGCTGGGCGATCGTGGCCCGGACAGCGTCCTCGTCCCAGCCCGCACCCGCCAGCATCGGCCGGACGCGGGACTCGAAAGCGCTCAGCGCAAACGGTGCGGAGGTCGAGCCGTGACCCCAGGTCGACTCGAACCGGCCCGCCCACCGCTCCACCGACTTGAAGTACACCGACGAGCGGCCGCGGATGTATTCGGCATCCCCCTGCTCCTCCTCCACCAGGACAGCAGCATTGGAGATGACGACGAAGTCGATGGCCTGATCGGCCCGCAGGCGGTCGCGCACAGCCAGGGCGCACTGAACGCCCAGGGACCGGTGGTGGTCGATGAGCTCCAGCAGCGAGCGGGCGAAGCTCTCCTTGGCCAGGTCGTCGGCCCAGCAGATGAACAGACGCTGGATACTGCCGCCGGCCTCGATCAGATGCCGGTTCACAGCCAGGTACTCGCGGCGCGCGGTGAGCAGGCTGGGATTCGTGGTCAGATCAGCGGCCAGGACCCGCTTGGGCTCGGAGCCGGACTCGATCAAGATGCGGAACAGCATGACCGACAGCCGCGGCACCTCGGAGGCATAGACCTGAAGATGTCCGTCGGCGATCTCGCCGAAGTCGGCGATCAGCTCCTGCTCGAGCTGCGCCCGGATCAGCGCGAAGTACTTCGCATCGGCCATGTCTCGGTCGTTGGCGCGCCGCAGCTGGATGTAGATGCGACGCAACCACATGTAGTTCGCGATCATGAGGAGCAGCAGGATCGTCTCGACGATCAGCAGGATGTTCGTCAGGTTCTTCTGCTGCATCGCCCACGCCACAGCGGGCGTAGCGAGGCCGATGATGCCGATCAGGGCGTTGAGGGCCTGCGACGAGAGCATTTCGGCGACCCGGGTGCCCAGATCCCGGCGCGGTGGTGTCGGCATTCCCTCAATCCCCCTTGACTGCCTTTAAGTTCGCGGCTAGATCATGATTCCCGAGTGCTGCCGACACGGGCAAGATGCACCGCAGCCAACCTCCTGGTTCGCCGGTCGGTCTGGACGTCCGCAGACTGCAGGATCATTCGAGTTCGGGGAACTCCCGCAAGCTCGTCATCGTGCCGTGCCAAGCTGCACTCATGATCGAGACTGAGAGCTTGATCCTGCGCCGATTCCAGCTCGCCGACGCGGCTTCGCTCGCGGCCTATCGCAACAACCCGGACATCGCCCGGTACCAGGCGTGGCCCTCCCCGCTCACCCCCGAGGCCGCTACGGAACAGGTTCGTAAGTACAGCGAGCAGGACCCCGAGCTGCCCGGATGGTTCCAGTACGCCATCGAGCTCAAGGCCGATCACAGCCTCGCAGGTGACCTCGGCGTACTCCTTCACGACAACCGCATGCAGGCCGAGCTGGGCGGCACCCTCAGGCCGGCCCTCCACGGCAGCGGATACGCCCTTGAGGTCATGCAAGCCATCCTGGAGCACCTGTTCGACAAGGGGCTCCACCGCGTCTCCGCCGAATGCGACGCCCGCAACACCCCCTCGGCCCGCCTCATGGAACGCGCAGGCTTCCAACTCGAGGGCCGACGCCCCGAATTCACCCGGAACATCAACACCGGCGAATGGACCGACACCCTTCTCTTCGGCCTATTGGCCAGCCGGTGGAAGGCACGAAGGGCCGGGTGCCGCTGAACGCCCGGCTCTCAGGAATCGGGCCGCAGTGACGCTATGTGTGGCGATGGCAACCACCGCCGGGATGATCAGCTTCAGTACGGGTTCCTGCCCACCAGTGCCGTCAGCAGCTCCATATGTCCCGTGCCACTGGATCTTGACCGTTTGCCATCGGACTTTGACGGACGCGAGTTTGTGTCATCGGAGTTTGATCACCGCAGGTCAGCGACTC
>NZ_JBIRST010000044.1:0-29828 GCF_044334385.1 Streptomyces sp. NPDC020801
GGGGGGACCCTGTGGGAGAGTAGGACACCGCCGAACAAATCTTGAAGAAAACCCCGCACCTCATGGTGCGGGGTTTTCTGCGTTTTCGGGTCGTCTAAGGTCGAGTCATGCGCTACGACCTCGTCATCTTCGACAACGACGGCGTCCTCGTGGACAGCGAGCCGATCTCCAACCGGCTGCTCGCCGCCTGCCTCACCGAGCTGGGGCACCCCACCACGTACGAGGACTCCATCCGCGACTACATGGGGTCGGCCATGCACCGGGTGCACGATCTCGTCCTGGAACGCACGGGCAGGCGGCTGCCGGACGACTTCGACGACATGTTCCACGCGCGGGTCTTCGCTGCGTTCGAGCGGGAGTTGAAGCCGGTGGCCGGTGTCGTGGACGTACTGGAGAAGCTGACGGCGGACGGGACGCCGTACTGCGTCGCCTCGTCCGGGAGCCATGAGCGGATCCGGGTGGGGCACCGGACGACCGGGCTGGACCGCTGGTTCGACGACGACCGGATCTTCAGTTCGCAGGACGTCGGGCGGGGCAAGCCCGCACCGGACCTGTTCCTGCACGCGGCCGAACGCATGGGAGTGGCTCCGCGGCGGTGCGTCGTCGTCGAGGACTCACCACTGGGCGTGCGGGCCGCCGTGGCGGCAGGGATGGACGTCTACGGGTTCACCGCGATGACACCGGCCGCCGGGCTCGCGGGCGCCACCCAGCTCTTCGCGCGGATGGAGGAGTTGTCCGGCCTGCTGGTATGACCGGCCGCATGACCCGGGCCACCGTGGCGGCACTGACATTTGTCATGCGGAGCTCCGGACGATCGTTTCTACTGCCCGGCCCCCCTCGCCCGGGAAGCTTGGGGCATGACGACGAACACGAAGCGCGCGAACCTCGCCCCCCTGCTGGTGGATGTGGCGGTGCCGGTCGGCGGGTACTACCTGCTCAAGAACGGGTTCGGGATGAGCACGCTGGCGGCCCTGGGCTGGAGCAGCGTGGTGCCGGCCGTACGGACCGGGTGGGGCGCCGTCAAGGAGCGCAAGGTCAACGCGCTCGCCGCGCTCATCCTGTTCGTCAACGTGGTCGGGCTGCTGCTCAGCCTCGTCTCCGGAGATCCGCGGCTGATGCTCGCCAAGGACAGCGGGGTCAGCAGCGCGATCGGCGTCGGAATCCTGGTGTCCGTGGCGCTGGGCAGGCCGATGATGACCGCGGCCATGAAGCCCTGGCTGGTGAAGGGCGACGCGGCGCGCGAGGCCGCTTGGGCGCGGCTGGTGGCCGGTTCGGCGGGGTTCCGGCGGGCGGAGAAGGTCTTCTCCCTGGTGTGGGGCGTGGTGCTGCTCGCGGAGTGCGTCGTGCGGGTCGTGGGGGCGTACACCCTGCCGGTGGACACCATGGTGTGGCTCGGGACCGTGATCATGGTGGTGGCCATGGCGCTCGGATTCTTCGTGGGCGGGGCCCTGGCCGCCGGGCCGATGGCGCACATGCTCATCGCCGAGACGAAGGCCGCCGGGGGCACCGCGCCGGCCGCCGGGAGCAGGACCCCGGCCCACTCAGGCACCGCCCCGGCCCCGACGCTCGTGATGGCCGTCGCCGAATGAACCGGCAAAGCTGAGCCGAATTCATCTTTGGCCGGATCTACCCACAGGTAGCCCGGGGCCCTACGCTCGCCGCCATGACAGATGTGCTGCGGCGCGGTAGGGCCTCGTTGGCGTTCAGCTTCTTCGCCCAGGGCGCCGCCTTCGCCCTCCTCGTGACGCGCATCCCGGCCATCCAGGACCGCTACGGCGTCTCGGACGCGCTGCTGCCGGCCTTCCTGGCGGCCGTGCCGATCCTGGCCGGGGTCGGCAGCGTGACGACCGAGCAGCTGGTGAAGCGCATACGGCCGAGCCGGCTGCTGCGCTGGTCCCAGCCGGTCGTCCTGCTGTCCCTGCTGGGCGTCGGCGCCGGGGACCGGGTGTCCCAACTCGGCGCCGCGCTCGCCGCTTTCGGGCTGGCCGTGGGAGCGCTGGACGCCTCGATGAACATGCTCGGGGTGAGTCTCCAGCGGACGTACGGCCGCAGCATCATGCTCAGCTTCCACGCCGCCTACAGCCTGGGCGGCATCGTGGGCGCTTCGCTGGCGTGGGTGGGGGCGCACTGGCATCTGGCGCTGTGGGTGTCGTATCTGCCGGTGGTGGCGGTGCTGCTGCCGGCGGCCCTCGTGGGCAGCCGGTGGTACGTGGACGGCGACTCCACCGCCGTACCGGAGGAGCATAGGCCCAGGGCCCAGGCCGTCGTCTTCAGGCTGCTGCTGCCGCTCTGCCTGGTGATGACCTTCGCGTACATCGGGGACTCGACCGTCTCCAACTGGAGCGCGAAGTACCTCCAGGACACGCTGGGGAGCTCCGAGCAGCTGGCGACGGTGCCCTACAACGTGTACATGGTCACCACGCTGCTGGGGCGGACCATCGGGGACTACGGGGTGCGGCGGTTCGGGGCCGTGACGGTCGTGCGGCTGGGGGCGCTGGTGGCGGCACTGGGGTTCGCCGTGGTGGCGGGCGCGCCGGGGGCCTGGGTGGGGATGCTCGGTTTCACCCTGCTGGGGCTGGGGCTGTGTGTGCTGGTGCCGCAGACCTTCGCCGCCGCCGGGCGGTTGTTCCCGGGTGCCTCGGACGCGGCGATCGCGCGGCTCAACATCTTCAACTACGTGGGCTTCCTGGTGGGCTCCCCGTTGGTGGGCGCCCTGGGCGACGCCTGGAGCTATCGCGGGGCGATGCTGGTGCCGATGGCGTTGGTGCTGGTGACGTTGGTGTACGCCAGGTCGTTCGCGCCCGAACCGGACCGATACGGTGGCGGTCATGAGCGGCCGCGCACAGCTGATGTGGGACGAGGCAGTAACGGGCTATGACTTCGGGCGGGACCATCCGATGGACCCGGTCCGCCTGGCCCTGACCCGGAAACTGGTCGGCGCCCTCGGGCTCGACCGGGAGGTGCATCTGGTGGCGGCCAAGCCGGCCGGGGAGTCGACGCTGCGGCTGGTACACCGCGAGGACTACATCGAGGCGGTGAAGACCGCGTCGGCGGACCCGGGGGCGGCGGACCAGGCGTACGGGCTCGGGACGCTGGACGACCCGGCCTTCGCCGGGATGCACGAGGTGTCCGCGCTGATCGTGGGCCAGTCGGTCGGGGCGGCGGAGGCGGTGTGGCGCGGGGAAGCGCTGCACGCGGTGAACTTCGCGGGCGGGCTGCACCACGCGATGCCGGCCAGCGCTTCGGGCTTCTGCGTCTACAACGACGCCGCGCTGGCGATCGCGCGCCTTCTCGAGCTGGGGGCCGAGCGGGTCGCCTACGTCGACGTCGACGTGCACCACGGGGACGGTGTGCAGGCGGCGTTCTGGGAGGACCCGCGGGTACTGACGATCTCGCTGCACGAGCATCCCCGGACGCTGTTCCCGCAGACCGGCTGGCCGGGGGAGACGGGGGCGGAGTCCGCGGAGGGCTCGGCGGTGAACGTCGCGCTGCCGGCCGGGACCGGGGACGCGGGGTGGCTGCGGGCGTTCCACGCGGTGGTGCCCGAGCTGATCGCGGACTTCCGGCCGCAGGTCCTGGTGACCCAGCACGGGGCCGACACGCACTTCGAGGACCCGCTGGCGCACCTGGCGGTGTCGCTGGACGCGCAGCGGGCGGTGCAGGTCGCGTGTCACGACCTGGCGCACGAGTACGCCGACGGCCGGTGGGTCGCGCTGGGCGGGGGCGGTTACGCGGTGGTGGAGGTCGTACCGCGGTCCTGGACGCATCTGGTGGGCATCGCGGCGGGACGGCCGGTGGAGCCCGGGACGGTGATCCCCGAGAGCTGGCGGCAGGAAGTGTTCGCGCGGACGCGGCAGTTGGGGCCGATGCGGATGACGGACGGGCGGTGGCCGGTGTCCTGGGCGGACTGGGAGGCGGGGTACGACCCGGCGGACCGGCTGGATCAGGCGGTCCTGGCGACCCGGCGGGCGGTGTTCCCGCTGCGGGGGCTGCTGGCGTGAGAGCCTGCGCTCGTTACGCCAACCGTGCGGTGTTCCCCGGTTTCCGGGACCCTCCGGGCCCCCGTGGGTCACCATCGCTGGCGTGTTGAGCACCGCAGCGTTGCGCTCTCATCTCCTGGCCGCCCGGCTGGCCGGGGTCGTGGCGACCACGCGGGAGGAGAGCCTGCGCAGTTATCGGCTGTTCGCGGCCCGGGACCCCCGGGCGCTGATCGGGATCGATCCCGAACGGGACTGGAAGCAGCCGGAATTGATTGAGCTGATGGCGGAGAAGTGTGGGGTTTCGGCCGATCCGAGGCACATCGTCGGCCATGATGTGATCGACCCGGAACTGACCCTGGCCGCTCTGGGGGCCTTCGCGGAGCGGCTCGCCGCGGCCGCCGAACGCGGCGCAACGGTGCTGCTCGGCACCGGTCACCCGCACCGGCTGCTCGGTTTCTACGCCGCGTTGGCGGACGCGCTGTCGGCGGCGGGATGTACCGTTCTCACCCCGGCGCAGGGTCGCTGTGTCGACATAACGACCCGGTTCGGTCTACGTACGTACAACCTCGACTACGTACGAGGCGTCGCGTTGGTGCGGCCGCCCGACGGCGAACGCCCCGGTTGTGAGACCGGCGCGCACACGCACTCGCCGCTCCCGGTTCGACTGGCGCTCGACGCGGCCGCCGACGCCGGCGGTCCCCTGCCCGAGCTGGTGATCGGAGACCATGGATGGGTCTGCGGAGCAGGTCAGCTGGGCTTCGAGGCGGTGGGGCTGGCCGATACGGACGACCCCGCACTGTTCGTCGGCGAGGCGGAGGGGCGCGTGTCGGTGGTCGTTCCACTTGATGACGCCGTGCGGGCCGCCTACTACCGCCCGCTCATCCGCTACGTACTCAATCGAGCGTGTCTGTCACAGTAGGCCGCCGATGGGTGCACCTCTTCCCCACTCGCATCACCCGCCCCTAGTCTGGGGAGTGAGCACGCAGCGACGAAGAGTCACCGGAAGGGGAAGCCGGTGGCCGTCGAGTGCGGAAGGTTCAGGTGTGTCATGGCTGCAGCTGGCGAGAGGCCTCTGAACGAGGTTCAGTTCCTTACCGTGGCGGAAGTCGCCTCGGTCATGCGAGTGTCGAAGATGACCGTGTACCGGCTGGTGCACAGCGGTCATCTGCCCGCGATCCGGGTGGGGCGGTCATTCCGCGTCCCCGAGCAAGCGGTTCACGAGTACCTCCGCGAGAGCTATGTGGGGGTGGAAACCGCCTGACGACGGCCTCGATTACGACCTCAGCGCTCGGACGGGTAGGCTAGCCCCTCGTAGGTCGTGTGGGCCCATGGCGCCCAAACACCGAGTGATGAGAAGTGAGCGAGGGTAGTCGTGGGCTCTGTTATCAAGAAGCGGCGCAAGCGGATGGCCAAGAAGAAGCACCGCAAGCTGCTGAAGCGCACCCGCGTCCAGCGTCGCAACAAGAAGTAGTGACGCCAGTCGCTACGAGGTAGCGCGACATCGCGAGAGCGTGTCCGTGGCCCCCCACCGAACCCGGTGGGGGGCCACGCGCTTGTACGGGCACTCGAGAGGGTGATGGCAGCGGCCGGGTGATGACACGGTGACGCGTTTCGTCACTTCCTGCAGCGGGCGGTCATCACAGCGCAACATCAACCCGATAGGTTGGCCGCACACGGGGAACGCGACGGGATGCCAGGCGGGACATCAGGCGCGCACCATGGTGCTGGAAGGAAGGCGCTGATCTTGGGACAGGTCGTGCTCGTGACCGGGGTGGCCCGTCAGCTCGCGGGCCGGTTCGTACGGCGGATCCAGCGTGATCCGCAGGTCGACCGGGTCGTCGCCGTGGACGCGGTTCCGCCCGAGCACCATCTGGGCGGCGCGGACTTCATCCAGGCGGACATCCGGCAGGCGACCATCGCGCGGGTGCTGGCCGAGGCGTCCGCCGACACGGTGGTCCACATGGACGTGACGGGCACCGCGCTGGGCAGCGGCAGCCGGGCCATGGTCAAGGAGACCAACGTCATCGGCACCATGCAGCTGCTCGGCGCCTGCCAGAAGTCGCCGAGCGTGAAGCGGCTGGTGGTGAAGTCCAGCACCAACGTCTACGGCTCCGCGCCCCGGGACCCGGCGGTGTTCACCGAGACCACCCCGCCCAAGTCGCTGCCCAGCGGCGGCTTCGCGAAGGACACCGTGGAGGTCGAGGGGTATGTGCGGGGCTTCGCGCGGCGTCGGCCGGACGTGGCCGTGTGCGTGCTGAGGTTCGCCAACATCCTGGGCCCTACGGCGGAGACGCCGCTCGCCTCGTACTTCTCGCTGCCGGTCCTGCCGACGGTGTTCGGCTACGACCCGCGGCTGCAGTTCGTGCACGAGGACGACGTGATCGAGGTGCTGCGGATCGCCTCGCACGAGCCGCGCCGCGGCACCCTCAACAGCGGCACCTTCAACATCGCCGGGGACGGCGTGCTGCTGCTCTCCCAGTGCTCGCGGCGCCTGGGCCGTCCCACGGTGCCGTTGCTGCTGCCCGCGGTCACCTGGGCGGGCTCTTTGGTGCGTACCCTGGGCATGACGGACTTCTCACCCGAGCAGATCCGACTTCTCACCCATGGCCGGGTCGTGGCCACGGACCAGATGCGCGAGACGCTGGGCTTCACGCCCAGGTACACGACCGCTGAGACGTTCGCGGACTTCGTCCGCAGCCGCGGACCCGGCCTGCTGCCGCCGGAGGCCCTTGCGGGGGCCGTCGACCGGATCGCCGCGCTGTCCCACCGGGGCAGCGGTCACCTCCCGACGCAGAGCGCCAACTGAGGAGCGCAGCAACGATGGCGGACGCCAAGGTCATTCCGTTCGACGACGACCGGTCCCGCGGGGGTGCCGTACAGCGGCCGTCGCGGCGCCGGAGCGCGGGAAACCGGCGCTCCGGCGGGTCCGGCGGCGACCCCGCGGTGGTCCGTGAGGTCCAGCCCCTGCCCACCAGGGCTTCCGCACAGGATGATGTTCCGGTGACCGGTGGGACCTCCGAGGAACAACCGTCGCAGCCGTCGGGGAAGCAGTCAGGGGACGGCGGCCTGGAGCGGCGCGTCGCGAGCGGCCTGGCGTTCCTGCGCCGCCGGCTCACCGGCAGCTATGACGTGGACGACTTCGGCTACGACGCCGAACTCACCGACCAGGTCCTGATGTCCCTGCTGCGGCCGGTGTACGAGAAGTACTTCCGCGTCGAGGTGAAGGGCATCGAGAACATCCCCGCCAAGGGCGGCGCCCTGATCGTCGCCAACCACTCCGGCACGCTGCCGCTGGACGGTCTGATGATGCAGGTCGCCGTCCACGACCACCATCCGGCCGGGCGCCACCTCCGCCTCCTCGCGGCCGACCTGGTCTTCGTGCTGCCGGTGGTCAACGAGCTCGCCCGCAAGCTCGGCCACACCCTCGCCTGCGCCGAGGACGCCGAACGGCTGCTGGCGCAGGGCGAGCTGGTCGGGGTGATGCCGGAGGGCTTCAAGGGCATCGGCAAGCCGTTCAGCGAGCGCTACAAGCTCCAGCGCTTCGGCCGCGGCGGCTTCGTCTCCACGGCACTGCGGCAGGGCACGCCGATCATCCCCTGCTCGATCGTCGGGGCCGAGGAGATCTACCCGATGATCGGCAACTCCAAGACCCTGGCCCGCCTGCTCGGCTTCCCGTACTTCCCGCTCACGCCGACCTTCCCCTGGCTGGGCCCGCTGGGCGCGATCCCGCTGCCGACCAAGTGGACCATCCAGTTCGGCGAGCCGATCCCCACGGACGGCTACCCGCCGGAGGCGGCCGAGGACCCGATGCTGATGTTCAACCTGACCGACCAGGTCCGCGAGCAGATCCAGCACACGCTGTACAAGCTGCTGGTGCAGCGGCGGTCGGTGTTCTTCTGACGGGAGGGGTCTTGTCCGGGCGGCTGTGCGGGAGCGCCGGGTCCGGACTTCCCGGAGAGGGCGGACGGGGTCCGGCGCAGCTGTCCGGAGCCTGCGAAGCAGTGCGAGGGCGGCAGTCGGGAGGGGCCGAGCTGCCGGTGCAGCGGCGGTCGGTGTTCTTCTGAGCCGCCTCGAGATACGACGACGGGGGCGCCCCCGCTGAGAGGGGCGCCCCCGTCGTCGTACACCTGTTGCCCAACGTCCGTGTCGCTCTACTTCGCGTCCTCGCCCTCGATGCCGAGGCCGGGCAGGAGGCCCGGGAGGAGGGGCGGGATGGTCACGTCCGGGCCGCTGGTGGGCGACTTGCTGGCCGGGGGTGAGGCGCTGCCGCTGGACTTCGGCGGGTCGAGCAGGCCGCCGGTGCCACCGATCAGGCCATCGCCCTCGCTGCCGGAGCCGGCCGACTTGCTGGGGCCGCCGGAGGAGGAGTGACCGCCGCCGGACGAGGGGCCGCTGCCGGCGCTGGGCCGGGCGGACTCGCCCGAGCCGGAGGAGCCCGCGGACGACGTCGGTCCGGTGCCGTGCCGCTTGCCGTCGCCGCTGCCGGGGGCCGTGGGCTGGGGGAGCAGCGACTGGAGCGGGGCGACCTCTTGGTCTATGGCGTCGAACACCGAGGACACCTGCTCACTGACGTCGCCGAGCTGCACGGGCAGCTTTTCGCGCAGGGCGCCCCAGGCCTGGCGGTGGGAGCGAGAGAAGGTGGAGAGGGCCTGGATGGGCCCCAGGGAGTCGGGGTCGCGCTCGTACGCCTCGTGCAGCAGTCGGTGGCCCTCGGCCGCGTCGTGCTGCATGCCGAAGAGGGTGCGGCGGATCTCGCCGAGCGACTCGTGGTCCAGCGTGCCGCCGCGGCCGCGCTCCATCAGCCGCCGGGCCTCGTTGAGCCGGGTCGAGGCCAGGTCGAGATAGGCCTGGCCCTGCTGGTCGTCGCCGTCGGTCAGATAGTTGAGCCTGAAGTCCTCGATGCCGCGCTTCAGGCCGTACAGCGAGTCACCGGGCAGGGCGTTCGAGCTGGCAGCGGCGACTCCGCCGAACGCGCTCGCGGCGACACCGACGCTGAGCCCGCCGGCGGCCAGGCCCTTGGTCAGCCGCGTGCGCGGTCGCAGTTTCCCCAGGCCGGTGGCCCGGTGGGCGCCTCGCGCCCGGCTCCCTCTGTGTTGGGTGGGCACCGAGCGGTCCGCCGCCTCGCCCCCGGCGGTGCCCTCCCGCAGCATGGCCTCCATCGCGGCCACCAGTTGGGCCCGCTGGACGACCTTGACCTCGGGGTCCAGCTCCGGCCGGGGCAGCGTGCCGAGACCGGTGGCGAGGGCCAGCAGCCGGCCCTGTTCGGTCTGTTCCGCAGCAGCCGGTCCCGGCGCCGGTCCTCCGGACTGCTCGGCCGCCGTGCCCTGGTCGGACAGCTCCTCCAGGGCCTGGGCGAAGGCGTTCGCCCGCCGGTGCGCCGATACGTTCGCGATCACTGGCGGCACCTCCTCTCGTCATGACGGTCGACTCCCCACGGGTCCTGAGGGTTGCACGTCCATGGCCGTGTCCACCCGATCGAGTGATCAGGATTGGCCAGGGCGTGACCACAGGGAGCCTGTATCCCGCACAACGAGCGGCTCGGTACTTGGGTTACGGACGGACAGGGATCGGGTGGAGAAGTCAACGTGCCTTAACACAAAGTGAGTTGTACGTCGCTCGGGGTGGACGGCTCAGCGGGCGTCGTCCGGGAGCAGCCGGGCGAGGGTGCGCACGGCCCGGTACTGCAGGGTCTTGATCGCGCCCTCGTTCTTGCCCATCACACGGGCGGTCTCGGCGACGGACAGGCCCTGCAGGAAACGGAGGGTGACGCACTCCTGCTGCTGGGGGTTGAGCCGCCGCACGGCGTCCAGCAGGGCGGCGTTGGACAGCGACTCCAGGACGGAGTCCTCGGGGGAGCGCTCGACCTCGTTGGCGTCGAGCATCTCGCCGGTGGTGACCTCGAGCCGGAAGCGGCTGGACTTGAAGTGGTCGGCGACGAGGTTGCGGGCGATGGTGACCAGCCAGGCGCCGAAGTCGCGGCCCTGCCAGGTGAAGGTGCCGATGCGGCGCAGCGCCCGCAGAAAGGTCTCGCTGGTGAGGTCCTCGGCGGTCGCCTTGCCGCCGACGCGGTAGTAGATGTACCGGTACACGGTGTCGCTGTACTGGTCGTAGAGGCGGCCGAAGGCGTCGGCCTCGCCGGCCTGGGCACGCTCGACGAGGTCCATCATCCGGGCGCTGTCACTGTCCGCGGCCGGTCGGCGGGCGGTGGCCGGGCCGGCCGAGCGCCCTCGTCTGCCCACCGCGGCTCCGCCCTCGGCCAGCGCGTAGCACGGGCCTACGGGGGCGGGGGCAGCGGTGGCGAATGCGGGGCCGGCGTACGCGGTGGGGACGAGACCGCGCAGCAGGTCCAGGACCGTTGCGCGGAGCGTAGCCAGGCCCGAGGCGTCAACCCCGACGTGTGGGTACACGGGACTCCCAGAGGCAGAGCTTCCATCACGTGCAGTGCGGAACCGTTCACCCGTCGTAGCGACGGATGAGTATCGGTTTGCGTCTGAGGAGAATAACGCTTCGTGCAGACGCTGCTACACGCAGTTGCTCAAATCGTCGATTACGTCGCTTCCGTAACCGATTGACGTCCGATCAAGTGTCCCAGCGTGACCGATTGTTGATCGATTCAGTTCGGAGTCGGTGTGGATCGAGGGCGTGTTGTGGCGGTGTACCGCCAAGAGGAATGGCCAGGGCGGTGCTGGGGTACGTTCGGTCGTTTGGCCGAGAATCCGGGTGTGCCGCGCAGCGGTCAGCGACGGCGCCGGTGCAGCGCGATGGCCGCCGCCGTGCCCCCGGCGACCGCGCCGACCCCCGCCGCCGCGGGGATGCCGACCTTCGCCGCCTTGCGGCCCGTGCGGTAGTCGCGCAGGCGCCAGTCCATGTCGCGGGCGTGCCGGCGCAGCTTGGCGTCGGGGTTGATGGCGTAGGGGTGGCCGACCAGCGACAGCATGGGGATGTCGTTGTGCGAGTCGCTGTAGGCGGCGCAGCGGGACAGGTCCAGGCACTCCGCCGCGGCCAGGGCGCGTACCGCCTCGGCCTTCGCCGGGCCGTGCAGCGGCTCGCCGACCAGGCGGCCCGTGTAGACGCCGTCGACCGACTCCGCCACCGTGCCCAGCGCGCCGGTCAGGCCCAGGCGGCGGGCGATGACCTGCGCGATCTCCACCGGCGCGGCCGTGACCAGCCACACCTTCTGGCCGGCGTCCAGGTGGGCCTGGGCCAGCGCCCGCGTGCCCGGCCAGATCCGCTCGGCCATGTACTCGTCGTAGATCTCCTCGCCGATCGACTTCAGCTCCGAGACCCGGTGGCCCTGCACGATCGACAGCGCCGAGTCGCGCGCCTCCTGCATGTGCTCGGGGTCCTCGACGCCGGCCAGCCGGAACCAGGCCTGCTGCCAGGCGAACCTGGCGAGATCGCGGGTCTCGAAGAACTTCCGCTTGTACAGGCCCCGGCCGAAGTGGAACAGCGCGGCGCCCTGCATCACGGTGTTGTCCAGGTCGAAGAAGGCGGCGGCCCGGACGTCCCCGTGCACCGGGAACTCCGCCTCCGCCTCCGGAAGCGACCTGACGTCCGCTTCCGTGTCCGGTTCCCCCTCAGTGCCTGAACGGCCTGGGGGTGCCCCGAGCTCGGCCTTGCGTGCTGCCTCCGCCGAGGCCTCGCCTGCCAACACGCTCCGCGCCGTGGCGGAGCGCCTACGGGGAGTGAGCCATCCGAGAGCGGCCATGGCGTGAGCATAGCCAGTTTGTTCGGTGGTTCCGGAGTCGAGAGGTTCGCAGGCCGTGAACTCTCCGCGACCGTGTCGTTAAAGAAGTCATGCCGTCGGCGCGTCGGCGCCCGGGGAGCGCAGGCCCGGCCCGTCCGCCCCGGCGGGCACGAACGGGGTTCCGCGGGCGCGCGTCGGCGCGAGAATGGCCGGCATGAGTCCCATCTTCCGACGCAAGCCCCCCGCCCCAGGGGACCGGCTCGTCACGCTCGTCCGCAAGCCCGGCTGTCATCTGTGCGACGACGCGCAGCTCGTCGTCGAGAAGGTGTGCACCGATCTCGGCGTCCCCTGGGAGCGGAAGGACATCACCGAGGACCGGCAGCTGCACGACCGGTACTGGGAGCAGATCCCGGTCGTACTGGTCGACGGCGAACAGCACACCTTCTGGCGTGTGAACGAGGAGCGGCTGCGCAAGGCGCTGACCGGCTGATCGCCGACGGGCCGGGCCGGCCGGATCTCCCGGCCACCGACTGACCGACGGGTATAAATGGCCGGAAATTCGCTTAGGATCGACGGCGACTTGGTCTCGGGGGCGGGGATCGTAGAGGAGAGTGTGCGGTTTTGCCCCCAACAAAGAAGGAACGCGGGTGCCGGTGCGCCGGTTCCCCACGGCCGCCCGGGGGGCGCGTGACCCCGGTCACGTTGGCCGGGCAAATCGGACACCATCTTTGTGCACGCGTTCACAAAGACATAGCCTGCATTCCACGGGGCGGTCTGGGGACGTATGACCGCCCACAGCCCCGCTCTACCCGCAGGAGCACCGTGGCAACTGGCCGAACTCACCGACCGGCGACCCGCAGCCGAGGGATTCCCGAGGCCACCGTCGCCCGGCTTCCGCTGTACCTCCGAGCCCTGACCGCGCTGTCGGAGCGCTCGGTACCCACGGTCTCCTCCGAGGAGCTCGCGGCCGCGGCGGGGGTCAATTCCGCCAAGCTGCGCAAAGACTTCTCCTACCTCGGTTCCTACGGAACAAGGGGGGTGGGGTACGACGTCGAGTATCTCGTGTACCAGATCTCCCGCGAGCTGGGGCTGACCCAGGACTGGCCGGTTGTGATCGTCGGTATCGGCAACCTCGGCGCCGCGCTCGCCAACTACGGCGGCTTCGCCTCCCGCGGCTTCCGGGTCGCCGCTCTCATCGACGCCGACCCCGCGATGGCCGGAAGGCCCGTCGCCGGCATCCCCGTCCAGCACACCGACGACCTGGAGAAGATCATCCAGGACAACGGCGTCTCGATCGGCGTGATCGCGACCCCCGCGGGCGCCGCCCAGCAGGTCTGCGACCGGCTCGTGGCCGCCGGCGTCACCTCCATCCTGAACTTCGCGCCGACCGTGCTGAACGTCCCGGACGGCGTCGACGTGCGCAAGGTCGACCTCTCCATCGAGCTGCAGATCCTGGCCTTCCACGAGCAGCGCAAGGCCGGCGAGGAGGCAGCCGCCGACGCCACGCTGCCCGGCGCCGCAGCCGCCGCCACCGTCCGCAGCGAGTCCGCCGACCAGGGTCCAGACGGGGACGTACCCGCCGTGATGCCGGCATGAGTCTCCTCGTCGTCGGACTGAGCCACCGCAGCGCCCCGGTCGCGGTGCTGGAGCGCGTCTCCCTCAACGCGGACGCGCAGACCAAGCTGCTGCAGGACACCGTCGCCGCCGAACCGGCCACCGAGGCCACCCTCCTGGCCACCTGCAACCGCATAGAGCTGTACGCCGACGTGGACAAGTTCCACGCCGGTGTCGCAGAGCTGTCCACGCTGCTCGCCCAGCACAGCGGGGTCGCCCTGGAGGAGCTCACCCCGTATCTCTACGTGCACTACGAGGACCGGGCCGTCCACCACCTGTTCTCGGTGGCCTGCGGCCTGGACTCCATGGTCGTCGGCGAGGGCCAGATCCTCGGCCAGATCAAGGACTCCCTGGCCCGGGCCCAGGACCTGCACACCGCGGGCCGGCTGCTGAACGACCTGTTCCAGCAGGCCCTGCGGGTGGGCAAGCGCGCCCACTCCGAGACCGGCATCGACCGCGCCGGACAGTCCCTGGTCACCTTCGGCCTGGAGCAGCTGTCCCAGGGCGCCGACGTCCAGGCCTGGGCCCGCGGCAAGAAGGCCCTGGTCATCGGCGCCGGCTCGATGTCCTCGCTGGCCGCCGCCACGCTGGCGCGCGCCGGGGTCGCCGAGATCGTGATCGCCAACCGCACCCAGGAGCGCGCAGAGCGCCTGGCCCAGATCCTCGCCGAGGGCGACGACACGGACGTGCGGGCCCGCGCGGTACCGATGAACGCGGTGCCGGTCGAGCTGACACGTGCCGATGTCGCCGTCTCCTGCACCGGCGCGACGGGAATCGTCCTGACGGCCGAGACGATCGCCGCCGCGGTCGAGGGCCGTTCCGGAGCGCCCGTCGCCGTCGAGAAGGCCGGCACACGGCCGGGCACGCGGACGGCCGGCGCGCGGACCGGCGCCGAAGACGCGCAGGACGCACAGGACGCACAGGACACCGACGGGCCCGACAGCGCCCGTGCGACCGCGAGGGCGGATCTGAAGGCCGACCTCCGTGAGACCCCCCTGCCGCCCGCCACGGTCGGCGCCGAGGAGGGCTGCCCGCTCGACCTGGCCGCCGTCGAGCCCGGCTTCTCCCTGATGGGCGAGTCCGCCGTGGCCGGCATGGACGCCGCCACCCTGGAGCAGCACGGCACCTGGGTCGGTGGGGGTACCTCCCTGCTCGAGCGAGGCCGGGAGCTCGGGGGAGGCGCCGTCGACCGGCGGGAGTCCGCCCGGCGCAGCGCCGAGGCCGACGCCGGGCTGATCGCCGCGCTCGCCGCGACCGTGGCCACCGTCGGCCGCATTCCCGAGCGCCGCAAGCCCGAGCCGGTCGCCACCGCCCCGCGCCCCGAGCCGGTCCTCTTCCTCCTCGACCTCGCCATGCCCCGCGACGTCGATGCGGCCGTGCACCGGCTCGCCGGAGCACGCCTGGTGGACATCGAGTTCCTCGCCGAGGCCTCCGCCGACGCGCCGATGGCCTCCGACGTCGACCAGGTCCGCCGTATCGTTTCCGACGAGGTCGCGGCCTTCGGGGCGGCCCAGCGGGCGGCGCACATCACGCCCACCGTCGTCGCCCTGCGTACCATGGCGGCCGATGTCGTGGCCGGCGAGATCGCCCGCCTGGAGGGGCGGCTGCCCGGCATGGACGACAAGCACCGGGCGGAGATCACCCAGACCGTGCGGCGCGTCGTCGACAAGCTGCTGCACGCGCCGACCGTCAGGGTCAAGCAGCTCGCGGCCGAGCCCGGCGGCGCCGGGTACGCGGACGCGCTGCGCACCCTGTTCGACCTCGACCCCGAGACGGTGGCCTCCGTCTCCCGCGCCGAGGAAAGCACCGAAGAGAAGGCCAAGAACCGAGGGCCGGCATGAGTACGAAGGCACTGAAGCTGGGGACCAGGCGCAGCAAGCTCGCCATGGCCCAGTCCGGGCAGGTGGCGGATGCCGTGAGCCAGGTGACCGGACGGCCCGTCGAGCTGGTGGAGATCACCACTCACGGCGACACCTCCCGCGAGCACCTGGCACAGATCGGCGGCACCGGCGTGTTCGTCGCGGCGCTGCGCGAGGCGCTGGCGCGTGGCGAGGTCGACTTCGCGGTTCATTCGCTCAAGGACCTGCCCACCACGCAGCCCGGCGAACTGGCCCTGGCCGCCGTGCCGGTGCGCGAGGACCCGCGCGACGTGATCGTCGCCCGGGACGCGCTGAAGTTCACCGACCTGCCGCGCGGCGCCCGGATAGGCACCGGCTCACCGCGCCGGATGGCCCAGCTGAACGCGTACGCCCGCGCCCACGGCCTGGACATCGAGACGGTCCCGATCAGGGGCAACGTCGACACCCGGATCGGCTTCGTGCACAAGGGAGAGCTGGACGCGGTGGTGCTGGCCGCGGCCGGCCTGAACCGCATCGGCCGCTCCGACGAGGTGACCGACTTCCTGTCGGTCGACACGGTTTTGCCCGCCCCCGGCCAGGGGGCCCTGGCGATCGAGTGCGCCGCGGACAACGCTGCGCTGATCGCCGCGCTCGCCGAGCTCGACGACCCGCTCACGCGGGCCGCCGTGACCGCCGAGCGCTCACTGCTCGCCGCCCTGGAGGCCGGCTGCAGCGCCCCTGTGGGCGCGCTGGCCGACCTGTTGGCCGACGGGCAGATTGTCAAGGAAATGCGCCTGCGGGGCGTCGTCGGGACCACCGACGGCTCCACGCTGGTGCAGCTGTCCACCACCGGTCCCGTGCCCCGGACGCATGAGCAGGCGATGGCGCTCGGTCGCGAACTCGCCACCGAGATGCTTGCCCAGGGCGCGGCCGGTCTGATGGGGGAGCGAGCACATTGAGCCCCACCGCCCTTTCCGCCGGTCCTGAACACGGGCACGTCACCTTCCTCGGTGCCGGACCCGGAGATCCGGGACTGCTGACCCTGCGCGCCGTGGAGGCGCTGGCGAACGCGGACGTCCTCGTCGCCGAGCACGAGGTGCTCGAGGTCGTGCGCACGCACGCCCGGCCGGGCGTCGCCGTCGTGCACACGGACCCGGGTCCTTCGTCGGACCCGCTGCCGGGCACGGGCACGCCTCAGCTCACGGTCGTTGACGGCTCGTCAACAACCGCTGGGGCCCCCGCGGTGCGGGATGCCGCACATCTTGTCATGGAGGCTGCGCGGGGCGGCAGGCGGGTCGTCCGTGCGGTGTCCGGGGACCCGGGACTTGATACGTACGCCGCGGAGGAAATGCTCGCCTGCGCCGCCGCGGGTGTTCCCTTCGAGGTCGTCCCCGGCATCGCGACCGCCGTCGGGGTGCCCGCGTACGCCGGTGTGCCGCTGCGGGACGCGCAGGGCGCGGACGTCCGTTTCGTGGACGCCCGCACCGCCTCCGACCGCTGCTGGACGGAGGTGGGCGCCTCGGACGGCACGGTGGTCGTGTCCACCACGCTCGACTCGGTCGCCGCGGCGGCCGGTGAGCTGGTGTCGGCCGGCCGCAAGCCGGACACCCCGATGACGGTCACCGTCGCCGGTACGACCACGCGCCAGCGCACCTGGAGCGCCACCCTCGGCACGATCGCGCAGACCCTGAAGCAGGCCAAGGTCCTGCCGTCCCCGGACGGCGGCCGCCCGGTGATAGCCGTGGTCGGTGAGCGCAGCGCCGCCGCGCAGCGCGGCCAGTTGTCGTGGTTCGAGTCCAAGCCGCTGTTCGGCTGGCGGGTCCTGGTGCCGCGCACCAAGGAGCAGGCGGCGTCGCTCTCCGACCAGCTGCGGTCCTACGGAGCCGTCCCGCACGAGGTCCCGACCATCGCGGTGGAGCCCCCGCGTACGCCCCAGCAGATGGAGCGGGCGGTCAAGGGCCTGGTGACGGGCCGCTACGAGTGGATCGCGTTCACCAGTGTCAACGCGGTGAAGGCGGTCCGCGAGAAGTTCGAGGAGTACGGCCTGGACGCCCGCGCCTTCGCCGGCATCAAGGTCGCGGCGGTGGGTGAGCAGACCGCCAGGGCCCTGATCGCCTTCGGCGTGAAGCCGGACCTGGTCCCGAGCGGCGAACAGTCGGCCGCGGGCCTGCTGGAGGACTGGCCGCCGTACGACCCGGTCTTCGACCCCATCGACCGCGTGTTCCTCCCCAGGGCGGACATCGCGACCGAGACCCTGGTCGCCGGCCTCATCGAACTGGGCTGGGAGGTCGACGACGTCACGGCCTACCGCACCGTCCGTGCCTCGCCGCCCCCGGCGGAGACGCGCGAGGCGATCAAGGGCGGCGGCTTCGACGCGGTGCTGTTCACCTCGTCCTCGACGGTCCGCAACCTGGTGGGCATCGCCGGCAAGCCGCACAACGTCACGGTGATCGCCTGCATCGGCCCGGCGACCGCGAAGACGGCGGAGGAACACGGCCTGCGTGTCGACGTCATGGCCCCCGAGCCGTCCGTCCACAAGCTGGCCGAGGCGCTGGCCGACTTCGGCATGCGCCGCCGGACAGCGGCCCTGGAGGCCGGCGACCCGGTCACCCGCCCGAGCGAGCGGAGGCCGGGGGCGCGGAGGCGCCGGTCCACGACCTAGTGCTGCGACCGGCACCAGCGATGACCGGTGGTCTGCCACGAGTGGGCTCCCGAACGCCCCGCCGTCCCGCACAGGGGACGGCGGGGCGTTTCCGGGCGAAGCCACGCGGCAGGCGGCGGCCGTGCCAGCCCGATGTGCCGCCTCGCCCGGGACTGCTCAGCCTTGTGTGTGGTGCGGGGGTGACATGGAAATGGCCTCACCACAGGCAGTGATCGGCGTGACTCTGCCGTGTGTGTCCGTGACCGGGACGCGCGCGGGGCTGTTGTGGTCGCCGTGCGGTGCCCAGGCCAGCGCTTCGGTGCCCGTGACGCACAGGTCGCCCTCATGTTTCGCACTGTCAGGGGTGTATCGGAGGTCGAAGCTCACCCGTGCCCCCTTGTGCAAGGTGACGGGTTTTGGACGTCCCTTTCCTTCGCCCTGGATGTCGTACGCCTTCCCGTTGTGGATGTAGAAGCCCGGGTAACCGGCGAACACGCATGACTGCGGTCCATTGTTGAGCGCGGTCAATCGCGCGTTGCGCCGGCTGCTGCTTCTTGTCGGGAGCAGGACCAGGGTCCACTTCAGGGCGCTGGTACGGCACTTTGCCGGTTTCGACGCCGCGGACGGACTGGCGGACGAGGTGGCGGGCGCGCTCACCGAGCTGCTCGCGGGGGTCGCGGTCCTGTCCTTTGCGGCTGTGTGGCCGCAGGCTGTCACGGTCATGCCGGCCGTGAGCACGGCCATGCCGTAGGCGAGGCGGGTCGCCGCTCGCATCATTCCCCCTGGATGTCGAGGTGTGTGGTCCGGTGAACGGTGGGCGCCGCGGTTGCGGGCAGGGGCGGAAGGCGTCGTGCCCGTCCGGACGGGCCGCCTCGCGCGGGATTGCTCACCTGGCTGGATGAGCGTTGCGTGCAATGGGTTGCGCGGGCGAGCAGCCGTTGAGTCGTGCGGAGAGGTGAACAGAACGGCCCCGACCGTCATCCGCCGGTTCGAAGGTGGTGCCCCGGACGCCGTCGTCCACCGCACCCCGACCGCCGGCCACCCCGGCGGTCGTGCGACACCCGGCCGGCCCGCTGCCCCACCGCCTCGGCGAACAGCTGACTCCGCCGCTTCCCGCGACCCCGGAACGAGGGGAAGCGGTCCGGGGCCGACTCCCCGTCGGCAAAGGCATGGGAGCGGCGGGCGTAGCGTAGGGGCTATGACGAAGTACGGATCCTTTCCCGGTACGCGTCCTCGCCGGCTGCGCACCACCCCTGCCATGCGGCGCATGGTCGCCGAGACCCGGCTGCATCCGGCGGACCTGATCCTGCCCGCGTTCGTGCGGGAGGGTGTGAGTGAGCCGGTGCCGATCGCGGCGATGCCCGGGGTCGTGCAGCACACGCGGGAGAGCCTGAAGAAGGCGGCCGCGGAGGCGGTGGAGGCCGGGGTCTCCGGGATCATGCTCTTCGGGGTGCCGGAGGAGGGCAAGAAGGACGCCCTCGGGACGGCGGGAACGGACCCGGGGGGGATTCTGCAGGTCGCGCTGCGCGATGTGCGGGCCGAGGTCGGGGACGAACTGCTCGTCATGTCCGACCTCTGCCTGGACGAGTTCACCGATCACGGGCACTGCGGGGTGCTGGACGCCGAGGGGCGGGTCGACAACGACGCCACCCTCGAGCGGTACGCCGAGATGGCGCAGGTGCAGGCCGACGCGGGCGCCCATGTCGTAGGGCCCAGCGGGATGATGGACGGGCAGATCGGTGTCGTCCGCGACGCGCTCGACCAGATCGGGCGCGAGGACGTGGCCATCCTCGCCTACACCGCCAAGTACTCGTCCGCCTTCTACGGGCCCTTCCGGGAGGCGGTGGGTTCCTCGCTGCAGGGCGACCGCAAGACCTATCAGCAGGATCCGGCGAATCTGCGGGAGTCGCTGCGGGAGCTGGCGCTCGACCTCGAAGAGGGCGCCGACATGGTGATGGTCAAGCCGGCCGGTCCCTACCTCGACATCCTGGCCCGGGTCGCCGACGCCGTGGACGTGCCCGTCGCCGCCTACCAGATCTCCGGCGAGTACTCGATGATCGAGGCCGCCGCCGAGAAGGGCTGGGTCGACCGGGACCGGGCGATCCTGGAGACCCTGACCGGCATCAAGCGGGCCGGCGCGCGCAACATCCTCACCTACTGGGCCACCGAGGTCGCGCAGAAGCTGCGTTGAGTGTCGGCGGGCGCGGGCCGGTGCGAGCCGCACGGGCGCTTCAGCGAACTCGACACCGAGGACGGGCCCTCGTCCTGTACGCCCTGGCCGTCGCGGCAGCCGGTGAGGGTGGCCGAGGCGGCGAGTACGAGCGCCGCCGCTGCGAGCAGTCGGGCGGCGGCAGGGGCACGTGTGGGGCGTGCGGGCATGAGGTCCCCCTGTGGACAACTGGTGCGTGGGAAGCGCGGACGGTGGTCGACGTCGCGACGGGCCCAGCCTCGCCGGTCCACCCCTCCCGCCGCCACCGCTGCCCGCGAATATGGGACGCCGCTCCGCCGCTACCGCCCCTGACCTGCGGTGACGGTATCCCGCTGGGACGCGGTCCGGGACGCGGGGACCATCAAGTCACCCTGGGCCACGACATCGGGCTCAGTCCCACCAGAAGTGCCAGGCTTGTTCGCCGATCAGCTTCGCCGCGTACGCCTTGAGGTCGCCGATGTCGTCCGGGCAGAAGGCGAAGTGCTCGGCGGCGACCGCCTCCGCCTCGGCGAGGGTGGCGGGCGGCGCCGCCACGGACACCACGAGCTGGTCGAAGCCGAGGGCCACCACCCGTATGCCGAAGCGGTCCTCCCAGCTACGGAGGACCGCGCAGAGGCGGGCCACGTCGTTCTCGTGGTTCACGGGGCCCGCCCAGCCGATGGCCGCCGGGATGTCCGCGCTGCGGCGGGCCGGTACCAGGGCCAGGTGGGGCTTCCTGAACCAGGTCGGAGAGCCGGTCAGGGAGTCGGCGACCTCGGCGGCCCGCACGGCCGGATCGACCGTCGGCGAACGCCGGTCCGCCAGGCCGGGCCACTCCTCCCCCTCGGCCGCGAGCTCCTCCCAGAACTCCGCCAGCACGGCCTCCGCGTCGTGATCCCCGGCGTACGACATCTCCCCGGGCAGCAACTCCCAGTCTTCCGGGCCGCCTTGCTCACCGCCCAGGTCGATGAGCACCGGCAGCAGTCCCACCCGGGCCCCGGCCGCGCCCAGTGCCGCCCAGTTGCCCCGGGCCGCCGACCGGCCCGCGTACCACAGCAACGGCTCGTGCCACGGCCCGTCCTCGGTCGCGTCGAGCAGTACTCCGGGCGGCAGTTGCAGCCCGAGCGAACGCCCGCTCGGGTCGCCGGCCAGCTTCGGCAATGGGTTCGGAAGTGTCGCCATGCCCGTGACTGTAGAGGCAGCCACTGACAGCCGGGGCGCGGGGAGGGGCAGTTCCCGGGACCGTTCGTCTCGCGGGGGCAGGGGTGCTCACGGGCAGGAACCGAAGTGACGGGCCCTGGAGTTCGGTGATGCCGCTCGGAGGCCGGAGCCGCCGAGGGCGCCGGCCGCGCCACGGCCGGCGCCCTGACGGGCCGGAGTCCTCACACGGCGGAGAGGGCGTCGGCCGCGGTGGGCTCCCAGACCGAGATGCGCGGGGCGTGCACATGCGTCTTCACCGGGATGCGGAGAGTGTCGCCGCTGTCCAGCTTCACGGTCAGGTACGAGGTGCCGCTGCCCTGCCCCGGGGCGTCCTGCTGGTCGAGTGAGACGCCCTCGTGGTTCGACTGGCCGGGACGCAGGATGTTGGGGCCGCCGCCGATGCCGTCGGGGGTGGTGGCCCGGATGCGGCCGTCGAAGGTGAGGAGGCCGATGATGCCGAGATCGCACGGGACGCCGCTGGTGTTCTTGGCGGTGATCAGCAGGTGGTTCAGCGGCTGCGAGACCGGGGCGGCGGTGACCGTCAGCTGGCCGGCGCGGCACAGCCCGGCCCGGGTGCCGCCACCCGTCCCCGAGGCGGTGCCCGAACCGTGCGAGCCCGCCGCCTTCGTGGCCGTGGCAGTGGCCTTGGCCGAGCCGGTGCCCCCGGCCGTGGTTCCGGCGGAGCTGTGGGAGGCGGCGGGCGAGGCCGACGTGGTGGAGTCCGCCGGTGCGGAGGCGGTGGCGGCCGTGCCGGTGGGGGCGGAGCTCGTGGAGGAGCCGGGGTCGCAGGCGACGAGGGCGAGGGAGCCGAGGGCGAGGGCGGTCGCGGAGACGGCGATGCGCTGGACGGACATGGTGTGTTCTCCCGTTGGGTGTTCGCTCGGGGCCGGATCGGGTGAACCGGCCGACGACCCGAACAGTGCGGGGCAATCCGTCCCAGCGGCCACACGTGGCGGGGAGTTGGGAACCCCGGAACGGTTCCGCACCGTCTGAACTGGGGATACGTCGGTGCCTGGAACGCCGTTCCGGGATGGTGGGGAGAGGCAATGGCGGACGAGACCCAAGAGCTGGCGGAGCTGCTGCTCACGCTGAAGGAGCGTTCCGGCCGCAGTTACGGCGCGCTCGGCAAGCGGCTTCACGTCAGCACGTCGACGCTGCACCGCTACTGCAACGGCACGACCGTGCCGAACGACTACGCCCCGCTGGAGCGGTTCGCGCGGGTGTGCGGGGCCACCCGGGACGAACTGGTGGAACTGCACCGCCGGTGGATATTGGCGGACGCCGCTCGGCGTCGGATGCCCGATGCGGCTGATGTGCCCCAAGCGGCCGCGGCCTCCGAGGCATCCGAGGCCGCGCCGGTCTCCGAAGCCGTCGATGGACTCGACGCGACCGATGCCGCCGGGGTCGGAGAGGAACCCGGTGCCCCCCGTGCCGCCGACGCCAACGCCGACGCCGACGCCGACGCCGTCACCGGCATCGGTCCGGCGACCGCACCCGCCGTGTCCCGTCGGCGGCGGTCGGCCGTCGTGGCCGCCGTCGTCGCGGGGGCCGTGACCGTCTCGGCTGCCGTGGTCGCCGCGGCCGCGCAGTTCGGATCGGGGTCCGACGGCCCG
Organism: Streptomyces sp. NPDC020801; assembly: GCF_044334385.1. Taxonomy (NCBI): domain Bacteria; kingdom Bacillati; phylum Actinomycetota; class Actinomycetes; order Kitasatosporales; family Streptomycetaceae; genus Streptomyces; species Streptomyces sp. NPDC020801. The sequence goes on from NZ_JBIRST010000044.1 coordinate 22,762, forward strand.
CGGGCGGCCGCCGCACCGGCGGCCGGGCGGCCCGGTGCGGTGCGTTCGGCGGCGACCGCGTCCGGCCGTGCGACGGCGGACAGCTCCGTCCCGGCCTCCCCAGGGGCTTCGTCCCCGTCGAAGAGTGCCCGGCCCCCGGCCGGGACGACCGCAAGGCCCGGCGAGTCCTCGGGCGGAGACGTCACAACCGCCGACACCGCCCCGCCGTTCCACGTGAACGTCCTCACGAACAACTGGGACAGCCCCTGCGACCAGTGGTTTCTGCTTCAGCGCCCGCCCGGCACCGTGGCTCCGCCGCCGGCCAGTCAGGCCACCGACGGCTGGGCGGCCGCTCAGGGCGCCGTACCGGCCGGGCACTTGCGGCTCCAGGTCACCGTGCAGGGCAGCAGCAGCCGGCCCGTCGTACTGCACGCGCTCTACGTCCGGGTCACCGGCTCCGGCACGGCACCGGTGGGGAACGCGTACACCATGGGCGCCGGGTGCGGTGGCGACCTGGCGCCCGCGTCCTTCGCCGTCGACCTCGACGCACAGTCCCCGAGCGCGAAGCCGGTGCCCGGTCACCAGGGCAACATCACGACCCGGGCGACGAACTTCCCGTACCAGGTGTCCGTCGACGACCCGGAGGTGCTGAACATCGACGCGAGCACCGGCACACGGGACGTCGGCTGGTATCTCGAACTGAGCTGGAGCAGCGGCGACCGCCAGGGCACGTCCCGGATCGACGACCACGGAAAGCCGTTCCGCACCGTGGGCATGCGCGGCGACAAGACCTACTGGTACAACGCCGACGGCACCAACAAGTGGATGCCCTACACCCAGTCGGACGCAGGCTAGTGCTGCGACCGGAAAGGTTCACTGGCTCGCGGCGCCCGGCACGGCACCTCGCCGCGTTGTCGCATCACCCGAGTACATCCAGTACGCGGGCGATGCTCCGCCTTGCGATGCACCGCACCGGACGCCGTGAGCTTTCCGGCAAACCTTTCCGGCCACAGCACCAGCGGGAGGGCGCGGCCCCGTAACCGACCGCCCGCGCGGCCAGGGAGCCGGCGCGGGCGGCGGTGGAACGGGCCCCGGTGCGTCGGTCCGGTCAGGAGCCTCCCTCGCCGGAGCCGCGGCGGTTGCGGCCAGTCGCACCGACGGGCTGGTGGGCGCCGCCGCTGCCGCTGCCGCTGCTGCTGCCGTGCGTGCCGGCGTGGTGGGTGAGGGCCTTCATGATCTCCGAGGCCAGTGCCTCCGCCAGGGCGGGGGCGAGGGACTCGGCCAGTGCCTTCGCGAGACTCTGCGCGAACAGCATTCTTTCCAGTTCCGATGACCTGGAGGACTGCGGTTGCGACAGTGACGCCATGGCCGCTTCCACCAGAGCGGCCGCCAGCGGGTCCTTTCCGTGTCTGGTGCTGGTGCCGCTGTGCGGAACTCCGGACTCGCGCATCATTTCCTCGAAGATCTCGTCGATGAAGGTCTCCAGGGGATCCCGTTCCGCTTCTCCGCCGGACTCAGCTGCCATTGTGGTTCCTTCAATTCTTCGATTGCCGTACGGGGCCTGCCCTCCGATGCCGCGGTCGCAACATTCGGAGGGCAGGAGGTCGCTATTTCCTACCGGCGCATCAGCGCGGCGAGGAGCAGCGGGTGCTCGATCAGGGACTCGCCCCCGCGCTCCTCGCGGCGGCGGCGCATCAGCGCGGCGAGCAGGAGGGGGTGCTCGATGATCGGCTCCTCCCCGTGCTCCTCGCGGCGGCGGCGCATCATCGCGGCGAGCAGCAGCGGGTGCTCGATGATCGACTCCTCTCCGCGCTCCTCGCGGCGGCGGCGCATCAGCATGGCGAGCAGCAGTGGGTGCTCGATGATCGGCTCTTCACGCTCCTCGCGGCGGCGCATCAGCGCGGCGAGGAGGAGGGGGTGCTGGATCAGCGCTTCGCCGCGTTCTTCGCGGCCGCGCATGAGCGCAGCGAGGAGAAGCGGGTGCTCGATGATCGGCTCTTCCCCGCGCTCCTCACGACGGGCCAGCATGGCTGCCAGCAGGATGGGACCGATGGCGGATTCCTCACCGACCTCTTCCTGGCCGACCCCTGCCTTTTCCCGCGTGGGGCTCTCCGTCGTTGCCGTCATGTTTTCCTCTTTCTCTGGCGCACGACTCAGCGGAGTGCACGAACTGTTGCAAGTTCCGCGCTCCGCTCTTCACCGCCATCTTGGAGAGGTGTGGTGCTGATCGCATTTCGATCTTGCGCTACGCGGCCTCGTGTTTACCGGGAACTCGCGTGGGCCGGAAGAGGGAATTACCATCCGGGAACTTTCGGCCGGTGGGCCATCTGTCACCCGGGCGTCGCGGCGAGGCCGCCCCGGCACCGTCACCGACGGCTGGCCCGGCGACGGCGGGACGGCACCCGTGCTGCCCCGCGGACATGCCTCGGCCCTTACTCCGGTCCAGTGACGACATCACCGCCGCCGTTCGGGTGTATCCGTACGGTGGTGGACGATCGGACGGCCATGAAAGAAGGCCCCGGCCTGTTGATCACAACAGGCCGGGGCCGACGGCGACGGCGGATCCGGCGGATCCGGTGGGCCGGTCAGAGCCGCTCGGGCGTCCTGATGCCCAGCAGCGCCATGCCCTGCTGGAGGGTGCGGGCCGTGACGTCGCACAGGAAGAGGCGGTTCTCCACCTGCTGCGGCGTCTCGGCCTTCAGGACCGGGCACTTGTCGTAGAAGGACGTGTACAGCGAGGCCAGCTGGTACAGGTACGCCGCCAGCTTGTGCGGGGCGTACTCCGCGGCAGCCTCCCGCACCGCCTCCGCGAACGCGTCGACGTGCAGGCCCAACGCCCGCTCCGCCTCAGTCAGTTCCAGTTCCGGGTGGGCCGCCGGGCGGACCTCGCCGGCCTTGCGGAGAATGGACTGGATACGGGCGTAGGCGTACTGGAGGTACACGCTCGTGTCGCCGTTCAGCGAGACCATCTGGTCCAGGTCGAACTTGTAGTCCCGGTTCGCCGACGTCGACAGGTCGGCGTACTTCACGGCGCCGATGCCCACCTGGGCGCCGCGCTCGGCGATCTCCTCCTCGGACAGCTCCTGGGCCTTCTCGCGCACGACCGCCGAGGCCCGCTCGATCGCCTCGTCGAGGAGGTCGACCAGGCGGACCGTCTCGCCCGCACGGGTCTTGAAGGGCTTGCCGTCCTTGCCCAGCACCGTGCCGAACGCCAGCTGGTACGCCGTCACGTCGCCGTTCAGCCAGCCGGCCCGCCGCGCGGTCTCGAAGACCATCTTGAAGTGCAGGGACTGGCGGGCGTCCACGACGTACAGCAGCGTGTTCGCCTTGAGGTTGAAGACGCGGTCGCGGATCGCGGACAGGTCGGTGGCCGCGTAGCCGTAGCCGCCGTCGGACTTCTGGACGATCAGCGGGACCGGCTTGCCCTCCGGGCCCTTGATGTCGTCGAAGAAGACGCACAGCGCCCCCTCGGAGCGGACCGCGACGCCCGACTCCTCCAGCAGGCGGCAGGTCTCGGCCAGCATGTCGTTGTACCCCGACTCGCCGACGATGTCCGGGTCCTGGATATCCATGTCCAGCTTCTCGAAGACGGAGAAGAAGTAGATCTTCGACTCGTCCACGAACTTCTGCCAGATGGCGAGGGTGTGCGGGTCGCCGGCCTGGAGGTCCACCACCCGGCGCCGGGCGCGCGTCTTGAACTCCTCGTCGGAGTCGAAGAGCCTCCGCGCGGCCTTGTAGAGGCGGTCGAGGTTCGACATCGCCTCCTCGCCGGTCACCTCGGACGCCTTGTGGTCCAGCTCGTGCGGGTGCTCGTCCAGATACTGGATGAGCATGCCGAACTGGGTGCCCCAGTCGCCGATGTGGTGCCGGCGGACCACGTTCTCGCCGGTGAACTCGAGGAGCTGGACCACCGAGTCGCCGATCACCGCGGACCGCAGATGGCCGACGTGCATCTCCTTCGCCACGTTCGGCTGGGCGTAGTCGATCACCGTGGTGCCCGGGTTCTCCGCGTACGGCACGCCGAGCCGGCCCTCGGGGTCGGCGGCGCGCGCCGCGAGGTTCTCGGTGATGGCCTGGTCCGTCACCGTGATGTTGAGGAAGCCGGGGCCGGAGACCTCGATGTCCTTGATCATGTCACCGGCGACCACGTGCCCGACGACCTGCGCCGCCAGTTCCCGCGGGTTGGCCTTCGCCTTCTTCGCCAGCGCCAGGATCCCGTTGGCCTGGAAGTCCGCCCGGTCGCTTCGTCGCAGCAGCGGGTCGGCGTCGGCGGTCTCCGGCAGGGCGGCCGAGAGGGCGTTCGCGAGGCGCTGGTGGACGGAATCGGTGAGGGACGTGACCGAGGCCATAGGAATGGGTGCCGTTCTCCTCGTGGGACGGATAGACACGCCCAGTATCCCATGCGGGGTAAAGCGAATTTTCCGGTCGCCCGGTGAACGCCGGGGCGCGTGGGGCCGTCCAACGCGTTGAAAAGGCGTTTTCGTGGTTGCCGCCCTGCCTGGGACAATGGAGCGGTCAGCCGTGCGACCGTACCGGCTGCCCATGGAGAAAGAAGGACGTGCCGATCGTGGCTCAGAGCACCGAGACCACCGACTGGGTCTCCCGTTTCGCGGATGAGGTCATCGAGGAGTCGGAGCGTCGGGCCCCGGGCAAACCGGTCGTCGTCGCGTCCGGGTTGTCCCCGTCCGGCCCCATCCACCTGGGCAACCTGCGCGAGGTCATGACCCCGCACCTGGTCGCCGACGAGATCCGCCGGCGGGGGCGTGAGGTGCGGCACCTGATCTCCTGGGACGACTACGACCGCTACCGCAAGGTGCCGGCCGGGATCGCCGGGGTCGACGAGGACACGTACAAGGAGCACATCGGCAAGCCGCTGACCTCCGTCCCGGCCCCCAAGGGCTCGGCGTACCCCAACTGGGCCGAGCACTTCAGGGCCGCCATGATCGACTCGCTCGCCGAGCTGGGCGTGGAGTTCGACGGCATCAGCCAGACCGCGCAGTACACCTCCGGCGTCTACCGCGAGCAGATCCTGCACGCGATGCGGCACCGCGGCGACATCGACGCGATCCTCGCCCAGTACCGCACCAAGCCCAAGCCGGCCAAGAAGCAGCAGCAGAAGCCCGTCGACGAGGCCGAGGTGGAGGCGGAGGAGGGCTCGGGCGCCGCGTCCGAGGACGACGGCAGCTCCGGCGTCGGCGGCTACTTCCCGTACAAGCCGTACTGCGGCAACTGCGAGAAGGACCTCACCACCGTCACCTCATACGACGACGACACCACCGAGCTGACCTACGCGTGCACCGCGTGCGGCTTCTCGGAGACCGTCCGGCTCAGCGAGTTCAACCGCGGCAAGCTGGTCTGGAAGGTCGACTGGCCGATGCGATGGGCGTACGAGGGCGTCGTCTTCGAACCGTCCGGCGTCGACCACTCCTCGCCCGGTTCGAGCTTCCAGGTCGGCGGGCAGATCGTCCACATCTTCGGCGGCAAGCAGCCCATCGGCCCGATGTACGCATTCGTCGGCATCTCCGGCATGGCGAAGATGTCGTCGTCCCGCGGTGGCGTCCCCACCCCGGCCGACGCGCTGAAGATCATGGAACCGCAGATCCTGCGGTGGCTGTACGCGCGGCGCAGGCCGAACCAGTCCTTCAAGATCGCCTTCGACCAGGAGATCCAGCGTCTCTACGACGAGTGGGACAAGCTGGGCGCCAAGGTCGCCGACGGCTCGGCGCTGCCCGGTGACGTCGCCGCGTACACGCGCGCGGTGGGCACCGCCGCGGGTGAGCTGCCGAAGACCGTCCGCCCGCTGCCCTACCGCACGCTCGCGTCCGTCGCCGACATCACTGCCGGCCACCAGGACCAGGCCCTGCGGATCCTGTCCGAACTGGACCCGGCCAACCCCCTTGGTTCGCTGGACGAGGCCCGCCCGCGGTACGACAAGGCCGAGGCGTGGATCAACACCCATGTTCCCGCCGACCAGCGCACCATCGTCCGCGCCGAGCCCGACACCGACCTGCTGAAGTCCCTCGACGAGCCGTCCCGGCAGTCCATCGAGCTGCTGCTCGACGGCCTGTCCGAGCACTGGTCGCTCGACGGGCTCACCCACCTCGTGTACGGCGTGCCCAAGGTCCAGGCCGGGTTCTCCGCCGACGCCACGCCCAAGGAGCTCCCGCCGGAGATCAAGACCGCCCAGCGGACCTTCTTCGCGCTGCTCTACCACCTGCTGGTGGGGCGTGACACCGGTCCGCGACTGCCCACGCTGCTGCTCGCGGTGGGGCAGGAACGGGTGCGGGCCCTGCTCGGCCGGTAGCGGGGAGCCAGGAGCGGTACGGCAAGGGGCCCTCGTGCGAGGGCCCCTTGCTCATGTCCTCATGGCTGCTGTGTTCACGCGATGTGGTCCTCTTCCAGTTCCGCGTTGAAGCGGTTGGAGAACCGGTTCACCATGCGCTTGGCCTCGTTCTCGGGCAGGGGGACGCCGTACGTGGCCTCCACCCCGTCGGCGAACTGGCGCGGCGTGGGCAGGCTGCCGTTGATCGACTGACGGAAGACCTGATAGTAGGCCTCCTCGTCCGGCTCGGGGGTGCCGCCGCCCTCGCCGAGTTCCCGCGTGCGGTTGGGGCCCACCGGGATGGGGAAGCTGCCGGTCTCCTCCGGGGAGGGCTGCTGCTCCTCGTACCACTCCTCGTACGGGGGCTCCGGGTTGTACGTCGGGTCGTAGCCGCCGTGGTAGTCGACCTGCTGGGGGGCCTGGAACCAGGGGCTCTGGTCGTCCGGCGGAAGCTGCTCCTCGTAGGGCGGCGGCTCCCCCGGTCCCTGGTCGGCGACCAGCTGCGGGCGCTGCCCGGCGGCGTACGCCGCCTGCTGCTGGACGGGCGCCGCCACGGCGGTACGACCGCCCGCCGTCGTTCCCGTCGTCCCCGGCTGCGGCGCCGGGGGTATCAGCGCCGGCTCTATGCCCGCCGCGGCCAGGCCCGAGGGGGCCGTCTCCGCCAGCGGGACGCCGTAGCGGGCCAGGCGCAGTGGCATCAGGGACTCCACCGGGGCCTTGCGCCGCCAGGCCCGGCCGAAGCGGGAGCGCAGCCGGGCCTGGTAGA
>NZ_JBIRST010000045.1:0-29658 GCF_044334385.1 Streptomyces sp. NPDC020801
ACCACCCCCAAGCCATACCCAGGGCCACTGGATCCTCCGGACCGTACGACAGCCCATCCGACCCATCAACAACGTAGGACCACCCCCCGGATCATCAATAACAGGAGGGGGAAGTCATGCCGGACCCGAAAGCCGAAGGCCCCATTGCGGGCCACGAAAACGGTAACGGGGGGCGGCGCCGACTGGCGGCGAGCCACGGAGAGCTCCGGCCTGGTGGCCCTGGTGGCCGACGAGGTCAGCGCGGGCAGCATGGTGCTGGTCGCCGAGGTCGCCGAGGTCGCCGAGGTCGCCGAGAGGCCCGCCAGGCAGCGGGGCGGCGGCGAAGGAATTACCACCGCCAGGACGTGGTGGACCGTGACAGCGGCGGTGAGACGACTGCTGGGGGCCCGGGTGCGTCTGCCCAGGCCGAGCTGCAAGCTGGTGTGGTAGGCCTTAGCTGGGGGATGGGAGGAAAAGTCATGGAGACGGTGGCCGCGGGCGTGATCGTTCCACTGGGCCGGTGGCGGACGGCGCACTCAGTGGCGGGCGTGGTGACGGCAGCCCTGCCGAGGCCTGTCGCGTGGGCCGGGCTGATGAATGTGGCCCGTCGATTCTTGCCATGACGGAGAACGCGTCCCGGCCGGTGGCCGCTGCGCGGCGGCCGTATCTGATCGTGAATCCGCGTTCGGGTGGCGGGAAGGCGAGCCGGTTCCGGATCGCGGAAAAGGCCCGTGCACTGGGGGCTCAGGTGTTCCTGGTCGATCCCTCCCGGCCCCAGGACCTCGCCACTGTCGCCCGACGCGCGGTGGATGACGGCGCGGATCTGCTGGGGGTGGCCGGCGGAGACGGGACTCAGGCACTTGTCGCCGGAGCGGCCGCGGAGAGCGGTCTTCCCTTCCTGGTCATACCAGTCGGTACCCGCAACCACTTCGCGATGGATCTCGGTCTGGACCGGGCGGACCCTTCGGCCGCGCTGGAGGCCCTCACGGACGGTGCCGAGCTGTGCGTGGATCTCGGGTTCGCCGGCGATCGGGTGTTCGTCAACAACGTGTCGTTCGGTGCGTATGCCGCCCTGGTGCAGGATCCCGCCTATCGGGAGGACAAGATCGGCACGATGGTGCGGATCCTCCCGGAGTTCCTGGCCCGCCACGAGGGTCCGGAGCTCTCGGTACGCGCCGGGCTGCTCACCGTGGACCGGCCGGATGCCGTGCTGGTGAGCAACAACCCTTACCAGTTCGATGACCCGGCCGGGCTCGGCAGGCGTGCGCAGCTCGACTCGGGGCTCCTTGGAGTACTGGCCGCCAGGGCGGAGACGGCCGCCAGACTGCGCAGTGGGCAGCCGCACGGCCTTACTCATCTCGCCACACCCGACGACGTGGTCGTCCACGCCGACGTAGCGGCCGTCCCCGTCGGGCTGGACGGCGAAGCCGTCACCCTGCCGACTCCCGTGCGGTGCCGGATCGGTCCCCGGGCACTGCGGATACGGGTCCCCCGCCATCGGCCGGATGCCGTGCCCGCCGGGTGGCCGCCGGGTGTGGCCGCCGTCCGGCGGGTGGCCTCAGCTGTCGGGCGAGCTGCTCCTGGCATTGACACCAACTGACCGAGCCAGGTGGCGCGCATCCGACACCGGATAACGGGTCTCCGTAGTCGATAAGTCATGGCGGGGCCGCTTTCGCTCTTCTTCCATGGAGGAGTGTCCGGTTCCTCACGGAGGCGCGTGCCGTCTCCTGGGGGCGGAAACCGTCATCGCCACCGTCTCTGACGCGCTGATGTAGCCGCTGGGGTCAGCCCCGCCGGCAGTAGTGGCGTTCAAAGCAGCCGACGGCGCGCCGCTCCTTCACACCGTGCTGTGTTCGATGTTCACGAGAAGCGACAGCACCCGATCCCAAGCCGTCGAGTAGCTGTGGAGGGATGGCGGATCCGGCTGCGGAGGAACTGGGCGACAGCATTGTCGGACCCGGCCCGGATCCGGTGGACTGGCGTGCCGAAGGTCTCCGCTTCTGTCATGCCGCGTATTGAGAATTGGCACTGGTGGGCCGCTGTTCGGGACTTCTAGCGTCCGCCCATGCGGATCACAATCGTCGACGCCTTCACCGAGCGTCCTTTTGCCGGCAACCCCGCGGGCGTGCTGCTGCTGGACACGGAGTCCTTTCCCGAGGACGGGTGGCTGCAGCAAGTCGCTGCCGAGGTCGGCCTTCCAGAGACGGCGTTCGTCCACCCTCTTTCCGGAAACGCCGAGGCCCAGTGGGCGCTGCGCTGGTTCTCTCCGACCACCGAGGTGAACATGTGCGGCCATGCCACCCTGGCCGCCGCACATGTGCTGCATACCACGGGCCTGGCCGACGGCACCGCACGGTTCACCACACGCAGTGGCGTTCTGCGCGCGGCCGGTGCCGACGACGGCACCATCACCTTGGACTTCCCCACCGCCCCACTGCGCGCCATCGCACCGCCCAGCGAGATCGCCGCTGCCATCGGCGCCGACGTCAGGTCCGTCCACGAGACGGGCGCGGATGTCGGTGAGCCCCTGGTAGAGGTGGCCGACGAGAAGACCGTCCGCCAACTCATCCCTGACCTGGCCGCGGTGGCTGCGTTGCCTTGGCGGGGCGGTGTGATCGTCACCGCGCGCGCCGACGATCCGGCGGCCTGCTACGACTTCGTCTCCCGCTGTTTCTTCCCCGGTATCGGCATCGACGAGGACCCCGTGACCGGCGCCGCCCACACCGCGCTGGCGCCTTTCTGGGCCGCTCGGCTCGGTGGCACCACGCTCACCGGTCTACAGGCATCGGCTCGTGGTGGCCTGGTACGCACCGAGCTGCGCGACGACCGCACGCTGCTCTACGGCACCGCTGTCACCGTCATCGAGGGGGAGTTGCTCACCAGGCCGTAAAGCGGAGGGCGTGTGCCAATCCGGAGGCGCCGTCAACCGCAGTCTGCTGAGTACAAGCAAGGGCTGGCTCTGTCCATGAGATAAGGACAGCGCTTGTCCATCAGCTTGGGCCCCGGCCATCGGACAAGACCGTCGGCGATCTCCAGCGGCGCGAAGCAGTCGGCGCCCGTAGGCGTATCGAAATGTTCACGGGGTTGGACAGTAGTCAGCGGGTGATGTGGACGGTGACTTCTGTTTCCACCCCGCTGGTGCTGACAGCGTGGATGAAGCCCCGTGCCGCACGGTAACTTCCCGTGCCGCCGGTGATCGCCAGGGTGATGTCACCAGGGCCGGAAGCGGAGATGCCGAACACTCCCTGGACGGTGATCTGCCCCTGCGGCAGTGACAGGGTGATCTGGCACTGCAGATCGGACGAGTTGTTGGAGCCGGTGCGGACGGTCGTGCAGACCTCGTCGAACCGGCCTACCGTGACAGCGGAACGAACGAGGTCCCCGGTGACGATGAGCTGGTCCCCCTGGCCGGCCCCAGGCGGGGGCACGTCCACGTTCTGGACCTGAGTCGGTTTCGCGGTCAGATTGAACACCTCCTCTGCTCCAGGGCCGGTCGGTGTGGCGGCCGACGCCAGGGGACTGCAGAAGAGGACAGTGGCCAGGCCACTGGCCATGCTCCAGCCAAGGGGTCTGGTGTGGCGCATTACGATCTCCTCGTGGGGACATGGAGCGGTCAAGTGACCTTGTGGCACTCGCGGCGGCCGCTTCCAGGTGAGCATCCGCTGGGTGGGGTGCCACCGCGATCTCAGACGGGCATCCGGGTGGAAGGCTGGTGCAAAAGGGTGCCTGGGCGGGCGTCAGCCGCGCTGGGGATGGGTGTCCTGGTGCCGGTGTGGTGATGCGGAGCCCGCTGCGCGCTGGTGCAGGCAGTGAGAGGGTGTCCACAGGATCTGGGGCCGGCTCCAGACGACGGTGCTGTCAGGGTTCCTACGTGCAGCTGCCGCCAACCCGGACCTTGCTGGCTTCCTCCGTCAGGTCCCCGTCCTCGCGGCCCCGCTCGTCGACCTCCACCAAGGCGGCCCTTCCCAGCCCGTGCGGCGCCCCGTCCAAATTCGATGCGGGTTTCGATGCCGGCGGGGCCGGTGCCGTCCAGAACGAACAGCAGCCGCGGGAAGAGCGGATAGCGCCGCTGCCATTCCTCCTCCACCGGTTCCCGTCCGGCCAGGCGGCGCTGCGCGACCGGGACCGACGCGTAGTCGTACAGGCGGGCATAAGAGTTGAGTTTCGCGGCCAGGCGTTCGGGGCCCATGGCGGCCTGGGTCGACCTCGACTGAAGGCTGACCAGTCTCCTGAGGGCTTCAGAACGACGCCCCTCGCTCGTGCACAGGCAATATGCGCGTGCGGCTTGAAACACACCGTTAGCCGCCGTGCGAACATCTCCTCCCCCGACTAGCCTGGTCAGCTATGGGACCCCTCCGCATGACGGCAGGGGAGGAGAAAGTGATCTTCCCTCTGATAATCAGCGTGGCACCCAATCAAAGCATCGTCAGTGCCCGGCAGGATCCTGCCGGCAACACATGAGGGGCTCCTGGCCTGTCGTCAAGCAGCGGTCAAAGGACGCTCGCGACAGGTAGAAGACAGCGTCGAGAGCTCACAGCGGAGGCTCCGATGGCAGGTGCGCAGAAAGCGCGTGGGCGTACGCTGCGGCTTACGCTCTTCGTTCTGTCGACTTCGATGTTCCTGGCCTGGTTGAGTGCGGTGACCGGATGCGGGGGCACCGGGAAGGACGCTGCAAATGAGTCCTCGACGCTTACACCCCAAGCGGTGGGCGCCGCCACCTTGTTCCCAGGTGCGCAGGGCCAGTCCAGTGACGCGCAGATCGACTTTCCGCGGGCGGACCCGGGCGAGTCATCCAAGGTGACCGTGACTGTCGCCAATCACACGGATAAACCGATGAAGGTGGACGCGCCTCAACTGGCGGCGCAGCCTTCCGGCCAGCCCACAGCGACCAACTCGTCCGGACAGCCTTCATCGGCCAAATCGAGCGTACCGACAATCATGGACGACGCCTGCCAGGGGAGGACTCTTCAGCCAGGTGAGACCTGTAAATTTTCCCTGCTCATCCCTGCCGGTACCGACAACGGAGCCTTCCAGGTCGAGCTCAAGACGAACCAGGGGAACGTGACAGCAGTCGTTTCACCGCATCGGTCCGGCCAGGAATCAGGGACAGGGTCGGTCGAGACTCCTCCGACGAGCAGGTCAGGGACACCGACCCCCCTCCCCTCGGGGACCAGCACACCGACCGGCCCCACAGGTCCAACCAGCACTCCGGCCACGGGCCCGACGGACATCCCGACCGGCTCAGGTCCAACCGTCATCCCAGCCAGCCCGCGCACGGGCCATGGAACAGCCTCGGATCAAACACCGTCGGCTCCTCTCACCTGACCCTGCGTGGAGGCCGACTCACCTCTCGCCACGGACCTCCACCCGAATAGTGTCGTTGTCGTCGAGCAACAGGGTGACATCGAGATTGGGCAAAGGCTCGCTCGGCACGAGGTAGTACCGCGAACGAGACTTCGCCAGCACGCGGAACCCGACGCACATGTACCGGTAAGGCAGGTAGGCAGCGCCCTGATCCTTGCAGCGCACACTGGAGACCGTGGGGGAGATCCGCTGCCGGGAGTGGATGAGGACGCGCGGCATGCCACTGAAGCTTGTCCTCGCATCAGCACGTGCCGCTGATGTCCCCGCTCCATGGGCGTAGCGGGCCAGGGCGAAGAACACGATCAGGGCCGTCGCGCAGACCAGCAGTCCTTCGGTGATTCCCCAGAAGCGGCCACCGCGGCCGCGCGGACCACGGCTCAGATACATGGCGAACAGCAGCAGGAGTCCACCCACGGCTACGAGGAAGGCCGGCAGGATCACGCGCAACCAGCCGACGGGCAGAAGGACGGTGATCGTACGCTGCCACCAAACAGGCTCCAGAAAGACGGGGAAACTGAGCAGCAGTAAGGCGATTCCCCCCACGGCAAACACCCGGCTCGCCATACCGCGCTCCGCCGCCATTCCTGGTTGTGAGAACCGTCGCTCCAGCGCTCGGAAAAAGATTACGCCGGCGATTCCCAAAGCGAGTAGCACCCACAGAGGGAGGAAGATGGCCGCCGGACTGCCGAGTAGGTAGTCCTGAGAGGAAAACTCCAACTCGCTGGCGCTCAGACCGAAGTAGGCGTAGTACGCGTTGCGGTAGATATAGCCGAAGTAGTACAGCAGGGCGAAGACGACTGATCCAGGAGTTACGATGTAGGCGGCCTTCTCAAGGAAGGACTTTTCTCTCGGCTCCCGTTCCGTCACCCGCCGTCTCCTCACTCTCTGCCAGCAGGCTGACAACTTAATGCCGGGCAACCGGCGGCTGAAACTTCGACACGCAGGACATGGTCCGTAGCGCCCGAACCGATCGAGCCCGAGGAAATGTGCAGTCAGAAAGCATCGGTGCGCTGGCTTCTGGGGGGATGGACCTGCGGCACAGCCAAGAGGCGATGGCCGTGCCGGAAGAGTTTGGCCCACCGTTTGAGGCCTCCCGTGATCACTGCGCACCCCGCCACCGAAGCCCCGCGCAATTTCGGATTCAAGTTCCGAGGCTTCCACTTCACGGCGACTGGTGGTCGGTTCGTAACCGTCAACCGCGCGCTGTCTGCGGCACGGGCACCAGTCGAGCGCGGCGTCGCACAACTGAAGTCGTGGCATCCGCAGGTCCCGATGCAGCCCAGCGCCGGATCTCTGCCACGGTGAGCGGAGCGAGGGCTGATCCGTTTCTGCTGCCCCCTTGCGCGACCGTCCGCCTGGGCGGCGAGAGCGGCCAGGAAGGCGTGGGCGAGCATGGCCAGGGTGTTGCGCGGGTACCAGCCGGGGTAGCGGCGGACCTCGTACTCGTCCAGGCCGCACTGGTTCTTCGCGGCCTGGAAGCACTCCTCGATCGCCCACCGGCTGCCGGCGATCCGGACCAGTTCGGCTATCTCGATACCGACGGACGCGTAGGCCAGGTCGTAGGCGAGCTCGCCGGGGTCGGACAGACTGCGGCGGGCCATGACCCGCCGGTGGTGGCTCGGCGGCTCCGGATCGAAGGACAGGTTGACGGGCAGTTAGTACTCCAGCTGCAGATCGCGATCTTCGTAGTGCGCGGTCTTCCGGGCAGCTGCAGCGGCCGGCTTGGGCTTGGTGGCTGCGGCGGGCTGGCGCGTAGGGTGCCGGGATGATCGCGATGCCAGAGGAGTTCGCACAGAGCACCGTCGACCGCGAGGGGGAGGCCGGGGCGGGGTGGCTCGACGAGCTGCCCGGGATCGTGGAGGAGTTGCTGGGGCGCTGGGGGTGCGTGCCGGATGGCGAGGTCATGCACGGGGGCGTTGGCGTCATCGTTCCAGTACGGCGGCAGGCTGAGGAGAGCGCCGTGCTGAAGGTGTCGTTTCCGCATCCCGGCAACGTCCATGAGCCGGACGCGTTCGTTGCGTGGGGCGGGTGCGGCGCCGTGCTGCTGCATGAGCGCGACGACGAGCGGTTCGCGATGCTGCTGGAACGGGTTCAGCCGTCGACCCTGGCGGAGGTCGAGGACGGCGACGAGGTGGTGACGGTCGCTGGGCGGCTCAATCGCTGCTTGGCCATCCCCGCACCGCCCGGCCTGCCCCGGCTACGTGAGCAGGCCGACGCCTGGGAGGAGCAGCTGTGCAAGGACGCCGAAGAGCTGATGCATGCGCTGTCGCGTCAGGTGCTGGATGCCGCCGTGGCGACCGTTCGGGAGCTGGGGCGGGACCAGCCGGACACCCTCATCCATGGCGATCTCCATGCCCGGAACATCCTGCGTGCCGGCCGAGAGCCGTGGCTGGCTGTCGATCCCAAGGGGTACGTGGGAGATCCCGCCTATGACGGCGGCACGCTGCTGAAGTCCCGCGCGCTGACGCTCCTCGAAGCGGGTGACCTGCGCAAGGCTGTCCACCGCGTCTTGGATGTCTTCGCCGAGGCCGCGGAACTCGACCGTGAACGCGTCCAGCGGTGGGCCCAGTTCCATGCCGTTCAGGCTGCGTTCTGGGGACGCCGCCACGGTTTTCGTATCGCCCGCCGCGGGCCACGGCTGGACTGGCTCACCGAATTCGCCGACCGTCTGGCGGAGTTGCTCACCGAACGCTCGTAGTGCGTGATGGCGCTGGCCTGGTCCGGTGGGTGGACGAGTGCGGCCACCGTTGATCATCGTGAGCTGTGTGTACTGACGATGAGATGGTGGCCGCAGGTCACAGTATAGATCCCGCCCGGTGGCGGGAGGCGTTCGCGGCGGCCATGGGCCGCATCGCGGGCCGGTTCGCCCGATGCGAAGCCCGTCGGCGAGCCGGGCGGCTGGTGCTGGGCCTGCTGTCGGACCTGCCCTGCAAGAATTGCTGGACGATCGCCGAGTGGGCCGGGGAAGCCAGCCCGCACGGTATGCGGCATCTGTACGGCTCTGGATCGCCCTGGCTGCACCGCTTCAGGCGGTTCTGCGATCGTGGAGGTGGCCCAACCTGGCAGGCGAATAATCCCTTTTGGGAACTGGTTTGATCCAGGTGGTCGCTGAACGTTATCGCCCCTCGGTCTCAGTCATTTCTGCGAGCATGAAGCGTGATGGCCCTTCACCAAGAGTCATCACGCGGCCGGGTCGTCCCAGATCCTCAGTCCGCTCACCCACTCCTGGGCCGCGGCAAGACTGCTGGCGATTCCGATCATCTGGAACGCGACGGCGGTTGCGGTCCGCGGCTGCCGCGCCGGTATCGGGGCTGCCGCGCTCTGCCGCATCATCTTCCGGGACCATCGGCGAGATCGTTTAGGGTTGCGGCGATGCGGTCGAGTCGGCTGCGGTCGACGGAGTAGAGGACGTAGTAGCCCTCGCGGCGGCTGGTCAGCAGTCCTGCTTGGGTCATCTGCTGGAGGTGGCGGGAGACCACGGACGCCGAGAGGCCCAGGAGGGTGGCGAGTTCCTGGGTGCTTCGGCTCTGTCCGGCGAGGGACTCGGCGATTTCCAGGCGCGGTGCGGCGGCCAGGGCTCGCAGGGCGGTGAGCAGCTCTTCGCGGCTGGCGGAGGCGGGCTGCGGGGCGAGCGGGGCCGCGGGGTAGGTCACCCGCAAGGGCCAGGGGGCGTCGCAGGTGACGCGGACGTGAGGCCATACGTAGTGGCTGGCGGTGAACGTCACCGGGCGGGTGCGGGTGACGGTGATGTCGTGGTCGTGCGGGCGGTCCAGACGCAGCAGCCGCTCTCTCGGGTCCAGGCGGATCTGCGGGAGCAGGCTGCGCAGCATAGGGAAGACGCCGGCGACGGCGATCCGCCGTCCGGCGCGGGTGATTTCGTCGTGCAGAACGGGGTCGAGGCGTCCCCACTCGGCGGCGAAGGCGCTGTCCCAGTAGTCCGCCAGAACGGTGAGCGCGGCCTCCAGGGCTGGAGTTGGGTCGGCGAGGATGCGGCGGAGCCGCTCGGCGCGGGCAGGGTCGGTTCGGTCGAGGTCGGTGAGAGCCGCGCCCCGCACGGACGGGTCGGTGACGAGGTCGCGGCCGTAGCGGGTGGTGTCGACGAGGGTCTGGGACAGCTCTGCGGCCAGGTGCTCCGGGGGAACGGCGTGGATCGCGGCCAGCTGGTCGGCGAAGGCCGCCTCGGGGACATCGGCGCCGGCCTCGAAGAAAGCAGGGATGTAGTCGGCCACCATCCAGCCGTGTTCGCGCAGTTCCCGGCGGAGCGCGGCGGGCAGCTCGCGGCACCGGCGCACCCAGGGAAGGTGCAGTGCATGGTGCCCGGGGGCGGTCAGCACGTGCCAGGAATGGATGGCTTCCAGCAGGGGGGACACGGTCAGGGCCAGGTCTTCCTCGGCCGTTCCGCCGAACCGCACGGTAATCATGATTGCAGGATTCCACAATCAGTTGATCAGTTCCTTTCCGGTGTCCGAAGCTCGTGATCACACGCCCGCACCCGGCGCAAGGAGGCCTCATTCCCATGACCACCCGCGACGACGACTGGCTTGCCGTACTCGACGCGAGCGGCAGCCCGTACACCCTCCACCGGCACGCTGCCGCCCACACCGTCACCGAACGCCCAGCCCTTCCGCGTCGTCCACGTCCGCCCGGGATGGCACCCGCCCCGCGCCGGTGACATACCTGCTCCCCTCTCACAACCAGCACGTGAAAAGCACGACAGGAGACGACAGCCCCATGGTGCCCACCGAGAGCATGCTGGCGTTCGCGGCGGTGTCCCTGCTGGTGATCGCGATACCCGGGCCGAGCGTCCTGTTCGTCGTCGGACGCGCCCTCGCCCACGGCCGCCGCACCGCGATGGCGACGGTCCTGGGCAACGTCCTCGGCGCCTACGCCCTGATCACTGCCGTCGCCCTGGGCCTGGGCAACCTGGTGCAGAGCTCGGTGACGCTGTTCATCGCGGTGAAACTCGCCGGAGCCGCCTACCTCGTCTATCTCGGCGTGCAGGCCATCCGCCACCGCAGGCAGCTGCACGCGGCCGACCTGACCGCCCCGGCCGGCGCCCAGCGCAGTGATCTGCGCACAGTCCTGGACGGCCTGTTCGTGGGCGCCACCAACCCCAAGAGCCTCGTCTTCTTCGCCGCGGTGCTGCCGCAGTTCGTGAACAACTCCGCAGGCCCCATCCCCCTGCAGATGATGGTGCTGGGCCTGATCCCGGCGGCCATCGGTCTCCTCTCGGACACCGCGTGGGGCCTGTGCGCCTCCGCAGCCCGCACCTGGTTCGCCCACTCCGAGCGACGCATGGCGGTGATCGGTGGCGCGGGCGGCATTGCCATGATCGGCCTCGGGGTCACCGTGGCCGCCACGGGCCACCCCAGATGAGCCCGACCCGGCGCTTCAGGCGGCCGTGCCCAACCCGGCGGCGCCCAGGTCTTCCGGGGGCGATCTTCCAACACACCAGTCCTGTGCCATGGCGTCGCCTTGCGTTTCGCTCGTCTCGATCATTCCGTGGGGCCCCGGCATGAGGGACTTGACCCTGGGCATTTCAGTGCCAGCGATCACCCCGCCGGTTCTGCGTGCTCATCACCCTCGCCCGCAGCGGTGAAGCCTGCGCACATCACGGCAGCCCATCTCCTCCCCGAACCCCGGCAGTGCACCGCGCTGTCGAATCCTGCCGCACGGCGGCGGGACCGTCCGCCACCCCCTACCGGAGTGCTCCATCGGCCTGCCCCTCGTCGCCGGGAGCACGCTCCTCGTCTCCCTGCTCGCCTCAGCGACGCGAAAGGGACTCGATCGGTTGACCAACCGGGCCCCGACCGTCTGGACCCGACTGGCCGTCACCGTGTCGCTGGTGTCACTCGCGCCCTTGACGTATGTCCAGGCATCCAGCGGCGCCAAGGCCACCCTCGCGTTGATGCACTTGGCCGTCGCCGCCGTACTCCTTCCGATCCTGGGCCGCCGAGACGGCGATCGACCCGGGACATGGCGACACGACAGAGACGACCCCCCGGCCGTCCGGTTCGAGGCGCCACCCCGACGTACGCCGAACTCGGTGCCGGCGGAGGGGCTCGACGCACTGCCGGCGAGCCACCACCCGGTGTGAGAGGTGGCCGACCGAAAGCCGTCGCCACGGCGGTGATCCTCTACACCTCCGGGACGACGGGCCGGCCCGAGCCGGCCGCGCGCCACGCCCGGTGGCTGGAACCCCGGACCCAGGTACCCGGAGCTGCTCCGCCGCAAGAGCATGCGCTACCGCTACCGCTACCGCTACCGCTACCGCGCACCCGGCGGCCTCGGTGTTATTTTCACGATGTGAGGAAATTCCTCTTGCTCGGAGTGGGGCGGCGGGCTACTGTGGGCTTCTGTTAATTTCACGATATGTGGAAATGGGTATGTCATGCCTGGCTTCAGGGCCGCTGGGGTAGACCCCCGGCCAGCGTCAGCTCGACGGAGCGCAGACCGCCGGTCGTCAGTACCGCCACCGGTCCCCGGCCCGCCATGGGGTGACCGCGAGGACAATGCGCCCATCCCCGTCGAGGCCCTCGCCTGGTTCGACCACTGGCTCAAGGGCCGGGGCAAAGGCGTCCTCGAAGGCCCTGCCATCCGCTACCGGCTGCCCGGAGCCGAACAGTGGCGTACCGCCGACTCCTGGCCTCCGTCGGCCGCCCACCTCGCCCTGGCCCTCAACGCCTCCGTCCCTCACGGTCAACGAGCGTCCGGGCGAGCGCAGTTACGCCACAAACGGCGTGCATGAAACGCAATGCCCGCACAGCCGAGTTGGATCAGCGACCCCCTTCCCGACGACATCGACATGGTCGGCCACCCCGGAACTACGGTCTACCGCCAACAGCAGCGGTGCCGACACGGGTTGGATCTGCTCCTGCAGGACGTCGGCCCGGACGGCACGGCCGTCACCAATGGCTCGCACAGCCTGCCCACCCTTGTCTCCGCCCTGCGGTTCGCTCGTCTCGATCATTCCGGTCAGGACCCCGGCGTCAGGGAAGCGAGCCCCAGGCATATCAGTGCCCGCGAACCACCCGCCCGGCCGGGCGTGCTCATCACCTCGACCCCAGCGGTGAGCCTGCGGATATCGCGGCAGCCCATTAACTCCCCGAACTCCCGGTGGTACGCCGCGCTGCCGAACCCAGCCGCACAGCGGCGGGACCGTCCTCCAGCACATGACGGAGCGCTCTGATGACCTCACCGCCCACCCGCGCGGCCACCCCGGACCTGCGCCACATCGCATACGCGATCGGCGGCGCTGCCCTGGCCACCACCCTGCTGTGGACCATTGCCCACATCCTGGGCGTCGAACTCAGCGTCGGGCCCGGAGGCGGATGGCCCACCCGGGCCGTAAGCCTGCCCCGCGTCGCCGGTATCACGCTCGTCGTCTCCCTGCTCGCCTCAGCGACGCGAAAGGGACTGGATCTGTTGACCGATACCGATCGGGCCTCGACCGTCTGGACCCGCCTGGCCGTAGCCGTGTTGCTGGTGTCACTCACGCCGCTGACGTATCTCCAGGTGTCCGGCGGCGCCACCGCCTTCCTGGCGCTGATGCACCTGGCCGTCGCCGCCGTACTCATTCCGCTCCTTGCCCCGGAAGCGCCGATTGACCAGAACATGGCAGTACCCGAAGACAACCAAGCGATCCACTGAAAGTTCGGAGCGCCATCCGGCAGACGGCCCGGAACGCCGAAGGAGCCATGCGCATGCCTTCCAGCCCCCACTCCGACTTTGCCGCGATCCTGGTGGACTCGGCGGCGCGCCATCCCGACCGCGCGGCTGTCCGGCTCGACGGCGCCACCCTCACGTACGCCGAACTCGACGACTCGGCGAGCAGGCTGTCGAGGTAGGTGTCCCTGTGCGTGCCGTTGGGCGCCGTCGCGGTGCCGTCGCCCCGCGCCTGCGAGATGTCCAGGTGGGCGTGCGCGTGGACCAGGTCGGCGATCGCCTCGTCGAGCAGCACGATCGAGAAGTGCCGGTTCGCCGTGTACGACAGCTCGTGCCCCGAGCTTCGTACGGGCCCATGTTTGGTGCCCTTCACGAAGGTCGTGATGACGTAGCGGCCGAAGCAATCACCAGCTTCGGCTCGTTGCCGGACGCCGGGCCGAAGCGTTGCCACCACTCCACGCAGTACGCGGTCCGGGCCACGATCCCGATCAGCGAGCGCTCCGGCATCCTGGCCTTGATCTGGTGTTGGCGTTTCGCCCGAGTGCCGCGGCGAGATCGCGTGAGGCCATCTCCTGCTCTGTGGTCGTGGAGACGACCGAGTAGGCCTGGAACAGCAGTGCCGGGGTGCCCTCGGGCACCAGTGCCCCCGTCGGCATCGCGGGGGTAGGTTCCTGCCTCCAGGAGGCCGAGTCGGCAGTCCTTCGCCGGGTCTCGCACAGGTGGAGGTCGACGTACCCGGCGAGGGTCAGCGCATCCTGCGGATCGTCGGCCTGGAAGGAGACACGGCGCAGCAGTCGCACGCCGTCGAGTAGCTCTCGGGTACTTTGTCGTACAGGGACGATGGCCGTCACGCAACAACACCCCACCACACCGCCCACGGTACGAACCCGACCGCGGCCAGCCCTACCGGGGCCAGGCGCAGCCAGGCCGCCCGGCTCGGCGTCGGCCGTCGGCGCCAGAGTGCGGTTGCCGAGACACAGGTGGAGACCACCACGGCGACGGAGAGCCCCTGCACCACCAGCCACACCGCCGGACGGCCCCACACAACGGGCGCCGCCGCACCGCTGCCCGCCACGAAGACGGCGAACGGACAGGCCACCGCCGTCACGACGGCAAGCAGGCCGAGGCCGGCCACCCACCGCACCGGGCGCCGGCCCGGGCCCCGGCGTAGGAGGGCACTCATCGGGTAGGTGGTGAAGCCGAGGAGCAGCAACGCCGGGGCGAGCCAGGCATACCAGGCATTACCTGGAACAGCGGTGGCGGCGAGTGCCTGCCCAGGTGCCGGGGCGACGCTCGACGCCGGTGGGTGACCGG
This sequence comes from Streptomyces sp. NPDC020801, assembly GCF_044334385.1. Taxonomy (NCBI): domain Bacteria; kingdom Bacillati; phylum Actinomycetota; class Actinomycetes; order Kitasatosporales; family Streptomycetaceae; genus Streptomyces; species Streptomyces sp. NPDC020801. The sequence continues at coordinate 14,323 of NZ_JBIRST010000045.1, forward strand.
CGGCGACGGCCCGCACCCATGAGGTCATGGTCTGCGCATAGCCCGGAGCCAATTCCCCAAGCTTCTTGCCGTGGTAGAGGGGGCCGCCGATCCGGTCGAACCCGTCCGACGTGCGGTGCCCGTTGTGGGCACCGCCGACGACGAAGCCCATGACCGCGTGCTGATTGCCCGCCCGGGCCAGGGTCTCGCAGAAGATCCGTGCACTCTCCCGGGGCGGCACCTGCGTGTCGTGCTCGCCCCACAGTGCCAGCACCGGTGTCCGGTGGAGCCGCTCGAGCACCGGAACGGGGTCGTAGCCGACCGCCGGGAACAGACCGGTGGCGCCGACGAATTGGGCGGTGGGGCCGTCCACGGTGCGGCGGAACGAAGCGCCCACACCCCGGTTGCGCAGATGCGTCGCGAGGTCCCAGGCCTGGGTGCGCAGCGGGTCGTAGCCGGACCCGCCGATGGTGACGACGAACGCGACGTCCGCCGAGCGCGCCGCGGCCAGCGGCGCGACCCAGCCGCCCTCGCTGAACCCCCACAATCCGACCCGGCGTGGGTTCACCCCGTGCCTGGCCTGCAACAACCGCACTCCGGCAAGCGCGTCGTCGGCCAGCAGGCCGAAGTCCCGGTGGAGCAGGGAGTAGCCGACGGTCCGCTTGTCGTAGACGAGCGTGGTGATCCCGGCCCGGGCGAACGCCTCGGCCTCCTGCCGGTACTCCTCCCGAGGCCCGGAGCCGGAGCCGCCGACGAGCACAATGCCGGGGCCTGGGCTGGGTGCTCCTCCCTTGCTCAGGACGGTGCCGTGCAAGGCGAGCCCACCGCCACCCCGGAAGGTGGCCTCCTGGCGGACCAGCCCGTCCCCGCTGGCGTACGCCACCGGCGCGGTCAGCAGGAGGAGGGCGCCGGCCAACACCGAGGACAGGACGGCCATTACAGTGCGTATGAGTGATGCGGAGGTAGCCGAGAGCAGCACGGCGTGCGTCCCCCTTCGTGTCGGTTGGGCCGCGCGGTCAGTCGGTCTCCGGAATTCCGAGAAGTCGGACGAGCACGGTCCGCGCCTTGGGCGTGCCCCCTCCCTCCGGGGCCGAGTAGCGGTAGAGGAGCGCGATGTACTCCTCGAAGAACGCGCGGAGTTGGTCGGGGTCGACCCGGAGCGTGGCGCGCGAGAAGAGCGCCGCGTCGGCCCAGGGCCCCAGCGTGTCGCGTGCCTCCTCGAAACGCCGGGCAGAGTCGATCAGTTCAGCCAGGTTCAGTCGGTGCATCTCGGTCAGTGCCTCGCGCATCTCCGGCGTCTGCCGGCTGTACGGCGGGAACCGTCGGTCGCCCGCCACTGCCCGCCACCACCGCTCCCGCCCCTTCGCCAGCTCGGGGACCTCCTCGACGAAGCCGTGCTTGGCCAGCTGCCGCAGGTGGTAGCTGACCAGCCCCGTGCTCTCGCCCAACTCGCGTGCGAGCGCGGCAGAATTGGCGGGCCCCCGGCGCAGGCATTGCTCGATCTTCTGTCGCATCGGGTGCGCGAAGACGCGCAGCGCCTCGACATCGGTGATCTCCTGGGCAGGCGGTTGTTCGGCCATGCCGGAAGGCTACAAGTTGCAAAGAATGTTTGCAAGGAATCCTTGCAACTCTCCACGTGTACAACTCAGCCATCAGGAGCGGGAGTTCATGACATCGTCTCCGCAGGTTCAGCAGGTTCAGCAGGTTCAGCGGGTTCAGCGGGTTCAGCGGGTTCAGCAGGTGCGGCCCGTGCGGGACGCGGACGCTTTCCAGGCCCTGCCGGAAGAGGGCGCCGAGGCCGCCAAGGCGAGATCGACATGTCCCTGGTCAGCGTTGACTCCACCACCACGCGGGCTCATCATGACGCCGCCGGCTCGGGGTCATCAGCGAACAGACCCTGGCCGCAATGGAGGGCGGCCTCGCAAAATGGGGAGCGCCCGAGACGCAAGGCGGGCGGGACGGCGAAAGCGGTCCGGTCCGCGCCGAAGGCCGGCGCATTCGCTCACGACGGGCCCGGCTGAAGGCCGCTCTGCCCGAGCGGTCCCACGGCGGGCTGACCGGTAAGATCCACCTGGCTGCCGACCGGCGCTGCCAATCGACGGCGCTCCTGCTGGAGACAGTTCTCTTGGTCGAAAACCCCAACTGCCCGGGGCTTGACCTGACTGCCAGCCCACCGGCGATCTCACCCGCCAAATAGGGTCGGCACGGCCCGAGGTGATCCACGAGGGCCTCGTCAGCGCCAGCCGCTGCATCACGAGCCAACCGACATCATCAAGTTCAGTAACGTGAGTATCCAGGCAGACCGAGGAGTCGAATTGTTACGTTGCGAGGCGGTCAGTAAACGTTACGGCGGGCGACGGTGGATCTTTAGTGATGTGTACATGACGGTCTTGCCCGGGGATGTCCTCGCGGTGGTGGGAAACAACGGTTCGGGGAAGTCGACCTTGCTAAGGATCCTCGTCGGACTGACGCAGCCCACCACCGGGACGCTGTCGGGCCGACCACGGCACATCGGTTACGTACCGGACCGCTTCACCCCCCATGACCGCATCTCGGCGATCTCCTACCTCACCCACATGGGGCGCATCCGTGGCATGTCGGCCTCCGCCGCCCGCACCCGAGGCAACCACCTGCTGGACCGGTTGTCCCTGGTGGGCGGGCGAGACGCATCGATGCGCACGCTGTCGAAAGGCAACGCCCAGAAGGTGGCGCTCGCCCAAGCCCTGCTCGTCCAGCCCGACTTGTTGGTCCTCGACGAACCTTGGTCAGGTCTGGATGCTTCGGCCCATGGGGTCCTCACCGAGTTCATCGACGAAGTGGCCGCACAGGGCGGAGCGGTGGTCTTCACCGACCACCGCGAGACGATCGCCGAGACGCACGCCAGCGGCGCCTACGCCATCAGCGACGGTCGGGTAGCCTGGCGCGGCGGCCAGCACGCCGGGGACCGCGCCTCGATGGTCGAGCTAGTCCTGACCCTGCCTCCCACCGGCATCATGCCGGTAGAGGTGAACTGGTATGCACTCCCGGGCGTGGTGGACGCCGCCCGGCGTGGCGAGGCCGTCATCCTGCGGATAGCGCGAGAGTACTCGGATGCCGTCCTGCTGACCGCACTGCAGCACCAATGGTCGGCGGAGGGCCTTGCCTGGGCCGTGGACGAAGGCGGTTCCCGGGCGGATATGAAGAGGACCGCCCTGTGATCGCCCTTATCCGCTACCTGTTCGGGTTGATGCTGCTCTCCCAGCGCTACCTCGCGCCGCTGCTGCTGTTCCTCAGCCTGGTAGCCGTGCTGACGAGCAGCGACACCGGCCCGCTGGCCGCGACCTACGCCTCGGCGGCGGGGGCCATGTTGCTGTGCTCGGTCTGGCTGACCATGGCACTGATTGGCCTCGAGGACCAGCCGCAGCGCTCGATCATTGTCGTCGGCGTCGGCAGCCACCTTCGGGTCCTGCTCGCAACGGTCGGGACGGCCACCGTGTGGTGCCTGCTGCTGACGGCGGCCGGTCTGGGGCTGCCGCTGATGTTCGGGACCCGCACACCCGGCCTCGCGGACTTGGCGCTGGGGAGCGAAGCCCAACTCACCTGTGCGTTCACTGGCATGGCCATCGGGCTGGTCTCTTCACGGCTGGTGTTCCGGCGGCAGGGCTACGCGCTCGTCCTCGCCCTGGTACTCCTGCTGGCTGTGCTGATGGGCAAGGGCGCTTCCCCGGTCGACATCATGTTCACTCACCTGCAGCACGCGTCTGACTCGGCGGACGTCTTGGTGTTCACGGGGGTCCAACTCGTCATCGCCGCAGGCTTCTTGACGGCCGGAGTGGCTCTCACACAGGTGATCGCCCTCAGAAAGGGATGAGCGCTGCCAGGTTGTGCCCGCAGCGGCGAAGGCGGCGCCGTGTCCTATGTGGTGAGGCGGATCAGTCGCCTGTAGCGGCAGAGTGCGGCTGCCAGTCCGGGAAAGACACCTCAGGCCCTCAACTCGTCGAGCCGCGGCTGCTGGAGTCACCTTACGGCCGACGGAGTTGAGACGATCAGGGTGCTGTGCGAGCGCATCCTGCAGGAGCTCATCGAGGCCGAGGCGACCGAGGCCTTCGCCGCCCCGGGCGAGCACTCCGACCAGCGCACGACCTGGCGCAAACGGTCACCGCGAGAGGCTGCTGAGCACCCAGGCCGGTGACCTGGGCCTGAAGATCCCCAAGGTGCGGACCGGGTCGTTCTGCCCCTCGCTGGTGGAGCGGTGCCGGCGGGTCGACAGGGCCCTGTTCGCCGTGGTGACGGAGGCATACGTGCACGGCGTGTCGACCCGCGCGGTCGACGACCTGGTCAAAGCACTCGGTGCGGACTGCGGGATCTCCAAGACGCAGGTGTCGAGGATCTGCGGCGAACTCGACGCCGAGCTGACCGCGTTCAAGGAACGGCCGCTGGACCACACCGTCTTCCCCTACGTCTTCCTGGACGCTACCTAGTGCGAACCGGGGCCGACGGCGGTCGCTCCCGGGTGAACCACCGGATCGTCTCCCAGGCCGTGGTCATCGCCACCGGCATCTCCGCCTCCGGGCACCGCGAGGTCCTCGGCCTGATGGTCGGCGACAGCGAGTCGAAGCCGTTCTGGACGAAGTGCCTGCGCTCCTTACGGGCCCGCGGGCCGGAGAACGTTCAGCTGGTCATCTCCGGCAGCCACAGCGGCCTGGTTGCCGCGATCCGGGCCGTCCTCCTCGGCTCGGCCTGGCATGGGTGCCGGGACGAGTACACGCCGGCGCGCGGAGGGGTGTGGACGGGACTTGCGCGCCCCTGACCGGAACTGTCCGGGTGCGCCCGGCGTCCGTAGGCCATGCAGCCCCCAGCGGCTTTTCCAGGCTTCGAGCATTCTTGGAGAGTGGTGTATGAGTCGCCATGGTCTCGCGCCGGAGGACCCGCAGCGTCTGGGGGAGTACTGGCTGGCTGGCCGATTGGGATCCGGCGGCCAGGGGGTGGTCTACGAGGCCTACGACGCTGCCGGGATGCGGGTGGCGGTGAAGGTGCTGCACTGGGACACGGCCTCGGGGACGGCGGCCCGGCGCCGGTTCGCCAAGGAGGTGACGGCGACGCAGCGGGTGGCGTCGTTCTGCACGGCGAGGGTGCTGGCCGCGAATCCGGACACCGAGAGCCCCTACATCGTCGGCGAGTTCGTCCCCGGTCCCGATTTGAGAGCGGCGGTGCAGCGTTCCGGACCCCTCCGGGGCGATGACCTGCTGCGGCTGGCGACGGGGGTGGCCACCGCGCTGGCCGCGATTCACCAGGCCGGGGTGGTGCACCGGGATCTCAAGCCCGGCAACGTGCTGCTCGGCCCGGACGGGCCCAGGGTGATCGACTTCGGTATCGCCCGTACCCCGGAGATGACCTTGACCGAGACCGGTGCGGTCGTGGGCACATTCGGCTATATGGCCCCCGAGACCCTGCAGGGGCGGCGGGCCGGCACCCCGGCGGACGTGTTCGCGTGGGGAGCGTTGGTGCTGTTCGCCGCGACCGGAGAAGAGCCGTTCTGGGGGGCGAACATCGGGGAGGTGGTGGTCCGTGCCCTGGAGCATGAGCCGGACCTGACCGTTCTGCCCGAGCCTTTACCGTCTGTGGTGTCCGAGGCGCTGGCCAAACGGCCCGAGGATCGACCCAGCGCGACTGCGATCCTGCTGCGCTTGCTCGGCGGCGGCTACGACGACCAGCAGGCCCTGCGGGCCGGGGCCGACGCCGCCGCCGGCATGCACGCCCCCGGCGGCGCGGCGGCAACAACCGTTCTCTCGCTGGGCGACGCGGCCGAGGCCGCCTCCGACGCCCTTCCGCCCGCGGTCCATGCGGTCGCGCGCGAGGTCTGGCTCCGGTTGATCGTCCCGGGCAGCGCACCGGATGGATCCCACGACAGCGTGCGCACCGCCGCCGAGGACGAACTGCTGTCCGGGCGGCCCACGGGCGAGCAGGCGGTCGTACGGGAGGCGATCGCCATGTTCACCGGCGCGGGTCTACTGATCCACGAGGCAGCCGCCGTACGGCCGGTCAGCGCGGCGGTGCTGCGGGCCTGGCCCCGGCTGAGGGAATGGGTGGATGCCGACCGTGAAGGACTGCGCCTCCACCGGCGGTTGGGCGAGGCGGCCCGCGTCTGGCACCAGCACGGACGCCGACCCGAGGACCTGGAAGGTGGCACCGCCCTGCGTAAGGCTCTCGACTGGGCGGCCACCGCCCCCAGTCGGCTGCGCCCGAATCTGCTGGAGCGCCAGTTCCTCACCGCCAGCCGGACCGCGGACACCCGCCGGCTACGCCGCCGCCGCGCCCTGGTGGGCGGCACCGTGCTGTTCGCGGTGCTCGCCCTGGTCGCAGGTGCTTTTGCCTGGCAGCAGAACCGCGCCAGTGAGCGTCAGAGCCTGCTGGCCGAGGCCCGCCGAGTGGCCTCAGTCGCCGACAGCCTTCGTTCCACGGATCCGGTCGCCGCGATGCGGCTCAGCGTCACCGCCTGGCGCCTCGCCGACACCGCCGAAACGCGGTCCGCGCTGATCGGGGCGATGACGCAAAGGGAAGGCGAGAGCTTCAGCGCACCCAATGAGGCGGAACTGCCCTATGCCGCCTGGCCTCATCTCACCAGCGACGGCCGCACCTTGCTCACGATGGAGAAGAACCACGTCATACGGTGGGATGTGGCCGGCCGACGGCAGGTCGACCGGCTCGCGGTGCCCGGAGTGCAAGCCGGTCGGATCGCTTCAGCCAGTGACGATGCGCAGACGGTCGCCGTGTACGGCGACGGCGGTGCTCAGGTGTGGGACCTGGCCCGGGGCCGGCGCATCTGGGAACAGAACAGCTCAATGCCTCTGCTTCAAGTAAGCCCCAGCGGGCGGATGCTTGTTCTCGACGACACACGGCGCGGCACGGCTCGGTTGTGGGATCCCGGGCGGCAACGCACATTGTTCGAGAGCACCGAGGTGTACGCGGACGGAGCCGCCATCAGCCCGAACGACCGTATCGCCGCCTTCTGCTCGCGCAGCGGCTTGATGGAGTTGTGGGATGTGGCCCGCGGAACGCGATGGCAGTCCGCTCGGACGGCCATCAACATGGGGAAGTGCCAGGGTCGCCCGTCAACAGAGACCAGCGCGGTCAAGTTCAGTACCGACAACAGCACCGTGGCACTCATTGCCTCCGGCAGCGGTGTGCGCGTGTGGGACATCTCCTCCGGCAAGGAGCGCCGGATCCGCCGCTCGGGCGTAGAAGCGTTCGCCCTCAGTAAAGACGGGAAGTTCGTCGCAACTGCAAGCAGGGACGAAATTCTGCTGTGGCGCTTGAACGCACCGAGTGAACCGATATTTCGGTACTCGCTGCTCAACGAGTCCGTCTCGCAGATCAGGGTCGATGTCGATTCCGGAAGGATTCGATATCTCAGCGGAGAATGGTCTCCCACCGTTTCCGTGCGATCACTGAATCTGGGCCAGGCGGCCGCCACCGGATGGCGCACGGAACCCCTGCAAGCTGCTGCATTCAGTGCGGACGGCCGCTTCCTTGGCGTGACTTGGGACGATCACCCGATGGGCAGGTTCCAGATCCGGGAGGGGCTCAGCGGGAAGCTGATCTCCGACCTGCCGGGCATCCGGATACCGCCAAGGAATGACAAGGGAGGAGTGGACAGCGTCAGACTGCTTTCATTCAGCCCGGATGCACAGGCCCTGGCCTACGCAGTGGCGACCTCGTCCGATCAAGAGCGTGATCGGATCAGGGTGTGGAACATCATGGAGAAGAGAGAGGAAGGTTCGCTGTACCCCACCGGCCCCGACGAGTCCCCGGTCAGCGGACTGACCTTCACCGCGGACGGCAAAAGGCTGATGGTCTCGCGGCTGAATGATGGAATCGAGCAGCCGGAAGGGATCGATGTCTGGGACAGGCGCCTCCGTGCCAAGTTCACGACTCTGGAGGGGGATGCGTTGGTGGGTAACGATTGGCCCCGAAGTTTTGCACTGAGGCCCGATGGGGGACTCCTCGTCACCAATGACGGACTGATCCGCCTTCCTGAAGAAAAGGCCATTCGCAAGGACCTGAGCCGGGAAGCAGTGACCGCCATCGCGTTCGGACCCGAAAAAGGCAGAAGCATTCTCGCAGTCGGCGATGCCTCGGGCGGGGTGACCATGTGGGACGGTGACGTGAGTCATCGCCTGGGGATGCTCCCAGGCAGGTTCGACGGCTCGCGACGGGGCATTGAGGCGGTGAACGCTCTGGCGTTCTCCCACGGCGGCCGCACACTGGCGGTAGGCGGGAGCGCAGGCACCGTGCAACTGTGGGACGTGGCCTCCAATCAGCGTTTGGGGTCCGCGCTGCCCACGCCGGGCGACGCCATCCTGTCTCTCACTTTCGGCACCGACGATACGCTCTATGCCGCCGGGGCCCATGTCCTGCACCAGCGATACGTGCTCGATCCCCAGCATTCGGCCAGGGAAGTGTGCAGGCGGGTCGGCGGAGGTCCGTCCCGTAGCGAGTGGGAGACATACATCCGCGGGCTGCCTTACCGCAAGGTGTGCTCTTGACCCATAGTCAGACTTGACCGCTCTCTTCGGGAGGCACCCATGGTGTGTGGTCGTGGTGACGCGGGATCCGGAAGAGCACTTCCCCGCCGATCGAAACGTCCGCTTCGCGCGGGATGGTGGCCGCGAAGTGACGTCAGGCTCCGCCAGCCAGGCCAGCAGCCCGTGCTTGATGTACAGGTGATCCGCGCTGGAGACCCGGGCCGCCTTCCGGGCACAGGTGGAGGTGTGCTCGGGATCCGGCCCGTGAGCGAAGTGGCAGGCGCGATCGGTGTACAGCTTGTGAAGAGCTGGTGCCCGCACCCACCCAGCCCAACACCGCGCCAGTAGGTCTGGCCAGCATGGCGGGCCCGGAAGTCGTCGAGCTCTATTGCTTCCATCGGAAGGACCACAGAGAGCTCTGAATCGGTGTGGCCGATCACTGCGGTCTGCACCGGTGCCTGCCGCTGAAGGCCGCCGCCGACCGGGCCGACGGGCCTCCCGTCCGCGAGGTCAGTCCCGGTCAGGCCCGTTAGAACCAACGGGCCCAACCGCGCGCGGGCCGGGAGCGGTCGGCACGGGCAGCATGGGTCTGATCAGCCGTTTGCCGTATCCGTGCTGTGGCGGGGCTCTGGAACAGCTCAGCCGCAACCAGATGAACGAACTCATCGAGCGGGCCGGCGGCCGCTCCTCCTCCAGCGTCTCAAAGAAGACCACCCTGGTGGTCGCGGGCGACAACGCCGGATCCAAGCGCGCCAAGGGCGAAGACCTCGCCATCCGTCTCGCCACACCCGACGAGTTCGCCGCCCTCGTCGCCGACTACCTCAACTGACACCGCAAGAGGAGAGACATGTCGTTTCCCAAGCTTCCTCAGCCGACGCCCGGTGAGGTGCTGTTGGTCTGCACGTGCTACGAGGACGGCAGGGCTCTGTGGGGCGGGCTCCTCGACGAGATCGGGGCCCGCCGGGAAGACGACGGGCTCGTCTTCGGGGGCAGTGGGGTGCGGCTGCGTATCGTCGCAGACGGCGGATGGGACTACCTCCATGGGGGAAACATCCCGGCGCTTGTTCCCGACAGCAGTCCCGTGCCGCCGGTCGTCGTCCTGGCGGACATCCTGGTGGTGTACGGCGGGGACGGGCCGTTGCCGGTGGACCTAGCGGCGATACCCGGCGTGGCGTCCGGGTGCCGTCGGCCTGGCTGGGTGAGATCCTCGCCGCCCTGCCGGGCGGCGCACTCGCCTTCGACGACCTGGTGCGCGACATGGACCGGTGCGGGATGTACCAGGGCGATGGCGGCCGGACGGCATTCCCCACGCCGACGCCGCGCCGGTTCTTCCTGTCGCTGCCCTCCACCGCCGCGGCCCTGCTGGTCCGCACCTGCTTCGACGACGAGGCGGGTTGGCGCGCCCTGCTCGACGAACTGGGCGGCACCAACGCAGATGGCTGGGTCGGCACGGACCCGGATCCGGACGAGATCGACGTGAGCAGTACCCGTCGACAACGCTGGTCGTCGGCAACCCTGCCTTCGAAGGCCTCCAGCCGGGCCAGGTCCCGGCGCTCGTCCCGTCCGAGGAGCACACCACGCTGGTCGCGCTCGCCGACGCCCGGATCTTTGCCGAGCCCGGACGACCGCTGACCGTCTTCGAGCTGTACGACACCCCGGGGCGGCAGGCTGTCCTTCCGTGCCGCGAGGTCGGATCGATGGCGTGCAACCTGGAGATCGCCAACATGGACTTCTACGAGTTCGTCGCCGAGGAGGGCATAACGCTGTGGCGGGAGGGCTCCTGAAACAGCGTTCGGCCCCTCCGTGTCGGCAGTTACTTGAACGCCTCCGGGCCCACCGCGCGAGGCGGCACGCCGACCAGTCAGATCGAAGTCAGTTGAAAGTGGTCACCGTGCCGTCCTCAGCACCGACTGCGATGTGTGAGCCGTTGCTGACATTGAAGATGTAGTACGGCTGCGCGATCCCCGGATACAGCGGCTCCCTCAGGGTTACGCTTCTGTACGCGTCGGTCATACCCCAATTCCTGGCTGCCTTCGCTGCGTCCTGGATGTCGAGGTAATTTTCCGGACTCCAGTCAATAACCTGATCGCCCAGCCACGGCCGTGCGATTTCCACAGGTTCGGCAAATTCGCCCCACTGCGTCGACTGGATAGTCACTGTGCGATTCCTGGGTACCGAGAAGACAAAACGCCAGGAGTTAACCTTTGCAGGCTTACAGGTTGGCCCTGTGGGGGAGACGCCTTGGCCTTCGAGCAGACGGGCACCGGGATACTGGGCCGTCACCTTACGGACCGCGATGTTGGCCATACCGAGGAACGACAGGGTAGCCGAGGGAGACTTCGGTGCAATGGCGGCTCTGTCGGATGTGGCCGGAAATGGTGAGGATGCGGCTGCCGCACCCCCGGCGGTAGTGACCAAGAGGGCTGCCACGACAGCTGCTATCGAGCCACATGCCTTACCGGACGGCCGCATAGTATTCCTCTCGTCGGGTTGCGCTACTCAGGCTCATTAGTCGTATATCCATGGCGCGGGACGCATGCAAGTTGGAGCGCAAAGATCCGGCCTCAATTTGTCACCGGAGAGGCTGGCAGACTCCCACGCTGGAGGTCGCCTGTGAGTTTGGAGGGTGTGGCCGGGGGGATCTGAGGTTTTGTCCGGCGCTGCTCCATTGGGGGCCGAGGCCCAGGTCCTGGGGCACGGCGGTATCCGGGCGGCCGCGCGGGCGGCCCGGGTCAGCGAGACGACGGTCCGCAAGGGCCTGGACGAGCTGGAGGCCGGACAGGAGCCTCTTGGCCGGGTACGCAGGCCCGGTGGCGGTCGGAAGAAGGCCGTGGACCTCGATCCGGGTCTGCGGCCCGCGCTGCTGGCACTGGTTGAACCTGACGAGCGGGGCGATCCGATGCCGCCGCTGCGTTGGACGGTGAAGTCGACGAGGAACCTCGCGGCCGAACTCACCCGCCAGGGGCACCGGGCGAGCGCGGACACGGTCGCCGACCCGCTGCGTGAGGAGGGCTTCAGCCTGCAGGCCGGCGTAAAGACCATCGAGGGCAAGCAGCACCCGGACCGTGACGCCCAGTTCCGCTACGTCAACGAGCAGGCCAGGGAGCACATGGGCGCCGGACAGCCGGTGATCAGCGTGGACACGAAGAAGAAGGAACTCGTCGGCGACTACAAGAACCCGGGCCACCGGTGGCGGCCGGCCCATGAGCCAGTACTGGTCAAGACACACGATTTCCTGGACCGCCGGGGACCGGGCAAGGCGATCCCATACGGAATCTATGACATCGCCGACATCGCCGCGAACACCGGCCGGGTCAGCGTCGGCACCGACCACGACACCGCCGCCTTCGCCGTCGCCTCCATCCGCCGCTGGTGGCGGGCCCGAGGCCCGCACGACTACCCGGCCGCCACCCGTTTGCTGATCACCGCGGACGCAGGCGGGTTCAACAGCTACCGCACCCGCGCCTGGAAGACCGAACGGTCGAGTGGTGGCCCGATGGGGATCGCGGTTAGGCCGGTGTGTGTGATGGTTGATGTCGCGTTGGGTTGTGATGCGACGTATACCTGGTGACCGGCACTTCGTAGTGCCCATGCGAGGGGGACCTGTGTGTTGATGTGTGAGGTTGCGGCGGAGGGTGTGAAGAGGACGCGCATCTGTGTGGTCCGTTCGGGGTTGGGGTATTGGGGTTTCGCCGTACGGTTCCTCCTGGTGCTGGAGGGTGTTCAGAGATTCGGTGGAGTGCGGCTTTGTGGTGTGGTGGTTCTGCTTGTGGTCCTGTGTTTGGTGGGGTGGGTGGGTGTGCCCGTTCTGGCGTCGGCTGTGCATGGTCCAGCGGTTGTTGAGTTGGTTGCGAGAGGTGGGTAGCAGGCTGGCTGATCGGGGACAGGGATGGAGGGGGGTCTTCGATCCAGTAGCACTGTCGTCTCCGCCCAACGTGCCTACAATTTGTGGCCGGTCGAGAAAGTAGATTGCTGTATGCGCACTTGTCGTATCTGTGGCGGCCTGCTTCACACGTTCTGCGACTTCGGAGCTCAGCCGCTGTCCAGCGCCTTTTTGGAGCCCGACCGTACGGACGGCGAGTTCTTTTTCCGTCTTGCGGTGGGGCTGTGTGAGTCGTGCACGATGGTGCAGCTGGTCGAAGAGGTTCCGCGGCACCTGATGTTCCGTCAGGAATATCCGTATCTCTCCTCGGGTTCGGCGACGATGCGGAAGCACTTCGAGCAGACGGCTCAGTGGTTTTTGGAGACTGAACTCACGGGCCCTGATCCGTTCATCGTGGAACTGGGCTGCAACGATGGTGTCATGCTCAAGACGATTGCTCAGGCCGGGGTCCGGCATCTGGGTGTCGAGCCGTCCCGGGGTGTCGCTGAGGTGGCGAGGAACAACGGGGTGCGGGTGAGTACCGATTTCTTCCAGGAGGATCTGGCGGTCAGGACGCGGCAGGCTGATGGTGTTGCCGATGTGGTGTACGCGGCGAACACGGTGTGCCACATTCCCTACCTGGACTCCATATTCCGGGGCCTGGATGCCTTGCTGGCGCCCGGCGGGGTGTTTGTGTTCGAGGACCCGTACCTTGCGGAGATCGTCGAGCGCACGGCCTATGACCAGATCTACGACGAGCATTTCTACTACTTCACGGCGACTTCCGTGCGTAACATGGCGCGGTTCTACGGCTTTGAGCTTGTGAACGTGGAGCGGCTGCCGGTGCACGGTGGTGAGGTCCGCTACACGATCGCGCGTGTGGGGCGTCGTCAGCCCTCCCCGTCCGTTGCCGAATTGCTGGTCGAGGAGGAGCGACGCGGCCTGAGTGACCTGAAGACGCTGCGGCACTTCGTCAGCAAGGTGGAGCGCGCCGGCAACGACCTGGTCTGTCTCCTTGAGCGGTTGCGCGCCGAGGGGCGCAGTGTGGTCGGTTACGGCGCAACCGCCAAGAGCGCCACGGTGACCAACTACTGTGCCATCGGGCCGGACCTGCTGCCCTTCGTCTGCGACACCACTCCCGCCAAACAGGGCCGGCTGACTCCCGGCGCGCACATCCCGGTGTTCTCGCCGGAGCGCTTCTCCCAGCCCTACCCGGACTACGCGTTGCTGTTCGCCTGGAACCACGCCGAGGAGATCGTGGCCAAGGAGCAGGAGTTCCGCAAGGCCGGCGGGAGATGGATCCTGTATGTTCCCTCGGTGCACATCGTCTGAGGGAACCGGGGCAGAGCTCGGCCGGCCGCCACAGGATCTCGCCCGTCACGGGATGTCGGTCGTGACGGGATGTCGGTCGTGACGGGATGTCGGTCGTGACGGGATGTCGGTCGTGACGGGATGTCGGTCGTGACGGGATGCCGGTCGTCACGGGATGTCGCCCGTTACGGGTTGTCGGTCGTGACGGGTTGTCGGTCGTGACGGGATGTCGGTCGTGACGGGATCTCGCCCGTTACGGGTTGTCGGTCGTGACGGGTTGTCGGTCGTGATGGGATGTCGGTCGTGACGGGTTGTCGGTCGTGATGGGATGTCGGTCGTTACGGGTTGTCGGTCGTGACGGGTTGTCGGTCGTTACGGGTTGTCGGTCGTGACGGGTTGTCGGTCGTGACGGGATGCCGGTTGTTACGGGTTCGTGGTCGTGGTGGGATGGCGGTGGCCGTGGTCGGCCCGTCGGCTCAGTTCCTTCCTCCTGGTGGGTTGTCGTCCCCGGTGCTGAGGTTGCCCTCGGCTTGTTCCGGCGGCGGTCCGTTCAGGGTGAGTCGCCGGGGTGGGTGGGGCTCGCGGACGAGTGTGAGCACCGCTGCCGCCGCGGCCTCGGGCGCGGGTGGTGGTGCGGTGGCCTGGCTCCACTGCTCGTACAGTGCAGTCCGCACGGCTGCGTAGGCCGGGTCCTTGGTGGTGGTGGTTCCCCGGTCGAAGAGTTCGGTGTCGTAGCCGCCCGGTTCGAGGACGGTGACCGTGATGCCGAAGGGGGCCACTTCGTCGGCCAGTGCCTGGCTCATGGCGTTGAGCGCCGCCTTGCCCGCGCCGTAGAGGGCGAACGCGGCGGCCCCACTGCCCGCGTTGGCGGCGGTGACTTGGAGCAGATGTCCCCCGCCCCGTTTGCGAAGGTGCGGGAGTACGGCCTGTGTCACCCATAGGGCGCCGAAGAAGTTGGTGTCCAGATGGTCCCTTGCCTGGGCTTCGGCTGTCTCTTCGACCATCCCGAAGAGCATGCGTCCGGCATTGTTGACCACGATGTCCAGAGCGCCGAAGGCTTCGGCCGCCCGGTCCACGGTGGTGAACACGGCCGCGCGGTCCCTGACGTCCAGTGGGAGGACCATCAGGCGTCCCCGGCTCGCCTTGGCGAGGTCTGCCAGGGGCGTGACGTCGCGGGCTGCCCCGATGACACGGTCTCCCGCGGTCAGCGCCGCCTCCACGACCGCACGCCCCAGACCGCGGGAGGCGCCGGTGACGAACCAGACAGAGGAGCGGCCGAGGGTCTGTGGCATGTTCACCTCTGGAGAGCGTGGTGTTCGGCGGTCAGCGTCTGCAGCACGGGCACGAGGTCCCGGGGCGAGGGCGTGCCCAGCATTTCGGTGCGTAGCCGTTGCGCCCCTTGGGTGAACGAGGGCTCGGTGAGGACCCGCACCAGCATGTTGCGCAGGGCGTCGGCGGTCAGGCGGTCGGCCTCACGGTACAGGCCGCCACCGCGTTCCTGGACCGCGCGCGCCTTGTGGACATTGCACCAGATCCTGCTGGGCGCCATGACCTGCGGAACCCCGTGGGCCATTGCCGTGGTCAGGGTGCCGGAGCCGCCGTGGTGGATGATGGCGGCGCAGGTGGGCAGGAGGGCGTCGAGGGGGACGAAGTCGGTGGTGTGGACGTTGTCGGGGAGGG
>NZ_JBIRST010000046.1:0-28584 GCF_044334385.1 Streptomyces sp. NPDC020801
ATCGGCCACCAGGACCCGGGCGCCACCTCCACCGCCCTCCTCTACCGCGCCCTCGCCGAGACGCTGGGGGACCGATGACCGACCGCCGCACCTACCCCGGGCACACCGCCGCCCCCGGCACAGCATTCGGCCTTCTCCACCGCACCGACCGTCCGCCGCCGAGGAGCCCGCTGCCCCTCCGCACCAGCGGCGACCCCGCGCGCCAGATCACGGACGCCTTCGACGCCGTGGCCGCCCGCCTGCGGGATCTGGCCACCTCGCTGCGCGACCCTTCCTCAACCACCCCGCCCGGCCCACCCGCAACCAGCACGCGGCTGCCCTCGTCCCCGTCCTGCGCGGGCTCGCCGGCCAGGTCGTCACGGCCCAGCACCCTGGACGAGTGCGCACCGCACAGGCTCTGAACCCGGTGGTTCCCGGACGGGAGGGGCGCCGATTCGCCGTTACGGGGGCGGCGGGGCTCAGCCCGCGTTCAGTTCCGTCAGTTCGCCCAGTGCGAGGGTGTGCTGGGTCTGGAGGACCTTCGCGCGGAGGTAACGGACGTTGTGGGCCGTGGTGAACACCCCGGTCGGGACGCGGTCGCGGACGTCGATGCCCAGGGTGCGCAGCTGTTCGGCCTTGTCGGGGTTGTTGGAGAGCAGGTCCAGGGCCGTGATGCCCAGGGCCTTCAGCATCTGGGCGGCCGCCGTGTAGTCGCGGGCGTCCTCGGGCAGGCCGAGGGCCGCGTTCGCCTCGTAGGTGTCCAGGCCCTGGTCCTGGAGGGCGTAGGCGTCGAGCTTGTTGTAGAGGCCGATGCCGCGGCCCTCCTGGCGCAGGTAGAGCAGGACGCCGCCGCGGCCGGCGATGCGTTCGACCGCCTCGCGCAACTGCGGGCCGCAGTCGCAGCGGGCGGAGCCGAGGACGTCGCCGGTCAGGCATTCGGAGTGCAGACGGACCAGCGGGACGGCCGGGCCGGGGCGTGAGCCGGAGGCGGGAGCCGAGCCGGGAGTGGGAGCGGGAGCGGGAGCCGAGCCGGGAGTGGGAGCGGGAGCGGGAGCGGAGCCGGGGTCGCCGAGGATGATCGCCACGTGTTCCTGACCGTCGGCCAGGCCGTGGAAGGTGACCAGTTCGGCGTCGACGCTGTAGCCGTCGTGGAAGCGCAGCGGGACCCGGACGCGGGCGCGCGGCGTGGCGGCAGGGGTGTCGGGCATGCGGGTCCTCACGGTCCGGTGGGAATCTGTGCTTCAGTTTTGAAACACAGCCTCGGGACGGGATCCTAACCCATGCTTTAAATTTGAAGCAACAGGGTGTGCTGCGGCTCGGGCCGTATGGTGTGGCTCACGCACAGGGTGAGGAGCGCCGGCGCCACGGCACCTCGCCCGGCGGGCATCCGGAGTCCTCGCCCTGCAGGCCCCGGCCGATCCGGGTGCAGATCTCCTCCAGTTGGCCCACCTGTTCCGGAGTGAGCCGGTCGAACACGTACTCGCGTACGGTCTCCACATGGCCCGGCGCCGCACGTTCCAGGACCGACATGCCCTCCGCCGTCAGGACCGCGATGCTGCCCCTCTTGTCGGACGGGCAGTCCTCGCGCCGGACCAGAGCGTCCTTCTCCAGGCGCGAGACCGCGTAGGTCAGCCTGCTGCGCGTGATCTTCAGCCGTTCGGCGAGATCGGTCATGCGCAGCCTGTGGTCCGGCGTCTCGGAGAGGGCCGACAGGATGGAGTAGTACATGTGCGGCATGCCGGCCTCCTGCTGGAGCTGCCGGTCGAGCGCGTCCTCCAGGAGAAGGGTGGCGGCGATGTAGGCGCGCCAGGCGCGCTGCTCCTCGGGGGTGAGCCAGCGGGTCGTCATGCCATCAGTGTAGGTTTGTTTCAAACTTGAACCAAGTCGCCCGGTCCACCCGAGTGACCGGGCCCGTCCGCCTCCGAGAGAGAGTGCGCCGATGCCCCGTCCGTACGTCCTGCTGTCCGCCGCCGTCTCCCTCGACGGCTTTCTGGACGACACCGGCCCCGAGCGCCTGCTGCTCTCCGGCCCCGCCGACTTCGACCGGGTCGACGAGGTACGGGCGTCCGCCGACGCGATCCTGGTCGGCGCCGGCACCCTCCGCGCCGACAACCCCCGGCTGCTGGTGAACTCGCCGGAGCGGCGAGCCGCCCGGCTCGCCGGCGGAAGGCCGGAGTACCCGCTGAAGGTCACGGTCAGTGCCTCCGGCGAGCTGGACCCGGACGCGCTCTTCTGGCACACGGGCGGGGACAAGGTCCTCTACACGACCGACAAGGGGGCGCGGCGGCTGCACGCGACCGGTATCGGCGCCGACGTCGTGCCGTTGGGCGCCGAGCTCGACTGGCGGCTGCTGCTCGAGCACCTGCACGACGTGCGCGGTGTACGACGGCTCATGGTGGAGGGCGGCGGGACCGTCCACACCCAGTTGCTCCAGCAGCAACTCGTGGACGAGGTGCAGCTGGTGCTGGCCCCGTTGTTCGTGGGGGACCCCGAGGCGCCGCGGCTGTTCGGGCCGGGCGCCTACCAGGGTGGGCGGCTGCGTCTGGTGGAGACCCGGGCCATCGGGGACGTCGTCCTCATGCGCTACGAGCCGACGGCTCCCGGTACCGGCGGCCTCGCTGCCCCCGCCGACCGGCACTGGCTCCGTGTCGCCTGCCGGTTGGCGGAGCAGTGCCCGCCGTCGCCGACCGCGTTCAGCGTGGGAGCGGTGGTGGTCGCCGCCGACGGGACCGAGCTCGCGCGCGGGTACTCGCGGGAGGCCGGTGATCCCGTCGTGCACGCGGAGGAGGCGGCGCTTGCCAAGGTCGGCCCGGCGGATCCGCGGCTGACTGGCGCCACGGTGTACAGCAGCCTGGAGCCGTGCGCCCGACGCGCCTCCCGCCCGCGCCCGTGCGCCCGGCTGATTCTCGACGCGGGGGTACGGCGGGTGGTCACGGCCTGGCGGGAGCCGGACACGTTCGTCGAGGCGGCCGACGGGACCGGGCTGCTGACGGCCGGGGGCGCCGAGGTGGTCGTGGTGCCGGAACTCGAGGAGCGGGCCAAGGCGCCGAACCGGCATCTGCTGGGCTGAGCGGGCCCGCGGCCAATGTGTGCGCAACCTGCCCCGCAGATGACGTACACTGGAGTCACAACGACGCGGGGTGGAGCAGCTCGGTAGCTCGCTGGGCTCATAACCCAGAGGTCGCAGGTTCAAATCCTGTCCCCGCTACTGAAGGCTCAGGGCCGGAATCCGATCAACGGATTCCGGCCCTGAGTGTTTTGCCCGGCCGTAACCCTGCGACGCAGGCCTTCGACGCCATCGAGCAGGTCCCGGTGCACGTGTTCCTCGTCACACCCCGCCATGGTGCCGCTTGCCGTGCGACGGCCTTGACCATGGTGACGAGCGGTGACCGAACGGTGTCGGTGCGCATAACAACTGACACACCATCACCGAATGCCGCCCCGCCGTGTGTGCAGGTGACACCTCCCGGCGCTACTGAACTCTTGTCAACTCGCCCGGTTTTCGCCGCTCGTGGACCGTAAGTCCTGGCCAAAAAGGTTTAATGATCAAGCCGAACGTCTTGGAATCGGAGCCTCGCGTCTATTAACGTTCGATAACGCAGCGCGGTCGTCCCAGCCGTCACAAGAGGCGGCTCCGTGCGCACACGCCGAATCCCGCAAGGGAACCGGGGAACCACCAACTTGGGGTGAATCGGGCGTAATCCACCGTGGCGACACGGATGGTTCACGCCCGTAGGAGACCTTCCCGTTCCGAACCCGTCAGCTAACCCGGTAGGCGACACGGAAGGAAAGGAGTACGCCCGCGTGGCGTCCAACCCGCCTGCCCCAGAAGCCCCGTTCGTGCCGAGTCAGCGGACCGAGACCTTCGGCTACGGAGGCCGACGCGCCGACGAGGGCCCCTGGGAGGAGTGGAACCCCACCGAGGACTCCGTCCGCTCCGTGCGTGGCCGGCATCGCGTCAGCAAGCAGCGTGGCGGCGGGCTCGCCCGCAGCTCCACCGTTCTCGGCGTCGGCGTCATAGCCGCCGTCGGCGCGGGCGGCATGGCCAGCGCCAACACCGGCAAGCCGCCGGTGTCGATCTCCCTGCCGGACCTGCCCTCCGTCGGCTCCCTGTTCGACGACTCGCACGACTCCCAGGACACCCCGAAGGGCTCCGCGAAGGCGCTCAGCACCGTCGGCGTCACCTCCACCGACACCGCCCGCGGCACCTCCGACGCGGGCGAGGCGCTGCGCAACCGCATCATGGCCCAGGCCGAGCGGCAGCAGGCCCAGCTCGACACCAAGGCCGAGGCGGCCGCCGAGGCCGCCGCCGCCAAGCAGGCCGACGAGGCTGCCGCCAAGGCCAAGCAGGAGGCCGAGGCCAAGGCCGCCGCCGCGAAGAAGAAGGCGGACGAGGAGGCCAGGAAGGCGGCCGAGGCCGCGAAGCTGGCCGAGCTGGCCAAGCAGTACACGCTGCCCACCTCCTCGTACACGATCACCGGCACCTTCGGGCAGCCCGGCTCCATGTGGTCCTCCGGCTACCACACCGGCCTCGACTTCGCCGCGCCCACCGGCACCCTGATCAAGGCGATCCACAGCGGCACCATCACCGAGGCCGGCTGGGCCGGCGCCTACGGCTACCGCACGATCCTCACCCTCGACGACGGCACCGAGTTGTGGTTCTGCCACCAGTCCTCGATCAGCGTCAGCGTCGGTCAGAAGGTGACGACGGGCGAGGTCATCGGCCGCGTGGGCGCGACGGGCAACGTCACCGGCCCGCATGTGCACCTGGAGGTCCACCCGAACGGCCAGGCCACCGCCATCGACCCGATGACGTGGCTGCGCAGCAAGGGCCTCAACCCCTGACGCCTGTTCCTGCTCCCTGCCTGTTGCCCACCTGACCCACGTCTGTTTGCGCAACCTTTGCGGCCGGATGCGGCGCTCCCGGAATGGGCCGCTCCGGCACGGTTGTTGATGTTGCACATGACTTCTCCACGCAAGCTGGGCACGTCCGATCTCGAGGTCTTCCCGCTCGCCCTCGGCGGCAACGTCTTCGGCTGGACCGCCGACCAGGCGCAGTCCTTCGCCGTCCTCGACGCCTACAGGGCCGCCGGCGGCAACTTCGTCGACACCGCCGACTCCTACTCCGCGTGGGTGGAGGGCAATCGGGGCGGCGAGTCCGAGACGATCATCGGCGAGTGGCTGAAGGCGCGCGGCAACCGCTCCGATGTCGTCATCGCCACCAAGGTCAGCCAGCACCCCGACTACCAGGGGCTGACCGCCGCCAACATCAGGGCCGCCGCCGACGCCTCTCTCCGGCGTCTGGGCACCGACCACATCGACCTGTACTACACCCACTTCGACAAACCGGAAGTGCCGGTCGAGGAGATCGTCGGCGCGCTCGACGAACTGGTGAAGGCGGGCAAGGTGCGGCACATCGCCGCCTCCAACATCTCTGCCGAGCGCCTGGCGGCGTCCCTGGACTTCTCCGAGCGCGAGGGCCTGGCCCGGTACGTGGCACTCCAGCCGCACTACAACCTCGTCTCGCGCGACACCTACGAGGGCGAGCTGCGGGACCTCGCCGAGCGGGCCGGCCTGGCCGCCGTGCCGTACTTCGCACTCGCCTCAGGCTTCCTGACGGGCAAGTACCGGCCGGGTGCCACGGTGGACAGCGCGCGGGCCCAGGGCGCCGCCAAGCACCTGGAGACCGAGCGCGGCCAGAAGGTGCTCGCCGCCCTGGACGAGGTCGCCCTCGCCCACGGCACCGAGGTCGCCACGGTCGCCCTGGCCTGGCTCGCGGCCCAGCCGACGGTGGCCGCCCCGATCGCCTCGGCGCGGACGGTCGACCAGCTTCCGGCGCTGCTGGGCGTGGCGGAGCTGCGGCTGACGGAGGAGGAACTCGGGAAGCTGACGCAGGCTTCCGCCTGACCGCCGGTCCGGTCCTCGGCGCGGCCGCCGCGCCGGTCCCTGCCCTGCCCGTGGGCCCTTAGGCCCGTCGGCCCTTAGACCCGCTGGCCCGCCGGCTGGCTCCCGGCTACGACTGGTACCGGTTGTGGGGGTGCGGCTGGTACGGGTTGTGTTCGGGGTGCGGCTGGTGCGGCTGGTGCGGCTGGTATGGGTTGTGTTCGGGGTGCGGCGGGTGCGGTGGGTGCGGGTTGTGTTCGGGGTGCGGGTTGTACTGGGGCTGAAGCGCCGCCGGGTGGCCGTACACCCCGTGCACCCCGTACGCCCCGTGGACGCCGTATGACCCGTAGTCCCCGTGCACCGGCCACGGCTGCGGGGCGACCCGCACCGGCGGCGCCGTCATCCGCGCCGCGTGGTCCAGCGCGGGCTGCGCCGCCTCCCGCCTGCGCCACAGCTCGTGCAGCAGCTCCTGCTCCCGTACGACGAAGTCGGCGCCGGCCCGGCCCCGGTTCCCCCGGTGCCGCAGGAACGCCAGGGAGGTGGCGTACGCCTCGTACTGGGAGACCGTCCGCGCGGCCGGTTTGCCCAGGTGCCGTCCCGCGTACTCGCGGGCCAGCCTGCGCGCCCGCATGGAGCCCAGGGCGAACGGTTCGGCCGGCGTCAGCCAGCCGGCGGCGGCGTAGGCGGGCAGCTCCTCGCGCACGGTCCGCAGCTCGCGCTGGCGCGTCCAGATGACCAGCCAGGTCAGCAGCCCGAACGCGGGCACCATGAAGGCTCCGTAGACCGCGAAGAAGCCGTACTGGCCGAAGTTCGAGGAGCCGTTCCAGAACGCGTGCATGCCCATCGCGAGCAGAAGTCCGGCCAGTGGCAGAAGGATCCGCCGCAGGTGCTGGCGGTCCGCGGACAGCGCGGCGGCGCCGAAGCCGATGCCGGTGAGGACGGTGAACAGCGGGTGCGCGAACGGCGACATGATGACGCGCACGAAGAAGGTCGCCGCGGTGACGGAGGCGATCCCCCGGCCGCCGCTGAGCTGGTCGGTGCCGAAGGCGGTGCCGAGATAGAGGATGTTCTCGGTGAACGCGAAGCCGGTGGCGGTGACCCCGGCGATGACCACACCGTCGACGATGCCGGTGAAGTCGCGTCTGCGGAAGAGGAAGATCAGCAGGACGGCGGCGGCCTTGGCGGACTCCTCCACGACCGGCGCTATCACGGTCGCGCCAAGGGTGTCCGCGCTGGAGGGATCGGCAGTCGCCGTGGCTATCCAGTGGGTGGCGAAGCTGTTGGCGACGATCGCTATCAGGGCCGCCGCACAGGCGCCCCAGGCGAAGGCGAAGAGCATGTTCCGCCAGGGGCCGGGCTCGACCCGGTCCAGCCAGCGGAAGGCGGCCATCAGCAGCGGTACGGGCAGGACGGCCAGGCCCAGCCCGACCAGAAAGCCCTCCGTGCCGGTCTGCCGGCGCACCAGGGCGAGGATGACGAGCCCGGAGAGCGTCAGCAGGGTGGTGAGGGCGCCGTACCGCACCCATCGCTTCTGCCACCAGTGCGCGTGCCGCGGCCGGCCGTCGCCGCCGCCGGGGGGACCGCTGGGTTGCGTCGGGTACGGGGGACAGGTGGCCACGGCATTGACCCTAACGGGGGAGGGCGCCGCCCGCGACGGGGCCTTGTCGCGCTGGGGGTTCGGGGCTCGTCAGCCGCGGTCTCGGCGCTCGGCGGGGGGCTGGTCTGTCTGCTGCTCCTGCAGTCGGTCCTCGTGCTGTACGCGACGGAAGAGCAGATCGTTCACCTCATGTCCCTTGTCCAGTCCCTGGCCCTCGAAACGGGTCAGCGGCCGGAACGCGGGGCGGGGCGCGAAACCGCCGTGGGGCTGGGTGTTCTCGAAGTCCGGGTGTGCGGTCAGCACTTCGAGCATCTGTTCGGCGTACGGCTCCCAGTCGGTCGCGCAGTGCACGATCGCCCCGGGCCTGAGCCGGGCGGCGGCCAGCGTCAGGAACTCCGGCTGGATCAGCCGCCGCTTGTGGTGCCTCTTCTTGGGCCAGGGGTCGGGGAAGTAGACGCGCAGCCCGTCGAGGGAGTCGGGGGCCAGCATCTCGCGCAGCAGGATGATGGCGTCGCCGTTGCCGACCCGGACGTTGGTCAGGCCGTTGCGGTCGGCCAGGCTCAGCAGGTTGCCCTGGCCGGGGGTGTGCACGTCGACGGCGAGGACGTTGGTGTCCGGGTCGGCGGCCGCCATCTGCGCGGTGGCCTCGCCCATCCCGAACCCGATCTCCAGCACCACCGGCCCGGTGTTCCCGAACAGCTCGGTGAGGTCGATCACCCGCTGCCCGTCGATGTCCAGTCCCCACTTGGGCCACAGCCGCTGCAGCGCGTCCGCCTGCCCCGCGGTCACCCGGCTGCGCCGCGGCTGGAAGCTGCGGATCCGCCGCTCGAAGTGCGACCCGGCGGGATCGGCCTTGGGCCCGTCGGGAAACCGCGGCTCCCCCTTGGCCCGGGTGTGCCGCACGGACTCGCCGGGGATGTGACGGGGCTGCTCACCGGGGGCGGGGCGCGGGGATCCGGGAGCTTCGGGGGTGTTCAGGGAGTCAGACACAGTGAGGTCGATTTTACGGGGCGGCAACCCTCGGGGACGGGACGGGCAGGGGTGCAGCGGGCCCCGGACCGCGACGGCGGCAGCGGCGCCGGGCACCCTCACGCCGATGCCAGCACGGCCAGCGCCCGACGCGCCACCTCCCGCCCGATGGGCAGTGAGGCGGTGGCCGCGGGCGAGGGCGCGTTGAGCACATGCACGGCCCGCACCCCCTCACGGATCAGGAAGTCGTCCACCAGCGTCCCGTCCCGCAGCACCGCCTGCGCCCGCACCCCCGCGGCCGCCGGCACCAGGTCCTCTTCCCGCACCTCGGGCATCAGCCTGCGCACCGCGCGCGTGAACGCCGCCCTGGACACCGACCGCCGCAGCTCCCCGGCCCCGTACCGCCAGTGCCGCCGCGCGATCCGCCACGACCCCGGCCAGCTCAGCGTCGCCGCCAGCTCCCGGGGCCGTACGACCCCCCATCGGTACCCCTCCCGGGCGAGCGCGGGCACCGCGTTGGGCCCGACGTGCACGCCACCGTCCGTCCCGCGCGTGAGATGCACGCCGAGGAACGGGAACGCCGGGTCCGGCACCGGATACACCAGCCCCCGCACCAGCTCCGGCCGCGCCAGCTCGTAGTACTCACCCCGGAACGGCACGATCCGTACCTCCGGTTCGTCCCCGGTCAGCCGGGCCACCTCGTCGCAGTGCAGTCCGGCGCAGTTGACCAGCACTCGTGCGCGTACGACGTCGCCGCGCGCGGTGAGGACGGCCACCCCCAGCTCCGGCCGCCGGTCCACCCGGACGACCCGCGCCCCGTACCGGATCTCCGCGCCCGAGGCCTCGGCCAGCTGCCGGGCCACGCCCACGAAGTCGCAGATCCCCGTCGTCCCCACGTGGATCGCGGCCAGTCCGCGCACCTCCGGCTCGTACTCCGCGATCTGGGCGGCGCCCAGCTCCCGCACCGGAATGCCGTTCTCCCGGCCGCGCTGGACCAGGGCGTGCAGCCGGGGCAGCTCCGCCCGCCCGGTGGCGACGATCAGCTTGCCCGTGACGGAGTGCGCGATGCCGTACTCCGCGCAGAACTTGACCATCTCCGCGGCGCCCCGCACCGCGTACCGCGCCTTCAGGGAGCCCGGGCGGTAGTAGATCCCGCTGTGGATCACACCGCTGTTGCGTCCCGTCTGGTGCCGCGCCGGGCCCGGTTCCTTCTCCAGCACGGTCACGCGGGTGCCCGGCGCGGCGCGCGTGATCGCGTACGCCGTCGACAGGCCGACGATCCCGCCTCCGATCACCAGCACGTCACAGTCGTAAGCGATCTCCGGCCGCATCCGCTCCACCTCCCGCTTCGATAGTGCACTGCACCACTGACAACCGCTTCAAACCGGCACCGGCCGGGGCTCCCCGGCCTGAACGCGCGGTCGGCCGTGAGTCGACTGGGCGTGCCGGTCCGGCGCAGGCCGGTGTGTCCGGGGGCCCGGCCCGGCCGGGCTCATGCCGGCGGCCGCCGGGGCACGTGGGAGGTGCGGCCTGGGCGCGCGGAACCGTTCCGTGGCCGGTCGGCCGGCCGGGCCGCTCCGTGACCGGCCGGGGCCGAACCGGTTGCGTACCGCGCGGCCCCGTGGATGGCCGCGCCCGGCCGGCCCCGGCCGGCCGGCTGCCCGCGGGCCCCCGGGGACGGGGTTCTGCTCGGCCCTCGCCGGGGTCCGCCCTGGGCGGGGCGGCTCAGGCCGGGGCCATCAGCAGTGGGCGCGCGCGCTCCCGGAGCTCGACCACACGGGGCTCGTCGCCGTAGGGCTCGAGCCGGTGGAGGAGATCCTTGACGTACTCCGTGGTGCGCGCGGACGAGATGCGCCCGGCGACCTCCACCGCCCGCACCCCCTGCTCGCAGGCCGCGTCCAGGTTCCCCGACTCCAGTTCGGCGACCGCCGAGACGACGAGCCGGAGGCCGTGCGAGCGCACGAACTCCTCCGTGGGCTTCGACAGGGCCTGCTCGGTGAAGCGGCGGACCTGGCGCGGTGCCTTCAGGTCGCGGTAGCACTCGGCGGCGTCGGCGGCGAACCGGTCGTAGCCGTAGAAGCCGAGCCAGGTCGGGTCGTTGTCGCCCTCCCGGGAGCGCTCCAGCCAGCCCTCGGCCGCCTTCAGGGCCGCGCCGGCCGCCTGGGCGTCACCGGCGCGCGCGTGCGCGCGTGCCTCGACCAGGCGGAAGAAGCTCATGGTGCGGGCGGTGGCCAGGCCGCGGTTGCGCTCCAGGGCGGCCTGCGCGAGATCGACGCCCTCGTCGCCGAAGCCGCGGTAGGTCGCCTGGAGGGACATCGAGGCCAGGACGTAGCCCCCCAGGGGGACGTCCGCAGCCGCGCGGGCCAGGCGCAGCGCCTGGATGTAGTAGCGCTGCGCGGCCTCCTGCTGGCCGGTGTCGAAGGCCATCCACCCTGCCAGGCGGGTGAGTTCGGCGCTCGCGCCGAACAGGGCCCGGCCGACCTCGTCGGAATAGGAGCCGAGCAGCAGCGGTGCGGCCTCGACCCTCAAGCACTCCGGCACCATCGACGAACGCCAGTCGCCGCCTCCGTACTTGGAGTCCCAGCGCCTGGCGTCCTCAGCGGCCTCCCGCAGCTTCTGCACATCGCTGTGGCCGACTTTGATCGGTGCGCCGGAGCCCTCCGCCCCTCCCGCCTCGCGCGCCACCGAACTGTCGGCCGGGGTTATCAGCCATCGGGAGGCGGGCGTTGCGTATGCGCTCACTGCGAACGAACCGGCGAGCGACTGCCAGATGCCGCCGGCGCCGGCCCGGCGGCCGGCGAGGTCGAGCCGGTACAGCTCCGTCGCCGACCTCACCGCCTGGCCGACGTCCCTGGGGAAGGCGAGGCCCACCTCGGGTGCGGGATCCGCGTCCGCCAGGCCGATCTCGTGGAGCGGCACCGGGCGGCCGAGCTTCTGGCCGATGGCGGCCGCGATGAGGTGTGGCGCCGCACCCTGCGGAACCATCCCCTTCGAAACCCAGCGTGCCACCGACGTCTTGTCGTAGCGAAGAGTCAACCCGCGTTGGGCGCCAAGGTCGTTGACGCGTCGCGCGAGTCCTGCATTGCTGATTCCCGCGAGGGCGAGAACGGCGCCGAGCTTTTCGTTCGGCCCGCGTTGCTCCCTGGACATGCGCCACCCCTCGACACAGACGGCTGCCGCGCTGGCATAACCACGCGGCATTCGTAAACCCAGCGTAGTTCGCCGCATCCCAAGCGTTAAGGGGCATTCTTCCGGATGGCGGGATTGTGGCCCGCACGGGAGTACGGCCCCCTGCACGCAGGGTTGCGGCGTGCCCCTGTTGTGTGGCCGTGCGCCCGTCCGTGCGCTCTTCTCCGGCCACCGGGGGAGCGATTCCATGGTGGTGCGTGGGTCGGCCCGCTGTACTGGATCCAGTGGGCTGGGGGACACCGCCGCCTTCATCCCCGCGGGCGGCGGACCGGTCCGGGAGGCGAACTCCGCCTCCCGGACTGTGCGTTGCCCATGTGGCGCGCGGAGCGTGTACGGAGCGTGGGCACGCCCGTTCCTCCGGCGCCGATTTGGCCGAAAACCGACCCCACTTCTGGCCGCCGATTGCGGCCCTCACCATGGCACTTGACGGCGCGAAGGGTGTTGAGGGAGCGCATCAGGGGGCGCATTCGCGTCGCAGCGGCCGTGCCCGGTAAGGGCGTTCGCCACCTCTCCAGCAGGCGCGCGGGGGCGCGCGCGGCGGATCGAAGGCGGCTCCGCCTCCCCTCCGGCGCGCTTCCTTCGTGGCAGCATGGTGACCCGGTTCATGCGGTGCACTGGTTGTCCACAGTCCGTGGAGGCGTCGATGCGGTGGTTGGTGGGTTGGAGCAGCACCGCCACGGGAGCCGCCGGGACCGGCTCCGCGGGCGCCACCGGGTACGACGGCGAGACCGTGCATCCGGTGGGCTCCCAGCTCCTGTGGGGCGACCCCGATCCGCTGTGGGCGGTCGGCGACTGGCGGCCGGACGAGGTCCGGCTGGTGACGGCCGACGCACAGACCAGGATCGCCGTGCTCGGCACCTGCGGCGCCTCCGACGACCAGCTGCGGGTGGGTCTGCTCGCCGCGCGCGGGGGCGCGCTGCGGCATCTGACCGCCTGGTCCGGCAGCTACACGGCCGTCGTCCAGGTGGGCCGGCGCATCACCGTATGCGGCGATCTCGCGGGCGCCCGCCCGGTGTTCCACACCCCCTGGGCCGGCGGTACGGCCTATGCGACGGCCGCGCTGCCGCTGGCCGACCTCATCGAGGCCAACCTCGACTTCGGGCACCTGGCCGCCCTGCTCGCCGCCCCCGACGTACCGGCCGCGCTGCACGACTCCACGCCGTACGACGGCGTACGGCGCATTCCGCCCGGGCATGCGCTGATCCTGCGCGCGGGTGCGCGAGAGGTCGCCGGGTACGAGCAGGTCGCCTCACTGGCGGTGGCGGCTCCCGCGGCGGACCCGGACAGCGCCGTCGACGCGGTGCGGGACGCGCTGGTCGACGCCGTCCGCGCCCGGCTGTCCGCGCCCCGGCACGTGCCCGACATCGACCCCGGTCCGGTGCCCGGCATGGGCCCCGCCGAGCGGCGTGCGGCCCGCGGGATGCCGGTGCCGGGCATCGGCGCGGACCTGTCCGGAGGACCCGCCTCGGGGACCCTCGCGCTGCTGGCGGCGGGGCTGCCGGGAATGCCGGGCACGCTGCTCGGTCACGGTACGGGCGCCGGCGAGCGGCTCCTGGCCGTCACCTTCAACGACCTCGCCGTCGGGGGGCGGGAGGCCGAGCTGGAGCGGGCCGGGTCGCTGGCGGCGAATCCGCGGCTGCACCACGTGGTGGTGACGGGCGGTGAGGAGTTCCTGCCGTACGCCGATCTGGAGGGCCCACTGACGGACGAGCCCGGGCCCTCGCTGGTGACGGCGGCGCGGCACCGGGCGCGCCTGGCCTCCGGGAGCGCCGACCACTTCACCGGGTACGGGGCGCGGCAGGTGCTCGACGCTCATCCGGCGCGGCTGGCGGACCTGCTGATGGACCGCAAGCGGAGGCATCTGGTGCGTCCGGTCGCCGCGCTGGCCAGGGCCGACGGGTCGGTGATGGTCCCCGCGCGCGTGTACGGCGCGGCGCGGCGGCTGGCGCGGACGCCGTACCGTGCGGGACTGGAGGTCCTCGCCGAGCGGCTGCTGCACCGGCGGTTCGACGAGCCCGGAGGCGCGGTGGGGGCCTCGCTGGCGGCGCTGGCCTGGGCCAGACCCGGGCCCGCGGCCCGGTGGCTGACCGGGGAGGCACTGGCCGAAGTATCGGTTCGCCTGCAACGGGCGACGGGCCGCGCGGGGGTGGCCGGACCGGGGCAGCGGCCGGGCGACTATCGCGCGCGTGCGGCACTGGCACGGCACGCGGCGGATCTGCGCGTACTGGAGCAGGCCGCCGAGATCCGCTCGCAGCGGCTGCACGCGCCGTTCCTCGACAACCAGGTCGTACGGGCGTGCCGGGCTCTTCCCGAGGCGTTGCGGGTGCAGCCCGGGGCGCGGGCGGCGATTCTGCGTACGGTCCTGGAGGGGGCCGGAGTGGGGGAGTTGCCGCCCGGGTGGGGCGCGACCTCGCACGCGCCGGCTGCGGTGGCGGCCCGCACGGGCCTGCGGGTGGCCGTGGACGAGCTGATCGACCTGTTCGCGACGCCGCTGCTTGCGGAGGCGGGGCTGGTGGAGGCGCGGGTGGTCCGGAAGGCCCTGCGCGCGGCGGCGGAGGGGGAGGCGCTGCCGCTGGACGGCCTGGCGGACCTGGTGTCCCTGGAGGTGTGGCTGCGGCGGCTGCTGGCGCGTCGGGGTACGTGCTGGACGGGGACGCCGGCGCGGGCGAGGGCGGTGCCTGCGGGGATCGCGCCACGGCGGGGGGCGTTGGCCGCCGGGGGTTGAGCGGTTGGTCTGCGGTGGTTGAGTGGTTGGTCTGCGGTGGTTGAGCGGTTGGTCTGCGGGGGTTGCGCGGCTCCTTTGGTGGGGAGCGGTTGGTCTCCGGTGGTGTGGCGGCGGCTCCGGTGGTTGAGCGGTTGGCCTGCGGTGTTGAGCGGCTGCTCCGGCGGGGGTGCCGTGGCGCCTGGGGGTGCGAGTGCCTCCGGCGGGGTGCGGGCAGTGCCTGGGACTGTGTTGTGGGGGCTGGGGCGGGGGCGGGGGTGCCTTTGGCCGGGTGCAGGGGGCGCCCGGGGTGTGTGGGTGGGCCGGGGTCGTGGGGCACGCGCGGCCCGCCGCACTCGGGCGTACTGCTGCGGTTGCCAGGGCGGGACTGGGCGGAGACGAAGTACGCGGCGGGCGGACGCACCCCCACGACCCGCTGCCGCTCCCGCTCCCGTCGCCGCGCGGGTGCGGGTCTCGTTCCACCTCCCGGCCCGCGGACGGCCGGGCGGTGGAGTCGGCCCCTGCTCGCTGCGGCTCGGGGCCTTTGCGAGTGGGCTCCGCTCATGGCGCCGGGCGTAAATCCCGTGCCGCGCTTCTCATCCCCCGGTGAGAATGAGCCGGTGCGGTACAGAATCCTGGGCGTCACCCAGGCGGAGGACGACCAGGGCACCGTCGTAGCCCTCGGCGGCCCCCGCCTGCGCGCGCTGCTCACCGCCCTCGCGCTGCGGCCGGGCCGGGTCGCCGACCCGGACGTCCTGATCGACGAGGTCTGGGGGAACGACCCGCCCCAGGACGCCCCGGCCGCCCTCCAGGCCCTGGTCGGACGGCTCCGTCGTACCGTCGGCAGGGACGCGGTCGTCTCCGAGGCCGGCGGATACCGGCTCGCCGCGGACAGGGAGGAGGTCGACCTGTTCGTCTTCGAGCGGCTGGTACGGGACGGCACCGCTGCTCTGCGCCGAGGCGAGGCTCCCGCCGCCCTGCCGCTTCTCGACGAGGCCCTCGCCCTGTGGCGCGGTGCCGCTCTCGCCGACCTGCCCGACCGTTCGGCCGCCGCGCGCCCCGAGGCGCTGCGCCTGGACGCGGTCCGTGCCCGAGCCACTGCGAGGCTGCGGCTCGGGCACGCCCCCGACGCCGCAGCGGAGTTGAGGGAGCTCACCGCCGCCCACCCGTACGACGAACCACTGCACGCCCTCCTCATCCGCGCCCTGCGCGACGCCGGCCGCGGCGCCGAGGCCCTGGCCGCTTACGAGACCGCCCGCCGGGCCCTGGCCGACGGTCTGGGCACCGATCCCGGCCCGGAGCTGCGCGCGCTGCACGCCGAGCTGCTCGCGCCGACGGCCTCCGCGGGCGGCGCCGCAGAACCGTTTCCCGCGAGGAACCCGGTCGAGCGCACCGGCAACATCCGTCCGCGGCTTACCTCTTTCGTGGGCCGGGAACCCGAACTCGCCGCCATCCGTTCCGATATGCACAGGGCCCGTCTGGTCACCCTCACCGGACCAGGAGGCTCTGGCAAGACCCGCCTCGCCGAGGAGGCCGCCGTCGGGCTCCCGCAGGCGTGGCTGGTCGAGCTGGCGCCGCTCGACCGGCCGGAGGCGGTGCCAGGAGCGGTGGTCAGCGCGCTCGGTCTGCGGGAGACCGTGCTGATGACCAACGATCTGGCGACCCCGCAGGACGACCCCGTCGCCCTGCTCGTCGAGTACTGCGCCCCGCGCAGCGAACTCTTGATCCTTGACAACTGCGAACATGTCATCGGCGCGGCCGCCGACCTCGCCGAGACGTTGCTCACCCGCTGCCCCGGGCTCACGATCCTCGCCACCAGCCGTGAACCTCTGGGAGTGCCGGGCGAGATGGTGCGCCCGGTCGAGCCCCTGCTCCCCGACCAGGCGCACCGCCTCTTCGCCGAGCGCGCCGCCGCCGTCCGTCCCGACGTCGGCGCCGTGCTCGGTGACAGGGAGGCCGTCGCGGAGATCTGCCGGCGCCTGGACGGACTCCCGCTGGCCATCGAACTGGCCGCCGCCCGGCTGCGCCTGCTCACCCCGCGGCAGATCGCCGACCGGCTCGACGACCGCTTCCGGCTCCTGACCGCCGGCAGCCGTACGGTCCTGCCCCGCCAGCAGACCCTGCGGGCCGTCGTCGACTGGTCCTGGGACCTGCTCGACGAGCGGGAGCGGACGGTGCTGCGCGAGGTGTCCGTCTTCGCGGGCGGCTGGGACCTCGCCGCCGCGGAGGCCGTGTGCACCGGCCCCGCGGCGGACCTCGTCGGGGCGCTCGTCGACAAGTCCCTGATCGTCGCGGCTCCGGCCGGCGGTGACGGCGGCATGCGGTACCGCATGCTGGAGACCATCCACGAGTACGCCCTCGAGCGCGCCACCGAGGTCCCCGAGCAACGCGCCGCCGCGGAGCGCCGGCACCGCGCCTGGGTGCGTGCGCTCGCCGAGGAGGCCGGTCCGCTGCTCCGCTCCGCCGGGCAACTGCCCTGGATCGCCCGCCTGGAGACCGAGCTGGACAACGTCCGCGCGGCCCTCGACCGCGCCCTCGCGACCGGTGACGAGCGGGACGCGGGCGAGCTCGTCCTCGCCATGGGCTGGTTCTGGTGGCTGCGCAACCACCGGCGGGAAGCCGCCGAGTGGGTCCAGCGCGTCCTGCGTCTGGGCGTCGCCCTCGACGCACCGGACGCCTCCGGCCGGGCGGCCCCGGGCGCCGGCGGCGCCGGGTTCCGCTCCCTGCCCGGCTCCGTCGACCCGGTGGACGCCCTGCTTGACGCCCCGGACGGGGAGGCGCGCCATCCGCTCCACGCCCTGCGGATGGACCTGCGGATGCTGCACCTGTTCCTCACCTCCGAGTCCGAGCCGGTGGACTGGGTGCGGGACGAGCGGTTCGCGCGCTACGTCGGCCGGGTCCGGGCCGCCTTCGAGGGCGGCGGTCCGCAGGCGGCCCGAATGCCCGGCATCGTCTGGCCGCTGACCGTCTACTACACCGGCGGCCCGGACGAGGTCCGCCCCGCCATGGACGCGGCCGTCGCCAACTGCCGTGTGCACGGCGGCGACTGGGAGACCGGCGTCACCCTCATGTTCCGCACGCACCTGGTCGTCGACTCCCCCGGCAACCTGCGGGGCGTGGACGACGACCTGGCGGAGCTGCGGCTGCTCAGCCGGCGCGTGGGCGACCGCTGGATGCGGGCGCAGGTGTGCAGCGCGGCCGGCGAGGCGGCCATGGCGCGCGGCAGGTTCGAGGAGGCGCGCGGCGAGTACGAGGAGGCACTGCGGCTCGCCCACGAGGTGGGCGCGCACGCCGAGTCGCCGTTCCTCCTCGCCCGGCTCGCCGAGATCGGCTACCGGTGCGGCAACCGGGCCGCTGCCCTGACCGCCCTGGACGAGGCGCACACGGCGGCCGATCGCTACGGGGTGGCCGACTCGAGGGCGTTCGTCCTGTTGCTGCGCGCACAGATCGCCATGGACGACGGGGACGTGGCCGGTGCGCGCGCCCTGTGCGAGGCGGCCCGCGCGGAGACCGAGCGCGGTACTCCGCCCCCGCAGTTCGAGGCGATGCTCAGCGCGCTCGACGCGCGCGTCACGGTCGGCGAGTCGGGCCCGGAGCACGGGCTGCCCATGCTGGCGGACGCGCTGCGCACCGCCGTCGAACAGCGGTGCTCGGAGGTGATCACCGCGGCGCTCGTGGACATGGCGGCCGAGCCGCTGGCCCGCCTCGGCGACCTGCCGGGCGCCGTCCGCCTGCTCGCGGCCGCCGACCAGTGGCGCGACGGACGCCCGCGCGCCGGGCCGGAGCGTGCGACCGCGGAGCGCCTCGAGGCCGCGGCCCGCGCGGCCCTCACCGCCGGCCGCTGCGCCGCCGAAAGGGTCCGCGGCGCCGCCCTGACCGTGGAGGACGTCCTGACCGAGCTCGCGGACGCCGTGCGGGCCCACCGGGTCAGCGGCAGGTGAACCTCGACTCGGCCCAGTCCACGAGGGTCACGGAGTCGAAGGCGCTGCGCGGCTCGACGACCAGCCGTACGGTCCTTCGGCCGGCGAGGCCCACATGGACGGGAACCGCCGGGTCGCCGCCCGCGAGCGTGCCCGAGTGCCACAGCCGTACTCCGTCGGCGTAGACGGAGAAGGAGACCCTGCCGAGCCCGGCCGTCAGGTCGTCCTCGCCGGCCAGGGCGTCGTAGGCGGAGCACGCGCGGTCGAGGCGGACCGTCACGGAGGACTTGCCGTGGACGGTCACCCCGTCGGTGTAGCGCTCGGCGCCGATCGACATGCCGTACCGCTGCCACACCCAGCTGCTGGCGCCGAGCCGCATCTCCGGCCGGGTGCCGTCGCCGGTGACGTCGTAGTCCAGCTCGCTCCACCGGTGGACGGCCGGGGCGGGCGCGGGCGGAGGTGTCGGGGCAGGCGGGGGCGTCGGGGCAGGCGGGGGCGTCGGTGAGGGGCTGGGCGCGGGAGGCTGTGCCGGCGTCGGGGTGGGCCTGGAGGCCGGTGCCGGTGACGGCTTCGGTGCCGGCCGGGGTGGCGAGGTCGCCGCGGCGGCGTGCACCGGCGGCTGCGGGCCGGGCTTCGCACTCGGCGTGGGCGCCGGTGTGGGTGTGGGTGTCGGCTCCGGTGGCGCGGGCGTCGGGGGCTGCGCCCCCACGACCGGGGCCGACGCGGGCGGCGGGGCCGCCTGCGGCTTCCTGGCCGGGGCGCCGTGCCCGGCCAGCGCGAGCGCGACCGCCGTGGTGGCCACGGCGACGACACCGGCCGCGATACCGGCCTTCACCGGCGCGCCCAGCCCCTCGGAGACAGCCGCGCCGCCTCCCGCGCCTCCCGCGCCCGCCCCGCCCAAGGAGCCGCCCCCGGCAGCCGCGCCTGCCCCGGCCCCGCCCGTGACGGCCGCGCCCACGGCACCCGCCGCGCCCGAGGCGCCGGCGATGATGCCGAGCGCCTTGGCGTACCCGGCGGCGCCGAACCAGCCGATGACGGCGACCGGGACCACGGCGGGGATGCCGCCGGCGACCTCTTCGATCTGGCTGGCCGCCAGCCGGCACCTCGCGCACTCCTCCAGGTGCTTGCGCAGTCCGCGTTCGGCACGGGTGCGCAGCTTGCGGCGGGCGTAGCCGCCGAGCCGATCGGCGTAGCGGGCGCACTCCTCGTCGTCGGCGAGGGCGGCGCTGACGTGGGCCTGGAGGTAGGCCTGCCGGAGGCCCTCGCGGGCGCGGCTGGCCAGGACGCGGGTGCCGTTGGCGTCCAGCCCGAACAGGGTGGCGACCTCGCTCGGCGACTCGTCCTCGACCTCGGTGTGCCACAGCACGGCCTGCCAGCGCTCGGGCAGCGAGCGGAAGGCCCGCATGGCCATGGACTGCTCGGCCTCGTGCAGCGCGCGCACTTCGGCGCCGAGGTCCAGACCCCCGCCGAAGGAGCCCAGGGGCGCCGTGTCGTCGGGCACCCCGCTGACACGCACGGCCTGCGCCGCGAACACCGCGAAGTCGTCGACCAGTTGCTCGCGCCCGGCGGTCTTCGTCCAGCGCGCGGCGACCCGGCGGACGGTGGTCAGCAGATAGGCGCGCACGGCGTGCTCGGGGCCGGAGCCGCCGCGCACTGCCTGGAGCATGCCGGCGAACACCTCGGCGGTGAGGTCGTCGGCGGTGTGGGCGTCGCGGCAACAGGTGCGGGCGTAGCGGCGTACGGCGTCGGCGTGGCGCCGGAACAGCTCCTCGTACGCCGTGTCGTCGCCCGCGCGCATCCGCCCGACCAGCTCGGAGTCGGACGGCGGCAGATCGGCCGACCGCGGCAGCCCCCCCGTCCCCGTCCCGCTCACGCCACTCGCGCTGCGCCGGGACACCGCCCGGTGCCGGGGCGCCTGGCCGTGCGCGGGCGCCTGCCTGTTTTGGGGCGGTGCCTTGCGGGACCCCGGCCGGTCCGCCCTGGCTCGGCACCTGCGGCGAGCGCAGCCCGTCGCGTGGCCCTTCGGTGCCCGTCCCGCCGTCCCCGAGAAACTCGTCGCGCCCGTCAACGCCCATCGCGGAAAGCCCCCGCCGCCTGCCCAGCCGTCCCGATCACCGGGTCAGAGTGCCACACCGGCTTTCGGCCGGGGGCCGGGCAGCACGGACCATCCACTCGTCCGAGGGGACTTGCCGCGACGCGGTACCGGTGTTCACCCGGACGGGGAGTGCCCGACGGATGTCACCGGCCCGGACGCCCACACACTCACACCGGCCGCGACCGCAGGCCCTCCAGCAGGATGTCCAGCAGCCGTGCCGAGGCGGCCGCCTGCTGGGCCGCGTCCGGCAGGGAGGGCGCCGCGGTCGCGATGACCAGCAGCACGTCCGACACCGAGACGTCCGGCCGCAGTTCGCCCGCCGCGCGCGCCCGCTCCACGAGCCGGCCCACGACCTCGAGCAGCGCCGCCGCCCCCGCGTCGTCGTCCGCGCCCGAGGAGAGCACCGTGGCCGCGTCGGGTACGAGCCGCAGCTCGGCCGTCCCCAACTGGGTCCGCTGCTGCGGCACCCGCGTCCTGTCCGGTCCGGCCGCGCCGTCGACGCGGTCCTCGGCGACGCCGACCCGCAGCACCTGCGGCGGCAGCAGCCGCCCGGCGCCGGAGGCCACCGAGGTGCGCAGGAAGCGCGAGAGCGCCGACCACGGCTCGTCCTCCTGGCCGAGCGCGGCCCGCGCCTGCTCGGTCAGCCGTGCGGTCTCCTCCTCGGCTATCCGCCGCACCAGGACGTCCTTGCTCGGAAAGCGCCGGTACACCGTGCCCACGCCGACCCGTGCGCGCCGTGCCACGTCCTCCATCGGCGCTCCGTACCCCAGCTCGCCGAACACCTCGCGCGCGGCCCGCAGCACGTGCTCGAGGTTGCGCTGTGCGTCCACCCGCAGCGGTGTCGTCCGCACGGACCGGGAGTCGTCCCCACGCCCGCCCGCCGCCGCGCTCATCGCTCCGCCGCCGGGTGCGATGGCGGACGCGGTAGACCAATGAGTGTCCTGAATGTGCATAAGTGATCCCCCGGTAATGACGTCTCCCCCCGGAGACTCTCCCCGTCACTGAATCCGGGGTGCGCGAAACGGGGATCGTGCGCGACCGGGCCCGACACCGAGATCCGGTGGGACCTCGCGGGCTCGTTCGACCACATCCCCTACACCCCGTCGACACACGAACATAGTTGAGCGGGGGTCAATTCAGAAGGGGCAGGTTCCGCACGGAGCGCCCCCCGATCGGAGTACGGGCCGTATACGTCCGGATTGCGCCACCTTCCGCACCCCGACTCACACCCGCTGACCTGCATGTATTCCGAACACTCCGGTAATTCGGCCAACCCCGCGCGGCTGCGGCCGACGGTCACACAAATCGCAGGGGCTGTGGACAAACGACAGCGCCGGGTGCGTCATGGGATGGTGAAGGAACGTGCGCGCATTCTCGTTGTCGGCGGCGGCTACGTCGGGATGTACACGGCCCTGCGCCTGCAGCAGCGGATGAAACACGAGCTCAGGCGGGGCGAGGTCGACATCACAGTGGTCACGCCCGACCCCTACATGACGTACCAGCCGTTTCTGCCCGAGGCGGCCGCCGGTGCGATTTCCCCTCGTCACGTCGTCGTCCCGTTGCGCCGGGTCCTCGACCAGTGCCGCATCATCGTCGGCGAGGCGACGTCCATCGACCACGCGCACCGCACCGCGACCCTCACCACCCTCGCCACGGAGGACACGGGCGGCACCGAGAAGCTGACGTACGACGAACTCGTCCTGGCCCCGGGCTCCGTCGCGCGCACCCTGCCCATCCCGGGCCTCATCGACTACGGCATCGGTTTCAAGACCATCGAGGAGGCCATCGGCCTGCGCAACCACGTCCTCGAACAGATGGACATCGCCTCCTCGACCCGCGACCCGGCGATCCGCGACGCGGCCCTGACCTTCGTCTTCGTCGGCGGTGGATACGCCGGGGTGGAGGCGCTCGGCGAACTGGAGGACATGGCCCGTTACGCCGCGCGGTACTACCACAACGTCAAGCCGGAGGACATGAAGTGGATCCTCGTCGAGGCCTCCGACCGCATCCTGCCCGAGGTCGGCGAGGAGATGGGCCGTTACGCCGTCACCGAACTGCGCCGCCGCAACATCCAGGTGCTGCTGGGCACCCGCCTGGAATCGTGCGCCGACCGGGTCGCCGTACTCAGTGACGGCCAGCGCTTCCCGACCCGTACGGTCGTGTGGACCGCCGGAGTCAGGCCGCATCCGATCCTGGCCGCCACCGACCTGCCGCTGAACGGCCGCGGCCG
The DNA here is from genome assembly GCF_044334385.1 of Streptomyces sp. NPDC020801. Classification (NCBI taxonomy): domain Bacteria; kingdom Bacillati; phylum Actinomycetota; class Actinomycetes; order Kitasatosporales; family Streptomycetaceae; genus Streptomyces; species Streptomyces sp. NPDC020801. The sequence continues at coordinate 22,564 of NZ_JBIRST010000046.1, forward strand.
CCTGAAGTGCACCGCCCAGCTGACGATCGACGGCGTCGAACACGCCTGGGCCGCGGGCGACGCCGCCGCCGTCCCCGACGTCACCGCGGGCGAAGGCAAGGAGACCCCGCCCAACGCCCAGCACGCCCTGCGCCAGGCCCGGCTCCTCGGCGACAACATCGCCCACTCCCTGCGCTGCGAACCCCTGGAGACGTACGCGCACAAGTACGCCGGCTCGGTCGCCTCCCTCGGCCTGCACAAGGGCGTGGCGCAGATCTACGGGCGCAGGCTGAAGGGCTACCCCGCCTGGTTCATGCACCGCACCTACCACCTCAGCAGGGTGCCCACCTTCAACCGCAAGGCCCGCGTGCTCGCCGAGTGGACGCTGGCGGGGCTCTTCAAACGCGAGATCGTCTCCCTCGGCTCGCTGGAACATCCCCGCGCGGAGTTCGCACTCGCCGCCGGTGGAAAGCATCCTCTCGACCCGAACATCAACCCGAAAGGGTCGTCCTGACCGGACCGGGGAACTCCCGCGTGCGCCCCGGCGTCCGACGGATGTCGGCGCGGTCGGCCACACTGCCAGACTGGTCCACGACCGCGGGCGGCAGCCGTTCGCCCCCGATCAACCAATGACGCATTCCTGCCGTGCCGCACCCACCGGGGCGGTAAGAATGTGCGGTCACCGCCGCGCGGCCCGAGATCCCCGGCCGGGCCCGGAGCCGGCCTGAGACGACGACACGAGGCAAGGATTCGTGAACTTCACGCGCTGGAGCGCCCGGCTCCCCGGCATCCCCGGAACGCAGCGCCGCGCCGCAGCGCGGACCGATCTCGCGACCGCCCCGGACCGGCGGACCGACGGCTCCGTACCCGGAGCCCGCGCCGAACAACTGACCGACGAGACAATGCCGCCCGTGCCCGCCGTCGACGAACTCCCCGCGCGCGAGGTCCTCGACCGCGTCCCGGCCCTCGTCGCCCTCGTCCACGGCCCCGACCACCGCATCGCCTACGTCAACGACGCATATGTGAGCGCCTTCGGCGCCCGGCCGCTCGGCGAACCCGCTCGCGAGGCCCTGCCCGAACTGCGCGAACTGGGCCTGCTCCCGCTCCTCGAACAGGTCCTGCGCAGCGGCCGGCCACGCACCCTCAAGTCCCGCAAGGCACCCGACGGCCGCTCCTACACCTTCACCTGCACCCCGGTCCAGCCGTGCGACGAGCGCACGGGCGAGCCGGCCGACGGCCGTACGGGCCCGGCAACCGACGGCCGCACCGGCTCCGGCGTCCTGGTCTTCGCCACCGACGTCACCGACCACGCCGAGGCCGCCGAACGCCTGCGCGCCAGCGAGCGCCGGCAGCGCGAGACCGCGGTCACCCTCCAGCGCTCGCTCCTGCCCCAGGTGCTGGAACAGCCCGACGACCTGCGCATCGCCGCGACATACCAGCCGGGCGGCACGGAAGCCGCGGTCGGCGGCGACTGGTACGACGTGATCACCCTCGGCGGCGGCCGCACGGCGCTGGTCATCGGCGACGTGATGGGCAGGGGGGTGCGCGCGGCCGCGGTCATGGGCCAACTGCGCACCGCCGTCCGCGCTTACGCGCGCCTCGACCTCCCCCCGCACGAGGTCCTCCAGCTCCTCGACGGCCTCGCCACGGAGATCGACGCCAACCAGATCGCGACCTGCGTGTACGCGGTCCACGACCCCAACGAGGGCCGGCTGGTGTACGCCTCCGCCGGGCACCTGCCGATCCTGGTCCGCGACGAGAGCGGCACCGTCCTGCGCGCCGACGAACCCACCGGCCCACCGCTCGGCACCGGCGGCTGGATGCACTCCTCCGGCTCGGTCCCGCTGGGCCCCGGCGCCACGGCGGTGCTCTACACCGACGGCCTGGTCGAGCGCCGGGACGAGGACCTGGACGAGGGCATCGCGTCCCTGGAGCGCGCCCTGGCCGGAGCGACCGGCACACCCCAGGTGGTCTGCGACCGCCTGGTCCGCTCGGCGGGCGTGCAGGCGGACCACGACGACGACGTGGCCGTACTCGTCCTCCAGCACCCCGCCCGCACCGGCCCGGACGGCGACCTGTTCCGCAACGCCGCGCTGGAACTGCTCGGCGGGGTGGAAGCGGCCCCCCGCGCGCGTGCGTTCGCCTCCGGCGTCCTGACCAGCTGGCGCTTCCCGCCCGACCTGCACGACCTGGGCGTCCTCGCGGCGAGCGAACTCGTCGCCAACTCCCTCCAGCACGGCACCCCGCCCATGCGCCTGCGCCTGCGCCGCACCGACCGCCGCCTGATCGTCGAGGTGACCGACGGCGACGACCACCTGCCCAGGCGCCGCCGCGCCGAACCGGGCGACGAGTCGGGCCGGGGCATCGCCATCGTCGCCACCATCGCGTCGAACTGGGGCTCTCGACGCACCCCGGGCGGCGGAAAGGCGGTGTGGTGCGAGTTCGCACTGCCCAGGGGCACGGACCGCCAGGGACTCCGCTGACGAGGACCCCTCCCCTCCGCAGCGCCCTTCCCCCGGTGAGCACGGCCAAGGCGGGGTGCGGGGGGCTGAGTCGCGCCAAGGGCGGGGCGCAGGCCCACAACGGGCCCCAGGGGGCGGAGCCCCGGGCGGAATCTCCCTGCCCACCGAGTAGGCGGGCGGAATCGCCCAGCCGCGCGGCGCCTAGGCGAACCCACGGCACGGTGCTAGTAGCTCACCATGGCAGACGCAGACGCATCCGGATTCCAGCTCGAGGGCAGCGCCCCCGAGCGTTACGAGCAGCACGTCGCGCCGATCATGGCGCCCTTCGTCACCGCACTCCTGGACGCCGCGGACCTCTACCCCGGCGCCACGGTCCTCGACCTCGCCTGCGGCACCGGCTTCGCCGCCCGCACCGCCGCCGCCCAGGTGGGGCCCTCGGGCCGCGTCTTCGGCGTCGACATCAACGAGGGCATGCTCAGGGTCGCCGAGGCCCGCCACCCCCGTATGTATCCCGACATCGAGTTCACCCGGGCCTCCGCCGACGACCTCCCCTACCCCGACGCCACCTTCGACGCGGTCGTCTGCCAGCAGGGCGTCCAGTTCTTCCCCGACCTGGACGCGGCCCTGGCCGAGGCGGCCCGAGTCACCCGCCCGGGCGGCCGCTTCGCCGCCACGGTCTGGGCGGACCGCTCCCTGTGCCCCTACTTCACCGCCCAGTACGAGGTCATCCAGGAATACGGCGGACCGGAGACCGCCGAGAGCTTCGCCGGAGTCTTCTCCTGTCCCGCCGAACGCCTGACCACCGCCCTGCGAGCCGCCGGCTTCAAGGACCCGGCGGCCCGCGAGGTCACCTACGGCATCACCCTGCCCCCGCCGGCCGAGTACGCCCCGGACCAGCTCTCGGTCCTCCCCTGGGGACAGGAGATTCTCGAAGCCCATGGTGAGAAGGTCCTGGCCGAGGCGGGCCACGCCCTGGCCGCCCGGCTCGCCGACCGCACCGCCCCCGACGGCACGGTGACCCTCCCCTTCACCACGATCATCGTGACAGCCGTCCGCTGACGGGTCCCGGCAGATGCCGGCCGGCCCGGGCGCATGGCCGGCTCGGCGGGCATGACGCGGCGGCCGCCACCGAAGGTGACGGCCGCCCCGGCCCCGAAGGGCTCACGCCTCCGCGGCCACCGGCCCCGCGACCGCTCCACCACGGGCGACCACCCGGCTCCGCGCGGCCCACGGATGATCCTGTACGGGGGTGAGCCGGCGCCCCAGCCGCAGCGCGAGGACGGTGATCCCCAGCGAGAACACCAGGAACGTCACGACGTACGGAGCCGGCAGCGTGGCCGCCAGCGGCCCGCCCACGGCTGGCCCCACCGCCAGCGCGAGCTGCTTCACCAGGGCGAAGGCGGAGTTGTACTGCCCCGCCATCCCGCTCGGCGCGAGGTCGGCCACCAGCGGGGCGACCGTCGGCGACAGCAGCGCCTCGCCGAGTCCGAACAGGGCGTACGTCGACACGAACGCGGCCGTCGCCATCGCCCGGCTGCCGTGTCCGAGCCCCGCGTACGCGGCCGTGCCCCATGCGACGGCCCAGATCAGCCCCACGGCCGCGATCACCCGGGACCGCCGCTGCCGCTCCACGAACTTCAGCACGGCGAACTGCGCGACCACGATCATCATGGTGTTCGCGGCCAGCGCCGTACCCAGCGCCGACGTCGAGATTCCGGCGGCCTCCACGCCGTAGGCGCTCAGCCCCGACTCGAACTGCCCGTAGCAGGCGAAGAACAGCACGAAGCCGAGTACGCACAGCTGCACCATGGCGCGGTTCCCCAGCAGCTGCCTCCAGCTGCTCCTCGCCGACCGTCCGGCCTGCGCGGGCGCGTCCTCGATGTGCGGCGCGTGCGGCATCCGCACCGTCGCCATCAGCACCACCAGCAGCAGGAACACCGCCGCCTCGATCGCGAACAGCAGAGTGAAGGAGGAGACGCGGGTGGTGTCGACCAGGTGACCACCTATGAGGCCACCCACGCCGAGCCCCAGGTTCTGCAGGAAGAACTGCATCGCGAACGCGCGCGACCGCGTGTCCGCCGTCGAGCAGTCCACGATCATCGTCGCCAGTGCGGGCTGCATCACGGCCTGCCCGGCCCCCAGCGCCGCCGCCGACCCCAGCACGGTCGCCGCACCGCCCGCGAGCCCCAGGCTCAGCGCCCCCAGCGCGGCCATGACCAGGGCGGTGAGCAGGACCGGCAGCGGGCCGCGTCGCACGATCGCCCGGCCGGCGAACGGCAGCACGATCAGCGCGGCCACGGCGAAGACGGCGAGGACGAGGCCCGCCGTCATGGCTCCCAGACCCCGCACCTGCGCCACATAGACGTACAGGTAGGGGACGGTGAAGCCGAGCCCGAACGCGCTGAGTGCGTTGCCCACGTGGATCCGGCGCATCGCTGCGCCCATCGCCCTGGTCACGTTCACCTCTCTCAAGTGATGGGTTCGGGTACTTCAGGTACTTGGCGTGCCTCAGTACTTAGAACCGAAGACTTCGAAGCTAAATTTCGAAGTTAAACAGTACACCTCGAAGGACTTCAACGCCAAGCCACCCCGTGCGATACTGCGGACATGGGCGACACCCCCGGCAGCATCGGCGGCACCGACGGCATCGGCACCGCCGAGCCGACCCTCGAAGAGCAGATCGCCGCCTACCAGCGCGAGTTCCGGGACCTCGACCCGCAGGTCGAGAAGATCGTCTCGGCGCTGTCCCGGCTGAACCGCCGGATGAACGTCGCCTACGGCCGCCAGACCTCGGCCCTCGGCATCAGCAACGCCGAGTGGGAGGTCCTCAAGGCCCTCGTCCTGTCCGGCGCCCCCTATCGCATGGGCCCGAGCGACCTCGCCAAGCGCCTCGGCCTCACCCCGGCCGCGATGACCCACCGGATCGACCGCATGGTCGGCGAGGGCCTGGTCACCCGGGAGCGGGACGAGAACAACCGCGTCCGTGTGATCGTGGAGCTGACTCCCGAGGGCCGCGAGAAGTGGCTCGAGGCCATGCGCCTGGCCACGGTCTTCGAGGAGGACCTCCTCCAGGACCTGTCCCCGGCGGAGCGCACGGTCCTCGGCGAGGTCCTGACCACGCTTCTGCGCAGGGTGGAGCACGCCCAGCCGGACGCCGGCGGCCGGCTCAGCGACCTCGACTAAAAGATCTTGACAGGGGCTTCTTGACACCCCCCTGCCGAGTCCGTAAAGTTCTCCGGGTTGCCGCGGAGCCGTAACGCTTCTCCGGCAGCACCTGCCGCCGTACGAGCGGCACCCAAACCACCAGCACGATCTCCCGGCGGGGTTGTTTTCGGCGTGCCCGAATTCAATTCGAATGGGACTCGTCGATCTTGATTCGGCGCCCAGCGGGCCCGATTGGGAATCGCCGAGAGAATCCGCTAAGGTTTGAGACGTCGGAACGGCCCAACGGCCGGGAAGACAAACCCCGCTGACTGGGGATCAGGTCGGAAAAAGATCTGATAGAGTCGGAAACACCGAAGGGAAGCGCCCGGAGGAAAGCCCGAGAGGGTGAGTACGAAGGAAGCGTCCGTTCCTTGAG
>NZ_JBIRST010000047.1:0-26297 GCF_044334385.1 Streptomyces sp. NPDC020801
GCTGACCCGCGCGCCGGGGGCCTGCGCCCCCGACCCCCCCGCCCACTGCCCGCCCCACCCGGGGTCCCGGCCTTTCTGTGGTGTGGCCCGCCCCGCGGGGGGGGGGGCCGCACCACTCTGTTCCCGCGGCCGAACCCGGCCGGCTCAGCCGTCCCCGCGGGCCCGCAACAGCAGCACCGCCACGTCGTCGACCCGCTCCCGTGCCGCCGCGCTGTGCCGCACCAGGCGGTCGGCGAGCTCGGCCAGCGGCACGTCCCCGGCCTCGCCGAGCTGGTGCCCCAGCTCGGCGAGCGCGTCCTCGATGTCCGCCCCGGGTGCCTCCACCAGCCCGTCGGTGTACAGGACCAGCACCGAGCCGGGGGCGAGGCCGACCCTCGTCGTCGGATACGTGGCCGCCGCGTCGATCCCCAGCAGCGGCCCACCGGCCAGGTCGAGCACGCGCACCCGCCCGTCCGGGCGTCTGAGCAGCGGCGGCGGATGCCCCGCCCGGGACATCACGGCACACCCCTGCGCCGCATCCAGCCGCAGATACAGACAGCTGGCGAACAGCTCCACCCCGAGGTCCATCAGCAGCCGGTTGGTGCTGCGCATGACCTCCTGCGGTTCCTGGCCCACCGTCGTGTACGCGCGCACCGCGGTGCGCAGCTGGCCCATCAGTCCGGCGGCGGTCACGTTGTGCCCCTGGACGTCCCCGATCACCGCGGCCGCCGTGGGGTGGGTGGCCACCAGGTCGTAGAAGTCGCCGCCGATGTCCATGCCCTGGGTGGCCGGCAGATACCGTGCGGCCGCGTCGAAGCCCGGCAGCCGGGGCAGCGAATGGGGAAGCAGCGCCTGCTGCAGCCCGTGCGCCAGCCGGTGCTTGGCGTCGTAGAGCCGGGCCCGCTCCAGGGCCTGCGCGATCAGTCCGCCCAGGCTCGTCAGGACGGCCCGCTCGTCCGCGGCGAAGGAATGCCGGTCGGCGTAGGCGAGCACACAGGTGCCCACCGGGCGCCCGGACGCGATCAGCGGCAGAAACGCCCAGGCCGCGAAGCCGTCGGGGGCCGAGTGCCGCGCCGGGTAGAGCCGCTCCAGCTGCTGCTGGGAGTCGAAGAAGGCGGGCACCCCGGTGGACAGCACGTGCGCGCCCGGCGTCGGCGCGGTGACCGATGTCCCGTGGAAGCGCTCCACCACCCGCGCATCCGGATACCCGCGGTGTCCCAGCACGTGCAGGCGCCCGGACTGCGAGCCGAGGATCATCAGGGCCTGGCCTCCGACGGCCGGGACGATCTCGTCCGCGACCAGTCGCACCACGTCCTGCACGCCCACCGCCTCGGTGAGCGCCCCGGCCAGGGTCAGCACCTGCGAGATGGTCACCAGGCTGGACGGCCCCGTGCCCGGCGGGGGCACGGACCGGCCCAGCTCCGCCACCGCCCTGGCCCGGCTGATGCGGACGCTCAGCCCGGTGGTGCTCGGATACATCCGGAACGACAGCCAGTCGCCGGGCGGACGCAGCGCCACGAAGGACGTGACGTGCTGGCTGATCAGTGCGGCCCGGTAGCGGTCCTCGTACATCGGGTCGTTCAGCCACGGCACCGACGCCCACAGCCGGGTGCCGAGCAGCTCGCCGACGGGCAGGCCGAGCAGGTCGGCGGCGGCCGCGTTGACGAAGGAGATCCGGCCGTGCAGATCGAGCGAGGCGAGCCCGTAGGGCAGCCTGGCCACCATCCTGGCCGCCTCCACCGAGCCGAGCGCGCCGGCCACCCCGCCGGCGGGCGGCGCGGCGAGGAGATCGGGCTCCGGCCGCACCGGGCGGTTCTCCGCCGCGGCCCGCTCCAGCCGCAGCGCGAGCCGGTCGCAGGCCGCGGTCAGGTGCTCCCGCTCCCAGTCCGAGAGCACCGGCGGGTGGGACCCGGGCCAGGTCACGAAGACGGCGCCGTACGCACGGGCCCGGGTCACCACGGGCAGGGCGGCGAGCGCGAAGGGGTAGGGCAGGACCACGGCGATGCGCGGATAGCGGCGGGCCATCTCCTCCTCGCCGCCGACCCAGACCAGCCGCCGCTCGCGCACCGCCCGGGCGACCGGGATCGGCGCGCTCAGCCCCACCCGCTGCCAGGGCGCGGCGAACTCCCGGGGCATGCCGGCCATCACCGCCATCTCCAGCACCGGCTGGTCGGGCGCCAGCAGATACACCGCCCCGGAGTGCGCCTGGACCTCGTCCATCATCGAGGCCAGCGCCAGGGACAGCAGCGGCCGCTCGACCGTCCGGCCCCCGGCAGCCGGTGCCCGTCCGGACGACTGCCCCGGCGACTGCCCCTCGGACACGCCGACCACCTCCTCGCACGGCCGGGCGACGGGTCCCCGGGGTCAAGGCTCTCTCCTGGTGGCCCGGCGCGCACGGCGAGCGGTCGGGGCGGACGGTCACCGCACGGATGCGGGTGCGGCGCGGGGTGGGTGACAGGGTCGAAGGCGGGGCGCGGACCCGCTGGTGGCCCGGCGCGCACGGCGAGCGGTCGGGGCGGACGGTCACCGCACGGATGCGGGTGCGGCGCGGGGGACGGCGGCACGGTCGAAGGCGGGGCACGGACCCGCTGTAGGCCGTGCCCATGCGCCCCCGCACCCGACGCGCGCGGCCGGACCCCGGCCCCACGACCGGACCCGGCGCAGCCCGCGCCGGCCGGCACCCCCGGACCCGGCGCAGCCCGCGCCGGCCGGCACCCCGCGTCCGGGAGCGGACGGCACCGCCGGCAATCGGGCCCGCGCGCGCCGTAACGGGGGCGGCCCGGCGGGCCGCCCTCCGGCGATTCGGCCACCCCGGAACTCCACGGAACCCTCACAGGGGCTGCGCACGCGGCCGATACGCGCTGTAATGGCCAACGTGGTCAGTGAGGGCGCTACGGCACGCAGAACGAGGAGTCTGCGGGCCGAACTTGCCCTGAAGACGCTCACCACCTCCCCGGCCAACGGCGACCGGCTGCGCCGCGTACTCGAACAGGCCCTGGTCTTCACCGGCGCGGCGTTCGCCGGCGTCTACACCTGCGCCGACTCCGGCGACCTGATGTGCCTGACGGAGTCGGTCGGCGTGCCGAGGACGCTGTACGGGCTGCGCGACACCTATCCCCTCGCCGGACGGTCCGCGGTGGCCGACGCCCGCCGTACCGGGCGGGCCGTGTGGCTGGGACCCGAGGAGCTCGCCGCCTGCGCCGACTCCCGGCGGATGCCGGCCGGAGACGTCTTCCTCGGCGCGCTGCCGCTGAACGGCCGGGAGGGCGGCTGCCTGCTCGCCGTCACCGAGAGCCCCGGCGGCTTCGACAGCGAGGACCGGGAGTGCCTCGAACTGATCGCACGGGCTGTTGCCTGCCCGGTCCCCGCCGAGACCACGCTCGGCGAGGAGCTGCCGCCGGGCGCGTTCAGCCTGGCCATGGACAGCGGACGGGTCGAGGTCGGCGACGACATCCTCGGGCTGTTCGGGATCGGCCGCACCGACTTCGACGGCAAGGTCGAGACCCTGCTGTCGCTGACCGTGCCGGAGGACCTGCCGTCGCTGATGTCCGTGGTCGAGGCCGACCACATGTCGATCGGCGAGCGCGAGCTGGAGTTCCGCGTCCTGCAGCCCGACGGGCCGCCGAAGTGGCTGCGGCTGCGCGGGCGGCTGATGGCGGGCGGCGAGGGACGCCCGGCCCGCCTGGTCGGCACCGTCGCCGACGCCTCCACGCTGCGCGCCGGCGTCACCGACGTCGCCCGCGTCCAGCGGCTCGCCGCGGCCCTGGCCACCGCCGGCACCGTCCGGGACGTCAGCCAGGCCGTGGTCGCCGCCCTGCGCAAGCCGCTGAACGCCGACCGGATCGCACTCGCGGAACTGGAGAACGACCGGCTCGTCGTCACCGTCCTCGACCCGCCCGAACCGGAGTCCTGGCCCGAGCTGTGGCGCCTGGAGTGGCGTACCGAGTGGCCGGACGCACCGGTCCGGGCCATGCCCACCCTGGCCGCCGCCCTGAGCGATGGCCGCGCCCAGATCTGGCCCGCCGGAACTGCCCTGGAGCCCGCCCTGGCGGAGGTCGGCCCCGGCGGCCTCGCGGTGCTGCCGCTGCCCGCCGGCGGCCGGATGGCCGGCGCCTGCCTGATCGGCTGGGACGCCCCGCACGAGTTCGGAACGGACGAGCGCGCCCTGCTCACCGCCTCGGCCGGCCTGGCGGGCCAGGCACTGCTGCGTGCCCACGCCTTCGACGCCGAGCACGAGCTCGTCGGCATGCTGCAGCGCACCCTGCTGCCCCGGCGGCTGCCCAAGCTGCCCGGTGCCGAGGCCGTGGCCCGCTATCTGCCCGCCACGGCCGGTCTGGAGGTCGGCGGCGACTGGTACGACGTGATCCCGCTGCCCGACAACCACGTCGCCCTCGTCATCGGCGACGTACAGGGCCACAGTGCGGCGGCCGCGACGCTGATGGGCCAGATGCGCACCGCGCTGCGCGCCTACGCCGCCGAGGGGCACCCCCCGGACGTGGTCGTCTCCCACGCCAACCGGCTCCTGATGGAGCTGGAGACGGACCTGTTCGCCACCTGCGCCTACGTCGACGTCGACATGGAGCAGGGCTCCGCATGGTACGTGCGCGCCGGGCACCTGCCCCCGGTGGTACGTCACCCGGACGGCAGGGTCGAGATCACCGATGCGGAGGGCGGGCCCCCGCTCGGCGTACTGATGCAGGCCGAGTTCCCGATGACCCCGATCAGGCTCCAGCCCGGCACCGTGCTGGCCCTGACCACGGACGGCCTGGTGGAGGCCGCCGACGCCGACATCGACGAGGGCATGGACCGGCTCGCCCACAGCCTGGCCGCCGCCGACCCGGTCCACCTCGGCCTGGTCGCCGACGCCCTGCTGACCGACGCCGGCCGCAACGACGACATCGCCCTGCTCCTCATGCGCTACGACGGCATGGCAGTACGCCCGCTCCGGGAGAGCTGGACGGTGTGGCGGGTGCCCGAGGCCGTACGGCACGCCCGCCGTTTCACCCGGCGCACGCTGCGCACCTGGGGCGTGACCGAGGACGCCGACGCCGTGCTCCTCGTCGTCTCCGAACTGGTCACCAACGCCCTCGTGCACACGGACGGACAGGTCCGCCTGGACCTCACGCTCCTCAACCGCCGGCTGCGCATCGCGGTGGCCGACGGCTCGCCCCGCACGCCCGTCAAGCCGACGAGCATCGGCTGGGAGGCCACCGGCGGCCGGGGCATCCTCCTCGTCGAGGCCGTGTCGGCGACCTGGGGCACCCTGCCGGTCGGCGGCGGCAAACAGGTGTGGAGCGAGATGATGCTGGAGCAGTGATCCGGCCCGGCGGGCGGCACGACCCGCCACACGGGTGCGCCGCGCCCGGGTCCCGGCAGGTCGTGGCCGCCGGGTACGTCTGCCGTGCTTAGGGTCCTGGGCTGTGTCACACACCTTCGAAGAGCTTGTGGCCAGGAAGCTGGCGGCCGACGAGGCACACAACCGGGTCGAGCAACTGCGGCAGGACTACGGGCCGCCCGCGCAGACCCGGTGGACCGGAGCGCAGGGCGAGACGTACGAGACGGCCCTGCGGGCCTGGCGCGACCTGGCCCGGGACCTGCAGGCAGCCGTCAACGAGTACGCGAGCGACGAGGGACGACCACGCACGGACGTAGAGGCCGAGGTGGACAGAGCGGCCCGCGCAGCCAGGGAGAGCGACGACAGTCCACCACAGGCGCCGTGAGCCCGTGGCCGTCGCGCTGACGGCCACGGCGCGGGCGGTCGGGAGCGGAGACCGGACCGGGTGGGCGGCGGCGGTCAGGGCGCCTTCCGGGCGCCTTCAGGGCGGCACGTATCCGGCGACCGGGGCCGGGTACCCGACCCATATGGAAACCAGCCGGTACGAAGCAGCTGCCGCGAGCTCGGTCGTCGGGGTCGTCATCGTGATCGTCGGCGGTCTGGTGATCGCCGGTGCCCTGATCTGGGCCGTGCGGCTCGGCATCAACGTGAAACAGCGCGAACCGGGGATTCCCGGGACCGGTGAGCCCCCGACGCTGCCGCAGTCCGGGCCGGTCCGTGAGACACGGCAGCGAGGGGAACCGGACGAGGTTCCGCGCGCGGAGGAGACCGGCCGTCGGCTCGCCCCGCACGATCTCAGCCCCTCCGGCGGCGGGCGCGGCGAGGACCAGGCCCGCCCGCGCTGGGACGAGGGTTCCAGCGGCTCCTTCGGCAGCGGCGGCGCCGGCGGGAAGTGACGCCCCCCGTCAGGCCGGGGCGGGCCGGGTGCGGCGCGTGCGGGTGACCGCCAGCAGCACCAGGGCCACCACCTGGACCGCCGCGACCACCGTGATCAGCGCCGGGATCGACACGCCGTACAACGCGCCGGTCAGTGCTCCGCCCGCGAGGCTCGCCGCGCCGACGACGCCGGCGAACACCCCGTAGGCCGTCGCCCGCCGCCCCGGCGGCACCAGATCGGCGACCGTGGCGCGCAACGTCGACTCCTGCACGCCCGTCGCCGCACCCCACACCAGCGCCCCGGCCACCGCGACGGCGGTCGCGTCCGTGAACGCGAGCGCCGGCACGAGCCCCGCGAACAGCGGCAGGACCACCAGCACCCCGGGCCCGTGCCGGTCGTAGAGCCAGCCGGTTGCCAGGGCGGCCAGCGCGTCCACGGCCATCGCTGCCGCGTACAGCACCGGCACCCAGGCGGGCGCCATCAGGTGTCGCTGGACCAGGTGGTAGGAGAGCAGCCCGAAGGTGGCGAAGCCCGCCGTCGTGACCGCCGTGAAGGCCGCGTACGTCCAGAACGCCACCGGCAGCCGGACAGGGCCCGCCGCGGGAGTGGCAGGAGCGCCAGGAGCGCCAGGAGCCGCCGGGGCCTTCGTCGGTGCGGCCGGTTCGTGCGGTTCGTGCTCGTACCGGCGGGGCTCGGGCACCTGTGCCCGCAGCCACCACAGCAGCCCGAGCACGGCAACCCCCGGGACCGCCAGCACCGCGAGCGCGGGTCCGTAGGCGTTGCCCGTCAGCGCCAGCACCCCGGCGACGGTCAGCGGGCCGACCAGCGCGCCGACCTGGTCCATGGCCTCGTGCACGGCGAAGCCGCGGCCGCGTCCGGTCGCCGCGGTGGCGTGCGACAGCAGCGCGTCCTTGGCGGGTGAGCGCACCGCCTTGCCCACCCGCTCGGCGACCACCAGGGCGCACGCCGCCCACAGCGTCCCGACGGCTCCGAGCGGCGGCACGGACACCACCGTCAGGGCGTATCCGGCGATCGTCCATGCCCAGAAGCGCCGGGTGCGGTCGGCCAGTGGCCCGGACACCAGCCGCAGCCCCAGGGCCGCCGCCTCGCCCGCGCCCGTGACCAAGCCGACCACCAGCGCCGAGGCCCCCAGCGAGGACAGCAGCGGTCCGGTGACCGAGCGGGCACCCTCGTAGACGAAGTCCGCGAGCAGGCTGACGGTGCCGAACCACACCACGAACCGCCACGGACCCATGCCGGTCCGCGACGCGGCCCCGGCCTCCCGCTCCCGCGACGTCGACTCCATGCCCGGCAGTGTCGGTCACCGGGATGGTTTTGCGGTATGGGTACGACGTGACCCGGGTGAGAGGTGGGACCGCCCGCGTTTGGCGTGCCCTCCTTCGGGGACCCGGGCGCCAGGGCCACGGCGGTTCGCCACAGAACCACCGAACAGCAGCGGACGCAGAAGGAAGATGAGGCGTCGTGACCGCGCACACCAGTGAGAAGCCCCTTGTCCAGCGTGCCGAAACGGGTTGGGCGAGGGCCCGTCGCGTGCGGAAGGAGGGCCTGCGCACCTGTGTGCCGGCGCTCGAGGACTGCGGCGGCACGGACCGGGACCACACGGGTCCCGAGTGGAACATCGTGCGGGGCGAGGACTGACCGCCTCTCAACTCCGGCCCTGATCAGGGGGATCCACCCGACTGGAAGGGGTGCTCGGCGGCGAGTGCGTCGAGCACCCCCGTCGTGTCAGCCGTGGGTCTTCGCCAGTAGCTCGAGGACCTCGGCGGTGCTGCCCGTCTCGCCCAGGCGCGGGAAGATCCGCTCCACGCTGCCCCGGTGGGCCTCGGCGTCGAGGTCGCTCATGGCGTCGGTGGCGAGCGTGACGTGGTAGCCGTGTTCGTGCGCGGCCCGTGCGGTGGACTCCACACCGATACTGGTGGCGATCCCGGTCAGCACGATCTGGGTCACCCCGCGGCGGCGCAGCTGTACGTCGAGGTCGGTGCCGTGGAAGGCGCCCCAGTTGTGCTTGGTGACGGTGACGTCGCCCGGGTGACCGGCCAGTTCGGGAACGATCACGTCCCAGCCCTCGGGGCGGCCGCCACCGGAGCGGGGTGCTTCGGTGCGGCCGGGCGGAACGTCACCGAAATCGGCGGCGAAGGACACCCGGACGAGGACGACGGGAAGGTCGCGGGCGCGGAACGCGTCGGCGAGCCCGACCGTGCGGGAGACCACCTCGGCGCCGGAGTGCGGCGCGGTGGGCGCGCCGACGATGCCGGCCTGGAGGTCGACGACCACGAGGGCGGTGCGCGGGTCGAGGGCGGTGAGTGCCATGGGGGTCAGGCCTTTCGGGGGGTGTGTGTTTTCCAGGGGACCCGAGGGACCCGAGAGACCCGAGGGGCTCAAGGGACCCGAGGGATCGGTCGGGCAGGGGGCTCGCCCGGAGCAGCACCGATCCGGCGAGCATGAACAGGGCCAGGTCGTGCAGACCGGCCGTGTCGGCGCGGTGCGGGAAGAACGCCGCGGTGGCCGCGGAGGCGCCCGGCGCGCCGAGGTACATGAAGGTGCGCAGCAGCCCGGCGGCCGAGGCGATCCGCGCGGGATCGGCCTGCCGGTAGAGGGCGTTCTGGTTGGCGAGGCCGATCAGCCCCTGGGGCACGCCCATCACGCCCCCGGCGGCCGGCAGCACCCACCGCGTGCTGCCCGCGGGCCTCGGTATCACGACCGTGTGAGCCGTTCCATGAGAGCCAACGCCTCGATGAGCGTCTGCCGTTCGGCCTCGGTGTACCGGTCCTCCAGGGCCCGGGTCAGCCACTCCTCGCGGACCTGCCGGTTGTCCTCGGTGCGCTCCCTGCCGCCGTCGGTGAGGGTGACGAGCTGCCGCCGGCCGTCGTCCGGGTCGGGGCTGCGCCGGATGAGTCCGTGCTGCTCGAGTGCGGCCAGCGTGGTCGCCATCGACTGCGGACGGACCCCTTCGGCGGCGGCCAGGGCGCTGGCCGTGGCGGCCCCGTGCTTGCCGACCAGCGTGAGCGCGGACACCTGGGACGGCGTGAGGTCCTCGTCCTGCGCGACCTCGCGGATCCGGCGCCGCAGCCGGCTGAACACCACCCGCAGTTCGCGCGCGGCCCGGGCCGCGGAGGCAGAGATGCCCTCGGGCAACTCGGTGGGTTTGTGATCCATGCGGTGACGGTAGAACCATCAGCCGAAACTGTCCAGTCTGAACTGAACAGTTTGAACTAAACAGTTGAACTGTAGATCTCCGGAGGGTGCCCCGCAGTACGCTGGCCTCGTGCGCCTGCTCCTGATGTCCGACACCCATCTCCCCAAGCGCGCCAAGGAGCTGCCGGCGCAGCTGCTCGACGAGGTCCCGCGCGCCGACGTGGTCTTCCACGCCGGGGACTGGGCCGACGCCGCCACGCTCGACCTGCTGGAGCGCCACAGCCGCCGGCTGATCGGTGTCTACGGCAACAACGACGGCCCCGAGCTGCGCGCGCGCCTTCCCGAGGTGGCCCACGCCGACCTCGGCGGGTTGCGCTTCGGAGCCGTCCACGAGACAGGACCCGCCCAGGGCCGAGAGGACCGCTGCGCCGCCCGCTTCCCCGACCTGGACGTGCTGGTCTTCGGTCACAGTCACATCCCCTGGGACACCACCGCCCCCTCCGGCCTGCGCCTGCTCAACCCCGGCTCCCCGACCGACCGCCGCCGCCAGCCCCACTGCACCTACATGACCGTCACCGCCGCCCGCGGCCGCCTCACCGAGGTGGAGCTGCACCGACTGCCGCCGCGCCGGGTCCCGTAACGGGCGAGCGCGTGATGAGCACGCACCGGAGGTGAGCACACAGGAGGGCGGCCCGGTGAGGGGCCGCCCCGGGTCACTCTTCCCTTTCTCGTATCCGAATTCTCGGCGAGAGCCGGGCCGCTCCGTGCGCGGAAGCGGCCCGTGCGCTGCGAGTGGGCGCTTTCACGGACCTCCTTCCAGCGGAGATATGCCGCACATGTGCTGCAGAGGCATGCACGCCTCATCCGTAGTGCGGCACGTACCCCTCTCTCACGTCCTCACACCAACCGATTCGGCAAACCCCGGCAAATTCGTGAACGGCCATTCCGTGGAACGCGGGACGCGAGGCGGCCCGCCCGTCCCGTCAGGTGTGCCGGAGCCGGCGCACCCCCACGACCAGCAGCGCGACCACTACGGCCGCCCCGGCCAGCACGGCGGCGCGCTTGGCGACCGGCACCCCGGCGGTGCGCAGCAGATCCAGCGGCTCGGGCTCCGCGGGAACCGCCGGGTACGTCCTGGTGCCCGGCGCGGCCTCCGCGCGGCCCTCCGCCCCGGGCTCCGCGGCCGCGGCGCCCGGGGCCGGTTCGGCGAGCCGCCGTGCGAGACAGTCCGCGAACTGCCCCACCAGCCGGTCGCCCACCTCCGCCAGGACCCCGCGCCCGAACTGCGCCGGGCGGCCGGTCACGGTCAGATCGGTCCGCACCGACACCGCCGTGGCGCCGTCGCGCTCCTCCAGCGTGCCGGTGACGGTGGCCCGGGCCGTGCCCTGCCCGCGGGTCTCCCGCCCGCTCGCGGCGAGCACCATGCGGTGGGCAGCCTCGTCCTGCTCCTCGAAGACGGCCGTCCCCTTGTACGTCACGGTGATCGGACCCAGTTTGACCTTGACCGACCCGGTCACGGTCTTGCCGTCGTACTCCTCCACGGCGGCCCCCGGCAGGCACGGCGCGACGCGCTCGATGTCGAGGAGCGCCCGCCAGGCGTCGTCGACCGGGACGGGGACGGTGAACTCGTGGTGCAGCTCCATGACTTCCTCCTCGCACTCAGGCGGAGCCGGTCGCGTGGATGGCTCCTGCGGTCGCGGCCAGCGGGGCCCCGGTACCGCCCCAGCGCAGCGCGATGATCTCGGCGGCGACCGACACGGCCACCTCCTCGGGGGTACGGGCGCCGAGGTCGAGCCCGACCGGGGAGCGCAGCCGCGACAGCTCGGCCTCCGACAGACCTGCTTCCACCAGCCGCTCCAGCCGGTCGTGGTGGGTACGCCGGCTGCCCATCGCCCCGATGTAGGCGGCCGGCCGGCGCAGCGCCTCCTCAAGCAGCGGCACGTCGAACTTGGGGTCGTGGGTGAGGACGCAGATCACCGTGCGCTCGTCGGTGTCCGTGCCGTGCAGATAGCGGTGCGGCCAGTCCACGACGACCTCCACGGCGTCCGGGAACCGCTTCGGCGTGGCGAAGACCGGGCGGGCGTCGCACACCGTGACCCGGTAGCCGAGGAAGGCGCCGATCCGGGCGACGGCCGCCGCGTAGTCGATCGCGCCGAACACCAGCATCCGCGGCGGCGGGGCGAAGGAGTGCAGGAAGACCGTGACGGTGTCCTCGCGCCGCTCGCCGTGCGGACCGTAGTGCCTCGTCCCCGTGGCCCCGAGGGCGAGTTCGCCACGGGCGTCCGCGGTGACCGCCACGTCCAGGCCGGGCGCGCCCAGCGTGCCCGCCACCGTCCGCGGCCACACCGCGAGCGCCGCCCCGCGCGGTGCGGGCCCGTCGACCACCGTCGCCACGGTCACCGGCTCCTCGGAGGCGACCGAGGCCGCCACGGCGCCGAACGTGGGGTCCGACTCGGGTGTCACGGGCCTGACCAGCACGGTGATCTCGCCACCGCAGGTGAGTCCGACCGCGAAGGCGTCCTCGTCGCTGTAGCCGAAGGTCGCCAGGCGGGCCTCGCCGTCGGCCACGACCTCCTGGGCCAGGTCGAAGACCGCACCCTCCACGCAGCCCCCGGACACACTGCCCACCACCTCGTCGTCCGGGCCGACGGCCATGGCCGCACCGGGGTCGCGCGGTGCGCTGCGGCTGACCGCGACGACCGTGGCGAGACCGAACGGCACGCGTGTCGCGTACCACTGCTCCAGCACGGGGAGAATCTCACGCACGTTGCGCTCCTTTCTGCGGGCGCCCGCAGAGCCTGCCGACCCGTCCGCCAGTCCCGGTGAGTCGAAGGGCCACCCGTGGGGGCTGCGCCCCGGGCCCCCGCGGGGGCTCCGCCGGCTCCGCCCCCTTGGTCCGCGTCCGCCTCGCGTTCACGGCGGCCACGCCGTTCCGCCCGCCGGGGTGGGCGCGGGCGGCGGGGCGGGACCGGCCGACGGCGTCGTACGGCGCTCCGTCCCGGCACCCACGCCCACGCCCATCGCGACGTCGACGTCGACGTCGCGATGAGCGTCGTCCGCCTCCGCGCCCTGCACCACCGCCGCCAGACGCTCCAGCGCGGCCAGGCTGTGTCCCTCGACGAAGGCGTCCACGCTCGGCAGCGCCGCCGCCATGCCGGCGGCGAGCGGCGCGTAACCGGGGCGCGCCTTGCGCGGATTGGCCCAGATCACCCGGTGCGCCAGCCGGTGCAGGCGCCGCATCTGCTCGGCCAGCAGCCGCGGATCACCGCGTTCCCATCCGTCGGACAGCAGCACCACGACGGCCCCGCGCGCCATGCCCCGCTGCCCCCACCGGTCGAGGAACTCCCGCAGCAGCTCGCCCAGGCGGGTGCCGCCGCGCCAGTCGGGTACGGCCTCGGCGACCGCGGCCATCGCCAGGTCCGGGTCCCGGTGCGACAGCTCCCGGGTCACCCGGGTCAGCCGGGTGCCGATGGTGAACACCTCCGTGCGCCGCCCCCGGGCGGCCGCATGTGCGAACCGCAACAGCGCGTCGGCGTACGGCGCCATGGACCCGCTGACGTCGACGAGCAGCACCACCCGCCGTGGCCGCTCGGCACGCGCGTGCCGCCGCAGGAGCGCGGGCTCGCCGCCGCGGCGCAGCAGTTCCCGTACGGTGCGGTGCGGGTCGACGGTTCCGCGCCGGGCCGGCCGCCGCCGCGCGGTGCGGCGCAGCTGCCCGCGCAGCGCGAACGCGGCCAGCAGCCGGCGCACCTGCGCGCGTTCGGCGGGGTTCAGCTCGGCCACGTCACGGTGGCGCAGCACCTCCGCCGAGCTGGCGAGCGACGCGGTGGGCGGCCCCTGCGGCTCCCCTTCGGGGGCTTCGGTGCGCGGGCCGGCGGGCCCCTCCCGCAGGACCAGCCGCAGCCGGGGCGGGGGGACGGACCGCACCGTGCGGGTCGGCGTCTGACCGGTACCGAAGTATGCGGCGAACACCCGCTCGTACCGCTCCAGGTCGTCCCGGTCCCCGCACAGTGTCAGCCGCCCCGCCCAGTAGACGTCTCCCCGTACCCCCGTCCGCAGCGCGTCGACCGCCCGCAGGAAGGCATGCACCCGCTCGGTACTCGCGTCCACTCCGGCGGCGCGCAGCGCCCGCGCGAAGCCGAGCAGCGCGGCGTCGGCGCCGGCGCCGCGCTGCTCGGCCGCACCGGCGAGGGCGTCCGCACGGCGAGGAGGACCGGCCGAGAAGGCCGGTTCGCCCGCGACACCCGCCCCCGGCCCACCGGCACCCCCACCGGCACCGCCCGGATCGCCCACCGCGCCCGCGTCCGGGTCGCTCGCCGTGCCCATGCCCGGGTTGCTCGCCGTGCCCATGTCCGGGTCGCTCGCCGTGCCCATGCCCGGGTTGCTCGCCGTGCCCATGTCCGGGTTGCCCGCCGTGCCCATGCCCGGATTGTCCGTCGCGCCGGAACCCGGATCACTCATCGTGCCCGCGTCCGGATCGCCCGCCGTGCCGGAACCCGGATCGCCCACCGCGCCCGTGCCCGGAGAGCGCGCCGCGTGCGTGCCGGGTTTCGTCCCGTACGGCCCCTGGGTTTCCGCCTCTGCCCCGAGCGCCCCGCGCGTGTCCGCTGCCGCCCCGCACGTGTCCCGCCCTACCTCGCTCGGTCCGCGTTCCCCGGCCCGGGCCGGCCGTTCCCGGGGCGCCGCCACGTCGATCACGCTCCCCGCGCCGCGAGGACCGCCGCGAAGTCCAGGCCACGGGCCCGGTCCGTGTCCTCGCGGTACTTCAGGACCGAGCCCAGTGTCGCGACGGCCAGTTCCGCGTCGGCCTCGTCGGCACCCAGGGCGTCCAGGGCGCGGGCCCAGTCCAGGGTCTCGGCCACCCCGGGCGGCTTGAGCAGGTCCTCGGCGCGCAGGGCCTGGACCAGTGCGGTCACCTGCTCGGCCAGCCGGGCCGACACCTGTGGCAGCCGCCGCCGGACGATGGCGAGTTCGCGGGCGAAGCCGGGGTGGTCGAACCAGTGGTACAGGCAGCGCCGCTTCAGCGCGTCGTGCACCTCCCGGGTGCGGTTGGAGGTCAGCACGACCACCGGCGGCACCTCGGCCCGCAGCGTGCCCAGCTCGGGGATCGTCACCTGGAACTCCGAGAGCACCTCCAGCAGGAACGCCTCGAACTCGTCGTCGGCCCGGTCGATCTCGTCGACGAGCAGCACCGACGGCTGGGTCTGCAGCGCCCTCAGCAGCGGCCGGGCGACCAGGAACCGCCGGTCGTACAGCTCGCGTTCCAGCCGGTCGGCGTCCTTGACCCCGGCCGCCTCGGCGGCCCGCAGATGCAGCAGCTGACGTGGGAAGTCCCAGTCGTACAGCGCCTGGGAGGCGTCGATGCCCTCGTGGCACTGCAGCCTGATCAGCGGGGCGCCGAGCGCCTCGGCGAGGGCCGAGGCGAGCGCCGTCTTGCCGACGCCCGCGTCGCCCTCGCAGAAGATCGGCCGGTGCAGCCGCAGCGCCAGGAAGCAGGCGATGGCCAGCCCGTCGTCGACGAGGTACCCCGTCTCCTCCAGGCGGGCCCGCACCTGCTCGGGGCTGTCGATGGCGGTGATCGGCGCTCACCCCATCCCGGCGGCGGCCAGGACCGCCCGCTTGGTCAGCACCCGCGCGAGATGCGCCCGGTACTCGGGCGAGGCCGACGCGTCCCGCGACGGCCGGGTGCCCTCGGCCGCCTCACGTGCCGCCCGCGCCACCGCGTCCGCGTCCCCGGCGCCGGTCAGCGCCTCCTCGGCCGCCGAGGCCCGCAGCGGGGTCGCGCCCATGTTGGTCAGTCCGACCCGCGCCTCGGCGATGTGCCCGTCGTCGCGCCGTACCAGCGCGGCCACCCCGACCATCGCCCAGGACTGGGCCACCCGGTGGAACTTTTCGTAGCGGAAACCCCAGCCCTCCCGTTTGGGCACCCGGATCTCCACCAGGAGTTCATCGGGGGCCAGCGCGGTCTGCAGGTAGTCGGCGAAGAACTCGCGCGCCGGGATCGTGCGCCGCCCACCCGGTCCCACGGCGACCAGTTCGGCGTCCAGGGCCAGCGCCACCGCGGGCAGGTCACCGGCGGGGTCGGCGTGTGCGAGCGAGCCGCCGAGGGTGCCCCGGTGCCGTACGGCCGGGTCGGCCACCGTCTCGGTGGCCTGGGCCAGCAGTCCCGCGTGCCGTCGCACCAGCGGGTCGTGGATCACGTCGTGGTGCGTGGTCATCGCTCCGAGGGCGAGTGTGCCGCCGTCCTCGCGGACCCCGCGCAGTTCCGGGATCCGCCCGACGTCGACGACGAGTTCGGGGAACGCCAGCCGCAGCCTCAGCAGCGGCAGCAGGCTCTGGCCGCCGGCCAGCACCTTCGCCTCCTCGCCCGCGTCGGCGAGGGCGCGGACCGCCTCGTCGAGGCTCGCCGGCCGGGTGTAGTCGAATGCCGGGGGGATCATGCGGAGGTCTCCTTCCGGGGGGACCGCAGGGCCGACTGAACGGCCTGCCACACCCGTTCCGGGGTGCACGGCATCCGGACGTCCTGCACGCCGAGCGGCCGCAGCGCGTCCACGACCGCGTTGACCACGGCGGGCGTGGAGGCGATGGTGCCCGCCTCGCCGACGCCCTTGACGCCCAGGGGGTTGGAGACCGCGGGCGTCTCCGTCCGGTCGGTCACGAAGTCGGGCAGGTCCGGTGCCGCGGGCACCATGTAGTCGGCCATCGTGCCGGAGACCAGGTTGCCCTCGTCGTCGTACACCGCCTCCTCGTACAGGGCCTGCGCGATGCCCTGGGCCAGACCGCCGTGCACCTGACCCTCGACGATCACGGGGTTGACGACCCGGCCGACGTCGTCGACGCAGACGTAGGACCTGATCCGGGTGAACCCGGTCTCGGTGTCGACCTCGACGGCGCACAGGTGGGTGCCGTGCGGGTAGGAGAAGTTCTCCGGATCGAGCAGGTGCTCGGCATTGATGGTGGGCTCCATGCCGTCGGGCACGTCGTGGGAGAGGAAGGTCTCGAAGGCGACTTCCTGGATGGTCTTGCGCGCCTCGGGCGACCCCTTGACGGAGAACACGCCGCCCGCGAACTCCAGGTCGTCCTCGTTGGCCTCGAGCAGGTGCGCCGCCACCTTGCGCGCCTTGTCCACCACCTTCTGCGCCGCGCGGTGGACGGCGATCCCGCCGACGACCAGCGACCGGGAGCCGTAGGTGTCCATGCCCTGCGGCGCGGCCTGGGTGTCGCCGTGCACCACCTCGACGTCCTCGAACGGCACCCCCAGCACGTCGGAGGCGATCTGGCTCCAGCACGTCACGTGCCCCTGCCCGTGCGGGCTGGTGCCGGTGACCACCTCCACCTTGCCGGTGGGCAGCATGCGGATGGCGGCCGCCTCCCAGCCGCCGGCACCGTACCTGAGGTCCCGCAGCACCCGGCTCGGGGCCAGCCCGCACATCTCGGTGAAGGTCGACACGCCGATGCCGAGCCGGACGGGGTCGCCGCGCTCGTTGCGCTTGCGCTGCTCGGCGCGCAGGTCGTCGTACCCGAACAGCGCGAGTGCCTTGTCGGTGGCGGCCTCGTAGTTGCCGCTGTCGTAGGTCAGGCCCGCGACCGTCGTGTACGGGAACTCCTCGTGCCCGATCCAGTTGCGGCGCCGCACCTCGATCGGGTCCAGGCCGAGCTCCACGGCCAGCTCGTCCATGATCCGCTCGATGCCAAACGTGGCCTCCGGGCGCCCGGCGCCGCGGTAGGCGTCGGTCGGGGTCCGGGTGGTGAACACGCCGGTGCAGGTGAAGTCGTAGGCGTCCATCTTGTAGATCGCCGGGTACATGAAGGCGCCCAGGAGCGGGATGCCCGGGGTGACGAGCATCAGGTAGGCGCCCATGTCGGCCAGCAGGTCCACCTTCAGTCCGAGGAGCCGGCCGTCCCGGGTGGCGGCCACCTCGATGTCCTGGATCATGCCGCGGCCGTGGTGGGTCGCGAGGTAGCCCTCCGAGCGGGACTCGGTCCACTTCACCGGACGTCCCAGCCGCCGCGCGACCGCCAGGGCGAGGGCCTCCTCGCCGTACACCTGGAGCTTGGAGCCGAAGCCGCCGCCCACGTCGGGGGCGACCACCCGCAGTTTGTGCTCGGGGACGCCCGTGACGACGGAGAGCATGATCCGCAGGATGTGCGGGATCTGGGTCGCCGAGTACACCGTGTACTCGCCGGAGGCGGAGAGCGGGGCGACGACGACCGCGCGCGGTTCCATGGCGTTGGGGATGAGGCGCTGCTGGTGGAAGCGGCGCCGGACGACCACTTCGGCGCGCTGCTTCACCGTCTCGTAGTCCTCGCCGGTCTTCAGCGGCCAGACGTAGCAGCGGTTGGTGCCCTTGTCGGCGTGGACGAGCGGGGCGTCCTCGGCGAGCGCGGCCTCCAGGTCCAGGACCGGGGGCAGGGGTTCGTAGCCGACCTCGATCGCCTCCAGCGCGTCGGCGGCCGCGTACCGGTCGCGGGCCACCACGACCGCCACCGGGTCACCGGCGTGCCGCACCTCGTCCACCGCGATCGGCGGGTGGTCCGGGTGGACCATGTCCTCGGTGACGGGCCAGGCACAGGGCAGCGAGCCGAGGCCGTCGGCGAGGTCACGGCCGCTGAACGCCGCGACGACGCCGGGGCGTTCCAGCGCCGGGGAGACGTTCACCCCGGTGATGCGGGCGTGCGCCATCGGGCTGCGCAGGATGGCCATGTGCAGCAGCCCGGTGACGGTGATGTTGTCGGTCCAGTTGGTCTGTCCGGTGACGAGCCGCGCGTCCTCCTTGCGCAGCCGGGCCCGGCCGACCTCGGGTTCGAGGGCCTGGTCGGTCATGCCGTGACCTCCTCGGACGAGGCGGCGAGCACCGCGCGGACGATGTTCTGGTAGCCGGTGCAGCGGCACAGGTTGCCTTCGAGGGCCTGGCGCACCTCGTCGGAGGTGGGGTGGGGGTTCTCGCGCAGCAGGTCGCGCGCGGCCATGATCATCCCGGGCGTGCAGAAGCCGCACTGGAGCGCGTGCCGCTCGTGGAAGGCGCGCTGCAGCGCGGTCCACTCGCCGTCCTGGGCCAGGCCCTGCACCGTGGTCACCTCGCCACCGTCCGCCTGGACGGCCAGCACCGAGCAGCTCTTCACGCTCACGCCGTCCAGTTCGACCGTGCAGGCCCCGCAGCTGGAGGTGTCGCAGCCGATCGGGGTGCCGGTCAGGCCGAGCCGGTCGCGCAGGTAGTGGACCAGCAGCAGACGCGGTTCCACGTCGTCCTCGTACGACGTGCCGTCCACCTTCACCGAGATGTGGGTCATGTGCGCTCCAGGGACCGTGCGGGCGGAAGTGAGGGAAGCGAGGGAAACGGCGACCAGGGTGACGTACGTCACTCTAAGACCGGGCTCCGACCGCGGCGAGTGCTGGAGCGAGCTTTGTTGAGCGTTAATCCATTGCCGTCGTCCGCCCGGCTCTGCTGCACTGCACCCGAACCGCCGTCACCCAGCGAGGAGCACCGATGCGCACAGCGTTCATGTCCGCCCAGGAAGGAATCCGGCCCGCACCGAAGGACATGACGCTCAGTGCACTTGCTCAACCTCGGAATTCTCGCGCACGTCGACGCAGGTAAGACCAGCCTGACCGAGCGGCTGCTGCACTCCACCGGAGTGATCGACGAGATCGGCAGCGTCGACGCCGGCAGCACCCGGACCGACACCCTCGCGCTGGAGCGGCAGCGCGGCATCACCATCAAGTCCGCCGTCGTCTCCTTCCCGGTCGACGACGTGACCGTCAACCTCATCGACACCCCCGGCCACCCGGACTTCATCGCCGAGGTGGAGCGCGTGCTCGGCGTGCTCGACGGCGCGGTACTGGTGATCTCCGCGGTCGAGGGCGTCCAGGCCCGGACCCGCGTCCTGATGCGCACGCTCCAGCGGCTGCGCATCCCCACCCTCCTCTTCGTCAACAAGATCGACCGGCGCGGCGCCGGGGAGGGGGCCGTGCTGCGTGCCGTGGCGCGGCGGCTCACCCCGGCCGTGGTGCCGATGGGGCGCGTCGACGGGCTCGGCACCCGCGCGGCCCGCTTCCTGCCCGGCCTCGGCCCGTCCGCGCTCGACGTCCTCGCCGGCCACGACGACGACCTGCTGACCTCGTACGTCGAGGGCACCGTGTCCTCGGCACGCCTGTACGCGGCCCTCGCCGCCCAGACCCGTCAGTGCCTCGCGCACCCGGTGTACTTCGGGTCCGCGATCACCGGCGCGGGCGTGGACGCGCTGATCGGCGGGGTCAGGCAACTGCTGCCCGCCGCGGGCGGCGATCCCGGGGGGCCGGTCTCGGCCACCGTGTTCAGGGTGGAGCGCGGTCCGGCGGGGGAGAAGGTCGCCTACGCCCGGGTGTTCAGTGGCACGCTGCGCGTCCGCGACCGCGTCCCCTACGGCGATGCCCGCACCGAGGGACGGGTCACCGCGATCGGCCTCTTCGACCACGGCACGGACGTCCGCGCCGACGCCGTCCCCGCGGGCCGCATCGCCAAGCTGTGGGGCCTGGCCGACATCCGAATCGGCGACGTGGTCGGCGAACCGCGCGCGTCCACGGAACGCCTGTTCGCGCCGCCGACGCTGGAGACCGTCGTCGTGCCCGGCCCGGGTGTCGGCCGGGGTGCGCTGCACCTCGCGCTCACCCGGCTCGCCGAGCAGGACCCGCTGATCGGGCTGCGCCACGACGGGGTGCGACAGGAGATCTCCGTGGCGCTCTACGGAGAGGTGCAGAAGGAGGTCGTGCAGGCGACGCTCGCCGACGAGTTCGCTCTGGACGTCACTTTCCGGGAGACGACCCCGCTGTGCATCGAGCGGCCGGTGGGGACCGGGGCGGCCGTGGAGTTCAACAAGAAGGACGGCAACCCCTTCCTCGCCACGGTCGGGCTGCGGGTCGGCCCGGCTCCCGTCGGCTCCGGTGTGGACTTCCGGCTGGAGGTGGAGCTCGGCTCGATGCCGTACGCCTTCTTCAAGGCGGTCGAGGACACCGTGCGCGAGGCGCTCGGGCAGGGACTGCACGGCTGGCAGGTCACCGACTGCGTCGTCACCATGACCCACTCCGGCTACTCGCCCCGGCAGAGCCACGCCCACCAGGGCTTCGACAAGAGCATGTCGAGCACCGGCGCCGACTTCCGCGGCCTGACCCCGCTCGTGCTGACCGGGGCGCTGCGCCGGGCGCGCACCCGGGTCCACGAGCCGATGCACCGCTTCCGCGTCGAGGCGCCCGTCGACACCCTCGGGGCGCTGCTGCCGGTGCTGTCGGCGCTGCGGGCCGTACCGCAGGAGACCCGCACGCACAAGGCGGTGTGCGTCCTGGAGGGCGAGGTCCCGGCGGCCCGGGTGCACGCGCTGGAGCAGCAGCTGCCGGGGCTGACCCGCGGCGAGGGAGAACTGGAGAGCGCCTTCGGCCACTACGCACCGGTCCTGGGTGACACGGTCCCCGAGCGGCCGCGCACCGACCACAACCCACTGGACCGGAAGGAGTACCTGCTGAACCTGACACGCCGAGTGGGGGGTTGAGGCGGGGCAGGCGGGCGCGGCGGGCGCGGCGGGCGAGGCGGGCGCGGCGGAACGGGAGGACGGGGTGGGGCCGGGAGCCCGCGGATGGACTGACGGGCGTGCGTATCTCTCACCTGGAGCTGACCGGTAATCAACTTACCTGTGAGGCAGAAGCGTTGACGGTTCACGCCACCTCGCCGGATTGTGGTGGACATGTCGACTATCCGGGTGCGTCTGCTCGTCGTTCTGGTCTTCCTCTCCGGATTCCTGGCGGTGGCAGGATCCCCGTCCGCCACCGCCGTCACTCCCCCCGGCGCCACCGCCGCCATCGTCCCCGACTCCTTGTGGTTCGACGGTACGGCCCTCACCGTGTCCGACGGCCGCTTCACCGACGGCTTCGGCCGCGAGGTCGTGCTGCGCGGCTACAACGTCTCCGGTGAGGCGAAACTGGCGGAGAACGGCGGCCTGCCCTTCGCGTCCGTCGCCGACGCGAGGAAGTCGGCGACCGCACTGCGCGCCCTCGGCGGCGGCAACTCCGTCCGCTTCCTGTTGTCGTGGGCCCGTGCGGAGCCCGTGCGCGGCCAGGTGGACACCGGCTATCCGGCGGCGGTCGCCGCGCAGATGCGGGCGTTCCTCGACGCCGGCATCCGCGTGTACCCCGACTTCCACCAGGACCTGTACTCCAGGCACCTGTTCGGCGCCGGCAGCTGGTACACCGGCGACGGCGCGCCCGGGTGGGCGGTACAGGCCGGAAGCTATCCGCAGGAGTCCTGCGGCATCTGTTTCTTCTGGGGCCAGAACATCACCCAGAACAAGGCGGTCCAGCAGGCCCAGTACGACTTCTGGCACAACACCTACGGACTCCAGGACGCCTTCCTCGCCATGGCGCAGCAGACCATGACCCAGCTCCGGCAGCACCTGACAGCAGAGGAGTTCGCGGGCGTCGCCGGCGTCGACCCGTACAACGAGCCGTACGCCGGCACCTACGACCCGGGGCGGACCAGCCGCATCTGGGAACGCGACCTGCTGTGGCCTTTCTACGTCAGGTTCCGGGCCCGGATGGACACGGCCGGCTGGCAGGACAAGCCGGCCTTCGTCGAGCCGAACCTCTTCTGGAACGCCAACATCGGCTCGCAGAAGCAGGAGGGCGGCCTGCTCGACGCGGGCCCGCTCGGCCCCCGCTACGTGTTCAACACGCACTTCTACGACCAGAAGGCGATCTCCGGGATCCTCATGTGGGGCAAGGCCTCCGACGGCCGGTACGCCGGCGACTTCGGCGCCGTACGCGACCGGGCCTCGGCCGCCCGGACCGCCGCCGTGGTCAGTGAGTTCGGCCATCCGCTGTCCGGGACGGTCGCGGACAAGGCGCCGACGGTCCTGAAGGCGATGTACCAGGCGCTCGACTCCCGTGTTCCGGGAGCGAGTTGGTGGTCCGACCCCAAGGACTCCGGTGCTGTCCTGTCCGGCACCCAGTGGCAGTGGGACCTCTACAACGGCCGCCACCACGAGCTGATGAACGGCAACCCCGACAAGGTCCGCACCTTTGGCGACGCCTGGAACGACGAGGACCTGTCCGCGGTACGCCTCGACAGCAACGGCACGGTGACGTTGCGTCAGGACGCCCGCCTCCTGGACCGCCTCTACCCGAGCGCCACCGCCGGCACGACGGTCGCCTTCACCTACGAGGACCGCTCGCGCGACGGCTCGACGACGCTGACCTGGAACCCGGTGCCCAGCTCCCTGCCCGGCGTGCGGCAGCTCGTGGGCTGCGGCCAGTACGGGCTGCTGGTGTGGCGCTCGGACGGCGGCCCGGCCCCGACCGAACTGCACCTGCCGGCCTCGTTCCCCACGGCGTCCACCACCGTGGTCTCCGACCTCGGCACGGCGTACGCCCCACCGTCGTACACGCCGACCACCCCGATCGCGGTGGCACCCGAACCCGGTGGCACGGG
The DNA here is from genome assembly GCF_044334385.1 of Streptomyces sp. NPDC020801. Taxonomy (NCBI): domain Bacteria; kingdom Bacillati; phylum Actinomycetota; class Actinomycetes; order Kitasatosporales; family Streptomycetaceae; genus Streptomyces; species Streptomyces sp. NPDC020801. The sequence goes on from NZ_JBIRST010000047.1 coordinate 22,802, forward strand.
CAGCCGCCGTCTGCTGCTGACCGACCCGGACTCGGGTGTCCTGCACTACGCGCTGGTGACCAACGGGGCGACGGCTCCGTCCCCGGCCCTGCTGGCGGCGGCCCGGACCGAACTCTCGGAGTGGGCCGCCGCACGCCTGTGACCGGCGAGGTGCGACCGGGCGGGGACGTCAGCCCGCGGACGGCCCCGTCCAGTCGGTCTGCACATGACCGAGCCGGACCCGTTGCGGATGGTCGCCGACCGGAACCGACACCACCTTCCGGCCGGTGGCGAAGTCGATGGCCGTCACCTGGTCGGCGCCGCTCTCGGAGACGATGCAGTCCTTGCCGTCGCCGCTGACCGTGGCCCAGTAGGGCTTGGCGGCGGTCACCAGCGGGCCCTCCTGCAGGGTGGTGCGGTCGACGACCGTCGCGTAGTCGTCCATGGTGCCGGCGACGCACAGCCTGGTGCCCTCGGGGTTCATCGAGATGCCGTGGTGCCGCGAGTCGTTGACCCAGGTGGTGCGGTCCTCGCTGGTGGCCGGGTTCTTCGGGAGGGACTTGACCCGGGTGATCCTGTCCGCGGCGACGTCGTACTCCAGGAAGCCGTTGAAGAACGACACCTGGAAGTACAGCCTGGACTCGTCCGGGGAGAAGACCGCGGGCCGTACCGCGTCGGAGAAGTCCTTCAGACCGATCGCGTCCAGGCGCTGACGCATGTCGATGGTCCGGACCTGCTTGTACGTCGTCGCGTCCACGACCGTGATGTGCCGGTCGCCCTTGGTCCAGTCCCAGGCCGGGTCGTCGAGGGAGGTGTTGACGTCCCCGATGGACATGTTCCAGATGTATCTGCCGTCCCTGGTGAAGATGTTCTCGTGCGGCTTGTCACCGGTGGCGAAGGAGCCCAGCTGCCTGCCGGTGCCGATGTCCAGGACGTGCACGGTGTTCGCGGTGGACGCGGAGACTGCGACCCGGGTGCCGTCGGGGGAGACGGCCATGTGGTCGGCGCGGTAACCGGCCACCGGAAAACGCCAGTTGATCCTTCCGGTGGCCAGGTCGATGGAGACGACGTCGGCGAAGCTGGGCCGGGAGACCACCACCGATCTGCCGTCCGGCGTGGAGTACATGTCGTCCGCGAACTGGTCGTGGCCCTCGCCGACGCTGTTGCGGATCGCCTGGAAGTAGATCCACTTGACCGGGTCGGCGTTGATCTCCGCCATCCGCCGGTCCCTGTCCGGGACGACGTTGATCCGGCCGATCTTCGCGAAGTCGCCGGAGGACCTGATGACGTCGGCGGTGCCGTCCCAGTTGTTGCCGACGAACAGCACCTCGCGCAACGCGGCCGAGGAGCCCGGCGCGGCGGTGGCAGTGGCGGCGGTGTCTGTGGTGGCGCCGGCGGTGGTGGCGGGAGCGGCGAGGGTCAGGACGAGGGCGGCGGCCACGGAGCAAAGGTGCCTGGGTCTGATGGCAGGCATGACTGCTCTCTCCTCTGTGATGGGGGGTGCCCGGGGCAGGGCGTTGCGGGGGCCGGCCCGAGCGGGCCGGGATATCTGAACACGCGTGCTTTCAGAAGAACTTACTGAAAAGTAAGGAGGGGGCCTCCTTCTCCACAAGACCGCGTACACGACAAAATTGGGGTGGGCGTACGAGGGAGGGGACCGTGGCGGGCAGGCTGAGGGCGCCGACGGGCCGCTACGGCGGCAAGTCCGCCGCGGAGCGGCAGGCCGAGCGGCGCGGGCGCTTCCTCGGCGCCGCGCTCCAGCTCTTCGGTGGCACACCGGGCTACAGGGCCACGACCGTCGCGGCGCTCAGCGAGGCCGCCGGGCTGTCCACCCGCCAGTTCTACGAGGAGTTCCGCACCCTCGAGGACGTCCTGGCCGCCCTGCACCTCCAGGTCAACGACTGGGCCGAGCAGGCCGTCCGGGAGGCCCTCGCCGGCGCCGGCCGGCTGCCGCTCGACGAACGCGTCGCCGCTCTTTTCCGCGCGTACGCCGCGAACGTCACCGCCGACCCGCGCCGGATCCGCATCACCTTCGTCGAGATCACCGGCGTCAGCGCGCGCCTGGAGGAGCAGCGCCTGGCCCGCCGGTCGCGCTGGGTCGACCTCATCTGCGCCGAGGCGCAGGCCGCCGTGGCCCGGGAGGAGGCCGCACCACGGGACTACCGCATCGCCGCCGCGGCCTTCATCGGCAGTGTCAACGGCCTGCTGCACGACTGGAGCGCCGGCTGGGTGGAGGCATCCCTGGACGAGGTCGTCGACGAACTGGTCCGTCAACTGCTGGGAATCCTGCGCCCACCGGGCTGGACGCCACCGGGGGATCGCCGGGCGGGGGCACTGTGCCCGCTGCCGGGATTCACGCCGCCTCCCACCCGCCGGCGGACCGGCGGACCGGCGGCCAGGGACTGAACCCGCCTCCTCGCCACGTCAGTTCGGGCACAGCGCCGGCAGGACCGCCGCCCCGGCCAGGACGCAGCCCAGCACGGCGAAGGCCAGCGCGGCACGCGCCAGCACGCGCCGGCGCAGCCCGCGGTAGGCCTCCTCGTACTCGTGCCGCAGCTGTCCGGCGCGCTCGGCCGTCCGCCGCCAGGAGGCGAGGGCGAGCGCGAGGTGCTCCTCTTCGTACAGCCGCCGCACCTCCTCCCGCTGACCGGACATCAGCCAGTCGAGCCGGGCGGTGAAGCGTACGGCGGCCGACCGGGCCTCCTCACGGGCGGCCACCAGCAGCAGATGGCCCTCGATCTCGTTGACCAGCGCCGCCGGGTCGGCCGGGTGGCCGTCCATCGACGTCACGGGGCGGTCAACTCCCGCTCCTCCCGTGCACCGCTCGGGTGGTGCAGGTCGTACGCCGGGGACTCGCTGCGGATACGGGGCAGGGTGAGGAAGTTGTGCCGCGGCGGCGGGCAGGAGGTCGCCCACTCCAGCGAGCGGCCGTAGCCCCACGGGTCGTCGACGCCGACCGGCTTGCCGTACTTGGCCGTCTTCCACACGTTGTAGAAGAACGGCAGGATCGACAGGCCGAGGAGGAAGGAGAAGATCGTCGACACCGTGTTCAGGGTCGTCAGGCCCTCCACCGCCAGGTAGTCCGGGATCCGGCGCTGCATGCCGTTCACACCCAGCCAGTGCTGGACCAGGAAGGTGCCGTGGAAGCCGATGAACAGCATCCAGAAGGTCATCCTGCCCAGGCGCTCGTCGAGCTTCCTGCCGGTGAACTTCGGCCACCAGAAGTGGAAGCCCGCGAACATCGCGAAGACGACGGTGCCGAACAGGACGTAGTGGAAGTGCGCCACCACGAAGTACGTGTCGGAGGCGGGGAAGTCCAGCGGGGGCGAGGCGAGCATCACGCCGGTCAGCCCGCCGAAGACGAACGTGACCAGAAAGCCCGTGGTCCACAGCATGGGCGTCTCGAAGGAGAGGCTGCCGCCCCACATGGTGCCGATCCAGTTGAAGAACTTCACACCGGTGGGGACCGCGATCAGGAAGGTCATGAAGGAGAAGAACGGCAGCAGCACACCGCCGG
>NZ_JBIRST010000048.1:0-20981 GCF_044334385.1 Streptomyces sp. NPDC020801
CCTCCCTGCGCCTGCCCGTCGACCACCACTACCTCCCCGTCCGCTACATCCCCTACAACGGACCCGCAACCCTCCCCCACTGGCTCCGCACCCCCGCACCCCGCCCCCGCGTCTGCCTCACCCTCGGCGTCTCCCACCGGGAGACGCACGGGCAGGACCGGGTATCGGTGGGCGAACTGCTCGACGCCGTGGCCGACTTGGACATCGAGGTCATCGCCACCCTGGACAGCGCTCAGAAGGCCGACCTGGGCCGGCTGCCCCCCAATGTGCACACCACGGACTTCGTCCCCCTCGACGCCCTCCTGCCCACCTGCGCCGCCATCATCCACCACGGCGGCTCCGGAACCTTCCAGACCGCCCTCACCCACGGCATCCCCCAGATCATCGTCCCCGACATGCGCTGGGACACCCCGTGGAAGGCGGAGCGCCTGCAGGACGCGGGAGCCGGCATCCGCCTCCCCGACCCCGACCACCTCACCGCCCAGGACGTCCGCTCCGCCCTGACCACGGTCCTCAACGACCCGGCCTACACCCGCAACGCCACTCGGCTGCGCACCGAAACACGCGGCACCCCGGCCCCTGCCGACATCGTGCCCGCCCTGGAGAAACTGACCGCCCGGCACCAGCAGCTCATCCGGTAGTCATGGTTTCGCCCCTGTATCAGCACAGCACACCGCTCACCCACCCAAGACAACGACACGGCGCCTATCCGGAGCTCACTGTGACTTCTGCCATGCAGCTACGCAAACTGGCCGTCGACGGTGCGTACGAGTTCACGCCCCGAGTCTTCAACGACGAGCGGGGGATCTTCGTCTCCCCTTACCAGGAAGCGACTTTCGATCAGGCCGTCGGACATCCGCTGTTCCCGGTGGCCCAGACCAACCACAGCAGGTCCCGGCGGGGAGTGGTGCGCGGCATCCACTTCACCACCACGCCGCCCGGGGTCGCCAAGTACGTCTACTGCGCGCGGGGAAGGTCGATCGACTTCGTCATCGACGTGCGCGTCGGATCCCCGACCTTCGGGCGCTACGAGGCGGTCTTGCTGGATCAGGAAGCGTTCCGCGCGGTGTACTTCCCCGTCGGCGTGGGGCACGCCTTCGTCGCGCTGGAGGACGACACCGTCGTCTCCTACATGCTGTCCGGGGAGTACTCCCCGGAGCACGAGCTGTCGGTGGCCGTCCTCGATCCGGAGCTGAACCTCCCGATCCCTTCGGACCTCGAGCCGATCATGTCGAGGCGGGACAGGTCGGCGCCGACGTTGGCGAAGGCCGCGGCGGAGGAGCTGCTGCCGGAGTACGCCCGGTGCCAGGAGGCCGAACGCGCTCTGTGGACCAAGTGACCACTCCCCCTCGCCGCCGACCGACAACGGAGTCACCATGCCTACCGGAACCCCGCCATCACGGGCGGTCGCCGTCCTGGGCGCCACCGGCTGCGTAGGACGACAGGTGTGCGCGTCGTTCGCACGCCAGCGGTACGACGTCCTCCAGATCGCCCGCCGACCCGCGCCGCATCTCCTTGACGGCCATGCCTTCGTCCCGCTCGATGTGGCCGCCGCGTCCGCCCGCGAGCTCGCCGACGTACTCGAGTCCGCCCGCGTCGACGTGCTGGTGAACGCCACCGGCGGCTGGCACGTGACCGAGGAGGCCAACGAGTACGCCCATGTCACGCTGGTCGAGCGGTTTCTCGGGGCCACGGCGCTGATGCGGCGCACGCCCCGCGTCGTCCAGGTCGGCACCATCCACGAGTACGGCCCGGTGCCGGCCGGCGTCCCCATCGACGAATCGGTCACCCCGCGTCCCGAGACCGCGTACGCCCGCACCAAACTGGCGGGGGCGCAGGCCATCCTGCGCGAGACACGGGCGGGCCGGGCGCACGGCGTCGTCCTGCGGGCCGTCAACGTCTGCGGCCCGTACACCACGTCCGCCAGCTTCCTCGGATCGGTCACCGCCATGCTGCGCGACGCGGTCCCCGGACAGGAGCTGGTGGTGAACATCGCCGACGCCGAGCGGGACTACATCGACGCCCGCGACCTCGCCGAAGCGGTCGTGCGGGCGGCATCGGCCCCTGCCGTCGGCCAGGTCGTCAACATCGGCCGGGGTGAGGCGGTGACCATGCGCGAGGCGGTGGCGCTGCTGGTGTCGGTCGCGGGATTCCCGGCGGACGCGATACGCGAGGGGAGCGCCGCGGTGAGCAGCAAGGGCGGCGGCTGGACCCAGGCCGACATCCGGCTCGCGGGGCGGCTGCTCGGCTGGCATCCCCGTATCGGACTGCGCGACTCGATGCGGCAGATGTGGCGGACGGCGAGCGTCACGCCCTGCGAACCGGCCCGGTCCGCGGGCCCGGCGTCCCTGCGAAGGGGGAACCCGTGACCCACCCGACCCGGTCCGCCTCGCGAGGCGCGAGGGGACTCGGCCCACTGCCCGCACGGCTGGCCGCCTCCGCCCTGGCCCAGGAGAGCGGGGTGGCCCGGCCCGATGCCTTCGACGGGTGGTTCACCGGCTTCCGGGAGCAGTCCGCCGTCCAGGTCGAGCGAGTGGGCTTCGCGGGCCTGCGCGGCTGGAGCCGGGATCCCGCGAGCGGTGCCCTGCGCCATGAGAGCGGCCGGTTCTTCACGGTCGAGGGGCTCGGCGTGCGGCTTCCCTCCGGTCCGGTCCCCCACTGGGACCAGCCGATCATTCACCAGCCGGAGACCGGGATTCTCGGCCTGCTGGTCAAGGACTTCGGCGGGGTGCCGCACTTTCTGATGCAGGCCAAGGTCGAGCCGGGAAACCGCAACGGCCTCCAACTGTCACCGACGGTGCAGGCCACCCGCAGCAACTACACGGGGGTGCACCGCGGACGCCCCGTCCCGTATCTGGAGTACTTCCGGGACCGGTCCGGACACCGCGTTCTCGCCGACGTGCGCCAGTCCGAACAGGGCGCGTGGTTCTTCCGCAAGCGCAACCGGAACATGGTGGTCGAGGTGACCGAGGACGTCACCGTCCACGAGGGGTTCCGGTGGATGACACTTCGTCAGGTCCACCGGCTGCTGGCGGCCGAAGACCTTGTCAACATGGACGCGCGTACCGTGCTGTCCTGTCTGCCCCTGGCCGGCCCGTGCCTGTACGAGGCGCTGGACGCGGAGAGCGACACCTTCGGCGGGGCGCTCGTCCGCTCCTGCGGCCAGGAGCACGGCGCCCGGCACGCCCTGGGTGACCTGTCGAGCTGGATCACCGAGGCGCGTTGCGGTACCGAGGTCGGCACCCGGCGCCTTCCGCTCAACGGGCTCAGCGGCTGGCGCAGCACACCGGAACGGATCGCGCATGACAGCGGCCGTTTCTTCTCGGTGATCGGCGTCGACGTCACGGCCCGCGGGCGCGAGGTGAACCGCTGGGCGCAGCCCATGATCGAGCCGCACGGTGTCGGCGTCATCGCGCTGCTGGTCAAGAACATCGGCGGAGTCCTCCACGCGCTGATGCAGACCGCCGTCGAGCCCGGCTACCTCGATGTGGTGGAGCTCGCCCCGACCGTCCAGTGCGTGCCCGACAGCTACGAGGTGCTGCCCGCCGCGGCACGTCCGCGCCATCTCGACCGGGTCCTCTCGGCCCCGGCCGGGTGGATCAGGTTCGACTGCCTGCTCTCCGAGGAGGGCGGCCGTTTCTACCACGCGCTGAACCGCTATCTGATCGTCGAGGTGGAAAGCGCCGAGGACGACGACGCCTACGAGGACACGGACCACCGCTGGGTGACGCTGCACCAGCTGACGGTCCTGCTGCGGCACAGCCACTACCTCAATGTCCAGGCCCGCAGCCTGGTGGCGTGCCTGCGCAGCCTGCTCGGGTGAGGGCCGCCGCCGCGCGGAGCGCCACGGTGGCCCGGTGCCGGTCGGCTCAGGCCGCGGCCAGCTCCTCCAGGGTTCTCACCAGGTCGGCCGGGGTCGGCCGCGCCCGCATCTGCGCGCGGAGTTCCGCCGCGGCGGTCCGGTAGGAGTCGTCGGACAGCACCTCGGCCACCATGGCGGCGATGCGCACCGGCTCCGCCTGGTGGCCGAGCCGGTGCAGGCCCGCGCCCGCGGCCGCAACCCGCTCGGCGGCCACCGTCTGTTCGGAGGCGAACGTGAAGGCCACCTGCGGGACCCCCGCCCAGAGCGAGGTCAGGATGCTGCCGCTGCCGCCGTGGTGCACGACGGTCTCGCAGCCGGCCAGCAACAACCGCAGCGGCATCCGTTCCAGCAGCCGGACCGAGCGGGGCACCAATCCCAGCGCTTTCACATCCGCGGCGGTCGCCGTCACGATCACGTCGGCGTCGATTTCCTTCAGGCCGCGCACCAGGTCGGGCAGAAGATAGGAATCGGGGCCTGAGGTGACCGACAACGCCGTCGACCACGACACGCACACCCGGGGCCGTCGGTGTGGTGCGAGCAACCACTCCGGAGCCGGGGCACAGCCGTTGTACGGCACGTACCGCACGGGCAGCCGGTTCGCCTTCGTCGGCTGAGCCAGCGACGACGGGCAGGGGTCGATCACGTACTCGACCATGTCGGGGCTGAACTCGCCCAGTCCGTAGCGCGGGAACGAGCCGCTCTCGTCGGTCGGCACGATGCGCATGTGCTCGGGTTCGTGGAGCCCCACCGGCCCCCACAGACACAGCGCCGAGGGTAGGCCCAGGACTTTCGCGACCAGCAGCCCTTCCAGACTTGCCGGATCGTGCAGCACCAGATGGGGCTGCCAGTCGCGGGCGCAGCGCACGGCGGAGTCGAAGCCGTGGGCGGCCCGCGCCGCCAGCTGCGGGGCACACGAGCGCCGGAACTCCTCGGCGTCGAAGTCCTCGAGCGCGTTCAGCCGCCCTCCGGTCAGCGGATGCGGCGGCAGCCACGGGTACCGCCAGAGGCCGAGCACGGCCTCTTCGTAGTACTGCAGACGCAGCCGCGTCCTTACGTCCATGCCGTCCAGCGACGGCACCGGGATCAGCCCCGCGGCCACCACGGTCCCGACCTGGGACGGCGCGCACAGCACCCGCACCTCGTGGCCCGCCGCCTGGAGCGCCCAGCCCAGCGGCACCATCGAGGCGTAGTGCGTCGGCCACGAGGACACCGTGAACAGAACCCGCACGAACCTCTCCTTCACCCACGGCTTCACTGCATGCGGTGAGCCTGGCAGGGGCTGCTAGCGAGGTCCTGGATCCCGGGGTTCGGGCGGGAACCCAGCGATCGTCGAGGCCGCCCGGCGAGGATCGGCAGCCGGCGCGCGGGCACCTTCGCCCGACACGCCCCAGGGGATCTCACGGACAGGGGTGGCCGACGCGGTGGACATCATCGGAAACGGGTTCATAGCCCGTCACCTGCGGCCCCTGCGCGACGCCCACCCGGGGGTCACCGTGCTGGCGGCCGGGGTGCCGCGCCAGCTGCTCCCCGAGTCGGAGCACGTCCGCGAGACCCTCCTGGTGCGCGAGACGATCTGCCGCTGCCTTGCGGACGGCCACCGGATGGTGTTCTTCTCCACCGCCAGCATGTACGGCGGGCCCGGGTGCCGGGGGCTCGAGGACGACCCCGTCGTCGCGTCCACCCGTTACGGGCGGCACAAGCGGGACCTGGAACGGATCGTCCAGGACTCCGGGGTGGACCATCTGATCCTGCGGCTCGGATACGTGCTCGGCCCGCACAGCCCCGAGTTCCGGCTGGTGCCCGCGCTGATCAGGCAGATCACGGCCGGGCGCGTGCGTGTCCACCCCGGTGCGCGCCGGGACGTGCTGTACGTGAGCGACTTCGTGAGGATCATCGACGTCCTGCTCGGCGCGCGGGTCGGCAACGAGATCGTGAACGTCGCGTCCGGTGACTGTGTCGACGTCCTGCGGATGATCGAGCACATCGAGGCCCGGCTGCGGCTGTCAGCGGTACGGGAAACGCTGGGTGAGAGCGTCTCGCACTGTCCGTCCGTGCGGAAGTTGCGCGCGTACCTGCCGTCCTCCGCGGCGCTGACGTTCGCCCCCGGTTACCACCGGATTGCCATCGACCACTACCTGCAGGCCACGGGCCTGTGCCGCACGGCGCACGGCGCCGGGCAGGCCGATCCCGTGGCGAGCACGCAGAGCACAGGGAGAGACGGTGAGTAGAAGACTCCGGTCGCTGGCTGCGGTGGCGATCACCACCTGCGTCCTGATGGCCGTTCCCGGCTTGAGCGCGCCGACGGCCACAGCGGCGGACGGCGGCGCCGTACCGGTGCTCGTCATCCTCAAGAAGCAGCCGGGTGACGCGCTCACCCCGTCGGCGCGCGCCGACGTCATCGGCCGGGCGCAAAGGCCGGTGATGCGGGCGCTGCAACGGGCACGGGCCAGGAAGGTGACCCGCTCCACGCTCGTCGGCGTGGTCTTCGCGACCGTCCCGGTCCGGGAGGCCGCCGGTCTGGCGGCGTCCGCGGGCGTGGCTGCCGTGGTTCCCGACCGCGTGATCAGACTGGCGCCGCCGGCCGGTCCCGCGTCGCGGCCGGCCGCGCCATCGGCTTCGGTGCCTCGGGGAGCCACCCGTGACGCCTGCCCGCCGCCGGGCAGGACGATGCTGGAACCGGAGGCCCTGGCCCTGACGAAGACCGCGTCGGACGACCCGGGGGCTGCGACCGCTCACGGGCTCGGCATCACCGGAAAGGGCGTCAAGGTCGGCTATATCGCCGACGGGGTGGACACCGCCCATCCGGACCTGCGCCGGTCCGACGGCAGCGCGGTCGTCACCGACTACCAGGACTTCACCGGTGAGGGGCCGGACGCTGCGACCGGTGGTGGCCAGGGGTTCCTCGACGCGAGCGCCATCGCCGCCCAGGGGCACCAGGTCTACGACGTCGGGCACTTCGGGTCCGGCCCCTGGGCGCAGCGCTGCGATGTCCGGATCACGGGTGTGGCACCGGACGCCCGGCTCATCGCCATGAAGGCGTTCGGCGGCGCCCACGAGACGACGACCTCGAAGCTCGTGCAGTCGATCGAGTACGCGGTGCGCATCGCCGGCGTCGATGTGCTCAACGAGTCGTTCGGATACCGCTCGTTCCCCGACACCGACACCCAGGACGTCATCCGGATGTTCAACGACGCGGCCACCGGCCTGGGCACCACGGTCGTCGTGGCCGCCGGTGACGCGGGCGGCGCCGCGGGCGTGGCGTCACCGGCCGACGATCCCCAGGTCGTCTCGGTCGGAGCCTCGACCGCCTTCCGCGGTTACGCGCAGACCGGATACGAGGCGGCCGGCCCGGCGCTCGCCCCTCGTGGCTGGCTCGACGACAACGTCAGCGCGCTGAGCGCCGTGGGCTTGTCGCAGCGTGCCCGTACGGTGGATCTGGTCGCCCCCGGCGACGCCGGCTTCGCCCTGTGCACGCCGGACATCCGGCGTTTCACCCAGTGCGCCGACCTCGCCGGCCGGGCGTCGCCCGTCGTACGCGGCGGCGGGACGGGACAGGCCGCGCCGCTGACCGCGGGCGCGGCGGCCCTGGTCATCCAGGCGTACCGGCAGGCACATCAGGGGACGAGCCCGTCACCGGCCCAGGTCAAGCAGATCCTGACGAGCACCACCGACGATCTGGGTGCACCACCGGCCGAGCAGGGCACGGGACGGCTCGACGCCTACCGGGCGGTTCGGGCGGCCGGGTCCACCGGGTCCGACGTCCTGGTCGATCAGGACCAGCTCGGCACCCTCGCCACCGCGGGGTCCCAGGCGAGGTGGCGGATGACCGTCACCAACCCGGGAGCCGGGGCGAGGACAGTGCATCTGACGGGTCGCCAGTTCGGTGCGCCGCAGGGCCGGCAGTCCGGCCGGGTCCGTCTGAGCGACACCGGAAGCCGCCATTTCACCGACTCCGCACGGCTGCGGAACAACTATGGCACCGTGACCTTCCGCGTCCCCGAGGGCGCCGACCGGCTCCAGGCCTCGTTCACCTCCCCAACTGGCGCCCAGGGCCGTGCGACAGCCGGTGTGCGGCTGACGCTCGTCGACGCCCGCGGCCGGTATGCCGCGCGTTCGGCTGTGCAGGAGGCGGGGGGCAGGGGGACGGTCGACGTGGTGCGTCCGGCTCCCGGGAGATGGACGGCCGTCATCAGCAGCCCGGAGTCCTGCGCCGGGGGCACGACCGGCACCGTCCGCCTGACGACCTCCACCTCCCGCGCCCTCTCCTTCGGTTCGGTCAGCCCCTCGGTCCTCACCCTGGCACCGGGCGCCACGGGCACGGTCACGGTCGCCGAACGGCTTCCCTCGGCGGCCGGGGATGTCGGCGGCGCGGTGGTCCTCGACACGGGGACGGGAGCTCGCATCTCGGTTCCGGTCGTGGCGCGCGCACTCGTCGACATCGGTCACCAAGGCCGGTTCGCCGGGGCGCTCACCGCCCAGGACCGCGGGCCGGGCGACACCGGACAGGACAACGTGTTCCAGTTCGACGTGCCCGAGGGCCGGCAGAGCCTGCAGGCCGACATCGCGCTCGGCGACGAGCCCGGCGATGTGATGGCACTGCTCGTCGATCCCCACGGCCGGACCACCGCCTACGGCAGCGACCGGCCGGCGACCTCCTACGACCCGAGAACCGGCACGGCAAACCTCGCTCCCCCCGGACCGGCCCTCACTCTCTCCACCGGAGCTCCTGCCGCCGGCCGCTGGGCCCTCGTCGTGCGTGGCACGGGCCCCGCCACGGGCGATCGCCCCGACCGCCCGTTCCACGGAACCGTCCGGCTCGACACGCTGGACATCCATGCCGTGGGCCTGCCCCAGGGATCCGCCGTTCCCGCCGGTCGGCCGATCTCCGCCGCCCTCCGGGTCCGTAACACCGGTGCCGCACCCCAGAGCCTCTTCGTCGATCCGCGCCTGGACACCAAGGGCCGGCTGGCCCTGTCGCCGCTCCAGCCGGCCGAGTCCGTCGCCCTGCCGCAGTCGGCCGGCGCGCCGTCACCGGCGTGGCTGGTGCCGACGCGGACCTCGGCCGTGCAGGCGCAGGCCGTTTCGGACCGCACCGTGATGTTCGACCTCGGCTCCGTCACGGGCGACCCCCAGGTCATCTCCACCACCGGGACCACGGCGCAGACGGGCTTCGCCGCTTCCGCAGTCACGGCGGGCATGTGGGCCGCCGGTTTGACACAGACCGGTCCGTTCGGTCCGCAGGGCGCACCGCCGGGCACGGCCACGATGACGATGACGGTGTCGACCAGGCTGTTCGACACCACGGTCACCTCGGCCACGGACGACCTCTGGCAGCAGTCGGTCCGTCCCGCGCATCGGCTGCGCGTGCTGACCGTCCGGCCGGGCGAGAGCCTCGACATCCCGGTGACGATCACTCCGGCCGGTGCCGCCGGCACCGTCGTGAGGGGCACCGCCTACCTCGACTCGCTCGTCGTGGGTGACGCCGCGACATGGAGCTCGCACCGCTTCTCGGTGACGCGCCCGGCCCTTGCGACCGGCAATGAACTCGCCGGTTTCTCCTACGAGTACCGGATCGCATGACGGACGCGTGCCGGATCGCATGACAGGGCGGTACGGTCCCGCTGCTACCGGTGGTGGCGCGGGACCGTACCGCCCTGTCATGCGTCGCGGAAGGGCTCTTCAGCCGGCGGGCTCGGCGAGTGCAGCGGCGCGGCGGGCGAGCGGCTGCCACCACGCCCGGTTCTCCCGGTACCAGCGGACCGTTTCGGCCAGTCCCTGCTCGAAGGTGATCCGGGGCTCGTAGCCGAGTTCCTCCCTGATGCGCGAGGCGTCCAGCGAGTACCGCCGGTCGTGTCCCTTGCGGTCCTCGACCTGCTCCACCTGGTCCCAGCCGGCCCCGAACGCGGCCAGCACCCTGCCTGTCAGCTCACGGTTGGTCAGCTCCGTCCCGCCGTCGATGTTGTACGTCGCGCCTGCCCGGCCCGCCTCCAGCACGAGCTGGATCGCACGGCAGTGGTCGTCGACGTGCAGCCATTCCCGCACATGCAGGCCGTCGCCGTACAGCGGGACCTTTCTGCCGTCCAGCAGGCGCGTGACGAAGAGCGGGATGATCTTCTCGGGGAACTGGTAGGGACCGTAGTTGTTGGTGCACCGGGTGACGGTGGTCCACAGTCGGTGGGTCCGGTGGAAGGCCCGGACGACCAGGTCGGCGGCGGCCTTGGAGGCGGCATAGGGCGAGTTGGGTTCCAGCGGGGACGCCTCGGTCCACGAGCCCTCGTCCACCGATCCGTACACCTCGTCCGTGGAGACGTGGACGAAGCGCTCCACGCCGGTGCGCAGACAGCACTCCAGGAGGGTGTGCGTGCCGACGACGTTGGTCGTGATGAACGGGGCGGAACCCGCGATCGATCGGTCCACGTGCGATTCCGCGGCGAAGTGGACGACCGCGTCATGCCCCGGCACGACGTCCATGAGCAGGTCGAGGTCGCAGATGTCGCCCCGTACGAACGTCAGCCGCCGGTGCTCGCAGGGCAGGCTGGAGAGCGTGCCCGCGTAGGTGAGCTTGTCCACCACGGTAAGCCGTGTCTCCTCGTGGCCGGGGTAGCGGCCGGCGAGGAGACTGCGGACGTAGTGGGAGCCGATGAAACCCGCACCCCCGGTGATCAGCAGCTTCACGGCCGCCAGCCGCCCGCTTGCGGCCACGGCTCGCCCAGTTGCCGGTAGGTGCTCTGAAAGTCGGGCCAGTCCCGGTGGTCCCTGATCTTTTCGTCCACGAACCGCAGCAGGTGGATCTGCTCCCCGGCGAAGGGCCGGCCGGTCGGCGCCATTCCCACCAGCGGGCCCACGTGGTGGCCGTAGAGCACCAGATGGGCGCGGACCCACTCGCCGTTCTCCTCCAGCCGGACCTCTTCGAGCCGTGCCTGGTCGGAGAAGGTCGCGCGCACCCAGGCGACCATCATGGCGAAGGCGCTGGGGCCGCCCTGGGTGATGCCGTGCTCCAGCACCGCCGGGTTCAGATACTCCTCATGGATGTACTCCTGGGCGTCGTCGGTCTCACCGGTGTTGAACGCTCTGATCATGCGCCGTGCCGCATCCAGCTGCGAGGTCATCTGCCACTCCTGCCCATCACTTGGTCGGTCGCGTCGAGAATGGCAGCCACCCGGTCGTCGGCCCGTCGACATCGGCTCGAACCACTCCCGGGCCCGCGGCTACCTGGCCACCCGGGCGGTGACGTAGCGCACGGGGGTGGGAATCGTCAGCGGGCCCTCGCCCTCCCGCATCCCGTCCAGTGCGGCGACGAGACGTTCCCGCAGACGCCGGCTGTCAGGGGCGGGCAGGTGGTCCCAGAGCAGGCGCATGCCCTGAGTGTGCGACCAGTCGACCCACACTTCCCCGGACGGGGCCGCCATGTCGACGGGTTCGTCGACGATGTCCACCCCGGTGAACCCGGCGCGCTGCAGGGACTCGCGCAGCTCGCTCTCCTGCGCCAGCCAGCTGTTGAAGCGGCGTTGGATCTTGCTCGGTTGCCACTGCGGCGGCAGGTTGTCCAGCAGGGAGCGCGGGATGAGGTCGGTGAAGACGGGCGGGAGGAAGGGGAAGGTGTCGTCGTCGAAGACCGGGCTGGTGAAGGCGATGCGCCCCGTGTCGGTGAGCAGGTCCGCGTACCGGGGCAGCGCGGCCCGCGCGTCCGGCAGGAAGATGAGACTGTAGCTGCCCGTCACGACGTCGAACGACCGGTGCGGCAGAGCGGGGAACTCCGCGTCCATGACGAGCAGTTCCACGTTGTCGACGCCGCTCGTGGCCGCTTCCCTCCCGGCTTCCTCGATCATCGCCGGCGCGATGTCGATGCCGGTCACGTGGCCCGTGGGCCCGACGAGCGCAGCGGCGGGGAACAGACACGCCCCCCGGCCGCACCCCACGTCCAGCACCCGTTCACCGGGCCTGGGTGCCGCCCGCTCGACCAGACGCCGGCCCATCGGGGTGAAGAAGGCGACGCCCAGCCGGTCGTACGACGCCGCGGCCTTGTCGAAGGTAGTGGTGACTTCCGCCTTGTATGCAGCCTTGTCCACTCGGTCTCTCCATCGGTATTCGAAGGGTCTGGAGAAGGGGCCGGGGCGCCGCGGCGGTGGACGTCCGAAAACCGTGGCGCGCCGCGTGCAGGATCGCCCTGATGTCTTGGGGCCGCTTCGAGGACGGGTGGAGGGTGGCTGGACGTGCCCGCCCGGCAAACCCCCCGGCCGACCGCCTGGCAACGGGGCTGCAGTGGAGGCGGAGTTGAGGGCCCTTTGAGCGCCTGGGCCTAGCGTGCGGGCATGATATCGAGCAAAACGGACAGCGAGCTGGGCCGGGAACTGATGACGGTCCGCGGATTCCAGTGGATCTACGGAGTCAAGGACGACCCGTACGCGCTGCTGCTGCGGGCCGAGGACGACGATCCGCAGGTGCTCTATCGGCAGATACGCGAGCGGGGCCCGCTGTACAGCAGCAGCGCCAAGGCATGGGTCACCGCGGACCCGGAAACGGCCGCGCAGGCGCTGGCGGATCCCCGGCTGGGAGTGCCGCGCCACTGCCCCGCCGCGCCGGCGGACGGCGAGGGGCCGATGCCCTGGGACATCCCGTCACTGGACGACGTCCTGCCCCTCGACGACGCATACATGTCCCTGGGCCGGGAGGACTACAACCGGCTGCGGCGCCTGGCCGGGGCGGCGGTCGACGCCCGGTCCGCCGATCTCTACGCCCCGGCCTCAGAGCGGATCTGCCGCCAGGCGCTCGACCGGCTGGGCTCCGAGCCGGGCCCGCACGACCTCGTACCGGCCTACGCCAGGTCCACAGCGACGGCGTTCACCGCTGCGCTGCTCGGCCTGCCCCCCACCGAACACGACCGCTTCGCCGAGCTGAGCGCCGGGGCGGCGCCTTTGCTGGACGCCACCCTGTGTCCTCCGCGGCTGCCCACCGCCCGGCTGCTGATCACCTCCCTGGCCGGGATCAGCGCCATGGCGGAGGAATTGCTGGGCTCCAAGCAGAAGACGCCCGGCACGGATCTCCTCAGCGACCTGATGACCAGCGGCGCGTACCAGGGCGGGCCTGCCGCCGAGGACGACGTGCTCGCTCTTGTGTTCCTGATCGCCGCCATCGGCGTGGACATCACGGCGAATCTCGTCTCCGCCACGCTCGCCGCCCTTTTGGACCGGCCCGAGCTGTGGGCCCGGGTGGGCGAGGACCCCGCTCTAGCGGAGGCCGCCGTCACGGAGACGATGCGCTGGGCGCCCCCGGTCCGCGTACAGAGGCTGGTCGCCCACCAGGACACCGTGCTTGGGGGAGAGACCGTCTCCCGCGGCTCCGAGGTCGTCGTCCTCGTGGAGGCCGCCAACCACGGCGACGGCACCGAGGACCTCGCACACTTCGACCTCGACCGCCGCCCCGGCGCGGCTTCCCTCTCCCTGTCGGAGGGGCTTGCGCCGCACTGCGTCGTTCCCCTCGCGCGGCTCCACGCGAGCACCGCTGTCGCGGCGGCGGCCGCGTACCTGCCCGACCTGCGTCCCACGGGAGAGGTCAGGTACCAGCGGCTGCGGTCGCCGGCGACCCGCGCCCTCCTGAACCTGCCGGCCGGCACCGCGTGAACCGCCGGCACCGCGGAAAGGAGCCCCGATGCGCGTGCTGTTCACCTCGTTCGCGATGGACGCCCACTTCAGCGGTTGCGTGCCGCTGGCCTGGGCGTTGCGCACGGCGGGCCATGAGGTACGGGTGGCCAGTCAGCCCGCGCTGACCGAGAGCATCACCCGCGCCGGGCTGACAGCCGTCCCCGTCGGCGCCGACCATGCCCATGACGTCGTCCTGCGCCAGGCCGGCGCCGAGATCTTCGCCCTCCACCAAAACCGCGACTATCTGGAGAACCGGCACGACAAGCTCGACTTCGGCTTCCTCAAGGGCCATATGACGGTCATGTCCGCGTTGTTCTACTCCCAGATCAACAACGACTCCATGGTGGACGACCTGGTGGGCTTCGCTCGGCAGTGGCGGCCGGACCTGGTCGTCTGGGAGCCCTTCACCTTCGCCGGCGCGGTGGCGGCCCGCGCCTGCGGCGCCGCACACGCGCGGATCCTTTCGTTTCCGGACATGTTCCTGGGCGCGCGCCGCTTCTACCTGGAGCAGTCGCGTCAGGGTAGGGCGGAGAACCAGGACGACGTGCTGGCGGAATGGCTGGACTGGACGCTCGGGCGGTTCGGCTGCCGCTTCGACGAAGAGGTCGTCACCGGCCAGTGGACGATCGACCAGATGCCCAGCGGGGTGCGGCTGGAGCTCGGACAGCCGACGGTGGCGATGCGCTACGTCCCGTACAACGGCATGGTGCCCACCGTGGTGCCGGACTGGCTGCGCGTCCGCCCGGACCGCCCCAGGGTCTGTGTCACTTTGGGTATGACGGCCCGAAGGGTGGCTTTCCCGCACGCCGTAGCGGTGGAGGACGTGTTCGCCGCCGTCGAGCAACTGGACATCGAGGTCGTCGCGACCCTCAGCGCCGAGGAGCGCGCGCTGGTGGCGAAGGTGCCGGACAATATCCGCATCGTCGAACACGTACCGCTGGACGCGCTGTTGCCGACGTGTGCGGCGATCGTTCATCACGGTGGCGCCGGGACGTGGGCGACCGCCGCCGCCCTCGGGGTCCCGCAGCTGGCGATGGGATGGATGTGGGACCACCTGTACCGGGCCAGGCGTTTGGAGGAGTTGGGCGCCGGGCTCCATCTGCCGTCCACCGAGCTGAGTCCGGGCGGCCTGCGCAGCCGTCTGGTCCGGCTGCTGCGCGATCCGTCCTTCCGGGAGAACGCCGGACACCTGCGGCGCCGGATCGAGTCGGACCCGACCCCCCATGACGTCGTGGCGGTCCTGCAGAAACTTACCGCCGAGCGCACGGGCCCCTAGGGCGGGCGGACCCACCGTCGGATCCGGCACTCCTCGCCGGCGCACCGCGGACGCCCCGGAACCAGGCTCCTGGGTTCCGGGGCGTCCGCGTGCCGTGTCGCGCTGCGGGCTCAGTCCCGGCTCGCCAGCACGAGGTAGACGCTGCCGCCGGCGAAGGCCGGTGTCTGCGAGACGGCCGTACGGTAGCCGCGGCGCACGAGGAGGGCGACGGTCTCGCCGAGGCGACCGTCGATGTCGTGTACCTCGAGGACCACCCGCCGGATCCGTGGCCACGATGCGTCGTCGATTCCCCGGAGCACCTCCAGCTCGGCACGCTCCACATCGATCTTGAGCAGCCCGACCCGGGCGATGCCGTGCTCCTTGAGCACCACGCTGAGCGTCGTCACCTCGACCGGCACGGTCTCCTTGACGTCGAAGGCGCTCCACGCCATCTCCTTGCCCGCCTCGTCGACCGCGTTGTTGGCGAAGTAGGCCTCCATGTTGCGTTCGTCGTCGTCCCGGTCGGCGTACAGGGTCGACGCCGAGGCGATGAAGGGGTGGAAGGTGAGCTGCGCTGTTCCCGGTTCGCTGCCGACCGCCTTGCGCAGGGCGACCGCCCCGGGCGCGTACGTGCCCAGGTTCGCCTCCAGACACGCGAAGGTCTTCGGCGCGGGCTCGAAGGCGAAGAGGCGTGCCCCCGGCACCTGTTCGGCGAAGCTGATCGATGCGAGCCCGATGTGGGCGCCCACGTCGATGATCGCCTCGGATTCGGTCAGGCCCTGCGCCGCTCGGCGGTAGGGCGAGTCCACGTCGTCGTTGATCTCGCTCCAGATGGTCTCCGTCTCGGCGGGGTGGATCCCCAGCACGGTTCGTCCGTCCGGCAGGGTGCAGGGGACCGGGGAGTTCTCGGTGAGGCCGAGCATGACGGCTCCTTCGTTCGTTTCGGGTGAGGGCGCTTGCGCGTGGTGAGGGTTCAGCACAGGTCGGCCACGTGGTCGGCCGCCCACTGGGCCAAGGTGCGGGCCGGCCGGCCGGTCACCCGCTCGACGGCCGGATCAACCGTCGCGGGCTCCTTGGCCCACTTCGCCTGGAAGGCGAGGACGTAGTCGGCGATTTGCGGCGGGAAGCCCTGCCGGACCATGTCGTCACGTGCCTGCCGCGGTGTCACCTCTTCGAACCGGATGGTCCGGCCGATACCGGCGCCGATGGCCCGCACCTGTTCGCGCTGGGTGAGTGATTGCGGACCGGTCACGCTGTACGTGGCGCCCTCGTGCCCGTCCTCCAGCAGCGCGGCGACAGCAACCGCAGCGATGTCCTTCTCGTGGACGGGAACGCCACGGGCCCCGGGGTAGGCGGCCCGCACCACACCCTCGGCCCGGATGGACCGCGCCCAGATGCTCAGTTTGTTCAGGGCGAACTCCCCGGGGCGCACATGGGTCCAGGCGATCCCCGAGGCCTCCACGGCCCGCTCGACAGGCAGATGGTGGGCGATGTCGGTCCCGTCGGTGACGGCGTCGGAGGAGAGCACCACGATCCGCCGGACACCCGCGTCCTTCACCGCCGCCATGACCTCGGGCGCGGTGTCGGCGACCGGAAACAGATACATCCGGTCGACCCCGCGCAGCGCCGCCTGCAGCGTCCGGGGCCGGGCGAGGTCACCTCGCACCACCTCGACGCAGGCGGGGAACGCCGCCGCCCCGGGGTCGCGGGTCAGCGCCCTCACGCCGCGGCCCGCGGCCACGAGCCGATCGACCACGTGGCGGCCGACGTTCCCGGTCGCCCCGGTCACCAAGATCGTCATAGATGTCCTCCCGGGACGACGATCCGGCCCCGCTCTCGAAATCGCGAAGAGAACCCCTGGACCCGTTCACCGCAAGCCGGCCCGCGACGGCCTCGTCCGCGTCCAGTGGTCATCGAGGGGCCCGAGAGGGTGTGCTGTCACGCTCGGCCCACAGCCAGCACCTGATCACCTGGGGGAACCATGCGCGCGTTGTTCGTCCCGTCTCCGGGGCTCAGCCACCACTTCCCGACCGTGCCGCTCGCACACGCGTTGCTCGCGGCCGGACACGAGGTCCGCTACGCCACCGGCGGCGACGTCCACGCGGTGTCCGAGGCGGGACTGTGCGGCGTCGACGTGACACCGGGTGTGGACTACGCGAAAGTCTTCATCCCGCAGGACAGCGAGGTCAGCGACCCGATGCACGCGGACGACCTGGGCAGCGACTTCCTCGCCCGGATGTTCGCCCGGGTCTCGGCGGTCGCGGTGGACGGTGTCCTCGATGTCGCCAGGAGCTGGTCGCCGGACCTGGTCGTCACCACCCCCACCCAGGGTGCGGGGCCGCTCACCGCGGCGGCGCTGGGAGTGCCGTGCGTGGAACTGCCGCTCGGTCCCGCGGACGGCGAGCCCGCTCTGGCCCGCCAGGTCCGTGACGCGATGACCGCCGCATACGAACGGCACGGCATCACCGGGGAGCCCGCCACGTCCGTGCGAATCTCGCCGATCCCGCCGAGCATCGACCGGCTCCTCTTCGGTGACGGCCGGCCCGGCGACGACTGGCCGATGCGCTACGTGCCCTACAACGGCGGCGCGATCGTGCCGGAGTGGATCTGCCGTCCGGCGGAGCGTGCGCGCATCGCGGTCACCCTCGGTGCCATCGACGCGAAGTGGGGAGGGATCGCCAGGCTCGCGCCGCTGCTGTCGCAGGCCGGCGGCCTGGACGCCGAGTTCGTACTCACCCTCGGCGGCGGTGATGTGTCCCTGCTGGGCGAACTCCCGGCGAACGTCAGGGTGGTGGAGTGGGTGCCGCTCGCCGTCCTCCTCGAGACCTGCTCGGGCATCATCCATCACGGCGGCACCGGGACGATGATGACCGCCCTGGCCCTGGGTGTTCCCCAGTGCGCCCTGCCGCAGGGCTCGTTCCAGAACATCGCCTGCGACGCGCTGACACTGCGGGGCATCGGTTTCGCCGCGGACGGCGCCGACGCCGCGTCCTGCGGCCAGGCGTGCCGCAGGCTCCTTGAGGACCAGGAACTGCGCAAGGCCGCCCTCGGGGTACGGGACGAACTGCTGTCGATGCCGGCGGCGGCCGACCTCGTGCCGCGGCTGGTCAAGCTCGTCGGATGAGGGGCGGCCCGCCCGGCCGGCGCGGACCGGCCGGGCACAAGCCCTCCCCGTACGGGCATCGACGTCACATCCCGGCCGGCACCTGACCGATCGCCCGGAACAGCGGCGCGAAGTTGAAGACGTCCCAGTGCTCGACGACCTCGCCCTCCGGCGAGAACCGCAGCTCCTCCAGGTAGTGCCAGGCCACCCGGCGCCCGGTCGGCGCCAGCCCCATGAACTCCCCCAGGTGCGTCGCCGTGACGGTGATCCTCAGCATGACCCGGTCGCCCTCGGCGAGGATGCTTTTGACGTCGAGGTGCAGATCCGGGAAGGCACGGACGGCGCTCTCCATCCGTTCGATCAATTCGCGGGTGTCGTGCTGCCCGCCCTCCTCCGTGTAGTGCACGACATCCGGCGCCCAGTGCTCGACGACTCCGGCGACGTCCCACCGGTTCCAGGCAGCGACCATCCGCAGACAGCGTTCCTTGTTCTCGGCGTTCACGGTGCTCGCAGTGCTCACGGCGTTCACGGTGATCGCGGTGCTCATGGCGTTCGCGGCGTTCGCGGTGCTCATGGCGTTCACGGTGCTCTCGGTGCTTTCGGTGCTTTCGGTGCTCTCGGCCGGCGACATGTCGACTCCTCCTGAATTGGCCGTCGCTCCCGGCCGACGCTGCCAGGCACCGCTAGGAGGACGGTGCAGCACAGCTCGAGCGACCGCTTTGCCGCTGCGCACACCGATGCGAGTGACCGCGACAAGTCGAGCGCATCGCGAGCGAGGGCTGCCAGGGTGGCCGTCGACCCCAGCCATCTACCTGTGAGGAGCTCCATGCCCGGCCAAGACGAACGGGTCGCCCTCGTCACCGGAGGAAGCAGCGGTATCGGTCTGGCCGTCGCCAGATCACTGGCGGAGCGCGGGCTGCGTGTATTCCTGTGCGCCCGTGACGAGGACCGGCTCGACCTGACGGTCAAACAGCTCCGGCAGGAGGGCCTGGACGTGGACGGGCGCCCCTGCGACGTGCGTTCCACCGAGCAGGTGCACACCCTGGTGCGCTCCGCCGTGGACCGCTTCGGACCAGTGGAGGTGCTGGTCAACAACGCGGGGCGCAACGGTGGGGGCGTCACGGCCCTGATCGACGACGACGTCTGGCTCGACGTCATCGACACCAACCTCAACAGCGTCTTCCGCGTGACGCGCGAGACCCTCACCACCGGCGGAATGCTGGAGCTGGGACGGGGCCGCATCGTCAACATCGCCTCGACCGCCGGCAAACAGGGCGTAGTGCTCGGTGCCCCGTACTCCGCGTCCAAGCACGGCGTCGTGGGCTTCACCAAGGCTCTCGGTCTGGAACTGGCGAAGAGTGGTATCACGGTGAACGCGGTGTGCCCGGGCTACACGGAGACGCCGATGGCGCAGCGGGTGCGGTCCGGCTACGCGGAGGTCTGGGACACCACCGAGGACGAGGTGCTGGAGAAGTTCCGGGCGAAGATCCCGCTCGGCCGGTATTCCACCCCGCAGGAGGTCGCCGGGCTGGTCGGTTACCTGATCACCGACACGGCCGCGTCGATCACCGCCCAGGCCCTGAACGTCTGCGGTGGTCTCGGCAACTTCTGAGACCACCAGGCGCTCTCCCCCCCTTCCGCCAGGCCGCGAACCTTCCGTGAGGACCCGCATGACACCTTCCGACATCCACACAACCGAGCACCGGATCACGGTCGACGCGCCCGCGCCGGCCGTCTTCGGCCTGCTCGCCGAGGTCGACAACTGGCCACGTGTCTTCCCGCCGACGGTGCACGTGGACTGCGTGGAACGCGGCGAGGCAGACGAACGCATCCGCATCTGGGCCACCGCCAACGACGAGATCAAGACCTGGACCTCCCGCCGGGAACTGGACCGGGACCGGCTCAGGATCCGCTTCCGCCAGGAGGTCTCCCAGCATCCGGTCGCCGCCATGGCAGGCGAGTGGCGGGTCGAGGCGCTGCCCGACGGCCGCAGCACGGTCCTTCTCACCCACGACTTCCGCGCGGTCGGCGACACGGCGGACAACGTCGCGTGGATCCAGCAGGCCATCGACCGCAACAGCGATGCCGAGCTGGGCGCCCTGGCCCTGGCGGCGCGTCACCGCCAGCACCGGGAGGATCTGCTGCTCTGCTTCGAGGACTGCGCGCGCGTGGCCGGCTCGGCCAAGGACGTGTACGACTTCATCCACCAGGCACAGCACTGGCCGGAGCGCCTGCCGCACGTGGCCAGGGTAGTGCTCGAAGAGGGCACCGTGAACGTGCAGATGCTGGAGATGGACACGCGCGCACCCGACGGCTCCGTGCACACCACCAAGTCGGTGCGGATCTGCTTCCCCGACAACAAGATCGTCTACAAGCAGTTGAGGACCCCCGCGCTGATGTCGTTGCACACCGGGCAGTGGCAGATCACGCAGGACCACAACGCAGCTGTGATCACCTCGTCCCACACCGTCGTCGTCAACCCCGACGCCGTCCGCACGGTCCTGGGTGAGCAGGCCACGACCGCCGACGCCCGGGCCTTCCTGCGCGATGCCCTGGGCCGCAACAGCACGACGACGATGCAGCACGCCAAGGCCTACGCCGAACACGCCACGGATCGCTGAGGGAGCGGCGCATGCGGGTCTTGTTCACCACCTTCGCCACGAAGGCTCACTTCAACACCCAGGTTCCCCTGGCGTGGGCGTTACGGGCCGCGGGACACGAGGTGTGCGTCGCCAGCCAGCCGGATCTGGCGCAGTACATCATGGGCACCGGACTGACCGCGGTGCCGGTCGGCCCGCCACTCAATCTCGACTCGCAGATGGAGGGGTTCAACCAGCGCCGGGAAGAGGCGGAACGGGCCGACAGCCACTCCCCCGAAGCGTTGGACTTCCTGGATCTGACCGACATGAGCGAGCTGCGGCTCGAGAAGCTGACCTACGACTTCATGCAGACCCGGCTCACCGTCAAGACGATGAGCGACTTCCAGGTCCTGTGCCCGGACAGCATGGTCGATGATCTGGTGGGGTTCGCGAAGTGGTGGCGGCCCGACCTGGTCGTCTGGGACACCATGACCTTCGCCGGCCCGGTCGCGGCCATCGCCTCAGGAGCAGCACACGCCCG
>NZ_JBIRST010000049.1:0-16182 GCF_044334385.1 Streptomyces sp. NPDC020801
CCCTCCCCGACAACGTCCACACCACCGACTTCGTCCCCCTCGACGCCCTCCTGCCCACCTGCGCCGCCATCATCCACCACGGCGGCTCCGGCACCTTCCAGACCGCCCTCACCCACGGCATCCCCCAGATCATCGTCCCCGACATGCGCTGGGACACCCGAGCCAAAGCCGAACGCCTGCACCACACCGGAGCCGGTATCCACCTCACCGACCCCGACCACCTCACCCCCCAGGACATCCGCACCGCTCTCACCGACGTCCTGCACAACCCCGCCTACACCCACCACGCCACCCGCCTGCAAACCGAACTCCACACCACCCCCACCCCCGCCGACCTCATCCCCACCCTCGAAAAACTCACCCACCAACACCGCGGAGTGCAGGCCTGAGCGTTCCCTGGGCCGGCCGTTTCGTGGACGGCGCCGACCTCGCCGTCCACGGACGCGTCTGTCATGCATCGCCGTCGGACAGCAGGGCGCGGGCCAGGTTCCGGTAGAACAGCAGCACGGCCGGTTCCTTGGGGCTCAGGTGACCTCGGCCGGCAAAGCGTGATCCCACCGATCGCTGAACCGCCTCGAGGCCGCGCCGGTCCTCTCCGTTGATCACCGCGGCATAGGACTCGGTTCCCTCGCGCAGTGCCTCCCGGTCGGCCCCCTCGACGAGCGAAGAAGGCATGAGGATGCCTCCGCGCACCTGCGTCCGGTTGATGGCCAGCGGGATGAAGCTGAGCCAGATGACCTGATCGCCGCAGGCCGCCAGGCTCCCGGAGGGGAACACGAAGAAGCAGTACATGCGCTGCTTCTCGGCCTCGCTCAGCGCCACGCCCTCGGGTTCCAGCGGCTCCTTCAGCGGGACCTGGAGGCTGGTGGCCCAGGGCGTGTGGGCGCGCGCGAAGGTGTCGGTGCCACCCGGCGCGGACGGCTGGAGTGTGTCGGGGTGGAAACCCATCACGTGATAATTCTCGTGGGCGTTCTCGACCACGATCTTCCAGTTGGCGTGCCACTCCTCGACCCAGCTGCCCACCTGCACCATCTTGTCGAGCTGGTAATTGGCCAGATCCGCGGCGATCTCGCCCAGATGAGGCGCCAGCGGCTCGGCCCGCGGATCGAGGTTGACGTACACGAAGCCCTGCGATTCCTCCACCGCGAAGGCCGGCATGCGGCAGGACTTGGGGTCGAAGGCGTCGTTGCCCCGCATGAACGTGGCGCCCACGAGATGCCCGTCCAGGCCGTACCGCCACAGGTGCTGAGGGCAGGTGAAGACGTCGGTGCGGCCTGCCCCGGGTTCGACGACCGGCATCATGCGGTGCCGGCAGATCGGGGACATCCCGCGCAGGACCCCCTGCCGGTCGCGCGTGATCAGCACCGGTTCACCCGCCATGTCGAGTGACAGGTAGTCACCCGGTTCGGCCAGCTGGTCCCGGTGGGCGACCAGTACCCAGGACCGGCCGAAGATCCGGGTGCGCTCCAGCTCGTACAGTTCGGGCGAGCTGAACGCGGCCGGCGGCAGACTGATCGCGGGGGGAGCGTCGTCCAGGTAGCGGCTCAGCTCCGCGAGGATCTCCGCTGTCGTTCCGGCTGACGGGCTTGTCCTCATGAGGGACCTCTCTTGTCGTTCCGGTCGTGGACGAGCGGACCCTGCGGTCCGGTCCGGCTTCGAGACTGCCCAGCCACGGTGGTGGATCGCTGCAACGCAACTGGAACCGGGCACCTTGGACGACGGCCGTTTCGATCGGGACTCGGCGAGTTCTCTAGCCGTGCGCCGGACCATGGGGCCGGTTGCCGACAACGAGGGGCCTTATGTACGGAGCTGAACTCACGGATGTCTACGAGCTGATCCACCAAGGCAGGGGCAAGAACTACCGTGAAGAGGCCGAAGAGGTGGCCCGAAGGGTCCGGGCGCGGGCCCCGCACGCGGTGTCACTCCTTGATGTGGCCTGCGGTACCGGAGCGCACCTGCGCCACTTCGCGACGCTGTTCGACCATGTCGAGGGTCTTGAGATCTCCGAGCCGATGCTGGCGGCGGCGCACGACCGCATGCCCGGCACCACGCTGCACGCGGGAGACATGCGCACGTTCGCGGTGAACCGTGCCTTCGACGTGATCACCTGCATGTTCGGCGCGATCGGCTACACGACCACACAGGCCGAACTCGCCGCGACGCTGCGCCGCTTCGCCCGCCATCTGAACCCCGGGGGAACCGTCGCGGTCGACCCCTGGTGGTTCGCCGAGAACTACGCGGAAGGCCATGTCTCAGGGGACGTGGTGACCGTCGACGGCCGCACCGTGGCCCGGGTGTCGCACTCGGCCCGGGAGGACGGCGCATGCCGGATGGAGGTCCACTACATCGTCGCCGACGCGGTGGCGGGCGTCCGTCACTTCGCCGAGTCCCACCGCATCTCGCTGTTCACCCGTCAGCAGTACCAGACGGCGTTCGCCGCTGCCGGCTTCGACGTCGATTACGTCGCGGGCCTCAACGCGGGCCGGGGGCTGTTCATCGGCAGCCTTCGCCCTCCCCGGCGGCCCGTCACCGCAGGGCACCACGTTCACGAGGAGTGATACCACCATGACGGCCTCCAGCACTACGCCCACGTCCGTGAGCGACGAGACCGTACGGCTCTACCGGGACCAGGGCTTCGTCCACATCCCCGGTGTCCTGTCCGAGGAGGAGGTGAAGGAGTTCAGAGCTGCCGCGCTCGAACTGGTCGAAGAGGAGGGGCCGCAGATCTGGGGAGCCGACGAGGACGAGGTGCAGGTGCACTACGTGGCGCAGGCCTGGCGCAAGCACGAGGCCCTGCGCCGTCTCGCGCTGCATCCGACGATCACCGCGCTGGCCACCCGGCTGGCCGATGGGCCGCTGCGCCTCTACAGCACGGACGTTCTGATGAAGAAGCCCCACGGAGCGCTGCCCACCCTGGTGCACGACGACGAGACGGGGTTGCCGCTGTCCGGGCTGTCCCGGACCCTTTCGGCCTGGGTTGCCCTGGGCGACGTACCCGTGGAGCGGGGATGCCTGACCTTCGTGCCCGGATCCCACCTGCGCGGGCCCGCGGAACGCCAGGAGCACATGAGGGACTTCGGTGAGTTCGTCAACATCGCCGATGTCTGGCCCGAGTACCCCTGGCGCCCCCGTGTCACCGTCCCGCTGCGTGCGGGCGACGTCACCTTTCACCACTCCCGCACGGTGCACATGGCCGGCCCCAACGACAGCGACGAGGTGCGGGTGGGGTACGGAGTGGTGTACGCCGACCCCGAGGTGAGCTACCGCCCAGGTGTGCAGGACCAGCACATGGCCGATCTCGAGCCGGGGCAGCCGCTGCCGGCCGACCTGTTCCCGCTCGTCGGGCACCCGTGACCGCCGCCGAGGATACCCGCTGCGCCGCAGCAGGTACGAGCGGTGCCGCGCACGTGTCTCAGCGACACCCGGCAGGGCTGACCGGCCTTGCCGCACCCACCACCGGTAAGCGAGGAACGAGATGAGCCAGGCACTGACAGGGGCCCGTGCCGGTATCGACGGCCCGACGGACATGATCCGGCTGGGCACCGCCTTCTGCGAGGCCAAGGCCGTGCTCGCCGGGATCGAGCTGGGACTCTTCGAATCGCTCCACAAGGAACCGGCCGCAGAAGCGGCCCTTTGCGAGCGCCTCGGCCTGGACGCCCGGTGCACCCGGGACTGGTTGAGCCTGCTGGTCGCGCTCGGCCTGCTGGAGCATCGCCACGGCGTGTATCACAACAGTCCGGCCGCCACCCGGCACCTGATCGCGGGCGGTCCCGGCTATGTCGGAGAGTTCCTTGCCCATGCCGACCGCAACCTCTATCCGGCCTGGGGCAGGCTGGCCGACGCACTGCGGACCGGGCGGCCTCAGGAGGAGTCCGCGTTCGACAGCATGATCGGCGACGCGGCCAAACAGCGGCACTTCCTGGGCATGATGGACGCCCTCAACGACCTGCTCGGCCCGGAGCTCGCGCAGGGTTTCGACTTCGCTCCCCACGGGTCGGTCGCCGACATCGGGGGAGCCCGGGGAAACCTGCTCGCGCATGTCCTGCGGGCCCATCCCCACCTCGACGGGTACGTCTTCGACCTTCCGCAGGTGGAACCGTTCTTCGACGAGCACCGTGCCGAGCTCGGCATCGGCGAGCGACTGCGGTTCTGCCCCGGCGACTTCTTCAGCGACGAGCTGCCCCAGGCGGACGTCCTCGTCATCGGGCACGTACTGCACGACTGGTCGCCGGACCGGCGTGCCGCCCTCGTCGCCAAGGCCTACCGCGCCGTCCGGCCGGGTGGGGCGCTGCTGGTCTACGACCGGATGCTGGACGAGCACGAACGCGACGTGGAGAAGCTGGTGTTGAGTCTGGCCATGCTGCTGGTCACCAACGGCGGTTGCGAATACACGGTCCCGGAGTGCGCGGGCTACCTGGAGGCGGCCGGGTTCGAAGACGTCTCCTCGCGGCTCCTGGGGGACAAGGACGTGCTGGTGATCGGACGCAAGAGCGCGGCCTGACCGGCGGGCGGCCACCGGCACCCGGCGGCCGCCCGCCGGTCAGGCCGGGGCGGGCGGGCGGCGCTGTGGAACCGGTCGGGCCCGCGGCCGTTCCCGTCACTCCAGGCCGAGCGCCCAGGCACTGAGGACGTCGACGGCATCGGCGTACGTGAAGGGCTGCATGAACCAGCCCGCCCGCACATCGCGGTAACAGCGGGACAGGGGGTGGCCGGCCGTGAAGGAGGCCCCGCCGACCAGTGTCATGCAGTCTTCGACGATGGCCGATGCGCAGCGGTTGACGGTGAGCTTGGCGTACTGGAACGGCGCCATCATGAGCTGGCCGCGCTCGGCCGCGTCGGGCACGACACGCTCGGCGTAGAAGTCGGTGTTGGCCAGGGCCGCCGCCAGCGTCGAGCGCAGCGCGTAGAGCTTTGTGTCGATCTCCGCCACCAGGGTGCGTACGGCGCTCTGCGGGGTGGTGCCGCGCCGGGCGACGGCTGCGACGGCGAAGTCCCGGGCCGCCGCCGCGATCCCTGCGTAGATGCCCAGCAGTGCGATCGAGCTGACGGTCCGGCCCGCGAGGGCCGCCTTGCCCGGCTCCCCGGCCGGGCCGCGCAGGAAGATGTCCTCCTCTGGCACGGGGCAGGAGTCGAAGACGACCTCCGAGCTGGCGGAGGCCCTCATGCCCATGCCGTCCCAGTTGTCGGGCACGGTCAGCCCCGGCGTCTGCGCAGGAAGGAACACGGACGCCAGCCGAACCGGCCCCGAGGTGGGCCGAGCCTGTGCCTGTACGACGAAGTGGGTGGCGTAGGGCGCCATGCTCACCAGCAGCTTCCGGCCGCACAACAGCCATCCCCCGCCGTCCGCCGGGACCAGCTCGGTCGTGGTGCCCGCGTCCTTCAGGGCACCGCCGACCACCGCCTCACCTGTGCCCATCAGCCGCAGGATCCGCTCGGCGAGCCGACGCGCGTGCGGGGTGCCGTGCCGCCGCTCGTAGGACATGGTCAGACCGCGGCTGAGCTGCATGTGCAGGGACAGCGCGACGGACGGATCGGCCTCGGCGATGCGGGCGATCGCCAGGCACACGTCGTGCACGCTCGCCACGCCCAGACCGCCCAGGTCCTCCGGCACCGTCGCCCGCAGCACCCCGTCGTCACCGAGGCCCCCGAAGACCTCCTCGGGGAAGGTGCCGCCCCGGTCGTGCTTGGCCGCGACGGCGGAGATCTGCGGCAGATGCCCGGCGACGATGTCCAGCAGGCGGCGCCCCTCCGGTGTGACGGGACGGCGGAGATCACCCCTGCCTGGCACGTCCCTGTTCATGGCCTCACCCGACACTGTGGCGTCCTTCATGATTCCCGTCCCTGGTCGACGGACGATTACCCGGTGCCAAGGACCGTAGGGAGCGCGGTTCGACATCCGCTCGCTCGGTTGTCCACGCCCCCCTGGCCACCGCCCTGCAACGGCCTCCATCCGTTGTTCAGAGACGCGCGACCTGCCCGCGAGATGGCGGCCGCACATTGTCGGTGATCGGGACACGCGCCGCGGGGAAGGCAGAGAACGTTGGCACAGGTGACACGACGCAGATTCCTCGGCGGGACGATGGCCGCCGGTGGTGCCGCCGCAGTGGGCGGCCCGCCGGCACCTGCAGACGCTGCCACTGCACCCGCCCCGAGCTGCCCTCCGCCGCTCGGCGTCGTCACCGTCGGCCGCGACGACCCCCGCTATCCGGACCTCACGGCGCGCGGCACCAACCGCAGGTTCACCGGTCGTCCGGAGTCGGTGCGAGTCGTGGGCTCAGCCGAGCAGATCAGACGGGTCGTCGAGCAGGCGGTACGACAGAAGAAGCGGATCGTGGTCCGCAGCGGAGGCCACTGCTTCGAGAACTTCGTCGACGATCCGGACGTCCAGGTCGTCATCGACGTGTCGGAGATGAAGGCGGTCTACTTCGACCCCGAACACCAGGCGTTCGCCGTCGAGTCCGGGGCCACGCTGGGCCAGGTGTACCGAACGCTCCAGCTGGGCTGGGGAGTGACGATTCCGGGCGGCACCTGCCCGGACGTGGGCATCGGCGGGCATGTCGCGGGCGGGGGCTACGGCACGCTGTCGCGACTGCACGGCATGGCCGCCGACCACCTGTACGGCGTGGAGGCCGTCGTGGTCGACCGGTCGGGACGCGCGCGTCTGGTGGTGGCGACCCGCAGGGCCACGGACCCGCACCGCGAGCTGTGGTGGGCGCACACCGGCGGAGGCGGCGGCAACTTCGGGGTCGTCACCCGCTATCTGTTCCGCTCCCCGGGGGCCGGGGGCAGCGATCCGGCCGGGCTCCTGCCGCGTCCGCCCGCCACTCTCCTGAAGGCGACGGTCACCTGGCAGTGGAAGGACCTGACCCGGCAGGCGTTCACCGGGCTCATCCACAACTTCGGGGCCTGGCAGGAGCGTTACGGCAACCGTCCGGAGTTTGCCGGCATGACGAGCGGCCTCGTCCTCAATCACCGGGTGCAGGGACAGATACAGCTGGAGGCCTCGCTCGACGGCACACTGCCCGACGCCGCAAAGCTGTTTCGCGACCACCTCGCGGCCGTGACCGCGAACGTCGACGCCCCGCACACCACGGACCAGTCCACCGCATCATGGCTGTCGGCCACCCTGTATCACCTCTGGCCCGGCACGTACTCCTTCAAGACCAAGTCCGCGTTTTTGCGCAAGCCGTGGTCGGACGCCCAGGTCGCCATACTCCACACGCGACTGAGCCAGGGAGGGGCTGAACGCTACGGCTCCACGGTGTACCTCACCGCCTTCGGCGGAAAGATCAACTCGCTTTTGCCGTCGGCCACCTCCATGCCGCACCGTGACACGCTCCTCACCGCCGAGTACGAGACCCTCTGGTTCGACGCGAAGCAGGCCGACGCCCAGTTGGCGTGGATCCGCGCCCTCTACAAGGAGCTCTACGCGGCCACCGGCGGGGTCCCGGTGCCGGACGACGACAACAGCGGGGCGTACATCAACTATCCGGACGCCGACCTCGCCGACCCCGAGTGGAACACCTCGGGCGTCCCCTGGCACACCTTCTACTACGGGGACAACTACCCCCGGCTGCAGAAGGTCAAGGCCGCCTACGACCCGGGTGACGTCTTCCACCACCCGTTGTCCGTCCGGCTCCCGGACTGAACGCGCGCGGTCGCTCAGGGCCTGTCGTCGCGGGTGACGCGGCGCTGCCGCACCCGCAGTTCCGCCTCCTCGCGGACCAGCACGTCCTCGCACACACACATCAGGTGCACCCGCGGCTGCCCGCCCCGGGGCGTGGCGATCACCTGCGTGTAGCAGCGGACGTGCAGCGTCCCGGCGTCCTGGGGCTGTACGGCGATCATGCTGAACAGATGGCGGTGAACCTCGCCGGCCTTGGCCAGCGCCGCGGTCGCCGTCCTCAGCCCGGCCGCGAGCGCAGGGCGGCCCCGAACAGGCTCCGGGAGTGAGGGCGGGGCGAAGGTGCCGTCCTCGGTGAACGTCAGCGCCCAGTCGTCCGCGGCGCCGTCGTCGAGGAGATGCATCTGCCGGGCGTAGAACTGCTGCACTTCGGCGTAGATCTGCTCCAGCGGCCGGTCGTCGATGGGTACGGACAAGGTGACCTCCTGGTTGCTCCGGGCGCACCCCTCGGCGCATCCGCCGGGGGGTGCCGACGACGGTGGCTCTCTCCTCTGGAGATCCGCTGGAGAACCGGCGTCGGCCTAGAGCCCAGCGATGCTCCACCGTCGCTCCGCCGGGAACGGCCACCATCGGCGTCTACCCTGCGAGAGCGGCGACCCGGAGGTACGCGTGCGGCTCATCGACCTGTCCTCGGCCGTGGATGCGGAGTCCTGGGAGCCGGACCCGATCGTCCACGACGTCCTGTCGCCCGCGGAGGGCGCCCGCCACATGAGCGACGAGATGCGCGAGCACTTCGGCATCGAATTCCCTCCCGAGGAGCTTTGGGACGGCGAGTTCCTGTCGCTCGACCGGATGACACTGACCACACACACCGGCACCCACATCGACGCGCCCTCGCACTACGGATCGCGGGCCTCCTACCGTGACGGAGCGCCCCGGAACATCGACCAGATGCCGTTGGACTGGTTCTTCCGCCCGGGAGTCGTCCTCGACCTCACCGACGCTCCGACGGGGGTTGTCGGCGCCGACCGCCTGGAGAAGGAGTTCGCCAGGATCGGCCGTACCCCGGCGCCGCTGGACATCGTGCTTTTGCACACGGGCGCCTCGGCCAGGGCCGGCACCCAGTCGTACTTCACCGAGTTCACCGGACTGGACGGTCCCGCAGTGCACTTCCTGCTCGACCTGGGGGTGCGGGTGATCGGCACTGACGCCTTCAGCCTCGATGCCCCCTTCGGCGACATCATCGCCCGCTACCGCCAGACCGGTGACCGGTCCGTGCTGTGGCCGGCCCATGTCGTGGGCCGGGACCGGGAGTACTGCCAGATCGAGCGACTCGCCCAGCTCGACGCGCTGCCGCCCCACGGGTTCCGCATCGCCTGCTTCCCCGTGAAGATCACCGGTGCGGGGGCCGGGTGGACCCGGGCGGTCGCCCTGCTCGACAACGAGGAGCCGTAGGACGTCCCGACGTTCCGCCTGCGTCGAAGTCCGCATCCCAGCCCATGGAAAGGGAGAGCGTCATGTACAGCCCGGAGCTCGCCGAAGTGTACGAGGTCATCTACCGCAGCCGCGGCAAGGACTGGACGGCGGAAGCCGAGGACGTCGCCCGGCTCATCCGGTCGAGGAAGGCCGACGCCACTTCGCTGCTCGATGTCGCCTGCGGCACCGGAGCGCACCTGGAGTCGTTCGGCACGGTGTTCGCACACACGGAGGGCCTGGAGATCGCGGCTCCGATGCGGGAGCTGGCCCACCGGCGGCTGCCCGCGGTGCGCGTGCACGCGGGCGACATGCGCGACTTCGCTCTGGGACGGTCCTTCGACGCAGTGGTCTGCATGTTCTGCGCCATCGCCTATCTGGAGACCGTGGCGGAGCTGCGGGACGCCATCGCCGCCATGGCCCGTCATCTGGCTCCGCAAGGGGCGCTGGTCATCGAGCCCTGGTGGTTCCCGGAGGACTTCATCGAGGGCTACGTGGCGGGGGACATGGCCCAGGAGGACGGCCGGACCGTCGCCCGGATCTCGCACTCCGTCCGGCAGGGGCGGGCGACCCGGATGGAAGTGCGGTTCGTCGTGGGCGATGCCCAGGGGATCAGGGAGTTCACCGAGATCGACATGCTCACCCTGTTCACCAAGGACGAGTATCTGTCGGCGTTCGAGGCCGCGGAGTGTCCGGCCGAGTTCATCGAGGGCGGGCCCACCGGACGAGG
Source organism: Streptomyces sp. NPDC020801 (assembly GCF_044334385.1). Taxonomy (NCBI): domain Bacteria; kingdom Bacillati; phylum Actinomycetota; class Actinomycetes; order Kitasatosporales; family Streptomycetaceae; genus Streptomyces; species Streptomyces sp. NPDC020801. The sequence continues at coordinate 9,828 of NZ_JBIRST010000049.1, forward strand.
CCTGTTCGTCGGCATCCGCGCCTGAACAGACGCCAGGAAGCGCGGCGCGCCGAGAGCCACCGGCCGGCGGCCGGTGGCTCACGCCAGCTCGGTGGCGATGGCCATCACGTACTTGCCGTAGTCCGAGGTGGCAATCCGGGCGCCCAGCCGGCGACAGGCGTCGGCGTCGATGAAACCCATACGCAACGCGACCTCCTCGATGCACGCGATCCGCACGCCCTGGCGCTCCTCGAGCGTGCGCACGTAATGACTCGCCTGGAGCAGCGATTCGGGCGTCCCCGTGTCCAACCAGGCGAATCCCCGCCCGAGGTCCACGAGCCGGGCCTGGCGACGCTCCATGTACACCCGGTTCACATCGGTGATCTCCAGCTCGCCGCGCGCCGAAGGCTTCAGGTTCTTGGCGATGTCGATGACGTCGTTGTCGTAGAAATACAGACCGGTGATCGCGCGGTTGGAGCGGGGACGCAGAGGCTTCTCCTCGATCATGACGAGATAGCCGTCGGTATCGACCTCGCCGACGCCGTACCGCTCCGGATCGTTGACCGCGTAGCCGAACAGCACGCATCCCCGCACGTCCTTGGCGTTCTCCGCGAGCGTGTCGGAAAAGGAATTGCCGTGGAAGATGTTGTCGCCGAGAACCAGCGCCACCGAGTCGTCGCCGATGTGCTCGGCACCGATGACGAACGCGTCCGCGATGCCACGCGGGGCGCTCTGCTCCGCGTAGTCGATGTGCAGTCCGAGATGTGACCCGTCTCCGAGCAGTTCACGAAACCGCGGTATGTCGGACGGTTTGGTGATGACGAGTATGTCCCGGACACCGGCGAGCATGAGGACCGAGAGCGGGTAGTAGATCATCGGCTTGTCGCCGACCGGAAGAAGCTGCTTCGAGGTCGCGATGGTGATCGGATGCAGCCGGGTTCCGGAACCGCCTGCGAGAATGATGCCCTTCATGCGAAAGCGCCCCTTAGGAATCGCGTCGGGTCTCTGCCCCGGACAGTGCCGTGCTATTGACCAGCTGCCGTCGCGCGCGGACCCGAAGCCGTGGGCCGCTGTCGGCTGTGCCCCTTGACCAACGCCACCTTCGCCGCCCCGCGCACGTCCGACACGAGCCGGGCCTGGAGCAGGGTCTCGTCCTCGGCCAGTGGACCGCCGGCGCCGGACAGCACCGCGTCGACGAAGGCGCCGAGCGCGTTGCGCACCTGGTGGTCGGCAGCCACCGCCAACTCCGTGTACCGGTCCTGCTGTTGCACGCGCACCAGCGGCTTGATCTGTTCGGGCGGTGTGAAAGCACGGTCGACGCTGATCCGCCCCCGGCTTCCCCACAGCGCGTAACTGCAGCGGTAGGAGTGCTGGAACCCGAAGTCGAGCTGCGCCGAGACACAGTCGGGGGTCGACAGCAACACGCTTCCGGCCACGTCCACGCCCGTAGCCTCGTCGATCCGCAGCGTCGCAGCGCGGACTTCGAGTTCAGGTCCGAGGAGCAGCTGCGCCGCCCGCAGCGGATAGACGCCCACGTCCAGCAGCGCACCGCCTCCGAGGTCCGGCCGATAGCGGAACGACGCGGGGTCCAGCGGGGGTACGCCGAAGGAGCTGGAAAAGACCTGCAGTTCGCCGATCGTGCCGTCCTCGACGAGTGAGCGCACCGTGGCGTGCTGCGAATGGTGCAGGAACATGAAGTTCTCGGCGAGTACGAGGCCGAGCCGACGAGCCAGCCGCATAAGGTCCACGGCCTCCTCGTAGGCCGTGCACAGGGGTTTCTCCGCCAGCACGTGCTTTCCGGCCTCGAGCGCCCTGACCACCCACTCGTGATGCAGGCCCGGCGGAACCGGGATGTAGACCGCGTCGATGTCGTCCCGGTCGAGCAGCCGCTGATAGCCCGTCACGGCGGAGCAGCCGAAGCGGTCCGACACCAGCGCGGCCTTGGCCGAATCCCGGCTGGCCACCGCGACGATCCGCGCCGACTCATGTGCGGCGATCACCGGCAGCAGCCTGCGCAACGCGATGTCGGCGCACCCAAGGACCCCCATCCGCAGTACACGCTCACAACCGTGCTCACCCATCGGGACACCTCATTGCCGTTCCACGCAAACACCTCTACAGCACCGCATACCGCTAGCAGGCATCTCGAACGCCGCTTGACGTCGGCTCAAGGCCCAGGGGCGTCACCGGCCCAGCCGTCGGTAGCGCCGGGCACAGAGAGGGAGGAAGACGAGCGTGATCAACAGCGGCCACCCCACGGCCAGCGCAAGCGAGTGCTGCGCCGCCCACCCCTCGCCGCCCCGGCCCGGATTGCCGAACAGATCGCACCCTGCGCCGACCGTGGCCGACAGCGGGTTCCACTCGGCGATCGTCTGCAGCCAGCCGGGCATCTCGGCCGGAGAGACGAAGGTGTTGGCCAGCAGGGTCAGGGGGAACAGGGGCACGTAGGCCACACCCGCCGCCTCCGGCGGCACCAGCAGCCCCAACAGAATGCCGACCCAGACGAGGGCGAAGCGCAGCAGGAGATACAGCCCGATCGCGGCGAGGGCCTTGGCCGGCCCGTGGTGCCACCGCCAGCCGACCGCCAGCCCACAGATGACCAGGGAGGCCAGTTCGAGCACCGAGTAGAACATGTCGGCGAGGCTGCGGCCGAGCACCACGGCGGACCCCGACATCGGCATCGACCGGAAGCGGTCGGTGGCGCCCTTGGCCACGTCGGTGGTGATCGCCGTGAGGGTGGTGGCGACCCCGAACACCATGGTCTGGCCGTACAGGCCGGGCATCAGGAACTCCCGGTAGTCTCCACCGCCCGGCACCTTCATCGCGCTGCCGAAGACATAGCCGAACAGCAGCACCATCACGACCGGCCACAGCAGGCTGTAGAGCATCACCACCGGTGTGCGGAACCAGTGGATCATGTTGCGGCGGGCGAGCACCCAGGCGTCGGCGAACACCCAGCGCAGCCGCTGCGCGGAAGTCGTGGGAATGAGCGGAGCCGCGATCGTCATACCGCCGCCTCCTTCTGGGCGCGCTGCTGCCTGGTGAGCCGGAGGAAGACCTCGTCGAGGGTAGGGCGGCGCAGGGCGATGTCCTCCAACACGATCTCCGCCTGCGTCAGTTCGCGCAGGGCTTCTATGAGCGCGTCGATCCGGTTGCGGACCGCGGCGCTGACCTGACGGGTGTACGGGTCCGTGGTCGCCTCGGTGCCCGTGACGCGGCTGAGGACGGCCGCCGCGGCCGGCAACTGCTCCGCGTCGCGGACCACCAGGTCGATACGGTCGCCCCCGATCGCCGACTTGAGCCGCTCCGGTGTGTCGTCGGCGATCACTCGACCGTTGTCGATCACCACGATCTGCTGGGCGAGTTGGTCGGCCTCGTCCAGGTACTGCGTCGTCAGCAGCACCGTGGTGCCGCGCTCGGTCAGGGTGCGCACGGCCTTCCACACGTCATTGCGATTGCGCGGATCCAGGCCGGTGGTGGGTTCGTCGAGGAACAGCACCTGGGGCGCCAGGATGAACGCGGCGGCCAGATCGAGCCGCCTGCGCATGCCGCCCGAGTAGAACCGCGCCCGCCGGCCCCCGGCCTCCGCAAGACTGAACTGTTCGAGCAGTTCGTCCGCCCGGCGGCGGGCCGAGCGGGCAGGGAAATGGTAGAGCCGCGCCCACATCTCGAGGTTCTCGCGACCGGTGAGCGTCTCGTCGATCGTGGGCCGCTGGCCGGCGAGACCGATCCGGTAACGCACCTGTGCGGACTGCCGTGTGACGTCGAACCCGGCCACCGTGGCCCTGCCCCCGTCGGCCCGCAGCAGCGTGCTCAGGACGCGCACGATGGTGGTCTTCCCGGCGCCGTTCGGCCCCAGCAGGCCACAGACCATTCCTTCCCGTACGGCCAGATCGACACCGGCGAGGGCATGGACGTTCCCGTACCTCTTGCTCAAGGACTCCGCGAGGACAGCGAATTCGGACGATCCCAAGGCTTCCCCCTCGTATCTCAGTACGGCGAAGGTAGCACGTCAGGATATCTTTATGGAACATCAAAGTTCTATATTGAGCCGCTCAAGTCCAACATGGGGCTGCTGATGATACCGTTTTGAGCATGAGGGGGACTGTCACTCCACAGCTCGGCGCCCGCGGCCGCACTCAGCGGGCCATCCTGAGCGCCGCCGCATCGGTGCTCGCCCGCAACCGCACGGCGACGCTCGCCGACATCGCCAAGGCGGCGGACGTGGGCCGCAGCACGCTGCACCGCTACTTCCCCGACCGCGAGGAACTCCTCGGCGCGGTCGTCGAGGACTCCCTGCGGGTCGTGGGCGAGTCGGTCCAGGGCGCGGCGCTCGAACAGGGACCCCCGCTCGAGGCGATGCGCCGGTTGGTCGCGGCGATGGTGGACGCCGGCGACCACCTGCTGTTCCTCTTCGGCGACTCACGCACCCTCGAAGCGCTCGAAGACAAGCCCGACCCCGCGGCCAGGGCGGTGATCGATCTCATCGAGCGCGGCCAGGCCGCAGGCGTGTTCGACTCGACGCTCACCGCCGCGTGGATCCAGCAGGTCCTGTGGTCTCTCGTCTACGCAGGCTGCGAGGCGGTGGCCAGCAGCCGACTGCCCCGTCATGGAGCTCCGTCGACGGTCATCCGCACGCTGGAGAACGGCATCGTCACCGAACGGGACCAGTAGTACGTGCCCCCGGGCAGGCTCCCTGGTGGCAGACCAGCGGCGGCCGGGCGCGGACCCATCCGGACGCCGAGATCGTGTGTCGCGGCGGCTCGGCGACCTACGCCGAAGCCATCCGCCGCACCCTGCCCGACGCCGTCCAGATCGCCGACCGCTGGCATTTGTGGAACAACCTGTGCGAGGCCACCCTGAGCGAAGTCAAGGCACACAGCAACTGCCGGGCCACCGTACTGGACGCGCCCCTGTACGACGGGCCTCGCGCACAGACCACCCTCGAGCGCTGGCACCCAACGGCGTAGGGTCCTGGGCCCAGGCCTCCAACGGAGTCTTCCCCCCCCCAGCTCTTTGGGCCTGTGCTGGCTGTTCCGCCACGTCACCCAGGCCAGCAGGCCCGCCACGAACGCCTCGAACAACAATGCGGGAGCATCTGGATCGGCAAGCTTTCCCTGGGCCAGTTTCTGCCGACGGGCATCCGGGGCAACACTACGAAATGTATTTCTTCCACAGCATTGTTCAGCGCCTCGACAGTGCCTTCTAAATGCGGGCTGTAAGCGGGAAGATCACATACCCCGACCGCGAAACCACCCATGGCACCGGTCACCACCCGGCACAAAAATTCCTTGCCTCTATCCACCCGGATCACCGACGGCAGCCCTCCGGCCGGCCCGCAGGACGCACGCCGGTCGATCGCACACCGCGGCGCCGCCAGCACCGCATCCCGGCTGGGCTCATGCGGCGTGACAGCCACCCCGACGATCACCTTGGTCGCACAGTCGATCAGGTCACCCACGGACAGACCAACTCCCCTTCGACGTCGACCTCGACCGGAGCCCGCTTGTGATCGCCCTCCCACACCACACCGCGATGACCAGCCGACCGACCGGCAAACACATCATGAGCCCGCCGCGCCCTTTCACCCTGCCGCAGCCCTGCGCGCTCACCCGCCGTCAGATCCCGGCGGATCGCCCGATGCAGCGTGGCCAGCGACGGCACCGGCCCCTGCGACGGGACCAGCCGGGCACGCTCGACAAGCTCGCCGCACACACGGGAAGCGTTACCACCCCACAAAGCCAGCAACTGCCACACCTCCACCGTCACCGTAAACCGGCCAGCCGGCACCCGCCCGAGACGCCCCATGCGGCCAGCGGCCAGCCACCGCCACACCGTCCGCTCCGAACGACCCAACACCTCTGCCACCAGCCGAACATGACCAGACGCCAGCTCACCACCAGCCTCCAGCCCGAGCAGACGCTCCACTGCAGCCGCACGCTGCGCACCAGCCGAGTCGTTCGACACCCCTTCGTCTTCTCACGGACCGTCCCATCGCGGAAGAAGCTCCGGCATAGCGGAGACAGCAGTGGACCCCGTGCGCTAGGACAGCTCGTTTGACCTCTAGCCACAGGCTGCCGGGAATGCCAGCACGGCGTACTCTCATCACGAATTCCAACAGCCCAAGTTCCAAATCAAAATGACGGAAAATCAGGAAGACCGAATTCAGGGAGAGACCCCGACAAGCTGACCCTGTAGCCAGCCTGAGGGATTCGCGGAGCGAATCCCGTTCCGCCCGAATCGCGGAGCGAATTCGGGCCCGGGACAACGGAGTTGACCCGGGAATTCCGGCGGAGCCGGAATTCGGAATTGCGGAGCAATTCCCTTAACCGCCGCGTAGCGGCGGCGCGTCGTGTCTGCGGAGCAGACCGCGCGC
>NZ_JBIRST010000050.1:0-16058 GCF_044334385.1 Streptomyces sp. NPDC020801
CAGGTGCTCCGGTGGGTGACGGGGTGGCCGGACCTGCCGCGTGGACCGCAACAAGTCAAAGAACAACTTCCGTCACCGTCATCAGCCGCCGGAACCAGTTCGGTCAAACCTTCGTCGGAACCGGCACCGTCAAGCACACCTTCGGCAGCTGCTGACCACCCGCAGCGTTCAACGCTTCCCCGCGCTCACGCCGGCCGGCCCGGGCGACCGTGGTGGCAGGTCCGTCTGGTACGACGCACCCGTCCCGGCCGCGGCCTCGCTGCCGGCTCCCCTGGACCTCGGAAATCCCGACTCAGATGAACGGCCCATGGTCACCGCCCGTACGCAGGCACCTTGGCCAGGGATCCTCCCCGGGGCCGATCCATCGAACTTTCGTTTGCTTTTCACTCGTTGCCGTCGGGCAGCGCCGAGCTCCGACGCCGGACGGCGTGCCGCGAACGAGGAGGAACCACCGGTTCGCGTGCCAGGCGGCCCTGCCGCACGACCACCTCATGGCACGGCCTCGAAACGCTCTGCCGGACACACGGGCTTCGGCGGCGTCCCGCATCGAAAGGCCGTCACTCAAGAAATGAGGACCATATGCTCAGGCAGCATTCCCGCCACAAGTACCGGAAGACGCGCGGACTGGCGCTCAAGGCAGCAACGGTCGCCGCCGGACTCGCCGTCGGCGGGGCTGGAGTCGGCGTGGCCATGGGCTGCACCACGCCCCAGTCGGGCAGCCCCGCCGCCGGCACGCCTGACAACAGCTCCTCGGACGGCCGGGCAGACAGCTCCTCCCAGAAGCCGAACGCCACCCACGTGGAAACCCCGAAGACCGCCGCTCCCCCCGGGGATCAGCAGGCCGCCGGTCCGTCGAGCCGGGACAACACCGCGACGCGCAAGCGCACGGCTCTGGTCGGAGAGATCGTTCGTCTGGTCAACGCCGAGCGCCGCTCTGCCGGATGCCAACCCCTGAAGCCGAATGCCGTCCTGAGCAAGGCTGCGCAGCGGCACTCGGATGACATGCGAGCCCGGCACTTCTTCAGTCACACCAACCCCGATGGCGCGGGCCCGGCCGAACGCATCACGGCTGCCGGCTATCACTGGATGTCGTACGCCGAGAACATAGCCTTCGGCCAGCCGGACCCGGTCTCGGTCATGCGGACCTGGATGAACAGCACCGGCCACCGCGACAACATCCTCAATTGCGGCCTCAAGGACATCGGGGTGGGCGTGACTTCGGGCCAAGGAGGCCCGTGGTGGACCCAGGACTTCGGCAGCCGGCGCTGATGCGGTGACCGGGCCACGCTGACGGTTCGTTCCGCATCTGCCGCAACACCATCCAGTCCTCCATACCTGAGCTCTGGGTCAGGTTCCTGGCCCGGAGCACCCCCGCGTCGGCCGGAACGGGATCCACAGACACTGCCCGACACTCCAGCCCTGCCACCAGCCCTGCCACCGGCGGTACCCCCGGCCGTACCCAAGGGGAGTTCGCCGGCAACCCGAGCCATCCGCGGACGACCAGCGAGGACGGCAACCTTCCCGGTTCAGAACGGGCGGCATCACCGAACGGCACCGCGCCGCTGTGGAAGGTCATCAGCAACTCCACCCAGCCGAACCAGGTCACCTTCTTCGACACGGCCCGCAAGCACGATGTCAGCGGCAACCAGAATCTCGGTGTCGTCAAGCCGCCGGCCGCCAAGGCCGGCGCCTGGAAGCTCGCAGACACGGTCAACGCGCTGTAGAGCAAGCGGCACAGTCCTACCGCCTGCTGGACTCGCCACGAGGCCACGGGCTCCTGTACTCCACTGACCTTCGTTTGGTCGGCGCAAGCCACAACTGGCTCTTTCTACGACGACCGCACCGGTTTCGTCTTCCTCACCGCCAAGGATGCTGCCTCCAGGCACCTCCCCCTGCACGAGGCCGGGCACTTCTTCCAGGACCAGCTGTACAAGAAGGCGTTTCCCCACGTCACCAACTGCGCCCCCCACTACATCAACAAGCGCAGTTCCGTCTCTTGCGCCTGGACGGAGGGCTTCGCCGACGCCGTCGCCGCGTACGCCCTGGGCGATCACCGGTTCACCTTCCCCAATGGTGTCTCGGTGGACCTGTCCGATGACCGGGCCTTCGATGCCGGTGACGAGTGCCAGGGACGCGTCGGCGCTTCCCTGCTCGACCTGTGGAGCGCCAAAGGCCCAGACGGGGGCAACTGGAACAAGACGATCGACGTAATGGCACGCACGACGCCGGGCGGCTTCCGCAAGTATTCGTGGAGAGCCGGCCCAAAGCCGGCCTGAGCACCGGCGGACGGGCTCGAGACATCATCCACACGCACACCATCAACTATTGAGCGGACGGCGATCGGCGCCCATGCCTGCGGCAGAGCGAGTCAAGCGCGGTGGCCTCACGCCGAGCACGAGCCCTTGAGGTGTACGGATACAGCCGTTGCCACAGAGCGGCTGCTCCGGCACTCAGCGCACGACAGGGCGGACAGAGGTCCGCGTCACGTCTGTGCCAGGGGTCGCCACCCTCTCCGCAGCAGAGCCGTCAGCAGGTTTCCGAGGTCGCCGAGTGCTGGATGACAGCAAGCCCGACGTCATCCAGCGCTCGGCTGTCGGCGACCTCGTTTTGGCGGATGGTCAAGTCGACGCCTCCCGGGACGACTTGAGCAACTGGCCGTGCGCGGGTTGCGGTGCCAGTATGTGTACTCATCCTGCGTGACGGCTGAGCCATCCTCGTGCGATCGCCATGAAAGGCCCCGGCTCCCGAATTGTCGGCCGCCTCTGGCGGCTCACCCCGAGAACGCCAAGCGGATCTTCCCAGAGCGGTCCCGTCCGGCCCGGACGGGACCGCCTGATGGCTCTGCGCCGATGCCGACCCGGCCTCAGTGCACAGGAGCTGACCCTGCCTCATGCACTGGAAGGGCGAGGGCCGGCATGTCAGGCCTGAGCGTCCGGCCGTCCGCCCAGCCGTCACCGGAGGGCCAAGCGGTCCCGCCACCGGCCGTCAGGTCACCGTTGGTCCTGGCTTGCCGGGCGAGGTCGCCCGTGCTCCGATCCTGTGTCCAGGACATGAGCACCGCCACCGAATCCGCAAGACACGGTTCGTCAGGTACCTCGTGGCCGTGCGGGCACAGCGATTCGTCCCAGACCGGTTCCGGTGCTGGCGAGCCCGGGAAGGGCCAGGTGAACGGTCTCGCTGCGCGCGGTGACACGTCGTCTCCCTTGGTCGTCTGTCAGAAAGCAGCTCAGGGCCGCAAAAACCCCGGTGATCGTGGGCTCGTGGGCCAGAGTGAAGCCTCAACGAATGTCCGCAGGAATCAACTTGAGGATGACGCTGCCTCAACGACCGTTCGACGGTGTGGCCGGTCTCAGGATGTCCTGATGCCTGCGCCTGCGCACTTCGGTCCACGGCACAACGTGAACAAGTCGAGGACATCGGACAGTCGTGCAGCCAGGACGGTCCGGTCGGCGCCACAGCGGACGATGCCCGAGTGGGTGTCGTGTGATCGCCGACCGCGTTGGGTGACCACGGGCCGGTACCCCGCTCCCGGAACAGCCGCCGCTCCTTGTCCTGGTCGTAGCCGCGGACCGTTCAAGCACCCTCAGATCATCCGTAGGCAACGAAGTAGGGCCTCTTCACATTCTCGCGATACGGGTCGACATCGCCGAGACCGACCGTCCTGACGCCGGTCGACCTCAGATCGTCCGAGCCCGTAGTGGCTGCCTTCTGCGCATGCTGCACCGGTGAGCCGTCGGTCGCCGGGGTGTGGTGCGTCGTGGTTGCGGTGGCGAAGGCGGCGCCACAGCCCAGAAGCGCGATCGCTGCGCCACCGGTCAGCGCGAAGCGCAGACGCGGTGAGCGCGCGCCATGACGCCGGTTCGACGACACAACATCGGCTGTCGGAGGGGACTGTTGAGTCTGCGGATTCATGCTGCTGAACCTTTCCTTGAGGTTGTGCGGAATCTCCCAGGGCGTTCAGATCCCTGGGAAGTCTGGGATACCGAGCGGTGGGACCATTCGGACGCTGCGGTACCACGGCAGGGTGAAACGGCGGCTGCCCCGGTGCCGGAGTCGCAGCAAGGGCGGAGCGACCGACGGGAAAAGAGGTGGACGGCGGTGACCGATGGCGCGCCACGAAAGTTCGTTCGGGTGGCGGCATGGGGCGGGCACTAGCTTGAGTGACCGCGCTGCCACGCGACGCCCGGCGACGGATCCGACCCGAACCCGTTCGCCGTTTGCCAAAGATGAAGGGGAAGGGAGTGCGTTGCCACCTCGTGCGGTTGTCCGTGCCGGCACCGGATGTGGAGCCGCTTCAATCTCATCAGCACTGGATCACCGTCACAACCGAACCATTCCCGACCTATCAACATGCTTCGGTACCACGGACCCTGAGCCGCATTGGCCGCTGCACAGGACTGGGCCCCGCCGAGCGATGGCTCGGCGGGGCCCAGTAGAGCTGCTCCCGACTTGACCAACAGGCCGTTCGGGGGGGGAATCACAGGCCTGTCGGCCAGGTCGGAGCAGCCGACCGGAACCCGGAACGCGGCATGGTCCCGGGCCGGCGGCACCCGGAAAGCATCCGGGGATCAAGGATCACGCCGATGCACGGGTGCCATCCCGCTTTGACGCGCACCGCCGAAGGCGGTCTCGACGACGTCGATCCACCGTCTCGGCCGCCGCGGTGGCTCCCGATGCCGAACGTCCCCGCTCGGCATCCCGGTTGGCAGCCGGTACGAGAGCAAGCTCCAGTGCGGATCTTGCCGGGCTCGCCCGCCGCTGTTCGTTCTCAGTAACCCGCCCTTCCCCGGCCGATCCGTCAACCGCGGTAGGAGCCAAGAATCTTGCTGAAGGCGAACGGTTCCTGACGCACACCGCTGCACGAGGCGTTGGCTCCGCCGGACGAGCCCTGGCACTGCTTGTCGCGGTTCATGGAGTCCATGGACAGTCGCCCCACATGCTTGGAGTTGGCGAAGGCCACCAACGTCTTGGCGTTCTCCAGGGTGAAGGTCCGCTTGCCGAAGTCGTTCGCGCCGATCCTGGGCGTGATGGCGAGCGACTTCCACGCCTGCGTCTCCGACAGCCCCAGTGTGGACTTGAGCTGTCGCTGAGTGGTGGTGGCGGCGCTGGTCGTGTCCTTCAGCAGGTCGTCGCCGGCAGCACTGTCCCCGGGATCGGCGGTCACGATGTTGACGGTCGACACCCTGGCTCCCTTCTCCTTGGCGCTGGACAGCACCTTCAAACCGTTGGGAGTGAGGCCGTTGGCCAGAGCGGGAAGGCTGATCGACACGTCCAGGCCCGGGTGGTTCTTCTGCAGCAGTGCTATGGCCTGGGACCGGCGTGGGTTGAGATCAGGCATGTTCAGGACGAATCCCTGCACATCGAAGTCGACCTTCGTGATCTTGTACTTGTCGATGACCTTGGCGTAGGCAGCCGCCAGTGCTTTCGCGGAAGAGCAGCTGGGCGTCAGGTCGCCACCGTCCCCGCCGAAGGAAACCCTCACGTCTCCCCCGCCCTGGCGCAGTCGGCCAAGCTGCGCCAGGACCTCGTCTCCGCCCTCGGCGGCGCAACCTGTACTGCGCTTGAGGTAGCCGAGGGTGAAGGACCTGACGCCGTTCTCCGCTGCGGTGGAGGCGAGTTCGGGTGCCCGGCTGTCCGAGGCGTCGAGGAAGGGCGAGAAGCCCTCGCCCCTCCCACCGACTGCCCGGGCATCGTCGCCATGCGTGTTCACGCGGGCCGCCTGCGCGCTGCTCGCCAGGACCGCGGCCGCGCCCACGGCGACGGATCCTCCGACGACAAGGCCGATGACTGCCTTCTTCTTGCACTTGGTGTTGCGGTGGTGGGGCATCGCTGTTCACTTTCCTTTCAGGAACGCAGTGACTCCAGGTCGTCCGGCCCCCGAAGCCGGCACAGGGAGAGCACCGGCCTGGGAGCATTTCGTCGAGTGAAGGAGCAACGTCCGTTCCAGCCATCGACCGCAGGGACGAGACCATCTGAACTTCCGTCACGGCTACGACGGGGCACGGCATGGCGTCCGTCACCCTGACCGCAGCCCGGTCGCAGGTCTCCACCTTGCACCGGAGTCGTCCCGGTCCGGATCTGGCTCATCGCAGGGCCCGGTACCTTGGGTCCCACCGCCTCCTTCCAGGCCGAAAGTGAACAGCCATGATCAGGGTCCTTGTTGCGGATGACGAGCAGCTCACGCGAGAGAGCCTGCGGTTGATACTCGAGTCCGACGAGGGCATCACCGTCGTCGAGGACGCCATCGACGGAGAGCAGGCGGTCGCCGCGGCCATCATCCACCGGCCGGATGTCGTCCTTACCGATATCCAGATGCCCGCCATGGACGGGCTGTCCGCAGCTCTGGCCATGCGGCGCCTGGCTCACCCGCCCCGCATCATCGTCCTGACGTCGTTCGCCCAGGACCAGTACCTCTACACCGCGCTGCAGGCCGGGGTCGACGGCTTTCTCCTCAAGGACATCCGTCCCGAGGAACTCATCGATGCGGTGAAGGTCGTGGCACGGGGGGAAGCGATCATCTCTCCTTCCATGACCCGAACGCTGCTGCAGCACTTCGCCGTGCCGCAGTCCATCTCATCTGCCCGTAGGCAGCTGGATCCCCTGTCCCAAGAACACCGCGCGATCCTGTCCCTGCTCGCCCAGGGCTGCTCCAACGCCGAAATCGGAGCCCGGCTCAACCTGTCCGAGTCGCAGGTGAAGGTCCACGTCAGCCGCATCCTGCGGATCCTCGGCTGCAGCAACCGCGTCAAGGCGGCCATCCTGGCCTACGAGGCCGGACTCATCCCGCCCGCAGAGTAGGGACGGCACGCCACGCGGGGGCTCTCTCTGTAACGACGTGCAGGGAAACGTGTCCCGCCTCGGCCACCACGGCAGCCCACACCTGCCGGCCCTGGCGCGCATCGGACGCCCCGACGACTGCGAGGAGCGGGCGCGGCGGCTGGTTCAGGAGCTGCTGGGGGTCGAGGACGCCGAAACCGGGTGGATTCTGCTCTTCCTGGAGTTCCGCCTTCCGGCGGCCCGTACGCCCGGGCTCGCACCGCCGGCGGGGTTCGGTTCCTGTCAACAGCCAGGTGGTGCTTGGCCCCCGGGCGGACCCGGTCGACCATGAGGGGCCGACCTGGTCTCCCCTTGGACAGCGCTGATGTGGGAGCCGTCGATCGCTGTGTCGTCCATCCGGGCCGCCCGAGTCACGCGATCGAGGCCTGCGTCCGTCTCAGCGGGAAGGTTGCGAGCACCTGGAAATACCCGTCCGAGGTGACGGCCGCCGTCACATGACCGTCCAACTGCTCGGCACGTTCGCTCATGCCGATCAGGCCGAATCCGCTGCCTGTTCCGGCCTGGCCCGAGCCCGGCTGCGCCAGGGGCGGCACCGGGTTCCGAACGGTCAGCCGCAGCGTGCCCGCCTCTTGCCCCACTGCCACGTGCACCGTGGACCGGGGGGCGTGTTTGGCGGCGTTCGCCAACGCTTCCTGTACGATCCGGTAAATCGCGTACTTCAACGGCACCGGGCACTCTGCAAGAGCATCGTCGAGCGTCCAGGACACGGGCATGCCGGCTTCGTGCGCGCTGCACAACAACGTTGCCAAGTCCAGGTCGAAGGGTTCCTCCCCTGCGCGGCTGAGGGCCACCTTCTCCCCCATGCCGTCCTGTCGCAGCACCTGAAGCAGGTCCCGCAGCTCCAGCATCGTCCTGCGCCCGAGATCCGCGATCACGGTCGCGTCCTGTCCGGCTGGTGATGCGCGGCCGGCGGTCAACTCGAGAGCACCGGCCCGCAGGACGATGAGTCCGACATAGTGTGTCACGACGTCGTGCATTTCCCTTGCGATGCGGGTGCGTTCGGTCAACGCGGCGTTCTGCGCCACCAGTTCTCGCTCGCGCCGCAACTTCCCATTCAGCGTCCGCAGATTGTCGATGCGTTGCCGATGTTCCCGAACCGTGACGGCGAGCAGCACCGGGACGGCGACGAACGGGATCATCTCACGCAAGACGATGTCTTCGAAGGCGTACACCAAGGTGAGTGGCACGCTGCCGTAGGAATAGCCACGCATCTGGTCTCTGAAGTCGAGCACGAATGCCACGCAGACGGCGGCGGCGCCGATTCCGGCCCACACATACCGCCGGGCAGAGATCAGCGTGTAGAAGACGATCGGAAGCGTCGCCACCGCGCCGGTGACGAATCGGGCGATCACGGAGGTGATGGCAAAGAGCAACGGCCAACGGCGGCGGGTCAACAGCGACAGCGCCGCTGCCATGTCCGCCGCCACCCAGGAGACGTAGAGCCAATCGGTCCAGCACAGGCCGCGCTCGGGCAGGTAGGGAGGGTCGACGACGATGTAGATCACCAGCACGTAGGCCAGGGCTGCCGACGCCAACAGCAGGTCTGCCGGCGTCATTCCGGCCACGGCACCACGTCGTCCGTGGCCGCGCGCCGACTTGGGGTCGTCCCCTTGTCCATGGATCGTCATAGGCTTCCCTTGCGTCCAGGCCCGACACTCCGCAGTGTGCAGCAACGTTCCCTTGCATCATGACCGCAGTGGCAAGCCGTGAGCGAGCAGAGAGCCTACCGGTAGGGCATGGCGGAAAAGGCGACGCACGCTCTCCCTGCCGAAGAGGGGCGTGGACGATGGCGTTCGCGCCTGCCGCTCAGGTCAGCGGCAGGCCGAACTCACACAGGGCTCGGACGTCCTGCCGTTGAGACAGAGTGTGTAGCGGTCGCTCTCGGGAACCACGATGGACGTCGGACCAGACACCTTGACGGGCTGTTCGCAGGCTGGGGCATCGCCGGTCGTGTGCCTGGGGGACGGGATCGGCCGGTGGGTTGCCTTCCGCCCGTCCTCCTGATGAGAGGGGTGCCCGGGACTCGGGCTGGGGGCCAGGGCGGCGCCGACGGCTAGAGCCAAGCCGAACACCAGGCCGGCGGCCGCGGCGGAGTGCCGGGCGTCCTTGTCGTCGTGCTTGCGCGGGGCAGGGGCGCTCATCGTGGCGATTGCATCCGGTTTCGTACTCAAGTGGAGCGACAGTCGGGGGTGTGGGGGTCTCGCACGGGGGGAATCGCGCTTGCACGCTGCCACACCGCTGTGCGGCGAACAACGCGACGAGGGCGGAAGTCACGCCGTCCGCACGGTGAGGCGGGCGGCGAGGTGACGCAGGGACTCGACCACCTCCGCGGGAAGGTCGGAGCTCGTGAGGGCATCGAGGGCCTCCTGCTGCAGATGCGTGATGCGCGATTCCACCGACTCCCGCGCCCCCGTACTGATCAGCAGCCTGCGCGCCTCGGTCTCCTGCGCGCCGGTGAGGGGGCCTTTCAGCAGTTCCCTCAGTCGCCGCGCGTCCGCGGAATCAGCGTCCGCCACGCCCAGTGCCGCCAGGAGCGTGCATTTACCCTCACGCAGGTCCTCGCTGCAGGACTTTCCGGTCTCCTCAGGCCGGCCGAACACGCCCAGGACGTCGTCGCGCAGTTGGAATGCGATCCCCAAGGGGATGGCGAACTCACTCAGTCGGCAGAGCGTTTCCTGCTCGGCCCCGGCAAGCACCGCGCCGATTCTCAAGGGTGCGTCGACCGTGTACCGAGCGGTTTTGAAATGCGCGATGAACAGCGCCTCTTCGGCATGCAGGCTACGCAGGTGCGCCGAGAGAAGGTCTTGGTACTGCCCGTAGACGGTTACTCGGCGCATGCTGTCCATCTCGGCTCCGGCAAGCCTCAGCTGCCGGGGCGTGAGACCGGCCGTGCGAAGCAGTTCGTCGGACCAGGAGAGCGCCAGATCTCCCAGGAGGATCGCGGCACTCGTCCCGAACCGCTGCGCCCGCACCCCTCCGGGTTCTCTGGCGAGCGAGCGATGAGCCGTAGGAAGTCCGCGGCGCAATCGGCTGTCGTCCATCACGTCGTCATGCAGCAGCGCGCAAGCATGGAACATCTCCAGCGATGCCGCCACTTGGACCACCGACTGGGCAAGATGCCGGCCTCCGCCTGCGTACCATCCCGTCACGCACAACAGTGAGCGCAGACGTTTGCCTCCGTGCAGCAGGTAGTTCTCCAGAACCCGCGGCATTCCCTCTGGCATGGGCGGTTCACCCTCCGCCCCGGACTGGCGCACCTTGAGGAAGTCACGCAGCGCTTGTTCCACCTGGTGGCGGACCGTCGAGGCCGAGGGCAGCGAGAGACGTTCTGTCGAGGTTGACAATGCAGCGTTCCTCTGGGGTGGGGCGATGGCACGCGGTCCCCCCGCACGAGGTGCGGGGAGTGCGAGGTCTGAACAGACACATCCCATCACCCGTGCGCCTTCGAGGTGACCCTTCAGACCCCCAGTCCGCTAACGCTTCGGACCGGTACGGGACATGGGTCTCGGTGCCCGTCCTCGATGCGCACGGAGGCGAAGCCGACCGAGTACACAGATGTGTCAACGTGATGGTGCCGGCCGGCGCGGGCGTCGGCGGCGGCTCGCTGAACTACGCCAACAACCTCTGCGTCCCGCCGAAGGCGTTCTTCGGCGCCTCGCAGTGGCCGGACATCCAAGGCGCTGGTCGGCGCGCAGACCGACAGCCGCCGCTACCGCAGGGCGACCGGCCGGCCGAGGGCCGACTTCTCGGCATCGCCGGCACGCTCCCGGTCAGCCGGGACACCCACGTGCCAAGGACCCGAACCCGGCACCGAACACTTTCTGACCTACGGCACGGTATGCAACGGCTCATGAGCCACGGAGGCCCCGGCGTCGCTAGCGTCTCAAGGACCCGTCCCGGGCATCTTTATCCCAGCGCATGTCGTCATGGCTGCACCACGGGCTGCCGGCGCGGGCTCCATCCATGATCCTTCTCAAGGAAGACCCTCCGCACTCATGCGCCAACCCTCCATGCCCCGGACTGCGGCAGACACCCGATGCAAGCGACGCCTGCGCAACCTCACATGCGCCGCGATCAGCCTGGCTCTGCTCGGCCTGCCGGCATGCGGTGCGCCGGGCCCCCACGGTTCCCGTACGGACGCACATGCGACGACTCAACCGCCGCTGCCCGCAACACTGACGAAGCAGAAGGTGCACTGGCACCCGTGCGCGGCCCCGGACCGTTCCGAAGGCCAAGGCGCGGCACCCGGCTCAGCCTGGGAATGCGCCTCCCTCCGGGTTCCCCTCGACTACGCCGAGCCGGCAGGCGAAACCATCAAGCTCGCTCTCATCCGCACCAGGGCGGAGCGCACGGACAAGCGTCTGGGATCCCTGATCTTCAACTTCGGCGGGCCCGGCGCCTCAGGCGTCGCAACGCTGCCCGAGTACAGCGGCGAACTGTTCAGACTCCGTTCCAGGTACGACCTCGTGAGTTTCGACCCACGCGGTGTGGGACTGAGCCGCGGTGTCACCTGTCTCAACGGAGCCGACCTCGACGACTACTTCGCCCTCGACCCCACGCCGGACACCCCCGCGGAACGTGACCTGCTGAGAAAGGCAGACCGGGAGTACGTCGCTGCCTGCCGGAAGAACTCCGGCAAGGTCCTGCCGCACCTCGACACGGAGAGCGCTGCCCGGGACATCGACCTGCTGCGACAGGTTCTCGGTGACAAGAAGACCTCGTACTTCGGCGTTTCCTATGGAACACAGCTGGGCGCCGTCTATGCCCACCTCTTCCCGCACAAGGTCGGCAAGCTGGTCCTCGACGCGGCTGTGGATCCTGGCCTGTCCCCCGTGCAGTCCGACCTGCAGCAAACCAGGGGCTTCCAGCTCGCCCTGGAGCACTACATGAAGAACTGCGCCCGGCAGACAGCCGGCTGCCCGACTGGTCGCGGCGGCCAGGAAGGCACCGATCGGATCACGTCCTTGCTGCGCCGGCTGGACGCACACCCGCTCCCCACCGCCGGGGACCGGAGACTCACCACTCATCTGGCCGAACTGGGTGTGGCGGCAGCCCTGTACGCGTCGGACGGCTGGAGCGCCCTGACCAAGGGGCTGAGCCAGGCCATGGACGATCACCAGGGGGACATCCTGCTCGCTCTGGCCGACTTGTACCTCGGGCGGGACTCGCAGGGGCACTACAGCACAGAGCAGGCCTCGCACACGGCAATCAGCTGCGCCGACACCAGTGAACGCATCAGTGACCGCCGAGCTGCTCAGTTGCTTCCCCAGTTCCTCAATGCATCACCCGTCTTTGGTCCAGGAGCCGCAGCACGGCTGACGGAGTGCTCCGGTTGGCCGGTACGCGGAAAGTCCGCCCATCCGAACGTGCGGGCCGTCGGCGCCGGCCCGATCCTCGTCATCGGTCAGACAGGAGATCCCGCCACTCCCTTCGCGGGTGCGCGCAACCTGGCACGCGCGCTGGGCGACGGCGTCGGCGTGGACATCGCCGTCGAAGGTGAGGGACACGGCGCCTATTTCTCCGACAACGTGTGCCTGACCGGTCTCGTGGACAACTACTTGCTGCACCAAGTGGTGCCGCCACGAGGAACGCAGTGCCGTCCATCGACATCGACCGGCGATTCCCGCGCCTGGTGACCAGGCGGAGTCCGGCGCGCCTCGAACCAGTTGGCGTGCCCTTTGTGAAGGCGTGCTGTCCGTGCTGCCTACCGTCTCCGGCGCCGCGTCACCGACATCTGCCGGCAGCGGCCGGGCGAGAAGCGCCTACGGCAACGTCTCTCGTCCGGCCTTGGTTGAGGAAGTGAGTCCATGACCTACCGCACAGACGCTGAGATACACCATGCCGTCGTCATCGGCAGGGACTTGAGCATCGCCGGGTCTCCTCGGCCGGGGGTGCCGTCAGACCTTCTCCCAGGGCAGTACGGATACTGGTCCCGGCGTTTCCCTGCCACCACCTGCCTCCACACCGGCTCACGACCCCAACTCGAATGGCTCGTCCGCAAAAGGGTGCCGGCCAACTCCAGGATCGAACCGGTCCAGGGCGAGGCGACGGGTCTCATCGGGCATGCTCGCCGGGTCACGGGGACAAGGCTGCGGGAGCGCGGTGTCTGCCGACCGGGCGGCCGGCGTCACGGTCGAGGGTCGGCACCGACGACGCACCCGTCTGCCCGAAGCCCTGTCGGGGCGTGCCCGTCCGATGGCCGCGCCGGACGGCTCTCAGTTACGTTCTCCGCACAGTGCGTACCCACAGATCAGATGGTGGACAGGGATGAATCCCCTTGCATCAACCGCCATAATTGACCGCCGTGTTGATAGGACGAGACCGAGAACTCGCGATTCTGTGCGAGTTGATCGCTTCGCCCGCGTCCAGGGCCAGGCTGGTGGTAAGGGGTGAGAGGGGACTGGGCAAGAGCGCCTTGCTGCGTACATTCGCCGCTGAGGCAGCTCGGCAAGGTTGGCGTGTACTGCGTGTCGCGGGAGATCCGGCGGATCAGGAGTTCGGCATGGCGCGCCGGATCCTGTCACGCATCGAAGAGGACCGCCATGTCGGCGCGGTACCAGAACCTCCGGACGCCGCAGTCCAAGTCAAGGCTTCGACGTTGCCGCTCACCCTTGCACATGCCGGGGAGTCGGTCCTCGCGTTCCTCCGCACTCCGACCTTGCTCACGATCGATGACGTTCACCTTGCCGACGGGGAGTCCTTGAAGTGGCTGACCCGCCTGCTGCGCAGGGTGAGTACTCAACCGCTCGCGGTGGTTGCCGCCTTGACTCCTCAGGCCGCAACTGCGTACGGCGGACTTGAGATCGGTGACCTTCTTCCCTGCCTCGAACACCAGTTGACTCTTGCCCCGTTCGGAGCCCACGAAGTGGGTGCCCTGGCAGAACACCTTCTGGGCGGACAAGCGGAGGAGGCCTTCGTACAGGCGTGTGAGGAAGCCACCGCGGGCATTCCGTCGGCGCTGTACGAAGTGCTCTCCCAGATCGGGGCCAGAGGGGCAGCGCCGGATGCCGCAACAGCCGGCCAGATCCTGCGGTACGTGCCGCGGGACCTGGGCCGGTCGGTGATGGCGGACATCCGGTCCGGCGGCGATGAGGTGGTGAGCACTGCCGTTGCGGCAGCGGTGCTGTGCGCCAACCCGTCGCCTGACCTGCTCGCCCATGCGACGGGGCTTTCCGTCACCACCGTGGACGACGCCATCCACACGTTGACCCAGGCCGGCATCGTCCACGACACCGCGCAGGGCCCGCGCTTCGCCGCCCCGGTGATCGCCGCTGCCGTGGCCAACGAGGTTCCGCCCAGCCTGCAACGGCATCTGCACAGCCGGGCCGCACGTTTCCTCCTGGATGCCGGCGCCTCGTGGAACAAGCTCACTCCGCACCTTCTGCAATGCCGTCGAGGTGACGAGTGGGTCGTGGAGGCCCTTTTGTGGGCCGCCGACGAGGCCAGGCGCCATGACAACGACAGTGCTGTCGCCTGCCTGCGCCGCGTGCTCCATGAACCGATTCCGGACGACGTCCGGGCCTCTGTGCTGGTTCTCCTCGGTGAAGCGGAGCTGTCGCGATGTGCCCGCACAGGCGCGCGCAGCCTGCGCAGCGGTCTGCAATTGGATCTGCCGGCGCGAGTCCAAGGTCCGGCAGCGCGTTCCCTGGCTGGTGCGCTGTTCACGCTGAACCGGTATCCGGAAGGCATTCAGGTGCTGGAGGAAACCGTCGACAAACTGCGTACGGCCGATCCGGCGCAGGCCCTGCGCACCGAGATCGACCTGCTGTACGCACAGGTCACCTACGTACCGTCCGCATCCGCATTCATGCCCCGGCTCGTGCAGCTCTCCCCGGACGACGTGGAGGACGTCGGGGCTCAGCGCTCGTTGGCGGCCCTGCTCGCAATGCGGTCCGTCATGACCGCACGTGGTCCGCAGGAGGCCATCGCCCATGCACAGCGGGCGCTGGCTCAGGGAGTGATCCCGGAGGGGGACGAGTCGTTCGTCTACACGGGTGCCGTCCTCGCGCTGGCCGCGGCGGGCCGACCAGATCTTGCCCTGACCCATGTCGATCACAGTCACGAAAGGCTGCGGAGTGACAGTCCGGGGCTGGCCCAGGCCTATGTCCACACGCTGCGCGCGGGTGTGCACTACCGACTCGGCAACGTTGTCCCGTGCATTGGCGACGCGCAGGCCGCGGTGCGGACGTTGCGCACCCTGGGAGCAGGTCCGCAGGCGAATCACAGTGTCGCGATGTGGGCAGACGCGCTCCTCAAGCAGGGTGAGCCGCAGCAGGCGTCTGCGCTGTTGCGAGAGCACGGGCTGACGGAGCAGCTCTCACAGCACTGGGCCAATGACTTCACCTTGCTCGTCCGTGGGCGAGTCAACCGCGCTCTTGGTCGACCTCGCCAGGCGCTGGCCGACTTCCTCGACAGCGGCGAGCTTGCATGCGCACGAGGTCTGGGAGCGCCGGCTGTGCTGCCGTGGCGTTCGGAGGCCGCCCTCACGCACGCTTTGCTGGGTGAGACCCGGCAGGCACGCGTACTGATCGATGAGGAACTGGATCTGGCGCGGTCCTGGGGCGTCCCGGAGACCATCGCAGTAGCCCTGCGGGCAGCGGCAGTGATCGCGGGCGGCACCGAGGGCATCCGCCTGCTCGGGGAAGCGGTCACCTTGTCGGAAGCAACGAGTTGCCGCCTCGTCTACGCCGAAGCCCTCGCCGAGCAGGGAGCACTTCTCGCCGGCCAGGGCGCACACGGCGAGGCCCGTGATCACCTGCAGCAGGCGCTGAAGGTGGCACAGCGCTGCGGTGCCACGAGCATCTGCCGAAGAGCAGAACAGGAACTGGGGCGCATCGGCTACCGGCCCGCCGGACAGGAGCGGCAAGGCCCTCAGGGCCTGACGAAGGCCGAGCAACGAGTTGCCCGCCTGGCCGCACAGGGCCTGACGAACCGGGCCATAGCCCGGGAACTGTTCGTGGAGCTGAGGACCGTGGAGCTGCATCTCAGCAGGTGCTACCGCAAGTTGGGTATCACCGGGCGGTCAGGGCTCGCCGAAGCCCTTGGTGAGCATTCATGACACGGCGATGCCGGACGGCGTGAGGCGCCGTCCGGCATCGGGCAGGGGACGAAGGGCTACTTCGCGTCCGCCGCCGGGAGCTTGGTCTGGATGAGGTCCATGACGGTGGAGTCGGTCAGGGTGGTGACGTCTCCGAGTTGCCGGTTCTCCGCCACGTCGCGCA
>NZ_JBIRST010000051.1:0-15061 GCF_044334385.1 Streptomyces sp. NPDC020801
TCTGAGCCCGCGCCGGTCCTGCCGTGGGTGCTCTCGGCCAAGAGCGAGGCGGCGCTGCGCGCGCAGGCGGCCCGGCTGCTGTCCTTCATGGACGCCGAGGGCGCCGAAGCCGCACCGGCCGACGTGGCCTACTCGCTGGCCACCACCAGGGCGGCCTTCGAACACCGCGCCGTGGTGGTCGCGGAAACCCCCGAGGAGCTCCGGCACGGGCTGGCCACCGTCGTGGACGGCGCCACGCCGTCCCAAGTCGTCACCGGCACCGCACGCACCGGCGGCAGGGCCGTCTTCGTCTTCCCCGGGCAGGGCTCGCAGTGGCCGGGCATGGCAGCCGAACTCCTGGAGAGCTCAACCGTCTTCCGGAACCGCATCGCCGACTGCGAACGCGCTCTCGCCCCGCACGTGGACTGGTCGCTGACCGCAGTCCTGCGCGGCGAGTCCGACGTCGAACAGGACCGCGTCGACGTGCTGCAGCCCGTGCTGTGGGCGATGACGGTCGCACTGGCCGAGGTGTGGCGCTCCTTCGGTGTCACCCCTGCCGCCGTCGTCGGACACTCCCAGGGCGAGATCTCCGCCGCCGTGGTCGCCGGAGCGATCTCCCTGGAGGACGGGGCACGCGTCGTGGCGCGGCGCAGCCTGGCGGTCCGCGAACTCCAGGGCCTGGGCGGCATGGCCTCGGTGACACTCCCGGAAAAGGAGGCAAAGGAACTCGTCACCCAGTGGGCCGGCCGTATCGGCATCGGCGCCGTCAACGGACCGGGCACCGTGGTGGTCTCGGGCGGGACCGACGCCCTGGACGAACTGCTCGCGCACTGCAGGAAGCAGGGCATCCGGGCCCGCAAGGTCGCCGTGGACTACGCCGCGCACTCGCCACAGATCGAGCGGGTCGGGGCCGAGGCCAAGGAAGGCTTCGCCGGCGTCACCGTCCGCCCCGGCACCGTGCCGTTCTACTCCACGGTGACCGGCGGGAGGCTCGACGCGGGTGAGCTCGACTCCGGCTACTGGTACCGCAACATGCGGCAGACGGTGCGCTTCCACGACACCATCGGCTCCCTCCTGGCCGACGGGCATGACGTGTTCGTCGAAGTCAGCCCGCACCCTGTGCAGCTGGCGGGCATTCAGGACGCCATCGATGCCGCCGAGGCCGAGGCCGTGGTCGTACCGACGCTGCGCCGCGGCGACGGCGGACGGCACCGGCTGCTGTTGTCGCTGGCGCAGGCCCACGTGCACGGCGCCGCCGTCGACTGGGAGGCCGGCCTGCCGGAGGGTGCCCGCGCCGTCGACCTGCCCACGTACGCCTTCCGGCACGAGCGGTTCTGGCTGGAGGCCGGGGCGGCGGCCGGTGACGTACGAGCCGCCGGACTGGAATCCGCCGACCACCCGTTCCTGGGCGCGGCAGTGGAACTTCCCGACACCGGGGGCCACTTGCTGACCGGGGTGCTGTCGCTGCAGACCCAGCCCTGGCTCGCCGACCACGCGGTGCTCGGCACGGTGCTGCTGCCGGGAACGGCCTTCGTGGAACTGGCCGCCCACGCTGCCGCCGAGACCGGCTGTGAACTGGTCGAGGAACTGACCCTGCAGGCACCGCTGGTGCTGCCCGAGCGCGGAGACATCGCCCTGCAGGTCCTGATAGGCGCCCCGGACGACGCGGGCCGCCGGCCGCTGAGCATGCACTCCCGCAGCGAGGACGGCCCGTGGGTCCGCAACGCCATCGGCACCCTCGCCACCGGGGGGCACCGGTCCGAGGCGGGGCCGGCAGTCTGGCCCCCGGCCGACGCGTCACCGGTCGAACTCGACGGCTTCTACGACCGCCTGGCGAGACTCGGCCTGAGCTACGGGCCGTTGTTCCAGGGGCTGCGTGCGGTCTGGCGCGCCAACGACGCCGTCTACGCCGAACTTGCCGTCCCCGAGGAAGCGGGCGCGGACGCGGGCTCGTTCGGGGTGCACCCGGCTCTGCTGGACTCCGCGCTGCACGCGCTGGGCGCGGGCGGCCTCGTGCCGGCGGCCGTCGGTCCGCTGCTGCCCTTCGCGTGGTCCCGGGTCACCGTGCACGCGACCGGAGCCGCCGCCCTGCGGGTACGGCTGTCGGCGGACGACGGGGACGCGATTCGACTGGAGGCCACCGATGACACAGGACGGCCAGTGGTCTCGGTGGAGTCGCTGACGCTGCGTCCGGTGTCGGCGGACCAGCTCCGTACGAGCTCCCGGGACTCCTTGTTCACCGTGGAGTGGTCGCCGCTCACCGCGACCTCCGAAGCGGCAACCGGTCTGGCCGTACGAGACTTTGACGACATCACCTCTCTCATGTCCACGGCCGGTGCGGGGACAGGATCGGACGTGGGCGCCGTCGTCGTACCCTGCCCGGTCGGCTCGGGCACGGACGCCGAACGCGTCCGGGACGTCCTGGCCGAAGTGCTCGCCCTGGTGCAGTGGTGGCTGGCCGAGGACCGGTCGGCGCCCCTGGTGCTGGTGACCCGGGACGCCGCCGACCCCGGCAACGATCCCGCACATGCGGCCGTGTGGGGCCTCGTGCGCTCGGCACAGTCGGAGAACCCGGACTGGATCGTCCTCCTCGACACCGACGGGGAGACCGACTGGGACGAGGTCACGACAGCGGTCGTACCCCGGCTCGTCTCGTCCGGGGAGCCGCAGGCGGCGCTGCGCGGCGACACCCTGCTGCTGCCCCGGCTCGCCAGGGCCACCGCGCAAACCGCCCAGGGGCCAGTGGACTTCGGCGACGGCACCGTCCTGATCACCGGCGCGTCGGGTACCTTGGGCGGCCTGGTCGCCCGGCACCTGGTCGACCGGCACGGAGTCCGCAGCCTGCTGCTGATGAGCCGACGCGGCGCGGACGCCGACGGCGCGGCGGAACTCCAGGCCGAACTGAACGCCGCGGGTGCCGAAGTGCGGTGGGCCGCCTGCGACGCGGCCGACCGCGACGCCCTGGCGGAGGCCCTGGCCGGGACGACCGTGACCGCCGTGGTGCACTCGGCCGGTGTCCTCGACGACGGCGTGATCGGTTCGCTCACACCGCAACGCCTGGAGACGGTGCTGCGCCCGAAGGCCGACGCCGTGCTGAACCTGCACGAACTGACGGGCGACCTGTCGGCGTTCGTGGTCTTCTCCTCGCTCGCGGGCACCCTCGGCACCCCCGGCCAGGCCAACTACGCCGCCGCCAACGCCTTCCTCGACGCCTTCGCCAGGCGGCGTCGCGCACAAGGACTCCCCGCGCTTTCGCTGCCGTGGGGACTGTGGCAGCGGACCAGCACGATGACCGGCGAACTCGGCGGAGCGGACCGCACCCGGCTCGCCCGCGGCGGCGTACTGCCGCTGACCGACGAGGACGGACTGGGACTCTTCGACGCCGCCCTCGCGTCGGAGCGGCCACTGGTGGTCGCGGCACGGCTCGACCTCGCCGCGTTGCGGAACGCGGCCGCCCCGGTGCCGCCGCTGCTGGGATCGCTCGTCGGCGTCCGGCCGCGGCGTACGGACCGGGCCGCGACCGTACCGCTGGTGCAGCGGATCGCGGAGCTGGCCGAGAACGAACGCGAAGCGGCCGTGCTGGATCTGGTCCGGTCCGAGGTCGCCGCCGTCCTCGGGCACAGCTCGGCCGAATCCGTCCAGCCCGACCAGGTCTTCGGCGACCTGGGCTTCGACTCGCTGACCGCCGTGGAACTGCGCAACCGCCTCAACAAGGCCACCGGTATGCGGCTGCCCGCCACGCTGGTCTTCGACCACCCGACGCCTGCGCTCCTCGCGCAGCGGGTGTTCAAGGACCTCCCCGGCGGCACGGGAGGCGGCACGGCGTCCGTGTTCGACGGGATCGACCGCCTCGCCGCCGCCCTCGACACCGCCGGAGCGGACACGGACAACACCACCCGAACCAAGATCAATATGCGTCTCCGGGCCCTGCTCGCCCGCTGGAACGGGAACGAGCCGGCCGACACGCGGGGCGCAGGCGGAGCCGAGGACGAGGACGACCTCAGCTCGGCGAGCGACGAGGAGCTGTACGAGCTGCTCGACGACGAACTCGGCATCTCCTGATCCTCGGCATCTCCTGAACTGCACAGGTCACAAGCAGGCCATAAGGGGCGGGCAACACCAGATGATGAACGAAGACAAGCTCCGGGACTACCTCAGGCGGGCCACCACCGACCTGCGCCAGGCCCGGCGGCGCGTACGCGAGCTGGAGGCCCGGGACCAGGAGCCCATCGCCATCGTGGGAATGAGCTGCCGGTTCCCCGGCGGCGTCGACTCCCCGGAGGGCCTGTGGCGGCTGCTGGCCGAGGGCGGGGACGCGATCTCGGACTTCCCCGACAACCGCGGCTGGGACATCGACACGCTCTACGACCCCGACCCCGAACGGCCCGGCAAGGTCTGCACCCGGCAGGGCGGATTCCTGCACGACGCGGCGGACTTCGACGCGGCCTTCTTCGGCATCTCGCCGCGTGAGGCGCTGGCGATGGACCCGCAGCAGCGGCTGCTGATGGAGACCGCGTGGGAGGCGTTCGAGCACGCGGGCATCGACCCGGCCACGCTCAAGGGCAGCCGCACCGGTGTCTTCGCCGGCCTGATGTACCACGACTACGGCTTCGTGCCGGGAGGCCTCCCCGAGGGCGTCGAGGGGCTCCTCAGCACCGGCAACTCCGGCAGCGTCGCCTCCGGACGCATCGCCTACACCCTCGGCTTCGAGGGCCCGGCGGTCACGGTGGACACGGCGTGCTCGTCGTCGCTGGTGGCCCTGCACCTGGCCGTTCAGTCGCTGCGCAACGGCGAGTGCTCGATGGCGCTCGCCGGGGGCGCGACGGTGATGGCGGGCCCGAGCGCGTTCGTGGAGTTCAGCCGCCAGCGCGGGCTCGCCCCCGACGGCCGCTGCAAGTCCTTCGCTGCGGCCGCGGACGGCGCGTCGTGGTCGGAGGGCGCCGGCATGCTGCTCGTGGAGCGTCTGCGGGACGCCCGGCGCCTGGGCCACGAGGTGCTCGCGGTCGTCCGGGGCAGCGCGGTGAACCAGGACGGCGCGTCGAACGGCCTGACCGCCCCCAACGGCCCTTCGCAGCAGCGCGCGATCCTCAGGGCACTGGCCTCCGCCGGTCTCTCGCCCTCCGACGTGGACGCCGTCGAGGCGCACGGTACCGGCACCACCCTCGGCGACCCGATCGAGGCGCAGGCCCTGCTGGCGACGTACGGTCAGGAGCGCCCGGAGGAGCGGCCGTTGTGGCTGGGCTCGTTGAAGTCCAACATCGGCCATACGCAGGCGGCCGCCGGTGTAGCCGGTGTGATCAAGATGGTCATGGCGATGCGGCACGGAGTGCTGCCGCGGACCCTGCACGTGGACGAGCCCACCAGACAGGTCGACTGGTCGGCCGGAGCCGTCGAGCTGCTGACAGAGCCGGTCGACTGGCCGCAGTCGGACCACCCGCGCCGGGCCGGGATCTCCTCGTTCGGCATCAGCGGTACCAACGCGCACGTCGTCATCGAGCAGGCGGTGAAGGAGCCTGCCGAGGGCGCGCCGGATGAGACCCCGGCCGAGGAGCCTTCGCGGGCACGGACCTCCGTGGTGCCGTGGGTGCTGTCGGCGAAGAGTGATGAGGCGTTGCGGGCGCAGGCGGCCAAGCTGTTGTCCTTCACTGGTGGTGGGGTGTTGCCGGTCGACGTGGGGTTCTCGCTGGCCACGGCGCGGTCGGTGCTGGAGTACCGGGCCGCGGTGGTGGGGGAGAGCCGTGAGGAGCTTGGGCGTGGTCTGGGGGACTTGGCTGCGGGCACTGTGTCGGCGGGTGTGGTGCTGGGGCGCCCGTCCGGGGGCAAGGTGGGTTTCCTGTTCTCGGGTCAGGGTTCACAGCGGGTCGGCATGGGCCGTGAGCTCTACGAGGCGTTCCCGGTGTTCGCCGAAGCCTTCGACGAGGTGTGTGCGGTGCTGGACGCGCCGGTCGATGTCGGTGCGGAGACGCTGCATGAGACTGGGTGTGCGCAGCCGGCGTTGTTCGCGATCGAGGTGGCGTTGTTCCGGCTCCTCGCATCCTGGGGCATCCGGCCCGACTTCGTGGCGGGTCACTCGGTGGGTGAGGTCGCGGCTGCGTATGTGGCCGGGGTGCTGTCGTTGGCGGATGCGGCGAAGCTGGTCTCGGCCCGTGCCCGGCTGATGCAGGCGTTGCCTGCCGGTGGGGCGATGGTGGCGGTGCAGGCCGGCGAGGAGGAGGTGTTGCCGTATCTCACCGGTGGGGTGGGTGTCGCGGCGGTCAATGGTCCTGAGTCGGTGGTGGTTTCCGGGGTTGAGGAGGCTGTGCTGGCGATCGCGGAAGCGTTTGCTCGGCAGGGTCGTAGGACGTCCCGGCTGAAGGTCAGCCACGCCTTCCACTCGCCGTTGATGGAGCCGATGCTGGACGAGTTCGGTGAGATCGTCCGTGGGCTGACGTTCAATGAGGCCCGGATTCCGGTGGTTTCCAACCTGACCGGTCGTCTGGCGGAGCGTTTCACGGCCGGGTACTGGGTGCGTCACGTTCGTGAGGCGGTGCGTTTCGCCGATGGTGTGCGGACCCTGCGCGAGTCGGGTGTGACCACCTTCGTGGAGATCGGTCCCGGTGGTGTCCTGAGCGCGCTTGTTCAAGGGTGTGTGGAGGACGCGTTCACCGTGCCGGTGCTGCGTGCTGAACGTGCCGAGCCGCAGGCCGTGGTCACCGCGGTCGGGCAGCTCCACGTGCACGGGGTCTCCCCGGACTGGCACGCGTTCTTCCCCGGCGCGCGGACCGTCGACCTGCCCACCTACGCCTTCCAGCGTGAACGCTACTGGCTGCAGAGATCGTCCGCGCTCGACGTGTCATCGGCGGGTCTGGACTCCTGCGACCACCCACTGCTCGGCGCGGTCGTGGAGACGGCCGGGGGACACGACGTCCTGTTCACCGGGCGGCTGTCCTCGGCCGACGCGCCCTGGATCGTGGAGCGTACGGTCGGTGGGGTGCCGGTCCTTCCGGAGACCGCGTTCGTGGAACTCGCCCTGTGCGCGGGTCGGCAGGCGGGGTTCCCGCACCTGAAGCAGCTGGAAGTGGCGGCCCCGCTCGTACTGGCGCAACTGGGCGCGATCCGCGTGCAGGTGCAGATCGGGGCGGGCGAGGACGGCGCCGGCACCGGCCGGCGGTCGGTGCGGATCTACAGCCGGGCCGCCGCCGATGGCGAGGCGCCCTGGATCTGCCACGCCACCGGAGAACTCACCGACCATGTTCCGGCGGCCGGCTTCGACATGGTCCTCTGGCCGCCGACGGGCGCCGAGCCAGTGGCGGTGGCCGACCGTGGGAGCCTGCGTACCGCATGGCGCGCCGGGGACGAGCTGTACGCCGAGGCCGCCCTGCCACCCGCCGAGCGGGAAGGAGCGGAGCGCTACGGCCTGCACCCCGTACTGCTCGAAGCAGCCCTGGAACTGCTGGAGTCGGCCGGTGCCGGAGAGCCCGGCAAGGTGCTCGTGCCCGAAACCTGGAGTGGCATCTCGGTGCTCGCCCCGGGAGCCACGACCGTGCGCGTACGGGTCCGGCCCGCCGCCGGCGGCGCGGTGGCGGTTGAGCTCGCCGACCCCGACGGCGCTCCGGTCGCCTCCGTGGCGTCCGTCCGGACACGGCCGGTCTCACCGCAGCACGTGCTGGCGGGGCGCGTGGCAGGCCAGGACTGGATGTTCGAGGTCGACTGGGTGGAACGTGCCGTCCCGGCCACTCCTTCCGCCGAATCCGAGTGGGTGGTCCTCGGCGGCGACGGCCCCTACCACATAGAGGCGCTCCGCCAGGCGCTGGACGACGGTGCGCAGGCGCCCACCCATGTAATCCTGCCCTGCGCCCCGACGCAGGGCGAAGTCGCCTCTGCGACAAAACAGTTGCTGAGCGACCTCTTGCCGGTCATTCAGGAGTGGGTCGGCGACGAGCGGTTCGCCGACACGCGGCTCGTGGTGATGACGCGAGGAGCCGTCGCGCTGGAGGGGGAGGCACTGGACCTCGCGCACGTCGCGGTGTCCGGAATGGTGAAGTCGGCCCAGGCCGAACACCCGCACCGGTTGCTGTTGGTCGACGCGGACACCGACGGCATCGGCCCCGCGCTCGCGGCACTCGCCGCTCTCGACGAACCGCAGGGAGCGGTGCGCGGCGACAAGCTGTTCCTTCCGCGCCTGGAAAGGATCGCCCCGCCCGAGGAGCCCGCCGCGGACGCCTGGGATCCGGAAGGGACGGTGCTGGTCACCGGCGCATCCGGCGGAATCGGTCTGTCGCTCGCACGCCACCTCGTCATGGAACGCGGAGCGCGCAGGCTGCTGCTGGTCAGCCGCCGTGGTCCCGCCGCCGAAGGCATCACCGAATTCACTGCCGCACTAACCGCGTTGGGCGCGCATGTCGAGGTGGCCGCCTGTGACATCGCGGACCGCGACGCACTGGGGGCCCTGCTGGACTCGATCCCGGCCGGGCACCCGCTCGTGGCCGTGGTGCATGCGGCGGCGGCTCTCGATGACGGCGTGATCACCGCGCTCACCCCGGAACGCCTGGACACCGTGCTCCGGCCGAAGGTCGACGGGGCGCTGCACCTGCACGAGCTGACCAAGGACCTGGACCTCTCCGCGTTCCTCCTCTTCTCCTCCCTCGCCGGGGTTCTGGGCAGCGCCGGAGCGGCCAACTACGCGGCCGCCAACGCCTTTCTGGACGGACTGGCACGGCAGCGCCGCGCCGAGGGTCTGCCCGGTACCTCCCTGGCGTGGGGCCTGTGGACCGAC
This sequence comes from Streptomyces sp. NPDC020801, assembly GCF_044334385.1. Taxonomy (NCBI): domain Bacteria; kingdom Bacillati; phylum Actinomycetota; class Actinomycetes; order Kitasatosporales; family Streptomycetaceae; genus Streptomyces; species Streptomyces sp. NPDC020801. The sequence goes on from NZ_JBIRST010000051.1 coordinate 8,735, forward strand.
AACGGCGGCATGGGCGACCGGATCACCGACGTCGACCGCAAGCGGATGAGCCGGGCCGGCGTGGTGCCGTTCACCTCCTCAGAAGGGCTGGCGCTCTTCGACGTCGCCCTCGGCCTGGACCGGCCGGTGATCGTGCCGGTCCGACTGGACTTCCCGGGACTGCGCGCCATGGCCCGTACCGGCATGATGCCGGCGGTCTTCCGGAGCCTCGTGCCGGACACCGGCGGCACCTCGGAGGAGACCGCGGCCGCCGGGCGAACCCCCGCCTTTCTGGCCCGGGGGCTGGCCGGGATGCCGGAGGCCGACCAGGAGAAGGTGCTGCTGGACCTGGTGCGCAACCAGGCCGCCGCCACCCTGGGCCTCCCCACCCCGGCCCGGATCGAACCCGCCATCGCCTTCCGGGACATCGGCTTCGACTCCCTGACCAGCGTGGAACTGCGCAACCGGCTCAACGCCGCGACGGGGCTTCGGCTCAAGCCCACGCTGGTCTTCGACCACCCCACCCCGGTCGCCGTTGCGCGGCTGCTGCACAAGGACCTGGTCCTGGACCTGGCCGCCGAGACCCCGCCGGTACTGGAGGAACTGAACCGGTTGGAGGAACAACTCGGCGTGCTCGTCGTGGAGGACGCGGTACGGGACAAGGTCACCGCCCGGCTCAAGTCACTGCTGTGGAAGTGGACCGACACGCAACGCGACACGGCGGCGACCGCCGCACACGACGGCCCGGCCCTCGACCCCGACCACATCGACGCCGCCACGGACGACGAGATGTTCGACCTCATCGACCGTGAACTCGGCTCTCTCTGACTCTTCATCACGCACTGCTAGCGAGGACGTGAAACACATGTCGAACGACGACAAGCTCAGGGATTACCTCAAGCGCGTGATGGTGGACCTGCGCCAGACCCGTCGGCAGCTGGGAGAGCTGGAGGCGAAGGACACCGAGCCCATCGCCATCGTCGGGATGTCCTGCCGGTACCCGGGCGGGGTCGGCTCGCCCGAGGAACTGTGGGAGCTGGTCTCCTCGGGCGGCGACGCCATAACGGCGTTCCCCGCCGACCGCGGCTGGGACCTGGACGCCATCCACGACCCCGAACCCGGACGCACCGGCAAGACGTACGTGCGCGACGGTGGATTCCTCCACGACGCCGCCGAGTTCGACCCCGCGTTCTTCGGGATCTCTCCCCGCGAGGCCCTGGTCATGGACCCCCAGCAGCGGCTGCTGCTGGAGACCTCGTGGGAGGCTTTCGAGCGCGCGGGCGTCGACCCGGCAGTCGCGCGCGGCACCCGCACCGGCGTGTTCGTCGGTACCAACGGCCAGGACCACGCCTACCTCCAGCAGCGGGGCGACGCGGACATCGAGGCCCACCTCGTCACCGCGAACACCGCCGCCGTGGTCTCCGGCCGGATCTCCTACGTCTTCGGCCTCGAAGGCCCGGCCGTCACCGTGGACACGGCCTGCTCGTCCTCGCTGGTGGCCCTGCACCTGGCCGCCGAGGCGCTGCGCCGCGGCGAGTGCTCGCTGGCGCTGGCCGGCGGTGTGACGGTGATGGCCACGCCGAACACCTTCATCGCGTTCAGCGCCCAGCGGGGCCTGTCCCCGGACGGCCGCTGCCGCGCCTTCTCCGCTTCCGCCGACGGCACGGCGATGTCCGAAGGCGTCGGCGTGCTCCTGCTGGAGCGGCTGTCCGACGCCCGCCGCAACGGCCACGAGGTGCTCGCCGTCGTACGTGGCAGCGCCGTCAACCAGGACGGCGCGTCCAACGGCCTGACCGCGCCGAACGGGCCCTCGCAGGAGCGGGTGATCCGACAGGCCCTGGAGAACGCCCGGCTGACCGCCTCACAGGTCGACGTCGTCGAGGCGCACGGCACGGCCACCACCCTCGGCGACCCGATCGAGGCGGAGGCGCTGCTCGCCACGTACGGCCAGGAGCACTCCGGGGACCAGCCCCTGTGGCTGGGCTCCATCAAGTCCAACTTCGGCCACACGCAGGCGGCTTCCGGTGTCGCCGGTGTGATCAAGATGGTGATGGCGATCCGCAACGGCGTCCTCCCACAGACGCTGCACGTGGACGAACCCACCCCGCAGGTCGACTGGTCGGCAGGTGGCGTCCGGCTGCTCACCGAGGCGGTGCGGTGGCCGGAGACGGACCACCCCCGCCGCGCGGCCGTGTCGTCCTTCGGCGTCAGCGGCACCAACGCGCACGCGATCATCGAGCAGGCCCCCGCTGAGGAGGATTCGGCCGAGGAGCGCGTCGGGACCCCGGCCACCGGCCCGCTGGCATGGGCGCTTTCGGCAAAGAGCGAGACATCGCTGCGGGGCCAGGCGGAGCGCCTGCTGGCCTTCGTGGAGGACGACCCCGGGCTGTCGCCGGCCGACGTTGCTTTCTCCCTCGCCACGACGCGCGCCACCTGGGACCGGCGCGCGGTCGTCGTCGGGGAAGACCTTGAGGAACTCACCGCGGCCGTAAGGGCGTTGGTGTCGGAATCCCCGTCGGCTCGCGTGGTCCAGGGGGTGGCGCGTTCCGGGGGCAAGACCGGTTTCCTGTTCTCGGGTCAGGGTTCGCAGCGTCTGGGGATGGGCCGGGAGTTGTATGCGGCGTTCCCGGTGTTCGCCGAAGCCTTCGACGAGGTGTGTGCGGTGCTGGACGCGCCGGTCGATGTCGGTGCGGAGACGCTGCATGAGACCGGGTGTGCGCAGCCGGCGTTGTTCGCGATCGAGGTGGCGTTGTTCCGGTTGCTGGAATCGTGGGGGATTCGGCCGGACTATGTGGCGGGTCATTCGGTGGGTGAGGTCGCGGCTGCGTATGTGGCCGGTGTGCTGTCGTTGGAGGATGCGGCGAAGCTGGTCTCGGCCCGTGCCCGGCTGATGCAGGCGTTGCCTGTCGGTGGGGCGATGGTGGCGGTGCAGGCCGGCGAGGAGGAGGTCCTGCCGCATCTCACCGAGAACGTCGGTATCGCGGCGGTGAACAGCTCGCAGTCGGTGGTGATCTCGGGCACCGATGAGGCGGTGACCGAGATCGCTGAGCTCTTTGCGCAACAGGGTCGTAGGACGTCCCGGCTGAGGGTCAGCCATGCGTTCCACTCGCCGTTGATGGAGCCGATGCTGGACGAGTTCGGTGAGATCGTCCGTGGGCTGACGTTCAATGAGGCCCGGATTCCGGTGGTTTCCAACCTGACCGGTCGTTTGGCGGAGCGTTTCACCGCCGGGTACTGGGTGCGTCACGTTCGTGAGGCGGTGCGTTTCGCCGATGGTGTGCGGACCCTGCGCGAGTCGGGTGTGACCACCTTCGTGGAGATCGGCCCCGGCGCGGTGCTCAGCGCGCTCGCCCAGGGCTGTCTGGAGGACGCCGTCACCGTGCCGGTGCTGCGTGCCGACCGCGCCGAGCCGCAGGCAGTCGTCACCGCGCTCGCCGAACTGCACGTGCAGGGCGTATCCCCCGACTGGCACGCGCTCTACCCCGGCGCCCACCGCGTCGAACTGCCCACCTACGCCTTCCAGCACGAGCGCTACTGGCTGGAGGCTCCCGAAGCCGAGACGGCCGTCGTGGACGCGGTCGACGCCGAGTTCTGGGAGAGCGTCGAGCGCGAGGACGTGCAGTCGCTGGCCGACACACTGGGGCTGAGCGCCGACGAACTCGACGTCGTGCTGCCGAAGTTGTCCGCTTGGCGGCGTCAGCGCCGTGAGCAGTCCGTTGTGGACGGCTGGTGCTACCGGTTGGCCTGGCAGCCGCTGAACGGACTGCCTGTCTCGGAGCTGTCCGGCACCTGGCTGTTCGTGGCCCCCGAAGGCGACACATGGGCCGAGACCGTCCGTACGAAGCTCGTCGGAAGCGGCGCCAGCCTGATCCCGCTCGTCGTCGGTGCCGACGCCGACCGCCGGGCCCTGGCCGGCGAACTGGAGCGGGCCGTGGAAGGGTCCCAACCCCTCGACGGTGTCCTGTCGTTGCTCGCGACCGATGAGAGCGCCTCGCCCGAGCACCCGGAGGTCTCTCGGGGGCTGGCCCGTACCGTGACATTGACCCGGGCACTCGGCGACGCGGGCATCGACGCGCCGCTGTGGTGCGCCACGCGGGGAGCCGCGGCCACCGGTCGTTCCGATGACGCGCCGCTCAGTGCCGTACAGAACCAGGTGTGGGGCTTCGGCCGGTCCCTGGCCCTGGAACAGCCCGGGCGCTGGGGTGGCCTGATCGACCTGCCCGGCAAGGTCGACGATCGCGCCGTCGGCCGTATCGCCGCTGTACTGAACCAGACCGTGGGGCCGGTCGAGGACCAGGTCGCCGTCCGCGCGTCCGGCGTGTTCACCGTCCGGCTCGCCCACGCCCAGGGCGGCACCGGGCGGCCGTGGTCGCCGCGCGGCACGGTGCTGATCACCGGTGGTACGGGCGCTCTGGGCGGCCGCGTCGCCCGCTGGCTGGCCGGTGCCGGCGCCGAGCACCTGGTGCTGACGAGCCGTCGCGGACCCGACGCGCCCGGCGCCGCCGAACTCAGGGCGGAGCTGGAGTCGCTGGGTGCCTCCGTCACCCTTGCCTCGTGCGACGTAGCCGACCGGGACGCGGTGGCGGGGATCCTCGCCGAGCACACCTTCACCGCCGTGTTCCACGCGGCGGGCGTCGAACAGCTCTCCTCCTTCGACGAGCTGACCCTCGACGACTTCGCCCGCACCATGGCCGCGAAGGTGGGCGGCGCCATGCACCTGGACGAATTGCTCGGCGAGCAGGAGCTGGACGCCTTCGTCCTCTTCTCCTCAATCGCCGGCGTGTGGGGCAGCGGACTGCAGACCGCCTACGCCTCCGCCAACGCCTTCCTCGACGGGCTCGCCGCGCGACGCAGGGCCAAGGGCCTGACCGCCACCACCATCGCCTGGGGCCCCTGGGCGGACGGCGGCATGGTCACCGCCTCCGACGAGGAACACCTCCGCCGCCGTGGTGTCGTCACCCTGCCGCCCACGCTCGCCGTGTCCGCCGTACAGCGCGCGCTGGACTGTGACGAAACCGCCGTCGTGGTGGCCGACATGGACTGGGAGCGGTTCATCGGACCCTTCACGACGGCCCGCCCGAGCGCGCTGCTGTCCGAGCTGCCCGAGGTGCGCCGCGCAATGTCCGCCGACGCCACCACTGGCGCCGCGTCCCTGGCCGCCCAACTGTCCGCACTCCCCGAGGCCGGGCGCGCGGGGGCCCTGCTCGACCTGGTCCGCGCCCACGTCGCGGCCGTACTGGGCCACGCCTCGGCGGAGGACGTCGAGCCGGAACGGGCCTTCAAGGACCTGGGCTTCGATTCTCTGACCGCCGTCGAACTCCGCAACAGGATCAACACGGCGACCGGCCTCGCACTGCCGCCGACGCTGGTCTTCGACTACCCCAACGCCGCCTCGCTCGCCGCCTTCCTCCAGGGCAAGCTCCTCGCTGACGGTGCCACCGTGCAACCGACGGAACGGACAGCCGTCGCCGACGACGAGCCCATCGCGATCGTGGCGATGAGCTGCCACCTGCCCGGCGGCGTCGACTCCCCCGAGGAACTGTGGGAGCTCGTCTCCTCCGGCGGTGACGCCATCTCGGAGTTCCCGTCCAACCGTGGCTGGGACACCGAAAACCTCTACGACCCCGACCCGGAGAGTGCCGGCAAGACCTATGCCCGAGACGGCGGATTCCTCCATGACGCCGCCGACTTCGACGCCGCCTTCTTCGGGATCTCGCCGCGTGAGGCGCTCGCGATGGACCCGCAGCAGCGGCTGCTGCTGGAGGCCACGTGGGAGACCTTCGAGCGCGCGGGGCTGACCGCCGCGCAGGTGCGGGGCAGCCGGACGGGCGTGTTCGTCGGCCTGGCCTACCAGGGCTACGGAGCCGATGTGCGCCGGACGCCGGAAGGAGTCGAGGGACACCGGCTGGTCGGAGGCGCGTCCAGTGTCGCGTCTGGGCGTGTGTCGTACACGTTCGGTCTGGAGGGGCCGGCGGTCACGGTGGACACGGCGTGTTCGTCGTCGTTGGTGGCGTTGCACTTGGCGATTCAGTCGTTGCGTGCTGGTGAGTGCTCGATGGCGTTGGCCGGTGGTGTGACGGTGATGGCGAGTCCCACGGTGTTCGTGGAGTTCAGCCGTCAGCGGGGGCTGTCGCCGGATGGGCGGTGCAGGGCGTTCGCTGCTGGTGCGGACGGTACGGGGTGGGGTGAGGGCGTCGGCATGCTGCTGGTGGAGCGGCTCAGTGACGCTGAGCGCAATGGGCACCGGATTCTCGCCGTGGTGCGGGGGTCGGCGGTCAATCAGGACGGTGCGTCGAATGGTCTGACGGCGCCGAACGGTCCTGCGCAGCAGCGGGTGATCCGGCAGGC
>NZ_JBIRST010000052.1:0-11969 GCF_044334385.1 Streptomyces sp. NPDC020801
GCTCTGCCAGGACAGGTATTGGAAGACCAGCGTGGTGTGCGCGGTCAGCACGCCGTGCAGAAATGAGTGGCTCAGCTTCTCCGGGCGGGTCTCGCTGATGTCGAGGATGTCCGTCCACCGGGACCAGTCGATCTCCGCGCCCTGACTCGCCTCCGCCTGTTCCTTGTACTCGTCCATCTCGCGGAGCTCGTCCTCCAGATGGAGCGGGTGCCCCACCGGAACCCCGGTCAGGCCGGCACGGGTGATGTCCCCCATCAGATCGGGCTGGCTGGCGACGTACACCTCGTGCCCCGCGGCGCGCAGGGCCCATGCCAGCGGGACGTAGGCGAACATGTGCGATTTCGCGGCGAAGGTGGTGAACAGGACCCGCATGGTTCTCCTCATCGGGGGCCGGGGGCGGAGGCGCCGCGGTCAGCTCTTCTGCCGCACGGCGCCGTTGACCGCGTCCAGCAGGGCCTGCGGCGTCGTCGTACCGGTGACCTCGTCGTCGGCCAGGTGGACGCCGTAGGTCCGTTCGATCTGGCTGACGGTCTCCAGCAGGGCGAGGGAGTCGTAGCCGAGGTCGCCGAACGCGGTGTCACCCACTTCGCCCGCGGCGGGGATCTCCGCCTCGCCGGCGCATGAGCGCACGATGTCCATGAGTGCCGTGATGGTCAGCTCGTTCACTGGGTCCTCCTCATACGTTCCGGGGGTGCGGTGACGACCATGGCCGCGTTGAAGCCTCCGTGGCCGCGTGCCAGGACCAGCGCCGTCGACACGGGGCTCCGGCGGGGGGCCAGCACGAGGTCCATGGCGTACTCGGGCGCCGGCCCGCAGACGTTGGCGGTGGGCGGGATCACCTGGTCCCGCAGGGCCAGCAGCGCCGTGGCCAGGTCGAGCGCGGCACCACCGGCGCCGAGCCGACCGGTCATCGTCTTCGGCGCGGTCACCGGGACCCCGTGCGGGCCGAAGACCTCGCGAATGGCCTCCGCCTCGATCCGGTCCAGCTCTGGTACCCCTGCCGCGTCGGCGAAGACCACGTCCACCGCGTTCGGGGTGAGGTCCGCGTCGGCCAGGGCGAGTTCGATCGCCCGGCGGAGCGTCGGTGGCCGCTGCGTGTCCGGTGCCGGGTCGAAAGTGGTCCCGTAGCCGCTGATGCGCCCGTACCAGGACGTCACACCACGGGCGCGGGCGGACTCCTCGGACTCCAGGACGAACAGCGCTCCCCCGTCGCCGGGCACGTACCCGGCCGCCTCCGGCTCGAACGGCACATAGGCCCGGCGCGGATCGTCACGGGTGCTGACCCGGCCGCTGGCCATGGTCGCCGCCCAGCTCCAGGGGGACGGCGAGCCGTCCACTGCGCCGCCGATCATCGCCACAGAGCCGTGCCGCAACGCCCGGCGGGCCTCCGCCAACGCGTCCAGGCCGCCCGCCTGTTCGGTGACGAGTGCGGTGCTGGTGCCTCGCAGCCCGTTCCGGATGGAGATCTGTCCGGTGTTGACCGCATAGAACCATGCGAAGGACTGGTAGGCGCTGACGTGCTCGGGGCCCTTGCTCCACAGCGCCTGCAGTTCCTTGTGCCCGAACGCGAAGCCCCCCGCCGAGTTCGCGGTGACGACTCCCATCGAGTACTCCGGCAGGGCGGCGGGGTCCATGGACGCGTCCACGAGTGCCCAGTCCGCCGCCACCAGGGCCAGTCGCGTCATGTGATCGGTCTGCGGCAGCAGCCGGCTGGGCAGGTACTCCTCGGGCACCAGCCCCCGTACCTCACCTGCCAGTTTGCTGGGGTAGCGTTGAGGATCGAAGTGGGTGATCCTGCCGATGGCGCTGTCGCCCCGCAGTGTGCGGGCCCAGTGCTCGCTCGCGCCCAGTCCGGTGGGAGCCACCACACCCATCCCGGTCACCACCGCAGCCGGGGTCATGCCTTCGCCCCGTCCGGCCTGCGCAGCACAACGGCACTCTGGAAACCGCCGAATCCGCTGCCCACACTCAGCACGGTCGACAGGCGGGCCTCGCGGGCCTGCAACGGTACATAGTCCAAGTCGCACTCCGGGTCGGGGTCGTGAAGGTTGGCGGTCGGTGGTACGGCACCGTGCTCGATGGCCAGCGCGCACGCGGCGACTTCCAGTGATCCGATGGCGCCCAGGGAGTGACCGATCATGGACTTGATGCCGCTGACCGGCACCCGGTAGGCGTCGTCACCGAGACTGCGTTTGATGGCCGCGGTCTCGTGCCGGTCGTTCTGCCTGGTCCCGGAGCCGTGCGCGTTGACATAGTCGATGTCGGCCGGACGCACCCGTGACTGCTCCATCGCGGCGTCGATCGCCGCGGCCATCTCCCGGCCGTCCGGACGCAGACCGGTCATGTGGAAGGCGTTGCAGCGGGTGGCGAAACCGGAGACCTCGGCGTACACATGCGCGCCGCGGCGCCTTGCGTGGTCGATGTCCTCCAGGACGAACACCGCCGCTCCCTCTCCGAGCACGAACCCGTTCCTGCTGCGGTCGAAGGGGCGTGAGGCCCGCGCCGGGTCGTCGTTGCGCGGTGTCGTCGCCCTGATCGCATCGAAGCACGCCACGGTGATCGGGGAGATCGGTGCGTCCGTGGCCCCCGCGACCATGACGTCCGCGGATCCCTCACGGATCAGTTCGACGGCCCGGCCGACGGAGTCGAGCCCGGACGTGCAGCCGGAGGAGACCATCGAGACGGGACCCTCGGCGCCCGTATCCCGGGCGACCTCCGCCGCGATGGAGCTGGGCACGAAGTAGCCGTAGAGGTGGGGGACGGCGTACGTCTCGTCGACGAGCCACTGCCGGCCGCCGTCGCTGACGGCGACGTACTCCTCCTCCAGCCCGGTTGTGCAGCCCACCGCACTGCCGATCACCACTCCCGTGCGGGACGGGTCGAGTGCGGCGCGGTCCAGCCCGCTGTCCTCCACGCTTTCCCGGGCGCTGACGACGGCGAACTGGGCCGCGCGGTCCATGCGTCGGGCCATCTGCGGTGTCAGCCCTTCGCGCAGCGGGTCGAAGTCGCACTCCGCCGCGACCTGGGACCGGAAGGGGCTGGGGTCGAAGAAGGAGATGCGCCGGGTCGCGGTGCGTCCCGATGTGAGCAACTCCCAGAAGGGCTTGGTCCCCACGGCATCGGGCGCGACCACGCCGATGCCCGTGATCACCACGTGCCTGTTCATGAACGGTCCCGCCGGCCCGCAGCCGGGTCGGCGCTCACCACGTCGCGACCGGCCCCACCGGGGGCATCACGACTCCACAGCGGCTCGTACAGCCCCGGCTCGCTGGTGCTCAGCGCGCGCAGCGCGGCGGCATGCGGCCGGAAGTCCGCGTGGGCGACGGCGGCGCGGAAGGCGCCGGCGTCGCGCCACTGCGCGATGTTGAGGTAGGTGTGGGCGTCGTCGGTGTGCAGCAACAGCGTATGGCGCACAAAGCCGTCCTGCTCCGCCATGAAGGCGGAGGTCTCCGCGAAGGCTCTTTCGAAGGCCTCGGACGAGGCATGCACATGGAACTTGTTGACGAAGGTGACCGTGCCGCCGTCCACGGCGTCGAGCTCGTCAGCCGGCATGTCGGAAGCTCCCTTGCCCCTGTGATTCCTTGACAGCTGGGTGGAGTTCTGCTCTCCCGACCGTGGACTTCGCCTCTCGCAACCGCATCGAATCCAGCTGGACGGGAGGTCGTGCGGGACAACGCGCGATCACCGACAGAAGTGGAGCGAACGGCTATCAAAATGGGACGTCGATCTCCTACTCTGTGGCACAGTGCTTCCATCCGGATGCTTAGGGGAAAGGCGAGGCATGACATTCCTGGTGACCGGGGCGACGGGGAACGTGGGACGGCTCGTGGTCGGCCGGCTCCTCGAGGCGGGTGAGCGGGTGCGGGCGCTGACCCGTCACCCGGCAACGGCGTCCTTCCCGCCCGGCGTCGAGGTGGTCGGCGCAGACCTGACCAAGCCCGAGACGTTGGCCGGGGCCCTGAACGGGATCGACCGGATGTATCTGTTCCCCGTCGCCGAGACCGCTCGGGAGGTCGTCCGCCTGGCACGCGAGGCCGGTGTCCGCCGGATCGTGGTGCTGTCCTCCGGAGCCGTCACCACCGGGCACGACAGCGACTTCCATCTGCCGGTCGAGCGCGCGGTGGAGGAGTCCGGACTCGACTGGACGCATGTCCGACCGGGTGAGTTCATGCTGAACAAGCTGTGGTTGTGGGGCCCCTCGATCAGGGAGAAGCGGGTGGTGCGCGAGCCCTTCCCCGACTCGGCCTGGTTCCCGGTCCACGAGCGGGACATCGCCGACGTCGCCGTCCTCGCCCTGCGCGGCGAGGGGCACACCGGCCGGGCCTACACCGTCAACGGGCCCGAGCTGATCACACGGCGCGCCCAGGTGGAGCACATCTCCGTCGCGCTCGGCCAAGAGGTGCGCCTGGAGGTGGTGAGCCCGCAGGAAGCGCGCGAGGACTATCTCCGGCAGGGTGGGTTCGCCGCCGCGAACGCCGATTTCCTGCTGGGCTTCGAGGACTACTCGGGGGCGGAGTCCGACCCGAACGACCAGTCGGAGACGGCGCAGTGGACACCGGCGTCGCTCCCTGCGATGCCGACCGCCGAGGAGGTCACCGGCCGGCCGGCGCGCACCTTCGCCGAGTGGGCGCGGGACCACGCCGATGACTTCCGCTGACGTCCGCGTCCGCGCCGGTGCGGGAGATCCGCACCGGCGCGGACAGGGCGGACAGGGCGGTCAGGGCGGTCAGGACCCGGAGTTCTCCGAGGCGAACAGGTCCGCCCACCTCAGGCCGTCCTCGGCGGTGGCCCGGCCGCTCGCGGGCACCAGTTCGGCGGCCAGGCTCTCGGCGCCGCGGCACACGTCGTGATGGCGGGTCAGCGTGCGCATGAGCTGTCCCCGGGCATAGGCGCGGATCAGCTCGGGGAAGGCGTAGAGTACTTCGTCGGCGTCATGGTCCCACCGCACGACCCTGATCAGATGGCCGTCGACGAAGCGTTCGAGCAGCCGCGTCACCGTCTTGGTGTCGCTGCCCAGCAGTTCGGCGACGGATTCGGTGCGGAACTCGGGTGCGGGCAGGATGCTGAGCAGCCGGAAGACACTCTGCTCCACGCGAGTCAGCCGCCCATAGCACGAGTCGTACAGCGACCGCATGTCGATGTCGCCGAGCCTCAGCTCGTCCAACAGCGGCTCCGACCCGGCCAGTTGATCCGCCATGGCGGTGAGAGGGAGCCCCGGGGCCGCGTTCAGCCGGCCGCCGATACACCGCACCGCCAAGGGCAGTCCGCCGACCAGCCCGACGAGTTGATCGGCGGCTTGCCACTCCCGCTCCACCCGCTCCGGACCGATGATGCGGGTGAGGAGTTCGAGGCTCTCGTCGTGGCTCAACCCGTCGAGCCCGACGTTCCATGCCCCACCCGGGCCGTGAAGTCTGCGGCGGCTGGTGACGATCACCCCGCACTGGGGGTCGGCCGGCAGCAGCAGGCTCACGTCGGCCAGGGAAGCCGCGTCGTCCAGCACCACCAGCAGGCGCCTGCCGACCGTCGTGGACCGGAACAACTTGCAGCGCTCCTCACGGTCGTCGGGGACCTGGGTCTCCGGGACGCCGAGCGCGCGGAGGAATCCGTGGAGCGCATCCGCCGGGTCCATGCCGTCCCCGGTCGAGCCCCGCAGATCCACGTACAGCTGGCCGCTGTCGAAGTGGGGGCGCAGCCGGTGGGCCATGTGCACCGCGAGTGCGGTCTTCCCCGCGCCGGGCATTCCGGTGACCACCGCCACCGGAATCGCGGTGCGCCGCCTTCCGCCCGCGTCACCCAGGCCGAACACATGGGGAATCTGCTCGATGACGGGCATGTGCCCCGTGAAGTCCGCCAGATCGGCGGGCAGCTGCGCCGGGGCGGCTAACGGAGCCGGAATGCCGGCCGGCGCGGGACGAGGGGCGACGTCCTCCTCCTTTTCGGTACGGACGGTAATGGTCTGCTGCGGCTCGAAAGGCAGCCCGACAGGGTCCTCCAACAACAATGCCTGGTGCAGTGCACGAAGTTCCTGACCGGGTTCGAGACCGAGGTCGTCAATCATATTCCGGCGCAGTATCTGGTAAAGCTCCAGCGCTTCGTGACGCCGTCCCGACCGGTAGAGCGCAATCATCAATGAGGCATGGACGTTCTCGTGCAGAGGCCGGCTGAGAACAAGTGATTTGAGTTCGCTGACGAGTTCCTGATGGCGGCCCAGTTGCAGATCGGCCTCGATGCGCAGATCAAGGGTGCGCGCCCGGAACTCCTCGAGCCGTGTCACGTACGACGAGAGCAGCCTCCCGGGGGTGACGTCGACCAGTGCGCAGCCTCGCCACATCGCCAGCGCTTCCCGGAGCGCCTCCGCCGCATGGGCCGGGTCCCCGCCTTCGAGCAGCGCCTTCCCCTTGCCGGCGGCTCCCTCGAAGCGGTGGAGATCGACCCCTGAATCCGGCACCGTCAGCAGGTAGCCGCCGGGCCTGGTGAAGAGGATGTCCCCGGCGTCACACCTCAGAAGGATCTTCCGAATCTTGTACACATAGGTCTGCAGTGTGGTCATGGCGCTGGCAGGAGGCTCCTCCTCCCATAATTCATCGATGAGTTCCGATGTCTGCACCAAGGTGTTTCTGCGGAGGAGGAGAAGGGCGATTACCTGGCGGGGCTTGGGCGCGGTCGGCACGATGTTGCGACATCTCTCGAGGATTTCCAAAGGTCCGAGCACGCGAAAATCCATCAACGCCCCCCCTGCCTGGTCAACGGCGGTCGGTCGTACGCCCGATCGAGCCTAACTCCATGATAAGACGACCCGCAAGGTTGATTTGCTGGACAGTTTCGCCCCGCAACCACCTCTGTGCATTTTCAGCCAATATGCCTCGACAGGGCAACCGGAAGGGCAGGATAAGGCGCACACGGATGACGGCACTTGAGGAGGCGGAAGCGGTACGGCGTGTCCCCCCGTGCGAGGCACCGGATCAGGTGAGGGAGAGCCCCCCGTCCACCGGCAGGACGACACCGGTCGCGTAGCGGGCCCTGGAATCGGCCAACTCGGTGATCCACCATGCGATTTCGTCCGCGGTGCCGACCCGGCCCGCAGGAGTGCGGGTGCTCATCTCCCCCAGGAAGGCACGGTAGTGCTCGGGCGCCATACCCATCCGCACACCCGTCCCGGTGTCCACGACGCCGGGGGCGATGCCGGCGACCCGGATTCCGCGGGGGGCGAGCTCGACCGCCCAGGTGCGGGTGAGGAAGTCCAACGCCGCCTTGCTCGCGCCGTACACCCCGTTGTCGGGCCAGGCGCGCGACCCGCGCGCTCCGGCCGTGCTGACGTTCACCACGGTTCCGCCCGCCGCCTCCAGGGCTTCCAGTGCGCACCGCGTCAGGCCGAGGGGTGCCAGCAGGTTGGTCCGCACCTGTTCCAGAGCCATGGCGTCCGTGGTGTCGGCGAGACCGGCGTACCGGGCGACGGCGGCGTTGTTGACGAGTACGTCGATCCGGCCGAACTCGCGCAATGCCGCCTCCACGATCAGCCGGGGCGCATCCGGGTCGGCAAGGTCTGCCGTCAGTGTCCGGATGGCGGCGTGGCCCTTGGCGGTCCCGGCAAGCGAGGACGAGGTCCGTCCCGTCACGAGCACGTCGGCCCCCTGCTCGGCGAAAGCCCACGCGGTGGCCCGGCCGATACCGGTTCCGCCACCGGTGACGATCACCGCGCGGGCCGGGGTGTCCTCTGTCTTCGGGGTCATGTCCGCACCCTCGGAAATCGCCCTCGCAACCAGCTCGAACCCGTCTCACCCGCCACGCCGGCACACGGTGAACACGACCGCCGAACCCTGCTCCGGCCCGCTGGAAGCGACCGGGACCAAAGGTACCCGATGCGGAACTCTGCATACCTGACATGGAACATGGCCTCCCCATTCCGGGGCCAGGTGCCCCGTTGAGACGGGTTCGAGGTGGTTACGAGCGGGGCGGAGTGAGATCGACGGTGCGGATCCCACCGCGACTTCGCCTTCGCCGGCCGGGGACCGGCGCCGGCCACGCACCAGGGAGGTGTCAGCGCCCGCATGACCACGTATGTGTGGGACTACCTGCACGAGTATCAGGACGAGCGGGACGACGTCCTCGACGCAGTCGAAACGGTCCTGCGCTCCGGGCAGCTCGTTCTCGGCCGCAGTGTGCGAGGCTTTGAGGAGGAGTTCGCCGCCTATCACGCAGTGCGCCACTGCGTCGGCGTCGACAACGGCACCAACGCCATCAAGCTGGGCCTGCAGGCCTGCGGAGTCGGCCCGGGCGACGAGGTCATCACCGTGTCGAACACGGCCGCACCCACCGTGGTCGCGATCGACTCGGTCGGCGCCACCCCGGTGTTCGTGGACGTCGACGCCGACACCTGCCTGATGGACACGGACCAGGCGGCCGCCGCCGTCACACCGCGGACGAGGTGCCTGCTCCCGGTGCACCTGTTCGGCCAGTGCGCCGACATGACGGCCCTGCGGACCCTCGCCACCCGGCACGACCTGGTGCTCCTGGAGGACTGTGCCCAGGCGCACGGCGCACGTCAGCACGGCACGCCGGCCGGCACGACGGGCACGGCGGCGGCGTTCTCGTTCTACCCCACCAAGGTGCTCGGCGCCTACGGGGATGCGGGCGCCACCATCACCTCGGACGACGAGGTGTACCGCAGGCTCAAGCGCCTGCGGTACTACGGCATGGAGGACCGCTACTACGTCGTCGAGACCCCCGGGCACAACAGCCGGCTCGACGAGATCCACGCGGAGATCCTGCGCCGCAAGCTGCGTCGTCTCGACGGCTACATCGCGGCCCGGCGCTCCGTCGCACAGCGCTACGCCGAGGGACTCGCCGGCACCGGGCTCGCCCTGCCGACGACGGCAGCGGGCAACGACCACGTCTACTACGTCTACGTGGTGGGCCACCCCGAGAGGGACAGGATCCTCGACAGGCTGAAGGCGTATGACATCGTCCTGAACATCAGCTACCCGTGGCCGGTGCACACCATGAGCGGCTTCTCCCACCTCGGCTACGCCAAGGGGTCCCTGCCGGTCACCGAACGGCTGGCGGACGAGATCTTCTCCCTCCCGATGTATCCGTCGCTGCCCAGGGACACGCAGGACAAGGTGATCGACGCGGTGCGCGAGGTCCTGGCCACCCTGTGACCCGGCGCCCCGGAGAGAGAGACGGTCCCTTTGGGGCGGGGCCGGTTCAGTAGATCCCCTCCGGCGCGGAGCGGCTCATCTGCAGGGGACGGACATTGGCGACACCGTCACACGGCCAGTCGCCGGCGGTGTCGTACCGCAGCGCCTGGTCGCGTTCCAGGATGTTGGGCAGGAACAGGTCCTCGTGCAGGACCGTGAGCTTCACGCGTCCCAGGGCGCCGTAACCGACCGTCCGCGTCCAGTCCTCCTTGTCGGTGACGGTCATGGTGACGTGGGGGTAGTTGGGCACGTACGGAAGGATCCGGCCGTCGTCAACGGCCGGGAGCCCGGCTCCGCTGCCGAAGGTGTTGCCGTAACTGCGCCCGCACAGCCCCCCGTCGAGCGCCTCGACGAACGAGCGGTACATGCGCGGGGTGATCTGCGTCCCGCTCACCCGGATGCCGCGCAGCGCACCGGCCAGTTCGGGGGCCCGCCGCAGCAGCGCCTGGAAGAGGGCGGGCGTGGTGTTCAGGTAGTCGATCGGCTGCGTCCGCAGGATGTCCACGACCTGCTGGAGGACGTGCTCGGTGTACTCCTCGGCCTCCGCCAGCCTCCCGTCCCGCAGCAGGTGTTTGACCCAGCGGGGATCGGCGTCGACCAGATAGACCCGCGACTGGAAGAGCTCGGTCAGCTCACGCACACCGTTGCCGATGATGTGCGGGCCCGTCGGTGTGGCCTGGATCCATGAGCCTCCCGGCTCGAAGCCCTCGGTCGTGAAGGACCAGCGCCGCCACGCCTGACGGTGGGTGGTGATCCCTTCGGTGTAGAACACCCGGCAGGGAGCTCCGGTCGTGCCACCCGAGTCGAACACCCGCCCGGCGAGCGGGCGGGGCACAGCCATCGGCACGAGGTCGGCGGGGTCGAGTTCGCGCAGTTCGGGCAGGGGAAACGGGCCGAACGCGGTGAGCTCGTCGTACCGGGTTATGTCACGCGGCTCGAAGGACAGGTCGGCAGCCCGCTCGAGCCAGTACGGGCTGCCGGTCGCGGGGTCGAAATGCCGCCGCACCACATGCCGGGTCCACGCGTCCAGGTCGAGCTGCAGCCACTCCTGGATCAGCGCCATCGGGTCCGTCACGAAGCCTCCTTCTCGAAATCGCGTCAGGAGTACGGGAGTTCCACTCCGAACTCGTGAATTGCGGCGTAGGCCTCGGGAAGCTGCTCCAGGCGCTCGACATGGACGACCGGGAACGGCAGCGACCCCAGGAACAGATCGAGCTGGGCCGAGCCGATCAGCAGAGCGAGCTCGGTGTCGTGCTGTTCGAGGCCGGCGAAGACATGGGGCAGGCTCACCTTCTCGACCTGATTGCGGCGGAACATGTCGCGCACGTCGGAGGCCGTGGTCAAGGTCTTCGGCTCCATGTAGGAACACAGCGCGATCGCCGGGTCCCGGAAGGGAATTCCCGCGATCGCCGGTTCCAGGAACTGGGCGAGGTGGTCCGACAGCGGCGAGTGGTACGCGACATCGAGATCCTCGTGGATGCGCAGGGCGTCCTCCGGCAGCTGCCGGGCAAGCCGTTCCAGTGCGTCCCGGTAGCCGGACACCAGGAGCATGCGGCTTCCCCACGCGCCGGCCACCCCCAGGTCCGCGGACACGTACACCCCCTCGGGCGGGCCGCCCAGGTAGGTGCTCAACTCCACGCCGACCGGCGCGATCAGGGTGCCGACACCCTGTCGCGGCCCCACGGCCGCCGGTGCGTCCCGCATCCGTGCCAACAGGCCGAACAGGTCTCGCCGTTCGAGTGATCCGGCCAGACTGGCCCCGATCATGCCGCCGAGGCTGAGCCCGCCGACGATGTCCGGACGCACTCCCCGTTCGGCGAGCACGTCGCAGATCCCCAGGACGACCGCGGCCTGTCGCAGCGCGCCGACCTGTCGATACTCCTCGGGCCTGGACAGCTCCCAGCGCAGCATGCGCTCGGCGGGCAGCCCCGTCCACTGCTCCACCTGCGCGTACAGCCGACGCACGGACTCGTGGGCCTGGTAAAGGTCCACCCCAGAATCCGGCGGGTCGTTCAGCCCGCCGTCAATGATGAAGGCCAGTGCCATAGTGGGTCTCCTCGCGTCGCCGGCCCACGGTGGCAAGCCGCGCTAGCACCCGGATGGAGGGGCGGTCGAGCAGCGGCGCGGCACCACGGGGCGGCTGGGGAGTCGGGCCCGTGGCCCGTCGCGTGGTCCAGCCATCCTTGAGGTGCGCACAAGAGCCGCCCGGCAGCATGGGCGCTTCAGACGGCGGTGTGCCGGACCGGCCGGGCCCACACGGACGACACCGTGCGGGCCCGAGTCGCCGCGCACGGCAGAGTCGTCATCCCCGTTGCGGCAGTGGTGCGAAGCGAGGTGTCCGAGGCGCCGTGGCTCCCGTTCCGTTCACCACGCCCGGTCCGTTCGTTTCGAGGAGAGCTCATGCGGGTCCTTTTCACGGCGTTCGCCGCGAAGTCGCACGCGTACACGCAGTTCCCTTTGGCGTGGGCACTGCGAACAGCCGGACACGAGGTCTGCGTGGCCAGTCAGCCGGATCTGGTGGAGGACATCACCCGCGCCGGGCTCACCGCGGTGCCTGTCGGCCGGGCGCTCCAGCTGAGCGAACAGATGGGAGGCGCCGACTCTGAGGCGGAGTTCCAGCACCTCGACGAGGCGGCACTGGAGATCCTGGACTACATCTACATCCAGTTGCAGGACGTCAGCGCGGCGCGCTCGGTCGACCTCACACCCGCCGACCTACAGGTCCGGCTCACGGCGATGATCTGGGTTCTGCAGGAGCTCTCAGCCGACCCG
>NZ_JBIRST010000053.1:0-11871 GCF_044334385.1 Streptomyces sp. NPDC020801
AGTCCGTACCCGGTCCGGTCGACGTCCGGCATCGACGAGAGGTTCGGCGCCGCGACCAGCTTGCCGTCCAGACCGTACGTCCAGGCGTGGTACGGGCACTGGAAGGCCCGCTTGACCTCGCCGGACTCCTCGGTGCACAGCTTCGCGCCACGGTGCCGGCAGATGTTCAGGAACGCCTTGACCGAGCCGTCCCGGGAGCGGGAGACCAGCACGCTCTCACGGCCCACATCAACGGTGCGGAACTGGCCGGGCTTGGCCAGTTCGGCGGCGCGGGCCACACAGAACCACATGGCCTCGAAGATCCGCTCCTGCTCCTGGGCGAAGACCTCGGGGTCGGTGTAGTACTCGCCGGACAGCGTGGGGATCAGGCTGGGCGGCAGATTCGTGATGGTCATCGTGTCACCTTCGGAAGATGTCAGACGCGCACGCGGCGGGGGTCGAACAGGGCAATGGGGTGGTCGGTGGTGCCTTCGGTGGCCAGATCGGCGAGGATCTCGCCGATGACGGGGACGAACTTGAACCCGTGGCCGGAGAATCCGCAGGCCACCGTCACCTGCGGATGCTCGGGGTGCCGGGCGAGAACGAAGTGCTCGTCCGGGGTGTTGGTGTACATGCAGGCCGCGGCCTTGAGGAAGCGGCCGGGCAGGGTGGGGATGCGCGGGCGCAGGTAGTCGGCCATGGCCGCGATCTCGTCCGGGTGGATCTCGCGGTCGAGGGTTTCGGGGTCGCTGGGGACGCCCTTGCGGAAGAAGGCGACCTTGGCGCCGCCGTCGGGGCCGTCGAGGGCGGGGAAGCCGTAGATCTGGGTGCCGTCCGGATCCTCCCAGATGTAGACGGGGTGCCGGTCGTGGGTGAACGGGCCGGTGCCCCCGTCGGGTTGGAACCAGTACATGACCTGGCGCTCCACCGTCACGCTCACGCCCAGGTCGGACAGGAGCTTCGGTGCCCACGCCCCGGGGGCGATCACGAGCCGGTCGGCGGTGTAGGCGCCGCGGTCGGTGACCACCCAGGCCTTGCGGCCCGGGCCGTCGGCCTCCCAGCCGAGGACCATTTCCGCGAAGTGCAGGTCGGCGCCGTGGGCCCGGGCCAGGCCCAGGTGGGCCGTGACGGTGGCCTCCGGCCGGGCGACCCCGGCCCTGCGCTCGTAGAAGGCGA
Organism: Streptomyces sp. NPDC020801; assembly: GCF_044334385.1. NCBI lineage: Bacteria > Bacillati > Actinomycetota > Actinomycetes > Kitasatosporales > Streptomycetaceae > Streptomyces > Streptomyces sp. NPDC020801. Next base: position 1,156 of record NZ_JBIRST010000053.1, read on the forward strand.
CGTCGTCCGCCGCCGGGTTGAAGGTGGGGAAGCGGCGCCGGATGTCGGCGGCGCCGAGCACCTCGTGGTCCAGGCCCCACTGGTGCGCGCTGCTCAGGGTGCCGGTGAAGGCCCCGCTGTTCTCGCGGCCGATCAGGAGACCGCCGGTTTCGGTGAAGACCTCCTGCCCGGAGTCGGCGGCCAGCTTCTCCCACAGTTCGCGGGCACGGAGCAGCAGCGGCACGTAGGCCGGGTCCTCGAAGTAGGCCTGCCGGTAGATGCGGGATCCGCCGTGGCTGGAACCGAGGTTGTGAGCGGGGCCGAAGCGCTCCAGGCCGAGCACTCGCTGACCGCGGGCGGCGAGGTGATAGGCGGCTGCGCTGCCCATCCCGCCCAGGCCGACGACGATCACGTCGTACGAAGAGGCCATGTGTCCATCTCCTGGGAAGAATCTTGCCGATGAGGATTTGGTTCTGCTCGTGCTCGTGGCGCGCTTCGGCGCCGGATGCGCGACCTCTCGGGGTCGAACAGGTGCCGGGCGCCGGTGCCGGCCGCGACCTCGGCCCCGAAGTACTCGGTCTCCACCCGGATCCCCGGAGCGGCGTGCCCAGCCGGCAGCCGGGCGCAGGCGATCGGCGGGCCGATCGCGTAGCCGTGGGCGGCGCTGGTCACACGGCCGACCGGGCGGCGGTCCAGCGGACCGGCCCGTTGCCCATCACCACGGCCTGACGGCGCGGGAGACCACGACGTCCGCCGGGAGCGTTTCCCGGTTCGTGGTCCGTCTTCGGCTGAGCCGCCATGGCCTTCCTCCGGATTCGTGTCCTGTGACGGGCGGGTCAGTGGCCTCGGGCAATCCAGTCGTCGAGGTGGGGGGCCTCGGCCCCGATCGAGGTGGTGGCGCCGTGACCGGTGTGAACGGTGGTGCCGGCCGGGAGATCGAGCAGCCGGTCACCGAGGGAGACGAGGACCCTGTCGAAGTCCGAGTAGGGGCGGCCGGTGGCACCGGGACCGCCCCGGAAAGGCGTGTCGCCGGAAAACAGGGCTCCCAGCGCGGGTGCGTACAGGCAGACCGCGCCGGGAGAGTGCCCAGGGGTGTGCAGCACGTGCAGTGCGATGCCGGCCACGGTCAGCTCCTCGCCGTCGATCAGCTCCCAGTAGCCGGGCTCCCGCGGGGCATGCGCCGCCTTCCACAGCACCGCGTCGGCGGGGTGGAGCAGGATGGGCGCTCCGGTGCGGGCGGCCAGGGGCGGGGCGGCGTTCACGTGATCGTTGTGGGCGTGGGTGCACACGATGCCGACCAGGCGCCTGCTGCCGACGGCGGCGATGATGGCCTCCGCGTCGTGCGCGGCGTCGATCACGAGGACCTCGTCGTCGTTGCCGATCAGCCAGACGTTGTTGTCCACCTCCCAGCTGCCACCGCCCAGTTGAATGGCTCCGGAGGTGACCAGGTGCTCGATCCGCGCGGTCACAGGACCACCACCGAGCGCAGGACGTCACCGTCGTGCATCTTGGCGAACGCGGCCTCCACCTCGTCCAGGCCGATCGTCTCGGTGACGAAGTCACCCAGGTCGAAGCGGCCCTGCAGGTAGAGGTCGATCAGGGCGGGGAAGTCCCGGGAGGGCAGGCAGTCGCCGTACCAGGAGGACTTCAGTGCCCCGCCGCGGCCGAAGACGTCCAGCAGGGGCAGGTCGACGGTCAGCTCCGGGGTGGGGACGCCGACCAGTACGGCGGTGCCGGCCAGGTCGCGGGCGTAGAAGGCCTGCTTGTATGTCTCGGGGCGGCCCACCGCGTCCACGACGACGTCTGCGCCGAAGCCACCGGTGAGGGTGCGGATCGCTTCGACGGCGTCGGTCTTGGAGGAGTCGACGGTATCGGTGGCGCCGAACTGCTCGGCCCTCTTCAGCTTCCGGTCGTCGACGTCGACGGCGATGATGCGGCTGGCACCTGCCACCTTGGCCCCCGCGATGGCGGCCATGCCCACGCCGCCGCAGCCGATCACCGCGATCGAGTCTCCGCGGCCGACGGCGCCGGTGTTGACCGCGGCGCCGAAACCGGCCATCACGCCGCAGCCGAGCAGCCCGGCCGCGGCGGCCGAGGCGGACGGGGCCACCTTGGTGCACTGGCCGGCGGCGACCAGGGTCTTCTCGGCGAACGCGCCGATGCCCAAGGCCGGGGACAGCGGGGTGCCGTCGGCCAGCGTCATCGGCTGGATGGCGTTGTGGGTGGCGAAGCAGTACCACGGCCTGCCCTTGCGGCAGGCCCTGCACTTACCGCAGACCGCGCGCCAGTTGAGTACGACGAAGTCGCCGGGTGCGACGTCGGTGACGCCCTCACCGACCGCCTCGACCACACCTGCGGCCTCATGGCCGAGCAGGAACGGGAACTCGTCGCCGATCCCGCCCTCCCGGTAGTGCAGGTCGGTGTGGCAGACGCCGCAGGCCTGCACCCGCACCAGCGCCTCACCCGGGCCGGGGTCCGGCACCAGGACCGTCTCCACCGAGACCGGCGCGCCCTTCTGCCGGGCGACGACGGCGCGTACCTCGTGTGTCACTGTCGATCTCCTCGCTGCGGGGACGGCCGAACACGGTCTGCCGCCCGATGTTTCGGGACGGCGGGCGACGTCGATCGCTCTCCCGGAGCGATCGATGAGGGGAGGGAAGAGGACTTCACTGGACCCGAAGCTGCGTTGCGCAATACACAACTTCATTCGCCATAGGCAACGCTCGCCCAAACTGTCTCCCCACGGACATCCACTGTCAAGGGATTGGCGAAGCGAATTTGGCGTCCAGCGGGAAGCGGGCCTCCAGATGCCCGCAGACGGCCCACCACCGTGATGCCGGCTCCGATCAGCGTGATGCGGATCCGCAGGATCGGAGCGCTGAGCACACCGTCCAAAGCGACCGTCCACCGCCAGGTGCGGGTGCCGCCGGCCTCGGCCATCGCATGGCCGAGGCCGGCGCATGGTCGACCGCCCAGGCGCCCGACGCGCCCGCCCCAGGCAAGATGAGGGCGCCGAGCAGTCGGCCCGGTGCTTGTTCGGCACCCGATTCACCCGGCGGTGACGTCGCGATCGAGTCCAGCCAGAGCCGTGTGCCGGCCGGCGGGGACCGCACCGCGCTCTTCCGACGCACACCATCGACCTGGCTGTTTTGGTCGGGACCGACTGCGTATAGTTGCATTATGAGCAATCATGTCGCATATGACGCAACAACAGGTTCGACGGTGAACGGGGTGCAATCCGTCGACCGTGCCGTCAGCGTCCTGGAGATCCTCGCCCAGCGCGGAGAGGCGGGTGTCAGCGAGGTCGCCGCCGAGATCGACGTCCACAAGTCGACCGCGTTCCGCCTGCTCGGGGCGCTGGAGGCGCGCGGCCTGGTCGAGCAGACGGCCGAGCGGGGCAAGTACCGGCTCGGCTTCGGGCTCGTGCGCCTGGCCGGCGCGGTGACGGGCCGTCTCGACATCACCCAGCAGGGCCGGCGTGTGTGCGAGCGGCTCAGCGAGGAGATCGGCGAGACCGTCAACATCGCGGTGCTGCAGGAGCACTACGCCGTCGACCTCCACCAGGTACGCGGTCCGGGCGCAGTCGGTACGCACAACTGGGTGGGGCAGCTCACTCCGTTGCACGCCACCTCGAGCGGCAAGATCCTGCTCGCCCACCTGCCGGCGAGGGAGCGCGCCGAAGTGCTCGCGGCGTCCGGGCTGCGGAAGCTGACGCCGCACACCCTGACGGCCAGGACGAAGCTGGAGAAGAACCTCGCCGAGGCGCAGCAGCGCGGGTACGCGGTGGCGCTGGAGGAACTCGAGATCGGACTGCATGCCGTGGCGGCCCCGATCCGGTCCCGCGACGGCGAGGTCGTCGCCGCGCTCAGCGCCTCCGGCCCTGCGTACCGCTTCACCGAGGAACGCATCCACGAGCTCGCACCCGTGCTGGTCGAGGGCGCGGAGGAGATCAGCCGCCGGATGGGCTATCTGGGCTGGGCCTCGCCTGACCCGACAGGAGCGTGAACCGCGGCGCGCAAGGCGCACGTGCGCACAACCGGTGAGCCAACCGTGCGCTCAGCGCGGCGGCGACTGCGCCGGCCCTGCCGTCTCGACGCCCCAGCGGGCAGTCACCCGTACCGCGTCCAGCGTCGAGGCGACATCGTGCACCCGCAGGCACCAGACGCCCTTCGTGGCGGCGAGAACGGACACGGCGGTGGTCGCGGCATCCCGCAGCCACGCCGGACGGGGTTGTCCCGTCGCATCGTCCGCCAGCAAACGGCCCAGGAACGACTTGCGGGAGGCGCCCACGAGGACGGGACGGCCCAGTGCAAGGATCTCCCCGAGGCGGCCCAGCAGCCTCCAGTTGTGCTCTGGCTCCTTGGCGAAGCCCAGCCCGGGGTCGACGATCAGGCAACCGGGCGGGATCCCCGCCTCCAGCGCCGCCTCGATCCTCAGGCGCAGTTCGTCGAGCACGTCGGTGACGACATCGTCATAGAGGGCGTTCGCCTCCATGCCGGCGGAGTGTCCGCGCCAGTGCATCACCACGTACGGCGTGCCCGCCCGGGCCATCAGCGGCAGCATCGCGGGGTCGGCGAGGCCCCCTGAGACGTCGTTGATCAGCCGTGCACCCGCGTCCAGCGCACGGGCGGCGACCTCGGCCCGCATGGTGTCGACGCTGACGATCGCGCCCGCCGCGGCAAGTTCACGGACGACGGGCAGGACGCGACGCAGCTCCTCGTCGACCGGCGGACGTATCGCGCCGGGGCGGGTCGACTCACCGCCCACGTCCACGATGTCCGCTCCCTGCTCGAGCAACGCGAGTCCGTGCGCGACGGCCGCGTCCGCGGCGAACGACGAACCGCCGTCGGAGAACGAGTCCGGAGTGACGTTCACAACGCCCATGACCAGTGCACGGCCGGGCCGTGGCAGCCCGTGCGGGTGGGCTTGCGGCCTTCCAGGGGATGGAGGGGTGGTGGCGTCGGCCATGGCGGTCGCGGCAAGCGGGCAGACGGGCATCAGCAAAACCACCTCGATACGTCTTGCGAAACCAGCAGTCGTCAACGTTCGTGCAGGACGCCGACCGGGCTCGGCACAAAGCCCTGTGGGAGCCCCTCAGCGGGGCTCCCACAAGGTCGACGGGGCAACCCCGCCGAGATCGGTCACCTGTACTCCGTCGCCGCGTCGAGCAACCAGTCCACCAGATAGCCGGCGAACGACGAACGGACCAGCACCCAGAACCCGGCCCTGGGTTCGTCGCGGGCGGCCAGGACGATCTGGGTGCGGGCCAGGGTCGTCTGGGCGCAGCGTCCGGGGCCGAAGGCGCGCGGGTGCAGGTCCAGGGGGCAGCCGTGGGCCAGGAGGTCGCGGGCGCGGGGGCCGGCGACGAGGACGGTGGTGCGCTGTGCCGAGACGTCGGTGACGGACACCGGCTCGTCCCCGGCCGCCGCGCGGACACGGCTCTCCAGGTCGCGCTCGGTCCCGGGCTGTCCGACCAGCAGCCATTCGTCCGGGCCGAGCCACAGCGCGGCCAGGTTACCCGTGCGTACGACGGTGTTGGGTTCGAGGGGCAGTTGGAGGCCCAGGGCGAGTCCGACGGCGTCCGCCGCCGCTCCCTTGGGGTCGAGGCGGACGTCGACCTGGGCGAGGAGGGGGAGTTCGGCAAGACGGAGGGAGCCGCGGGAGGCCCGGGTGGCGGCAGCCAGGTGGTGCCTGGCGTGCGCCAGGGGGCTGCGGGGCGGGGCGGTCAGGACGGTGTCAGCCATCGCGGCGGGCTCCCTCGGGGTCGTAGAGGACGGGGCTTGCGACGGTCACCGGGAGCAGCCGGTCGCCCACGGGTGCGTAGAGACGTTCGCCGATGCGGTCCCGGCCGCCCTTGACCAACGCGAGTGCGAAGGTCCGGCCCAATGCCGCGCTGCGGTAGCTGGAGGTGACGTGGCCGAGCATCGGAACGGGCGGGGCGGGCAGTTCGCTGTCGGCGACCAGCTGCGTGCCCTCGGGCAGGAAGGCGGCCGGGTCCTCGGGCAGCAGGCCGACCAGGTGCTTGCGGTCGGGGCGGACGGTGTCGGCCCGGGCGAAGGAGCGCTTGCCGATGAAGTCGGGCTTCTTCTTCGACACCGCCCAGCTCATGCCCAGGTCCTGCGGGGTGACGGTGCCGTCGGTGTCCTGCCCGATGATGGGATAGCCCTTCTCGGCGCGCAGGACGTGCATGGTCTCGGTGCCGTACGGGGTGATGCCGTAACGGGCACCGGCCTCGTACAGCGCCTCCCACAGCGCGAGCGCGTCCCATGGGGACACGTTGATCTCGTAGGCGAGTTCGCCGGAGAAACTGATCCGGCACACACGCGCGTCGATGCCGGCGACGGCCGTCTCCCGCCATGCCATGAACGGGAAGTCTTCGTTGGACACGGCCAGTTGGGGCGCGAGTGCGCCGAGGACCTCGCGGGAGCGGGGGCCGACCAGGGCGACGGTGGCCCACTGCTCGGTGACGGAGGTGCAGTGGACGCGCAGTTCGGGCCACTCCGTCTGCAGCCACTCCTCCATCCAGTCCAGGACGGCGGCCGCGTTGCCGGTCGTGGTGGTGACCAGGAAGCGGTCGGGGGCGAGGCGGATGACGGTGCCGTCGTCGAAGACCATGCCGTCCGGGCGGCACATCACGCCGTAGCGGATCATGCCGGCCTTCAGGGTGCTCATCATGTTGGTGTAGAGCAGGTCGAGGAAGACGGCGGCGTCGGGACCCTGGACGTCGATCTTGCCGAGGGTGGAGGCGTCCATGAAGGCCACGCCCTCGCGGGCGGCGGCGCACTCGCGCAGCACGGCGGCCTCCATGTCCTCGCCGTCCTGCGGGTAGTACCAGGGCCGCTTCCACTGGCCGACGTTCTCGAACAGCGCACCGTGCGCGACATGCCACCCGTGCAGGGCGGTCGTGCGGACCGGGTCGCTCAGCGAGCCCCGGTCGCGGCCGGCCAGGGCGGCGAAGGAGACGGGCGTGTAGGGCGGGCGGAAGGTGGTCGTGCCGAGGGCCGAGATGTCCACGCCGAGGAGTTCGGCGACAACTCCGCTCGCGAGGACTCCCGCGGTCTTGCCCTGGTCGTTGGCGGTGCCTGCGGTCGTGTAGCGCTTGGTGTGCTCCACCGAGCGCAGGCCCGCCCCGGTCGCCCGCGCCAGGTCGTCGACCGTGACGTCGCGCTGGAGGTCGACGAAACGCGGGGCACCGTCCCGGCCGGGGACCGCGTACACCTGCATGGGCGGGGTCTGCGGGTGCGCCGTCGCGTCGGGGAGGCGGGGTGCGTCGGGCACGTAGCCCTCGGCCCCCAGCGCCCGAGCGGCCGCCGCCGCACCCTGGGCCAGGACGGTGGGCAGGTCGAGGACGCCGCTCGCGCTGCCCGCGACTTCGACGGCCTGACTGCAGGTGCCGGGGACGAACGAGCCCAGGGTGTCGTCGTAGCGGAGCTTGCCGCCGGCCTGGCTGAACAGATGCGCCACCGGGTTCCAGCCGCCGGAGACCAGCAGCAGGTCCGCGGCGAACTCACGGCCGGCACCGGTGTACTCGCCGTACGGAGTGGCGACGACGGTGGTGAGCCGCGGATCGCCTTCCGTGGCGGTGACGGCGTGAGCGGTCAGCACCTCGATGCCGGCCTGCGTGGCACGGTTCGCCCACTCCCCCGGCTCCGGGCGGGTGTCGAGGATCGCCGCGACGTCCACGCCGGCGGCGTGGAGGTCCAGCGCGGTCGCGTAGGCGCTGTCGTTGGTGGTGAAGACGACTGCCCGGCGGCCGGGCAGGACACCGTGCCGGTGGAGGTAGGTGCGGGCCGAGGCGGCCAGCATCACACCGGGACGGTCGTTGTCCGCAAAAGCCAGGGAGCGCTCGTGGGCGCCGGTGGCCAGGACCACCCGGCGGGCACGGATGCGCCACACACGTTCCCGGGAGACGTTCTCGGGGGCGGCGGCGCCGAGGTGGTTGGTGCGGCGTTCCACGGCGAGCAGGTGGTTGTCGTCGTAGTAGCCGAAGGCGGTCGTGCGGCGCAGGACGCGCACCTCGGGGGCGGCTTCGAGCAGCCTGGTGACCTCCTCGACCCAGTCGAGGTGTTCGCCCGTGCCGAGCAGACTGCCGCCGAGCTCCGGCTGGTCGTCGGCCAGGATGACGCGAGCGCCACTGCGGGCGGCCGCCGCCGCTGCGGCCAGGCCGGCCGGGCCCGCGCCGACGACCAGCAGGTCGCAGTGGGCGTGCACGGCGTCGTAGCGGGCCGGGTCCGGTTCCGTGGCGAGCCGGCCCTGGCCGGGCAGGCTGCTCGCGACCAGGCCGTCGTACAGCTCGACCGTGGTCGCGGGGAGCATGGGCTCGGGGAAGGGCGCCTCGATCTGGACGACCGCGTTCGGCTCCTCCACACCGGCGGAGAAGATACCCCGGGGGCGGCCGAGCTTGATGCTGGTGCCGGCCTGGATCACACCGTTGGCGAGGAGGGCGGAGGCAAGGGTGTCGCCTCGGTAGCCCTGGTACTCGGTGCCGTCGAAGGTGAACGTCAAGGGAGCGTCACGGTCGATACGGCCGCCGGCGGAGAGGCGGAGGCCGGTTGCCGGGACCGTCGCTGGGGGCTCGGAAGGGGCCTCGTACTCAGACACCGCAAGGGCCGGCTGTGCCGGCCCGGGCTCGGAAGGCAGCGGGCGAGGCTGAGAAGTGACCGGATGCGCCTCCACAGTCTCCGGGCGCTCCTCCCCGGCCCGGTACACCGCCAGGATCTCGTTCGTCGCCGTGTCCCGGACGGCATTGAACCAGCGGCGGCACCCCGCCGCGTGGCTCCAGCGTTCGGCGAAGGGGCCCTTGGGGTTGTCACGGAAGAACAGGTACCGCGCCCACTCCTCGTCGGTGAGGGCGGCTGGGTTCTCGGGGTAGGGCACGTGTGCCTGGCCGCCGTAGTGGAACTCGGCCTCGTCGCGGGGCCCGCACCACGGGCAGGGGATGAGCAGCATGTCGTTCGGCTCCCTTGAGGATCCCTAGTGGGCCACCGCGGCCGCGCCGTGCTCGTCGACGAGCGCGCCGGTGGTGAAACGGTCGAGCGAGAAGGGGGCGTTGAGGGCGTGGGGGGTGTCGTTGGCGATGGTGTGGGCGTAGACCCAGCCGACGCCCGGGGTGGCCTTGAAACCGCCCGTCCCCCAGCCGCAGTTGAGATAGAGGTTGTCCACCGGGCTCAGGCCCACGATCGGCGAGGCGTCCGGGCTGACGTCGACGATGCCGCCCCAGGTGCGCAGCACATGGGCACGCGCGAACACCGGGAACAGCTCCAGCGCCGCCGACATCTGCTCCTCGATGATGTGGAAGGCGCCACGCTGGGTGTAGGAGTTGTACGCGTCGATACCCGCGCCCATCACCAGCTCGCCCTTGTGCGCCTGGCTGACGTACACGTGGACGGCGTTGGACATGACCACCGTGGGGTGGACCGGTTCCAGGAGCTCGGAGACCAGGGCCTGCAACGGGTGGCTCTGCAGCGGGAGTTCGATGCCCGCCATGGCGGCCAGCACCGAGGTGTGACCGGCCGAGCACAGGGCCACCTTGCCCGCGGCGATCGAGCCCTGCGTGGTCCGGACTCCGACCACCCGGCCGCCGACCACGTCCAGGCCGGTGACCTCGCAGTTCTGGATGATGTCGATGCCGGCGGCGTCCGCGGAACGGGCGAAGCCCCATGCCACGTAGTCGTGCTTGGCGATGCCGGCGCGCGGCTGGTAGGTGCCGCCGAGCACCGGGTAGCGCACGTCGGGCGAGATGTTGACGATCGGGCAGACCTCTTTGACCTGCTCGGCGTCCAGCCATTCGGCGTCCACGCCGTTCAGCCGGTTGGCCTCCACTCGGCGCACGCTGTCGCGGACGTCCTGCAGGCTGTGGGCGAGGTTCAGCACGCCTCGCTGGGAGAAGAGGATCGGGTAGTCGAGCTCCTCCGCCAGCCCTTCCCACAGTTTGAGGGCGTGCTCGTAGATGCCCGCGCTCTCGTCCCACAGGTAGTTGGAACGGATGATCGTGGTGTTGCGGGCCATGTTGCCGCCCGCCAGCCAGCCCTTCTCCAGCACCGCCACATTGGTGATGCCGTGGTTCTTCGCCAGGTAGTGGGCGGTGGCCAGGCCGTGGCCGCCGCCGCCCACGATCACCACGTCGTACGACCGCTTGGGCTCGGGTGTGCGCCACAGCCAGTCGGGGTGGTCGGGGAGGTCGGCACCGGGGGTACGGGGGCTCATCGGGCGTCTCCGTCTTGGGACAGGTGTGGGTGGAGCGGGTACTTGGGGACTGGAGCGTTCATGCGGCGTTCGCGTTCCTCTCGGCGGCCTCGACGACGTTGGCGAGCAGCATCGCCCGGGTCATGGGGCCCACGCCCCCGGGCATCGGCGCGAGCCATCCGGCGACGGTGGCGGCGTCCGGGTGGACGTCGCCGGTCAGTCCCTGCTCGGTGCGGGTGATGCCGACGTCCAGGACCGCCGCGCCGGGGCGCAGCATGTCCTTGGTGATCAGTCCGGGCACCCCGGCGGCCGCGACGACGATGTCCGCCTCGCGTACGTGCCAGGCCAGGTCCTTGGTTCCGGTGTGGCAGAGGGTGACGGTGGCGTTCTCCGACCTGCGGGTCAGCAGGAGGCCGAGGGGGCGTCCGACGGTGATGCCCCGGCCGATCACGCACACGCACGCTCCGGCGAGCGGTACGTCGTGGCGGCGCAGGAGTTCGACGATGCCGCGCGGGGTGCAGGGCAGCGGGGCGCCGACGCCGAGGGTGAGCC
>NZ_JBIRST010000054.1:0-10212 GCF_044334385.1 Streptomyces sp. NPDC020801
GCGGGAGCGCCTGATTGGCATTCGCGTTCGGATGGGTCAGGGCGATGTCGGACGAGCGGACCACGTTCGGAACGTCGACGTGGAATGCGCCGTTGTTCCACGCCGTCTGCGTGACAGTGGCTGAAGCTCCGCTCGCGCCGATGGTGACGAGCGACGACGCACAGACGGTGGCCGCCAGCATCAGCCGGACAGCCTTGGACCGTCGCCTGCGGCGACCTCTAGTGATTCTCCCCAGTGGATTGCCACAGCGTTTTACGACCATGAACGTCTCCAGATCAATCGATTGACTAGTTACGCTACGACTGTTCTCATGCCTGGTGTCAGTCGGATAGATGCAGTTCGCCCCGGGTACGGCATCAAGCAACGACCACAGCTTCCCCGCACTGCCGGTCGGGGTCCCAAGGTTGTGGTCAATCGTTTGAGTGGCTTTTGAATCCCCACGGGTCGAGGGGATGGTGCACCGCGCGTTGGAGGAATAGGCGTCCACGAGGAAGTGGCCCGCAGGAACTGGACTGGTCGGATGGTAGGTGTTGGCGCCCGTGCGGAGCTAGGGTTGCGCCGCAGGTTTCTACGTCCCATGGCGCCGCCACTCGGCGCGCGGCCAACTCGGCTCCACAACACGAGCGCCGACACACGCAAAGGCATCACGGACTCTCGTCTCCGCTGCCGGACAGCGGTCAAGCCCGTCCCCGACATCCTCACAGTCCCACACCAAGACCATGACCCGGTCCGCAACTTGGGGATCTTCAGGTCCAGGCGAGGCGGTCGGAGCGGCGAAGGCCCAGAGGTAACCGGCGTGATTGAGCCGGTCGTTCTTCATCCACCCTCTGGTGATGGACGACTTCTTGCCCGAGGCTCTGGTGATCGGTGAAGTGCCGGCGTATGCCTTCAGCCCGCGGGCGTCGGCGAGGCGCCGGTGGTCGTCCCCGATCTCAGCGAGCACCCGCGCTCCGATTTGGACACCGAGACCGGGAAGACTGCAGATCACGTCGGCGTCCGGGTGCTGAGGGAAGGCCTCGGCAACGGACGACGGGCGTGCATGTCCGTGCGCAGGATGTTCGCAAGAACCAGGGCGTCGCCCTGATCGGACTTCTTGCGGGAGACGCCGTGCCGGTCGCGATAGCGAGCTGCCGCAAGGGGGTTGACGGCGAAGACCTGACGTTTGCCAGTGCGAGGTACGGCGGCAAGCAGGCCGCGGGACGTCTCGATAGCGACCGGTATCGGGTCCCCCTCGGTGTCGCCGCACTCGGTGAGCAGGCCCAGCAGAACCCGATAGCCGACCGCATCGTCCGTGCTGTGCCGCTTGGCCCTGCCCTGCGCTGGTCGGCACCGTCCCTGGCCCGCACGTTCCGCAATACCTCCGATTGCACCCTCCGCAGCGGAGCGCCTTCCCCTGCATCGTGAGTATTCAGCCGCCCCGGCGAAGGGTCCCGGCCACCAGGGGGCAAGGTTGCCCGACCGGTCGACGGCATTGGTGCAGGTACCTGGAACAGGTATCGAAACAGGTAGTTTGCGCCCTACCGGAATATGCCGCTGTCAACCATCCTGAGCTGCCACGGCGCGCCAGCCGCGCTTGCCCCGTTTCTTCCCTCCTGCCCGCCACTGGGTTGTTTTGGAGTGCCCCGGATGACTCTGAACCTGCAGCAGTTGATGATCTTCACTCAGGTCATCGATTCCGGTGGCTTCTCGGCAGCTGCCCGACGGCTCTTCATGAGCCAGTCGGCGGTCTCCAAGCAGGTCCGGAACCTGGAAAGCGCCGTACGGGCCACTCTCGTCGACCGCTCCGGCCCGGCAGCACGGCCGACACCCGCCGGTGCGGTCCTCCTCATCCGGGCCCGGGAAATCCTCGCCATGGCCGATCAGGCCTTCAATGCCGTACAGGGTGCTTCGCAGTCACTGACGTCACACCCCGACGAGTGGTCGTCGCCCACAGACGCGACCACCCATTGTCCGCCGCGGAACATGTCACGCTCCTGCGTTCGGCGTTTGCTCTGTGACCAGTCCAGTTTGCCGAGGTATCCATGATCTGTCCTGACTGCCAGCAGCCCACGATCCCTGCTGCCATACCGGCACATGGGATTGCCCTCGCAGACGCACAGCGCTTCTTCGCAGGGGGTGGTGATCCGCACATATGGGGCTGCTTCAACTCTTCCATCCGCTGGTTCGTGACCTTGTCGGTGCAAACGGCGGGGGGGCTGCCCGGTTCCCAGATCTTCGTCGTCGCTGCCTGCAGTGCTGACGTGGCCGTGGCCGTGGCTCTCGCTCGAGCCGCGCTGCCCGATGCTGAGCGCCGCCGCCGTGGCGCCGCCTTGCAGGAGAGTGCTGCGGTCGTCGAACCATGGCGCAGCGTCGACGATCTCCTCCGGGCCGGATGGTGACGGGTTCTGTTCACGAGCCCGGACGGGCCGCAGTCTCCTTGATCGGCCGACCGAGTGCGATCAGCTCCACGGCGTCCGCTCTCCTTCACCGGCGCAGCGACGCCCAGACGGTGGTTCGCCGTTTGGCGTGCTGCGCCGCCGTGACGCCGTGACGCCGTGACGCCGTGACGCCGTGCTCACGATGAGCCGAGCCGCGTCCGCGAGCAATGAAGGAGAGATCGAATCTTGAGCGTCACATGGTGCTGATCGTGCCCGGCAGCGCGGCGACCGGGTGACCCGGGAGCGGCGCCGGGCCGGACATCAGAAGCTCGATCAGGGCCAGCAACAGGTCGCGGCTCACCTGGCGCTGCCGGAGATCGCCCATGACGATGGGGGTGTGCGGGTCGAGGTCGAGTGCCTCCCGGACCTCGGGCTCGGTGCGGTCCTGGCGTCCGTCGAAGCAGTTGACGCCGACGACGAACGGGACGCCGCGGCTCTCGAAGAAGTCGATCGACGCGAAACTGCTCTCCAACCGCCGGGTGTCCACGAGGACGACGGCGCCGAGCGTCCCATGCACCAGGTCATTCCACATGAACCAGAAGCGTTCCTGGCCGGGTGTGCCGAAGAGGTACAGCACGAGTTGGGCGCTCACGGTGATCCGGCCGAAGTCCAGGGCCACCGTCGTGGTGCTCTTCTGGTCCACCCCATCGATGTCGTCCACACCGACACCCGCGACGGTCAGGTGTTCCTCGGTGTTCAGGGGCACGATCTCGCTCACGGCACCGACCATGGTGGTCTTGCCCACACCGAATCCGCCCGCGATGAGTATTTTCACTGCTGCCGGAGCCTGGGCCGCAGTGGAGTGGGGCGCGTGTGCCCCGACCTGGTCGTCAGAGTCTGAGTAGGCCATCTTTCACCGCCTGGAGAAGTGTCATGTCCGCTCCCTGGCCCACCGCGACCGGTAGCGGTGGCCGGGCCGTCACCCTGACGAGCGTGATCAGATCGGAGACAAGGATCTTCGTAACCGCCACGGGCAGGTTCAGCCCGGCGGCGACCTCGGCGAGAGCCACCGGGGTGCGGCACTGCCGGAGGATCAGCTTGTGTTCGGGTTGCAGGCCACGGGTCGAGGGCTCCTCACCGGGCGGGACGACTGTCGCGATCACGGTGATGAGGGTGAGGTCGTCCCGGGCCGAGGTCGTGCGCCCCTGGGTGATCGTGTACGGCCTGACAAAGCTCTGCTCCGCGTACTCGTCGTCCGGTGCCGCGTCCGCCCAGTGGCTCACTCACGTCCTCCCCCACTCTCGGCGTCGGCGGAGCGGCGGGACGCCGATCCCTCGGCATCGCCCGGCACCACACGGACCTCGGTGCCCAGGCGTTGCCCGACCTGCTGCACGAGGGTGTGCATCGCCACGGACATCACCTCGGCGTCCACCTCCTGGTCCGCCACGACCGCCAGGTGCGTGCCCCGTCCGGCGGAGCTGACGAAGAGCCAGAGTTCGCGGAGCTCGATGATGACCTGATGGACCGGTCCGCCGCCGAAGACCTCACCGACTCCGCGGGCCAGGCTCTGCTGGCCGGTGGCGATGGCGGCCAGGCGTTCCGCGTCGACCCGGTCGATACTGCTGGACTGGCTGACCACCAGGCCGTCGTCGGACAGCACGATGGCGTTCCTGGTGCCCGGCACCTGGTCGACCAAGCGGTCGAGCAGCCAGTCGAGGTCGGAGTCGGTGGCAGTGGTTCGCAGAGTCATCGTCTGTCTTCCTTGCGGGTCCCGTCGTGGCCCGGTGACGGTTGAGTGGGCTGTTGACCGGAATCGGGCCCGAGCCGGGCTATCCGGGACTGGCGCTGGAAGGCGCCGACGGCGGCACCGGAGCGGCGCGGCAACGGCTCCGTCTCCGTCGCCGTCTCCGTCTCCGTCGCCGAGGTCTCAACGCGCGACTTCTCAGCGGACGCCCAGGAAGGACGGCGAAGTTCGGCGGCCAGACTGGCCTGCCGTACCCGGCGGGGCAGCGGGCCCGAACTCGCCGTCGGGGGCACGGCCGTGGCGTGGGCCGACGGTTTGGTCCTGGGGCCGGTGACCGGGCGCGTGGACGCCTCCTGGTCGCCGGGCTGCGGTTGTGGTTGGAGTTGCGGCTGAGGCTGAGGCTCCGGCCACGAAGCCCCAGGATCGCCGTCCTGCCCGGAGCGGGGCGCGCCGATGATCACGCGTTGCGCCGGGACAGCGCCGTTCGGCGGCTCCGAGCGCGGCCTCCCGTCGGAAATCAGCACTGCCGGCACCAGGACGACCACCCGGGTGCCTCCGAACGACGAGGGCCGCAGCTCCACGTTCAACCCCAGGTTGACGGACAGCCGGGCCACGACGTACAGGCCGAGGCGGGCGTCGTCGGCGTGGGACATCACGTCCATGCGGGGTGGGTCGGTCATCAGGCGGTTGGCCTCGGCGTACTGCTCGGGGTCCATGCCCATGCCGCGGTCCTCGATCTCGACCGCGACGCCGCGGCCCACCCGGGACGCGGACACCTCCACCGGAGTCGGCGGTCTGGAGAACGACACCGCGTTCTCCATCAGTTCGGCCAGTACGTGCACCATGGGACCGACCGCGCGCTCGGACAGCCAGATCTCGCCCTCGGTGTCGATCCGGATACGCCGGTAGTCCTGCACCTCGCCCTGCGCGGAGCGCAGCACGTCCAGCAGCAGCACGGGATTGTGCCAGCGCCGCTGGGGCTGACCGCCACCGAGAATGACCAGGTTCTCCTCGTAGCGCCGCAGTCGGGCGGCCAGGTGGTCGACGTCGAAGAGTCCTTCCAGGACCTCGGGGTCCTCGTGCTGCCGTTGCATCTCGCTGAGACGTTTCATCTGCATGCCGATCAGCAACTGGGTGCGTCTGGCGATGCGCTGCAGCAGGCGCTCGAAGCCGCGGTACTGCTCGACCTGCCGCACGACTGTCTCCAGGGCACCGCTGCGGGCCTGGTTGAGAGCCTGGCCGAGCATGCCCAGTTCGTCGTTGCCGTAACGGACCTCGGGCAGTTCGGCATCCGTGTCGACCGTCTCGCCCTGCCGCAGCCGCTCCACCATGTCGGGCAGCCGGGTCTGCAGCTTCAGCGCCGCGGAGCGGAGTCCGAGGATGCGGCGGCGCAGGACTCCGGTGAGCCGCAGCGAGATCAGGAAGACCAGTAGTACGGCTGCGGCACCCACGGAGCTGTTGACGACCAGGTCAGTCATCATGGCGCTCAGTTTGTCGTCGACGGCGCTGACGAGGTACTCGGAGTACGCGCCACTGACCTGCAGCAGCTGGGGTGTTATCGCACCGTAGCTCTGCTGCCACTCCTTGCCGAGCCGTGCGGACACCGGGGTCCGGCCATTCCTCCCGGGGCTCTCGGCGTTCAGAGCCGTCTGCTCGATCCCGGTCTTCTGCTTCCAGGCCGCGCCGGACAGAACACGCTGGTACGTCTTGGAGTACGTGCCGGGCAGCCGCGGTATGACCTTGTCCTCGTAGATGTGCTGCTGGCTGCCGATCACCTCGGCGAGTTGGAGGCGCTGCGCACTGGTGAAGCGACCGCTCGCCGCTCCAGCGGTGAAGATCGCACTCTCGCGCGAGAGCATCTCCTGGCCCCATTGCGCGTCGAGTATCGGCCTGGTGAGGGCGGTGACCTCGCCGATGCCGACCGTGGTGAAGTCCTCGAGCAACTGCATGTCCGAGGCGATGACACCGGTGTAGCTGTCGAACGTCTGCTCCTGGGTGGCGTGCCGCTTGTCCACCGCGTCCCGGTACTCGGGCAGTCGCTCCAGACCCCGACTGACCTGCTGGAAACTCTTGGTGAGACCGGCCGGAACTGAGTCGGACAGTGCTTCGAAGCCCTGGACAGACCGGTCGGTGAGCTCACGTTGCTTGGCCAGACTCGACGGACCGGCCTTGGGGTCGGCGAGTGCCGCCGCGCTCAGTTGCCGCTCTGCCTGCAATTGGTAGAAGACGGTGGCGATCGGCTGCCCGAGCCGCTTGCCCGCGTTGTTGCGGTCGTGAAAACTCTTCCAGTTGCCGTAGAGCTGAGCCGAGTTCATCGCCCACAGGGCGACCGTGGCGATGATGGGAACCAGGGCCAGGATGAGCAGGGTCGTACGCAGCGACAACCCGCGCTTCGGAACCGTCTCCTGGCCGCCCTGCCGACGTTCCGCTTCTTGGCTTGTCTGCTGCTTTGCCGCTTGCGCATGAAATATCACAGAAGTCCCCGGCATGATAGTGATGGCGGATTGGTCCGAAATGGGGTCCACGCCATGTCAGGGGAAGCCTGGCTCAACGCACAATTGATCTCAATAGTTTGACCATTCAAGTTGGCACTGGCGGTTCGGGGAACAAACATGCACGTATCGTGATGAGGGGGGTCCGGGTGCACCCGCTCCCCGGAATCGACGTCGAATGACATCTCGCCGGGGCGGGACCGGCTATCGCCTGGAGGATCGGGGTGGTCGAGCGGCACAGCCGGTTGTCCCTCGGCGTTGCGGGCGGATCGAGGACTGCCAAGCGGCCGGACGCGTCGGCGATGGCCCTGATCACGCGGCGGCTCCGGCCAAGCTGACCGGCACCCGGCACCCATCAGAAAGGGTGTCGCCGGTACCCGGGGAGGAGTTGAGGGCGACGCTGCTCGGTCTCAACCAGCCCGAGGTTCCGTACGTCATCCGTTACGGCGGCGGTGAGCAGTGCGACCTGCTGGCAGAGTGGCGGTCGACGGAGCCCGCCTGGCGGCAGATCTTCGTCCAGTCCCAGATCAGTCACGCTGTGCGGATCCGGATGCGGCTGGACCGCAAGGAGCACGAGGTGCGCGCTCTCGAGGAACAGTGGGAGCTCAGCCGGGTCGGAATTCCGACGAGGCTCCGGGTGAGGTCGAAATACACGCGCGGGCCGAGTCGGACCGTCAGCCGCGAGTGGACCATCGGACGCCGGGTCAGCGGTCACCCAGCCTCGCGCTTTCATGAAGCGGGCTGTCCGGTAGGCGGTCACACAAACAGAAAGGGCCTTTGAACAGCAAGGACGAGGATTTTCGAGGTACTTGTTCCCGCTGAATCCAGAGGTACTTTCCAGGTGAACAAGCCTGCCGGCTCCTATCCCCATGTCCGCGTCCAGGGGGACGGCCGGGCCGTGGTGTGACCGGGCTCCGGATGCCGGCGGGCAGGTGACCGTGGACCCGGACGGAGTGCTGGTGCTCGCCCACTCGGACAAGCAGGACGCCGCCCCGACTTGGAAGAAGACCTACGGCCACCACCCGCTGATGGGGTTCGTCGACCACGGCCCTGGAGGAACCGGCGAACCAGTCGCGGCCCTCCTCCGCCCCGGCAACGCGGGCTCGAACACGGCCGCCGCCCACATCACCGCCATCCGCCTCGCCCTGGCCCAACCACCGAAGAACTACCGGCGGGGCCGGCAGACTCTGATCCGCTGTGATTCCGCGGGCGGGACCCATGAGCGCGGTCCCCGGCCAGCCCGGCCCCTCGCCTACGAACGTTGGCGGACGTGTTCGCCTACACCGGGGCCGAGGGCATCGAGCTCCGCCTGGACGCCACCGAAATCCAGGTCTGCCGGCCCATTGCCGGAGTCGGCGAAGCCACCGTCGGTGTTGCCGTCGACGGTGGCTTCGCCGTGGTGGGGCTTTCGCCGTGATGGGGTTGACGTCGTTGTGGAGGGCGGAGGACTGGGCCGCTGTCTGACCTTGCGTCACCAGGTTCCCACGAACCGCTCCGGCACCCCGAACGTCCCGGCCCCCTTGAGGGTGCAGTGCTGGTGCGCCGCCCGACCAGGGGCGAGTCGACCGTGCGGATCAGCACACCAGCACTGCGCGGTATTTCCGGGATTACGATATGACCTTCAGCGCGTCGAGGGTCATGTAGGTGCCGTCGACCTTCGTCACCTTTATCGTATGGCTCCCAGACGTCAGGCCACGCACGCTCGCGCAGGCCTGCTGATATGCCGCGGTTGTGGCCGAGCAGTCAAAGGTCTGGTCCGCTCCCCCGTCGATCGAGACGTGGACATGGCCGCGGTTGCTGTACTCCGCCGTGATGAAGTCGACACCGGTGCCAGTGAAGGTGTAACTGAACGAGTCACCATTGGTGGTGGCGACGTACTGGGTACCGTTGAAGTAGTTGCTGCTGCTGAGGCCGGACTGGGCCGACCAGCTGCTCCCGGTGTAGGCGATGTTCCCGGCCGTGTCATCCACCATGTCGTTGGTGACCTTCAGCGCGTCGAGGGTCATGTAGGTGCCGTCGACCTTCGTCACCTTTATCGTATGGCTCCCATACGCCAGGTCACGCACGCTCGCGCAGGCCTGCTGATATTTCACGGTTGTGGACGAGCAGTCGAAGGTCTGGTCCGCTCCCCCGTCGATCGAGACGTGAACATGGCCGCGGTTGCTGGCCTCCGCCGTGATGAAGTCGACACCGGTGCCAGTGAAGGTGTACGTGAACGAGTCACCATTGGTGGTGGCGACGTACTGCGTACCGTTGAAGTAGTTGCTGCCGAGGCCGGACTGGGCCGACCAGCTGCTCCCGGAGTAGTCGATATTCCCGGTGTCATCCACCATGTCATTGGTGACCTTCAGCCCGTCGAGGGTCATGTAGCTGCCGTCGACCTTCGTCACCTTTATCGTATGGCTCCCATACGCCAAGTCACGCACGCTCGCGCAGGCCTGCTGATATGCGGTGGTTGTGGACGAGCAGTTGAAGGTCTGGTCCGCTCCCCCGTCGATCGAGACGTGGACATGGCCGCGGTTGCTGGCCTCCGCCGTGATGAAGTCGACACCGGTGCCAGTGAAGGTGTACGTGAACGAGTCACCATTGGTGGTGGCGACGTTCTGGGTACCGTTGAAGTAGTTGCTGCCGAGGCCGGACTGGGCCGACCAGCTGCTCCCGGTGTAGGTGATTCCCGAGTCCGTGTCATCCACTATGTTGTTACTGGGGGTGAGCCCAATGGAGATCTGGCTCGAACCCGTGCCGATTGTGCGGGCGGTCGTGGCGGGGGTGCCGGTGACGGCCTGGTAGGTCAGGCTCGAGGTGGGCGCCGCGGTCTGCTCGATGAGGTAGTTGGTGCCGGCGGTCACCGGAACGGTGAGTGTCGCCGCCGAGGTCGGGGCGACGACCACGGCGCCGGTGCCGGCGTTGATCACCTGCACCTGCTGGCCGGGCCAGGGGCTGCGCACCGTGTAGGTGGTGCTGGTCTTGGCTTCGATGCCGACCGTGGACGGGACGCCGCTGCGGACCTGGACGTCGACCTTCGCTCCGCCGAGGATGTAGACCGATCCGTCGACGTTCCAGTCTGATGGCCATGCGGGAGCGATGCGGACGGTGCCGTCGTAGCTCTGCACGAGCGCTTCGTTGGTGCTGGCCGCGACGGTGGCGCTCTGTTCGAGGTCGCCTTCGTACGCCGTGTTGTACTGGCTCATGCCGTTGATCAACGACTGCAAGTTTGTGGTCAGCGTCTTGGTGTTGGATTCGAAGTCGCTGGCCCTTCCCAGGCGGGCGGCGTCCATCGCGTCGAACGACCAGACTTCGGCATCGGTGAACGGCCGGTGATCGAACGTACGCTTGGCCAGGTTTGTGATGGTGTTGCTGCCGGCAGGGTCATCGCCGATCTGGCCAAAAGGCCACACCGGCTCCAGGTTGATGTTCTCCACGTTGTGGATCTGTGCGGTCGGGTCGTAGGAAAGGGCGATGATGTCAGTGCCGGCGGCGTCCGCGGTTGCTGCCTGGGCGCTGGTCAGCACCGTGGACGTGTCGGAGAGGTTGACACGCGGGTAGTCCGGAATCTGCGACTCCGCCGAGGTCAGTTGGCTCACGAGTGCCGAGTCCGTCTGCTGGTTTTGCGCTGCTG
>NZ_JBIRST010000055.1:0-7862 GCF_044334385.1 Streptomyces sp. NPDC020801
GCGTCCCCGCCGGAGGACACCAGCCGCCACAGATCCTCCGGCGACCGCACCCCACCCGGATACCGGCAGGCCATCCCCACGATCGCGATGGGGTCGTCGTCCACGGAGGGTCCGGCGGCCACGGTCGGTGCCGTCCTCGCGGCGGTACGGCCGGTGAGCTCGGAGCGCAGTTGCCGGGCGAGCGCGTTGGCATTCGGGTAGTCGAAGACCAGGGTGGGGGGCAGGGCGAGGCCGGTCTCCGTGTTGAGCTTGTTGCGCAGTTCGACGGCAGTCAGCGAGTCGAAGCCCAGGTCCTTGAAGGCCCGTTCGGCCTCGACCTCGGCGGCGTCGCTGTGGCCGAGTACGGCCGCCGTGTGCGTGCGGACGAGCTCGACCAGCACCGTCTCCTGCTCGGTCTCGGGCATCCCGGCGAGCCGGGTGGCCAGCGGGGAGGCGGCGGCCGTGGCGGCCTTTTCGGTGCCGCCGCAGACGTCCAGGATTCGCTCGGCCTCCGGGAGGTCGCCGAGCAGCGCGCTCGGACGTCGCAGCGTGAACGAGGGCAGGAACCGCTGCCAGTCGATGTCGGCGACGGTCGTGGTCGCCTCGCCGGAGTCCACGGCCTGCCGGAGTCCGATGACCGCGAGCGCGGCGGGCATCGGGATCAGGCCGCGGCGCCGCAGCCGTTCGTCCGCGCCCTCGCTCTCGGCCATGCCACCGCCGGCCCACGGGCCCCAGGCCACCGCGGTCGCGGCCCGGCCCTGGGCGCGGCGGCGCTCGGCGATTCCGTCGAGCACGGCGTTGGCGGCGGCGTAGGCGGCCTGGTGGCCGCTGCCCCACACCCCCGCGATCGACGAGAACAGGACGAAGGCGTCCAGCTCCCGGCCGGCGAGCAGTTCGTCGAGGTGCAGGGCGCCGGCGGCCTTCGCGGACAGCACCTCGGCGAAGGAGCCGAGCGTCATGTCCTCGAACGCCTCCAACTGGTCCACGCCCGCTGTGTGTACGACGGCGTCGACGGGGTGTTCGGCGAGCAGCGTGGCCAACGCCGCACGGTCAGCCACATCGCACGCCGCAACCGTCACGCGTGAACCCAGTGCCTCCAGCTCCGACTTCAGCTCACCGGCACCCGGGGCGTCCATGCCCCGACGACTCGTCAGCACCAGGTGCTCCGCACCCGCACCCGCCAGCCAGCGCGCCACATGACCACCCAGCGCACCCGTACCACCGGTGATCAGCACCGTGCCACGCGGCGACCACGTACGGCCCTTGTGGCCGCCCGTGACACGGGACAGCCGACGGGCGAACACGCCCCGGGCACGCACGGCCACCTGGTCCTCGGCCGACTGCCCCAGCACCCCGGCGAGCCGACCCGCGACCCGGTCGTCGATCGCCTCAGGCAGGTCGACCAGGCCGCCCCAGCGCCGTGGGTGCTCCAGCGCGGCCACCCGCCCCAGGCCCCACACAGCATGCTGGACGGCGCTGGGTGCTTCGTCCGGACGACCTGCGGAAACAGCCGACTTGGTCAGTGTCCACAGCGGGGCGTCGATGCCGGAGTCACCCAGTGCCTGGACGAGGGTGATGGTCAGGGCGGTGCCCACGGAGAGGGCCGGGTGCTCCGGGTGCGGCCGCTCGTCGACGCCGAGGAGGGAGATCACGCCCACGACGGGCGTCCGGCTTGCCGCGGCGTCGAGTTCCCGCAGCAGCGTGCCACGGTCCGTGGCCGCGTCGACCCTGACGGGGATCAGCCGGGCTCCTCTGGCCGTGAGCCCGTCGCCGACCGAGGTGGTCCACTCGGTCTCGTCGGTGACCAGGAACAGCCAGTCACCGGACAGTTCGTGGCTCCGGCGGACTCCGACCGGCTTCCATCCGACCCGGTAGGACCAGCCGTCCACCAGGGACTCCTCACGGCGCTGCCGGCGCCACGCGGACAGCCGGGGCAGTACCGTGTCGAGCTGTTCGGCGGGCAGGTCGAGCGTGGCGGCGAGGGACTGGGCGTCCTCGCGCTCCACCGTCTCCCAGAATTCCGTCTCCACGGCGCCGGTGCCCACGACGGCGGCGGTGGGCACGGTGGTCTCCAGCCAGTACCGCTGGTGCTGGAAGGCGTAGGCCGGCAGGTCCACCCGGCGGGCGCCCCGGCCGGCGAAGAACGAGTGCCAGTCGACGGCCACACCGTGCACGTGGGCCTGCGCGACGGCGCTGGTGATCGCCTCGGGTTCCGGGCGGTCGGCGCGCAGGGCGGGGATGGCGAGCGCGCCGCCCGGGCAGCCCTGGGCCATCGCGCTGAGGACTCCGCCGGGGCCGACCTCCACGAAGGTGGTCACGCCCAGCTCGCCCAGGGTGCCGATGCCATCGGCGAAGCGCACGGTCTCGCGCACGTGCCGGACCCAGTAATCGGCGGTGTACGCCTCGACGAGCTCGCCCGTGACGTTGGAGACGACGGGGATCCCAGGCTTCTCGAAGCGCAGTCCTTCGACGACGCGGGCGAACTCCTCCAGCATGGGGTCCATCAGCGGCGAGTGGAAGGCGTGACTCACCTTCAGCCGGGACGTCTTGCGGCCCTGCTGCGCGAAGACGTCCGCGATCTCGGCCACGGCGTCCTCGGTGCCGGAAATCACCACGGACTGCGGGCCGTTGACGGCCGCGATGCTCGCCTCGTCGGTGAGGTGCGGGAGGATCTCGTCCTCGGCGGCCTGCACGGCGACCATCGCGCCGTCGGCAGGCAGGGCCTGCATCAGCCGGGCGCGGGCGGTCACCAGCGTGGCCGCGTCCTCCAACGAGAGCACCCCGGCCACGTGCGCGGCGGCGATCTCGCCGACGGAGTGTCCTGCGAGGTAGTCCGGTCGGATGCCCCACGACTCCAGCAGGCGGTGGATGGCCACCTCGGTCGCGAACAGCGCGGGCTGGGCGAAGCCGGTGCGGTTCAGCTCGTCGCCGTCCCCGCCGAGGACGACGTCCCGCAGCGGCCGGTCGAGGTGCCCGTCGAGGTGGGCGCACACCTGGTCGTACGCCTCCGCGAACGCCGGGAACGCGTCGTACAGCTCACGTCCCATGCCGACCCGCTGCGAACCCTGCCCGGAGAACAGGAATCCGACCCGGGTGTCGTCGGCGCGGCCGCGGGTGACGCCGGGAGCAGGTGCTCCCGACACCAGGGCCCGCAGTCCGTCGACGAGCCGGTCAGGACCGTCCGCGACCACGGCGGCGCGGTGCTCCAGCGCGGCGCGGGTGGTGGCCAGCGAGAGGCCGACGTCGGCCGGCGACGGCCCGTCCTCCTCCGTGACGAGGGACAGCAGGCGCTCGGCCTGGTCCCGCAGAGCGGCCTCGGACTTGCCGTACAGCACCCACGGCACGGCCGTCGGGGCTGCTCCGGCCGGGGCTGCCCCGGCCGGGGTGACGGCGGCCGTTTCCGACGGCGGGGCCTGTTCGATGATGGTGTGCGCGTTGGTGCCGCTGACGCCGAAGGACGAGATGCCCGCGCGGCGGGGACGGCCGGCCGAAGGCCACTCCACCACCTCGGTGAGGAGCCGTACGGCACCCGCCGACCAGTCCACGTGCGTCGTCGGCTCGTCCGCGTGCAGGGTGCGCGGCAGCAGACCGTGCCGCATCGCCATCACCATCTTGATGACGCCGGCGACTCCGGACGCCGCCTGTGTGTGGCCGATGTTGGACTTCAACGAACCGAGCCACAGCGGCTGTTCGGCGGAGCGGTCCTGGCCGTACGTCGCCAGCAGGGCCTGCGCCTCGATGGGGTCGCCCAGCGCGGTGCCCGTGCCGTGTGCCTCGACGGCGTCCACGTCGGCCTCGCTGAGTCCGGCGGAGGACAGCGCCTGCCGTATGACCCGCTGCTGCGCGAGACCGTTCGGCGCGGTCAGGCCGTTGGACGCGCCGTCCTGGTTGACGGCGCTGCCTCGCACGACCGCGAGAACCTGGTGGCCGTTGCGCACGGCGTCACTGAGGCGCTCGACGAGGACGACGCTCGTGCCCTCCGCCCAGCCGGTGCCGTCGGCTCCGGCGCCGAACGCCTTGCAGCGGCCGTCGGCGGACAGTCCGCGCTGCCGGCTGAACTCCACGAACGCGGCCGGTACGGCCATGACGTTCACGCCGCCGGCGACGGCCATCGTGCTCTCGCCGTTGCGCAGCGACTGGATGGCCAGGTGCAGCGCGACCAGGGACGACGAGCACGCCGTGTCGACGGTGACGGCCGGGCCCTCCAGGCCGAACGAGTAGGCCACGCGCCCGGAGACGACACTTGCGGCGCTGCCGGTGAGCAGATGCCCCTCGACGCCTTCGGGGACCTGCGAGAGGCCGGCGCCGTAGCCCTGGTAGGACATGCCGACGAACACGCCTGTGCGACTGCCCTTCAGGGAGGCCGGGTCGACGCCCGCGCGTTCGAAGACCTCCCACGTGGTCTCCAGCAGCAGTCGCTGCTGCGGGTCCATCGCGAGCGCCTCACGCGGCGAGATCCCGAACAGCGCGGCGTCGAAGTCGCCCGCGTCGTAGAGGAAGCCGCCGCCGCGCGCGTACGTCTTGCCGGGGACGCCCGGGTCGGGGTCGTACAGGTCCTCGATGTCCCAGCCGCGGTCCTCGGGGAACCCGGCGATGGCGTCGCCGCCGGACATCACGAGCTGCCACAGGTCCTCGGGCGAGCCGACGCCGCCGGGCAGACGGCAGCTCATCGCCACGATCGCGATGGGCTCGTCGTCGGCGACCGTACGCTTCTCGGGCAGCGCGGTGGCGTGCGCGCCGAGCAGTTCCGCATGCAGGAAGCGGGCCAGGGCCGTAGCGTTCGGATGGTCGAAGACGAGTGTGGTGGGCAGCTTCAGACCGGTCTCGGCCGTGAGCTCGTTGCGCAGTTCGACGGCGGTCAGCGAGTCGAAACCGAGGTCCTTGAAGGCACGTTCCGCCTCCACGGCCGTGGCACCGGCGTGGCCGAGCACAGCGGCCGCGTGCCTACGGACCAGGTCCACCAGAGCACGGTCCTGCTCACCCGCCGGCAGGGCGGCCAGCCGGGCCGCCAGCGCGTTGCCGGCCGCGGCGCTGCCGGGTGTCCGGTTCTCCAACGCCCGCTGTGCCTCGGGCACAGCGGACAGCAGCGCGCTCGGGCGGCCGACAGTGAACGATCCGATGAACCGCTCCCAGTCGAAGTCGGCGACGGTCAGGGTCGTTTCGTCGTCCGTCACGGCCTGTCGCAGCGCCGCGATCGCGAGCGCCGGCCGCATGGGCGGAAGGCCGCGGCGGCGCAACATGTCCTCGGCCTTGCCCACGCTGGCCATGCCGCCCTCGGCCCAGCCGCTCCAGGACACGGCGAGGGCGGTCCGCCCGCGTGCCCGACGGTGTTCGGCCAGGGCGTCGAGGTAGGCGTTGGCCGCCGAGTAGGCGCCCTGTCCGGCGCCGCCCCAGATGCCGGCGCCGGAGGAGAAGAGGACGAACGCGTCCAGCTCCCGGCCGTCCAGCAGTTCGTCCAGGTGTGTCGCTCCCGCCGTCTTCGCGGACACCGTGCCCGCGAAGGCGTCCACTCCGGTGTCCTCGATCATGATGTGGTCACTGACGCCGGCCGTGTGCACGACAGCGTTGACGGGGTGCTCGTCCAGCAGCGCGCGCAGGGCGTCCCGGTCGGCCACGTCACAGGCGGCGACGGTCACGCGTGAACCCAGCGCCTCCAGCTCGGACTTCAGCCCGCCCGCGCCCGGGGCGTCCATGCCCCGACGGCTCGTCAGCACCAGATGCTCGGCACCCGCACCCGCCAGCCAGCGCGCGACGTGGCCGCCCAGAGCGCCCGTACCACCGGTGATCAGCACCGTGCCGCGCGGCGACCACCGCGGCTCGGGCCCGGTGCTCTGGCCGGCCCGTACCAGCCGTCGTCCGAAGACCCCCGAGCCACGCACGGCCACCTGGTCCTCGGCCGACTGCCCGAGGACGGCGACCACGCGGGCCGCCGTACGGGCGTCCATCGACTCGGGGAGGTCGAGCAGGCCGCCCCATCGCCGCGGGTACTCCAGCGCCGCCGCCCGGCCGAAGCCCCACACCTGGGCCTGCACCGGCCGGTCCACCCGCTCGGAGCGGCCGGTGGCCACCGCGCCCCGGGTGGCGCACCACAGCGGTGCGTCGATTCCGGCATCGCCAAGTGCCTGGACCAGCAGAAGGGTTGAGGACAGGCCGTGCGGCAGGGCGGGGTGCTCGGCGCAGGCCCCCTCGTCCTCGGCCAGGAGCGACAGCACACCGGCCACCGGACCGACTCCGGCCAGCTCGCGGGCAAGCGTCTCGCGGTCGGTGGGCCGGCCGACGGCGAGGGCCGCCAGGTCCAGGCCGCGTTCGGCGAGCGCGGTACGGACCGAAGTGGTCCACTCGGTTGCATCAGCGGCCACGAGCAGCCAGGCTCCGGACGCACCGGTTTCCGGGAGTGCGCCGAGAGGCTTCCAAGTGACCCGGTAGCGCCAGCCGTCGACCACGGACTGCTCCCGGCGCTGACGCCGCCACGCGGACAGCCGGGGCAGGATCGCGCTCAGCGATTCGTCGGCCCCGACGCCCAGGGTCGCGACGAGGGACTCCAGGTCCTCCCGCTCCACCGAATCCCAGAATCCGGAATCCGTGCCGTCGGTGCGGGTGTCGGTGGCGGCGGCCAGCTCCTCCCCCGCCAGCCAGTAGCGTTCGCGCTGGAAGGCGTAGGTGGGCAGGTCGACTCGGTGGGCGCCGGGGAAGAAGGTCTGCCAGTCGGGGGATACGCCGTGCACGTGCAGTTCGGCGAGCGCGGTGACGACTGCTTGCCGCTCGGCGCGGTCGGCGCGCAGCACCGGCACGGTGACGGCGCCGTCCACGCAGCCCTGGGCGAGCGCGCTGAGCACCCCGCCGGGGCCGATCTCCACGAAGGTGGTCACACCCGACTCGCGCAGGGTCCGCACACCATCGGCGAAACGCACCGCCTCACGAACGTGACGCACCCAGTACCCGGCGGTGAAACGCTCCGCCAAACGACCGGTCAGGTTGGAAACCACCGGAATCCGGGCCTCATTGAACGTCAGCCCACGGACGATCTCACCGAACTCCTCCAGCATCGGGTCCATCAACGGCGAGTGGAACGCATGGCTGACC
Source organism: Streptomyces sp. NPDC020801 (assembly GCF_044334385.1). Taxonomy (NCBI): domain Bacteria; kingdom Bacillati; phylum Actinomycetota; class Actinomycetes; order Kitasatosporales; family Streptomycetaceae; genus Streptomyces; species Streptomyces sp. NPDC020801. The sequence continues at coordinate 7,063 of NZ_JBIRST010000055.1, forward strand.
CTCAGCCGGGACGTCCTGCGACCCTGTTGCGCAAAGAGGTCAGCGATCTCGGTCACCGCCTCATCGGTGCCCGAGATCACCACCGACTGCGAGCTGTTCACCGCCGCGATACCGACGTTCTCGGTGAGATGCGGCAGGACCTCCTCCTCGGTGGCCTGCACCGCCACCATCGCCCCACCGGCAGGCAACGCCTGCATCAGCCGGGCACGGGCGGAGACCAGCTTCGCCGCATCCTCCAACGACAGCACCCCGGCCACATGCGCGGCCGCGACCTCACCCACCGAGTGACCCGCCACATAGTCCGGCCGGATCCCCCACGATTCCAGCAACCGGAACAACGCCACCTCGATCGCGAACAACGCCGGCTGAGTGCACCCGGTCTGGTGCAACTCCCCCGCGTCGACGTCGACCGGCGCGTCCAGCACCGCACACACCTCGTCGAAGGCTTGGGCGAACACCGGGAACGCCGCATACAACTCCCGGCCCATCCCCAGACGCTGCGAACCCTGACCCGAGAACAGGAAACCGGTCTTGCCTGCGGAACGCGCACGCCCGCTCACCACGGTCCCCGCCGGCTCACCGGCGGCGAGAGCGGTCAGGGCCTGACGAATCTCGTCCGGGCCCTCCGCCATGAGCACCGCACGGTCCTCGAACACCTCACGAGAGGCCAGGGAGAGGCCGACGTCGGAAGCGCTCCAGCTGCTCGCGTCCATGAAGGACAGCAGCCGGGCCGCCTGCGCGCGCAGCGCCGCCTCGCTCTTGGCCGAGAGCACCCACGGCAGGACCGGCGCGGGCTCAGA
>NZ_JBIRST010000056.1:0-7727 GCF_044334385.1 Streptomyces sp. NPDC020801
AGCGACGACGAGCACGCCGTGTCCACCGTGACCGCCGGGCCCTCAAGGCCGAACGTGTAGGAGACGCGGCCCGAGGCGACGCTGCCCGCGCTGCCGTTGACGAGGTAGCCCTCAAGCCCCGCTGGAGAGGTGCGCACCCGCCCGCCGTAGTCGTGGTACATCACCCCGGCGAACACTCCGGTCCGGCTGCCGCGCACCGAGGCCGGGTCGATCCCCGCCCGCTCGAACGCCTCCCAAGACGTCTCCAGCAGCAGCCGCTGCTGCGGGTCCATCGCCAGCGCCTCACGCGGCGAGATCCCGAAGAACTCCGCGTCGAAATCGGCCGCTTCGTGCAGGAAGCCGCCTTCGCGGGTGTAGCTGGTGCCCCACTGGTCGGGGTCGGGGTCGTAGAGGTTCTCCACGTCCCAGCCCCGGTCCTCGGGGAACCCGGAAATCGCGTCACGGCCGTCGAACACCAACTGCCACAAGTCCTCGGGCGACCGCACACCACCGGGGTACCGGCAGGCCATCCCCACGATCGCGATCGGCTCGTCCGCCGCGACGGCGACCGTGGAGGCGGTGGCCACCGGTGTCTGGTCGGTACCCGTGGCCTCGGTGGTGAGGTGGCGGGCGAGGGCGAGCGGGCTCGGGTAGTCGAAGATCAGCGTGGCGGGCAGCCGCAGGCCGACGGCCTCGTTCAGTCGGTTGCGCAGTTCGACGGCAGTCAGCGAGTCGAAGCCGATGTCCTTGAACGAGTCGTCCGCGCCGAGCGATTGAACGTCGGCGTGCCCGAGCACGGCGGCCACCTCGGTACGCACCAGGTCCAGCACCGTCTGCTCGCGCTCGGCCTCGGGCAGCCCGGCCAGCCGCTGTCCCAGGGAGGACCAGGCCGCCTTGGCCGCCGCTGCGGTGCGCCGGGCCGGGGCGACCCGGACCAGGCCGCGCAGTACGGACGGTACGGGCTGCCCCTGTCCGTCCCGGAAGGCGGAGGTGTCGAGCCGGATCGGGACGACGGTCGCGCGCCCGGAGGCGAGGCCCACGTCGAACATCCGCAGGCCTTCGGCCGTCGGGATCGCGGCCAGACCCATGCGCTTGATGCGTGTGAGATCGGTGTGGTCGAGGCTGCCGGTCATCGCGCTGTCGCTGTCCTGCGCCCACAGGCCCCAGGCCAGCGAAGTGGCGGGCAGCCCTCGCTCCCGGCGGTGCTCGGCGAGGGCGTCCAGGAAGGTGTTGGCGGCGGCGTAGTTGCCCTGGCCCGGCGTGCCGAGGACGCCCGCCACCGAGGAGAAGAGCACGAACGCGGACAGTTCACCGGCAAGTTCGTGCAGGTTCAGCGCCGCGTCGACCTTTGGACGGAACACGTCGTCCAGTCGCTGGGGCGTCAGCGCGCCGACGACTCCGTCGTCCAGGACGCCCGCCGTGTGGACGACTGCGGACATCCGTCGGCCGGCGAGGAGTTCACGGACAGCATCGCGGTCGGCCATGTCGCAGGCGGCCCAGGTGACGTCGGCGCCCTGCGTGCTCAGCTCGGCAGCGAGTTCGGCAGCACCGGGCGCTTGCCCGCCCCGGCGGCTGACCAGGAGCAGGCTGCGCACGCCGTGCCGAGCGACGAGGTGCCGGGCGACGAGCCGTCCCAGCCCGCCCGAGGCACCGGTCAACAGCACGGTGCCGGAACCGAGCTCGGGAAGCTCCGGTTCCGTGTCCGGCACGGCGATACGGGCCAGTCGCGGCACCCGGACCTCGCCCCCGCGCACCTCGGCCTGCGGCTCACCGGAGGCAAGCAGGCCGGGCAGCAGCCCGACGGGGTCGGCGCTCCCGTCGGCTTCGACGAGCACGAAACGGCCCGGGTTCTCGCTCTGCGCCGAGCGCAACAGCCCGTGCGCTGCCGACTGGTTCAGGTCTCCCGTGCGCGTCACCAGCACGAGACGCGACGGACGATCCTCGGCCAGCCACCACTGCACCAGTTCCAGCACGGAGTTGGCGACCTCGTGAACCCGGGCGGCGGTGTCCGCGCCGGTTCCCGTCGGGCACGGCACGACCACGGCATCGGCGTCCGGCACCGGGTCCGCGGCCCGCAGTGCTGCGATGTCCTCGTACGTCTCGATCCTGGTGCCGTCCGCGGCGGACGGCAGGGCGAGCGGCGTCCGCTCCAGGCCGAACAGTGAGCCGCCGTCCCCGGAACCGCCGCGCAACTGCCCGGCGGAGACCGGGCGCAAAGTCAGCGACTCGATGCGCGCGACCGGCTCTCCGGTGCCGTCGGCCAGTACCAGCGAGACCGTGGTGGTGCCCGTGCGGGAAACCTTCACCCGCAGGGTGGCAGCCCCGGTGGCGGTCAGGCGTACGCCGCTCCAGGCGAACGGCAGCAGCCCGTGCCCGGTCCCGGCCTCGGGTTCGACAGCGCCCAGCCACACGGTGTGCAGGGCCGCGTCGAACAGCGCGGGGTGCAGTCCGTACGCGCCCGCGCCCGCACGCTCCGCCCCGGACAGTTCCACCTCGGCGAAGAAGTCGTCTCCGCTGCGCCACGCGGCACGTAGCCCCTGAAAGGCGGGGCCGTAGTCGAGTGCCATGCCCTCGAGTCGCTCGTAGACGCCATCGACGTCGACCGGCTCCGCGCCCGCGGGCGGCCACGTGGCGAGCGAGTCGTCCACCGGGCCCGTGGCGACGGACAGCGAGCCGGAGGCGTTCCGCACCCAGGTCCGTTCGGCCTCGTACGCGTCCCCGTCGTCGATCCGCGAGTGCACGGTCAGCGGCCTGCGGCCCGAGTCGTCGGCGGCGCCGACACCTATCTGCAGGGCGATGCCTCCGCGCTCGGGCACGCGCAGCGGCGCCTCCAGCGTCAGCTCCTCCAGCAGGTCACAGCCCACGGCGTCGGCCGCGGTGAGGGCCAGCTCGACGAACGCGGTACCCGGCAGCAGGACGACCCCGTTCACGGCGTGATCCGCCAGCCACGGGTGCGTGTGCAACGAGAGTCGGCCGGTGAGCAGTTGCCCGTCGCCGTCGGCCAGCGACACGGCGGCACCGAGCAGGGGGTGTCCGGCCTCGCCCTGGCCCACGGCACGCATGTCGCCGACCGAGGCGATGCCGTCGAGCCAGTAGCGTTCACGCTGGAAGGGGTAGGTGGGCAGGTCGACGGTCCGCGCGCCGGGGAAGAACGCGTGCCAGTCCGGGGAAACTCCATGTACGTGGAGCTGCCCGACCGCGGTCACGACTGCCTGCGGCTCGGCGCGGTCGGCACGCAGCACCGGCACGGTGACGGCGTCCTCCAGACAGCCCTGGGCGAGCGCGCTGAGCACACCGCCGGGGCCGATCTCCACGAAGGTGGTCACACCCGACTCGTGCAGGGTCCGCACGCCGTCGGCGAACCGGACCGCCTCACGGACGTGACTCACCCAGTACTCGGCCGTGCAAGACTTCTCCCGACGCCCCGTCAGCATCGAAACCAGGGGAATCGTCGGCTCGTTGAAGGCCAGCCCGCGGACGACCGCGCGGAACTCCTCCAGCATCGGCTCCATCAACGGCGAGTGGAAGGCGTGGCTGACCCTCAGCCGGGACGTCCTACGACCCTGCCGAGCAAACGCTTCCGCGATCGCCAGCACAGCCTCCTCAACCCCGGAAACCACCACCGACTCAGGACCATTGACCGCCGCGACACCCACCCCACCGGTGAGATACGGCAACACCTCCTCCTCGCCGGCCTGCACCGCCACCATCGCCCCACCGACAGGCAACGCCTGCATCAGCCGGGCACGGGCCGAGACCAGCTTCGCCGCATCCTCCAACGACAGCACCCCGGCCACATACGCAGCCGCGACCTCACCCACCGAATGACCCGCCACATAGTCCGGCCGAATCCCCCACGATTCCAGCAACCGGAACAACGCCACCTCGATCGCGAACAACGCCGGCTGCGCACACCCAGTCTCATGCAACCCCTCCGCACCGACATCGACCGGCGCCTCCAGCACCGCACACACCTCGTCGAAGGCTTCGGCGAACACCGGGAACGCCGCATACAGCTCCCGGCCCATCCCCAGACGCTGCGAACCCTGACCCGAGAACAGGAAACCCACCTTGCCCCCGGCCTGCGCACGCCCGCTCACCACGGTCCCCGCCGGCTCACCGGCCACGAGCGCGGCCAGTCCCGCGCGCAGTTCGTCCGCGTCGGAGCCGACCACGGCGGCCCGGTGCTCCAGCCCCGACCGGGTGACAGCGAGCGAGAAGCCGCTGTCCAGCAGCGGTACTTCGCCACTCGCGTACTCCAGCAGGCGCTCCGCCTGGGCCCGCAGCGCTGCCTCGCTCTTCGCCGAGAGCACCCACGGCACGACCGCCCCCGGGTCCGGTGTCGGAGCGGGCGCCGGCACAGTCGGCGCCGCCTCGATGATCGTGTGCGCGTTGGTACCGCTGATACCGAACGAGGACACCGCCGCGCGGCGCAGCAGGTCGCCCGAGGGCCACGCCACGGCCTCGGTGAGCAGCCGCACCGCTCCCGTCGACCAGTCCACGTGCGGCGTGGGCTCATCGACATGCAGCGTCTTCGGCAGCACGCCATGACGCATCGCCATGACCATCTTGATGACGCCGGCCACGCCTGCGGCGGCCTGGGTGTGGCCGATGTTCGACTTGACCGACCCGATCCACAACGGCCGTTCTTCCGTATGTTCCCGGCCGTACGTCGCGAGCAGCGCCTGCGCCTCGATCGGGTCACCCAGCCTGGTGCCCGTACCGTGCGCCTCCACCACATCCACATCCGCCGGCGACAACCCGGCGCACTCCAGCGCCTGCCGGATCACCCGCTGCTGCGAAGGCCCGTTCGGCGCCGTCAAACCGTTCGACGCACCGTCCTGATTGACCGCCGTACCACGCACCACGGCGAGGATCCGGTGCCCGTTGCGCTCAGCGTCGCTGAGCCGCTCGACCAGCAGCATGCCGACGCCCTCGCCCCAGCCGGTGCCGTCCGCGCCGGCGGCGAACGCCTTGCACCGGCCGTCCGGCGACAGCCCCCGCTGCCGGCTGAACTCCACGAACATGTCCGGCGTGGTCATCACGGTAACGCCGCCGACCAGGGCCATCGAGCACTCGCCGCTCCGGATGGCCTGAGCCGCCAGATGCAGCGCGACCAGCGACGACGAGCACGCCGTGTCCACCGTGACCGCCGGGCCCTCAAGGCCGAACGTGTAGGAGATGCGGCCGGAGACCACCGAGGCCGCCTTGCCGGTCAGGGCGTAACCCTCGATCTCCTCGGGTGCGTTGCGCAGCACGTTGGCGTAGTCCTGGCCGTTCGTTCCGATGAAGACACCGGTCCGGTCGGCGCGTACGGACGAGGGGGCGATGCCCGCGCGCTCGAACGCTTCCCACGCGGTCTCCAGCAGCAGCCGCTGCTGCGGGTCCATCGCCAGCGCCTCACGCGGCGAGATCCCGAACACAGCGGCGTCGAATCGGTCGGCGCCCTGGACGAAGCCGCCCTCGCACGCGTACGTCCGGCCGTGCCGGTCGGGGTCCGGGTCGTAGAGGGAGTCGATGTCCCAGCCGCGGTCGGTGGGGAACCCGGACACCGCGTCACGGCCGTCCCGCAGCAGCTCCCACAGATCCTCCGGCGACTGGACGCCGCCGGGGAAACGGCAGCTCATCGCCACGATCGCGAGCGGCTCGTCGTTCGCGACGGCCGTGACCCGGGCGGCGTCCGGCTCCGTCCCGTGCCGGCCGAGGAGTTCGTCGCCCAGATGACGCGCGAGAGCCGTGGGGGTGGGGTGGTCGTACACCAGCGTGGCCGACAGCTTGAGACCGGTGGCCGCGTTGAGTCTGTGACGCAGTTCGACTGCGGTGAGCGAGTCGAACCCGGTCTCGCGGAACGTCCGGTCGGCCTCGAAGGCGGCCTTGCCGGTGTGACGGAGCACGATGGCGGCCTGCTCGCGAACCAGGTTCATCAGGATGCGGTCCTGATCGTCCGGCGCAGCCGCCCGCAGGCTCTGCACCAGCGCGGACGCGGGGACCTCGGCGGACTGCTCGGCCTGGTCCCGTGCTTCGAGAACCTTACGGGCCTCGGGCACCCCGTGCAGCAACGGGCAGGGACGCGTGGCGGCGAAGGCCCGGACGAAGCGGTCCCAGTCCACGTCCGCGACGGTCACGCACGTTTCCCCGAGCGTCAGCGCGTTGTGCAGCACGGAGATCGACGGAAGGGCCGCGACCGCCCGGATGCCGCGCCGTCGCAGGTGTTCTCCGGCCGCGCCGTCGGCCATGCCGCCGTCCGCCCACGGCCCCCACGCGACGGCCAATGCGGGCAGTCCCTGGGCACGGCGCTGCTCTGCGAGGGCGTCGAGAAATGCGTTCGCGGCCGCGTAGGCGCCCTGACCGCCGTTGCCCCAGACACCGGTCATCGACGAGAACATCACGAAGGCGTCGAGGTCCTGACGGTCCCGCGTGAGTTCGTGCAGGTGGAGCGCGGCGTCCACCTTGGGGCGCAGCACATTGTGCAGCGACTCGGACGTGAGCGATTCGACCAGGCCGTCGTCGAGTACGCCCGCGGTGTGGACCACGGCGTTGACCGTGTGCTGGTCGAAAAGGGCCGAGAGCGCGGTCCGGTCGGCCGCGTCGCAAGCGGCGACGGTGACCCGGGCACCCAGCGCCCTCAGCTCCTCCTTGAGTTCGACGGCGCCCGGAGCGTCGAGGCCCCGGCGGCTGGTGAGCAGCAGGTGTTCGACTCCGACGGCCGCGAGCCAGCGGGCGACGTGACCGCCGAGCGCGCCCGTACCGCCGGTCACGAGGACGGTGCCGCGCGGCGACCAGAGTGTGTCCGGCAGAGCCGTGCTCTGCGGTGCGCGCACCAGGCGACGCACGGATACACCCGTGGCGCGGACGGCGAGTTGGTCCTCGTCGGCCTGGGTCAGCAGGCCGGCCAGCCGCCGCACCGAACGGGGGTCGGGTGCGTCGGGCAGGTCGACGAGTCCGCCCCATCGCTGCGGCTGCTCCAGGGCGACGACCCGCCCCAGACCCCAGAGCTGCGCGGACGCGGGGTCGGTGAGCATGTCCGAGGCGCCGGTGGACACCGCGCCGCTGGTCACACACCACAGCGGGGCCTCGATGCCGGCGTCGCCGAGGGCCTGTACGAGCAGGACGAGCCGCTGGAGCGCGTCCGCCCCCGCCGCGGCGAACACGATGCCTTCGGCCTGCGTCCCGGCGTCGGCGAGGATCCGGGTCAACGACTGACGGTCGGTGCCCTCACTCAGAGCCAGCGGGACGAGATCGATGCCGAGGTCCGCAAGTCCGGTCTGGATCGCCGACGTCCACTCGGTCTCCTCGGACACCGGGCAGAGCCAGGTCCCCGAAGGAACGGCACCGATGTCGCCGTACGACTGCCAGGTGATCCGGTAACGCCAGCGGTCGGAAGTGGACTGCTCACGCCGCTGCCGACGCCAGCCGGACAGTCGGGGGGCGACCACCTCCAATTCGGCCGGCGACAGCCCCAGGAGAGCGCCGAGGGAGTCGTGGTCCTCCCTCTCTACGAGGTCCCAGAACTCGGTGTCCATGACGTCGGCCGTACCGGGGGCTGCCGCCTGGGAGGCGTCGAGCCAGTAGCGCTCGTGCTGGAAGGCGTAGGTGGGCAGGTCGACGCGGTGGGCGCCGGGGTAGAGCGCGTGCCAGTCGGGGGATACGCCGTGCACGTGCAGTTCGGCGAGCGCGGTGACGACTGCCTGCGGCTCGGCGCGGTCGGCACGCAGCACCGGCACGGTGACGGCGTCCTCCAGACAGCC
>NZ_JBIRST010000057.1:0-7641 GCF_044334385.1 Streptomyces sp. NPDC020801
CGTGCGGTGACCGCGGCGAAGCTGGCCAAGGCCGCCGCGCAGAAGGCCGCCGCGGAGACCCAGGCCGCCCAGAAGGACACCCAGCACGCGGCAGCGGCAGCCGCCCGCGCGGCGAGCGCCGCCCAGCAGGCCGCCAACGCCGCACAGACCGCGATCGACGCCGCGAACGCGGCCACGGATGCGGCCCGTGTCGCCGCGAACGCGGCCTCGGCCGCCGCAGCGGCCGCGGACGGCGCCGCAGAGGCAGCCTCCCAGGCCCGTGACGCCGCCGCGAACGCGGCCCTCGACGCCGGTCAGGCAGGCTCCGCCCGCAAGGCAGCCCAGCAGGCCCGCGACGCCGCCGCGGGAGCCCGTGCCGCCGCCAACGCCGCCGACTCGGCCCACACCGCCGCCGCCCAGGCCGCCGACGCGGCCAAAGCGGCCAGCGGCGCCGGCAGCGATGCCACCGACGCCGCGAACGCGGCCGACCAGGCCAACACCCTGGCCGACCAGGCCGGCGCCCACTCCGACGAAGCCGCGAACGCCGCAGCCAGCGCCCACCGGCACGCCCAGGAGGCGGCCCGTGCCGCCGACGCCGCCGAATCGCTGGCGAACGAGGCCGCCTCCGACGCCAGGGAAGCACGTGACGCGGCGAACGACGCGGCCACCCATGCCGAGAACGCGGCCAAGGCGGCCGACGACGCGGCCAAGCACGCGGGTGAGGCGGCGACCGCCGCCAAACAGTCCGCCGCGCACGCCAAGGAGGCCAAGAAGGACGCCGACGCCGCCAGCGCGGCCGTCGCCAAGGCTCAGAAGGTCCACGACTTGGCCGTGCGTATCGACGCCGAGCAGCTGACCGCCCGGACCAACGAGGCCATCGACCGCGCGAGGGACCTCAAAGCGCAGGAGGACCAGCGCACCGCGGCCCAGCAGGCAGCCGTACAGCAGGCCAAGGACCTTCAGGCCGAGGCAAGCAAGCTGGCCGACCAGGCCGCCCAGCCCGGCGCGGACCCGGCGAAGATCGCTCCCGAAGCCCGCAAGGTGGCCCTGGCGACCGCGAAGACCGGCCGCCCGTGGAGCCAGTCCGCGGCCCTGGTCGCCCTGGCCGGCTTCGACGCGGACGCAACCACCTACATCCGCACCGGCCGCCAGGAAGCCAGCGCCCAGGACGATCGCCAGGACGTCGGGCACCTTGCGCTAGTCGCCGGCTCGGCCGACGTGCGCGCCGCCGCCGCCAAGGCCCTCGACGGCGACGACTCAGCGGTGACCGCATTCCTGGCCAGCGGCCAGTACGAGGCGATGAAGCAGGACATGCGCCTCGTCGTCGCCCGGATCATCGCCAACGCCGGCCCGATCGAACAGCAGGCCGGCCGCACCGCACTCAACACCGACACAGCCGACGCCCTGCGTCAGTTCATCACCACCGGCGACCCGCTGGCGCGCACCCAGGACGAACGCGTCCGCGCCGCCCAGCTCACCGACACCAACAACAAAAACAACGGCCCGCAGGTCAGGGCAGCAGCCCGCATCGCCCTCGAAGGACCCTCCAGCCTGCTCCACGCCTTCATCACCGTCGGCCAGGACAAGGCCCAGCGCCAGGACCAACTAGGCGCCACCCACGAGGCCCAGATCCAGCAGCTCATCGCACAGGCCGCGGGCATCGCCGCCATCGCGCAGAAGAACGCGGCCGAGGCGGGCAAGGCAGCAGCCGACGCCGCCAGGGCCAAGGACGAAGCAGCCGGCTACGCCAAGCAGGCCGAACAGTCGGCCAACAACGCCAAGAGCTACGCCGCCCAGGCCGACGTCTACGCCACCCAGGCCGAACAGTCCGCCAAGGACGCCGCCGCCTCGGCCAAGACCGCCCGCGGCGCACAGCAGGACGCCGAAAACGCCGCAGCCGATGCCCTCAACTCCGCGACCTACGCCCGGTACTCGGCCGACTCCGCACGCAGCTCCGCCGACTCGGCCTGGACAGATGCCCAGCAGGCCCGTGCCTCCGCCACGGCAGCAGGCAAGGACGCCACGGCCGCCGCGCAGGCGGAGATGGATGCCTACCACACCGCAGTCGTCAAACAGCAGCAGGAAGCGGCGCGGTTTCGGCAGTTGGTCGAGGAACAGCGGAAGAAGAACAGTCAGCAGGACGATGACGGCAGCTGGATACCGGGGTGGCTCAAGGACACAGTCAACAAAATCAGCCCCTATGCGCAGGCGCTCTGGGACAACAGCCCGCAACTCGCCGCTGACCTGATCGAGAGCGTCGGCGGCGCCTTCCTGGCGGACACGGGAATCACGGAGGGCCTCGTAGGCGGAGGCGGCGGACTCTTCCTGTGCCCCGAGACAGCAGGTGCCGGCTGCCTCGAAGCTGTTATGGCGGTCAGCGGTGGTATAGCCGCGACCGGAAGTGGCCTCGCCATGGCCAACGAAGGCGTCCACCGCTTCAGCGACGACCTCGACCAAGCCCTCCGCGAAGCCCGGGAAGAACGCCCTGCTAAAGAGACATGCACCCAGTGCTTCGTGGCCGGCACCAAAGTACTCATGGCCGGCGGCCCTGCGAAGAACATCGAGACCATCAAGGCAGGCGACACCGTAGTCGCTACCAACCCGCTCACCGGGAAGACCGCACCGCGCAAGGTCGCACGACTGATCATCACCGACGGCGACAAACACTTCGACGAACTCACCCTCGACACACCCGACGGACCCCGCAAGCTCACCGCAACCTACGAGCACCCCTTCTGGAACCCCACGGAAAAGCGCTGGGTCAAAGCCCACGACCTCCGAGCCGGATCCACCCTGCTGAGCAGCGACGGAAGCACCGTCCGTGTCCAGGCCAACCGCGCCTTCGACCAACGAGTACGCACCTACAACCTCACCGTCGAAGACCTCCACACATACTATGTACTGGCAGGAAATACGCCGGTATTGGTACACAACAGCAACTGCGATCTCGTCGGCCCATCGAGAGCCACGCATATTCTTGATGGCGACGCCACCGGAGGCGGCCATCGATACCCTGGGGCGCCTGGGAAGACTCCGTTCCCTCAGGGGTGGAGTGACGAACAGATCCTGAACAACATCTCCGAGGTGGCCACCAATCCGAAGTCGACATGGACGTGGCAGAAGGGCGCTGAGGGTTCTACTTTTACGAAGAAGGGCCTACCCTCTAGGGTCGCGATTGTCGGCACGGTAGACGGCGTGCAGCTGCGTGTGATCTATGAGCCTGCAACTGACACGATCATCACGGCGCATCCTTGGCCCTAAGGCATGGCAAAGTAAGCGCGGTAATCATTGACTGTACGGCCCCTGGCTCCGGCTAGGGGCCGTGCGGCGGAAGGAGCTTGGGCAAGATGAGCGAAGCATTTGATGCCGTCAATCGGGAGGCATCGTGGGATCGGGCGAGAAACGCTCTCGACGCCGCAGCCGCTCTTCTTTTGCCGGGCGAATCGAGCGAGGCTCTGGTTGAATTTCGAGACTTTATCGCTCGCAACGAGTTGGAGCTCGCATTCGATGAGCTAGTTACGATCGGGGATGACCTGGAGCTGGATATCAGGTTCTGGTTGCTGCTCGATTCTGCAGCTCGCGAAATGCGGCTGTATTCGGCGGCGCTAGATGTTCCGCATCTTACGAGTGCGGATCTTTGCAGGCGCCATATCGCGGTTCATTCGGAGTCGTCGGCCTGATAGGAAAGGCACCTGCAGAAACCCAAGGGCCACTCCGGACAGGGTGCTTGCAAGTTCCGGGGTCGTGCGGCTGGTCGGGTTGTGACCGGTTGGGGTGGATGGCAGGGCAGGCACGGGCTTCATGATCATTGTGGTGACTAAGCCAGATGATCACGAGGTGGCCCGTGCCTGCTGCTGCATCCTCTCCCATTCCCGCCGTGCTGGTGAAGCTGGGGCCGCTGGACACCGACCGGATCGCCGACCTGCGCCCCTACTTCGACTCGGTGCCCGACCCGCGCGCACGGCGGGGCCGGTGGTACTCGCTGACAGCAATCCTGCTGGTGAGTGCCTGTGCGGTCGTCTCAGGAGCGAGGAGCATCGATGAACTCGCCGAGTGGGGTCAGCGTGCTTCGAACGCACTCCTGGCAGTGATCGGGATCCGCCGCCACCTACTCAGATGGCGGCGCACTCCGGCGCCGGCTGGCCGATCGCGACGGGCATCATCGAGGGAGCCTGCCGCCACCTGGTCAAAGACCGTCTCGACATCACCGGAGCCCGCTGGGGCCTGTCCGGAGCCGAGGCCGTACTGAAACTCCGTGCCCTGCGCGCCAACGGCGACTTCGACACCTACTGGGCCTGGCACGAACAACAGGAGTTCACCCGAAACCACCAGGCCCGATACCGCAACACCCTCAGCCTCGCAGCGTGATCAACCAGCCACCCTCACCGGATACGCACCCATCCGAGTGCTTGAGCCCGCCAGTTCGACACGCGTCTGCAGCCCGACCGCCCGGCAGTAGCGGCGGACATGCCCTCCACGTGATCCGCGAGCTACTTCAGGAACTGCGGTTGCCGCGGGCAGCCCGGATGCTGGCCTCCAGCACCTTCATCAGATCCGGCGGCGGTTGTGTCGGCTCGGCAGGTGCCGGCAGTTCCCGGCCGGAGCTGAGCGCGGCTACGAGCTGGTTGAGGGCTTCTGTGTAGTCGTCGTGGACAGCCCGGGTGTCGATCGCCTGCATCTGGTTCAGCAGCAGTTCGGCGAGCTCAAGTTCGCGGTCGGTCACCGGGCTGGTCGGCGCCGGCCCAGGCTCACGGATCTCGTCCGGCCAGAAGACGGCGTGGACGACCAGGACTCCGTGCCGGGGGCGCAGAACGGTCAGCCGCTCGCGCGAGCGAAGCGCCGTCTTGGCGATGCCGACCAGGCCGGTGCGTGCCAGCGCGGCGACCAGGAGCTCGTAGGGCCGCTCAGAGGCAGGACCGGCCGGTCGGGAGTAGTAGGCGCGCTGGTAGGAGATCGGGTCGATGGTGTCGGCCGGGATGAACCCCAGCACGTCGATGGCGCGGCGCGTGGGCAGCGGCAGCCGTTCGAGGTCGGCGTCGTTCAGGACGGCCGTGGTGCCGTCGGGCATCTCCACGCCCCGCGCCACGTCCTGATAGGCCACCTCCTGGTCCTCCAGCTCGCAGACCCGGCGATGGCGGATGCGACCGCCGTCGCTCCGATGTACCTCGTGCAGCCGGACGCGGTGTTCTTCCGTGGCCGGGCTGACCAGGACCGGTACAGAGACCAGGCCGAAGCTCACGGTCATCGTGATGGCCATGCCTCCATGGGACCGCTGGCCTGGGGATCTCGCATTTCAGAGGTGTTCAGCGTCTGTGTCGAAGCCGCGGTTGAACCCGCTCAGGAGCGGCTCCAGCTCCTGAGCGGCTCCGCACAGCGAGCACAGCCTCATGCCCGCCTTCTCGGCAGCATCCAGGGCTTGGTTCAGGGCCAGGACGGGCGCGCCCTGTGGTGCCTCATCACAGTCGGGGGCGTGCAGGACGCCGCGGTCGGACCCGCGCCGGCCGCCCAGGGTCTGCAGCACCCAGCCCGTCGGACGGCGCGGACCGAGGATCTCCCGCTCGATCGGCGGCGCCGGAAGGCGAGCGGTGGGGACGGCGTCGTACGAGACTCCCTCAACGCGCTTGACGTGGTCGGGGGCCTTCACCCACACCGTGTACCAGGCGGGCTCTACGGCGCCGTCAGCGGTGTTCTGCCAGGCCGGGACGGAAACCTTGAACAGCCAGCCCTCTGGCGTCTGCTGGCGTTCGTGGAGGCGTCCTGCGATCTTCTGGCCGTCCGGGAGGACCACTGTGATGGGCGGCGGCTCGGGCGGCGTGTCCGCCATGGCTACGCCTCCTGCGCCCGGCTGTCCGAGGCCGCGGTGAGAGCGTGCTTGAGTTTGCTGCGGGCGTGCGGACGCTCCGGCCCTGCGATCGTGTCCCAGAAGGCGTGCGTGAGGATCACGCCGGTGAGGTCGCGTTCCCTCTCTCGCAGCGCGGCGACCTCCTTGCGTTCCTGCTCCGACCAGCCCGGCGAGTCCGGATACGCGGGCGACGTGGCGAGCCAGTAGCCCTCGGGGCGCTGCCAGGCCTCCATCGGCTCCACGGAGTACGGCAGCCGCTCGTACAGGGCCGCGAGGTCGGCCCGCACCTGGTTGAGGTCCCGCTGCGCGGTCAGGAGATCGTCGGGAAACTCGTACGTTGCCACGGCCCAACAGTAGTTCGAGACGGCGGCCGCGCCGCCGGTACGGCTGGGGCCCCGGCGCCCCTGGCAGACGGTTCAGGGCTGGTCGGGCGGCGTCTCCTGCCAGTACCAGCCGTGGGCTGCCATGCACTCCTTCGTCCACTCCATCAGCAGGTGGGCGCCTTCCTGGGCGCGGCTCGCGTCGTGACCGCCATCGTTGGCGAACCACTGGATGAGGAGGCCGGCCGCCGGGCGGTCGACGTCGCCGGTGTCGCAGGCCGGGCACAGCTCCAGATGGATGGGCCGCCCGTGTTCGTCGTCCTGCGGCGCCACCGCGCTCATGATCAGGCCGCCTCGGCAGCGGGAACACTGCGGTAGTCGGTCGGAGAACCTGAGCAGCTCCATGGCCAGCCCCCTTGCTCTGGACGTGGCCCTCCACCCAAGACCCGCTGACCTGCGCCGTCAATCCCTTCGTCGGGCCAGGGACAGTCCGGTCGTCGTCCTCTGTCCACAGGCCAGTACAGGTGTGCTGATCACATGACTGATGACGACGTGCAGCGCGCGGCCGGGATCCGCGCCAAGATCATGGATGGCCTCTCCCGCGCGGAGCGTGCCCTGTTCACCCGGCCCGCGCCGAAATCCGCGCGAGCCCAGATGAAATTCCTTCGCACGCGAGAGAAAGGCTCCACCAAGACGCTGGCCGAGCGCCTGGGCGTCTCCCGCAAGACGGTGGAGCGCTACCTGTCCGGAGCGTCCAGGAAGCCGCAGAAGCGCCTCCAGGCGGCTCTGGTGAAGGAGACCGAAGCGGAGTGGCAACCGCAGCTCAGAGCGCAGGCACGGCAGCGTGCGGCCACGTCCGCAGGGCTGGTCATATCGTGCCGGGCCTACTTCGGGTTCGGCCCGGAGGGGACATCGGACGCGGGCCGGGTGCGGGACATCAGCGTTGCCGTCTCCCCTTCCCACGCGGACGCGATCCTGGCGGCGCAGGAGTCCGGAGCGACGGACAGCGATCTCCACAAGCTGGTTGCCGAGGCCATCGCGGACGCCTATTTCCGTCAAGGCGGCGGCGGGCGTGCAGGCGTGGAGGTGCAATTCGAGGATGTGGAGTGGCTCGACATCGCGTTTTAGCTGCACGGAATTCACGGCTTACCTGTCTACGGCCGCCGCACCACGACGCGGCGGCCGGAAATCCGTCACCGTTTCCGCGACGATTGGGAGGCTCGTGTGAGCACCCCCGTTCCCCGATCCCGCCGCCGTCTGCGCGCCTCCGAACCCGGCGCGGCCGCGCCCCGTCAGCCGGTCGACTGGGCGAAGGTCGGCCGCCGCTCGGTCCGCCGACGCGCCACCGGCATGACCGCCACCGAGGCTGCGGCCGCGCTAGGAAGCCCGGCTGTAGCAGCACCTCTGTCCCGTGCCACTGGATCTTGACCGTTTGCCATCGGACTTTGACGGACGCGAGTTTGTGTCATCGGAGTTTGATCACCGCAGGTCAGCGACTCA
>NZ_JBIRST010000058.1:0-7189 GCF_044334385.1 Streptomyces sp. NPDC020801
GCAACGCCACCAACGACGACGAACACGCCGTGTCCACCGTGACCGCCGGCCCCTCCAGACCGAACGTGTACGACACACGCCCAGACGCGACACTGCCGGAGCCTCCTGTGGTCAGGAGACCTTCGACGCCTTCGGGGAGCTCGCGCGGGCCCTGGCCGTAGTCGTGGTACATCAGGCCGGCGAAGACTCCGGTCCGGCTGCCCCGCAGCGAGGCCGGGTCGATCCCCGCGCATTCGAACGCCTCCCACGTGGCCTCCAGCAGCAGCCGCTGCTGCGGGTCCATCGCGAGCGCCTCACGCGGCGAGATCCCGAAGAAGGCGGCGTCGAACTCGGCTGCCTCGTGCAGGAAGCCGCCCTGTGCGGTGTACGTGCTGCCGAGCCGCTCGGGGTCCGGGTCGTACAGCGACTCGATGTCCCAGCCACGGTCGTCGGGGAATCCGGAGATGCCGTCCCGGCCGGCCGCGACCAGCCGCCACAGGTCTTCCGGCGAGCGCACCCCGCCCGGGAGACGGCAGCTCATACCGACGATGGCGATCGGTTCGTCGGCCGTGGTGTCCGTGGACTGCCGCACCGCTGCCGTGACCTGCGGTGCCTCGCCGAGGAGTTCGGCGGCGATGTGGCGTGCGAGGGCGGCGGGGGTCGGGTGGTCGAAGACGAGGGTGGCGGGCAGGCGCAGGCTGGTTCCGGAGGAGAGCCGATTGCGCAGTTCGACGGCGGTCAGGGAGTCGAAGCCGAGGTCCTGGAAGGCGTGCGCGGGCTGGATCGCGCGGGGCGAGGAGTGCCCGAGCACGGCGGCGACCTCGGACCGGACGAGTTCCAGGACGGTCTCGTCGCGCTCGTCACGGGTCAGTCCGGCGAGGCGGGAGGCCAGTGTTCCGGTGGTGGCGCGCTGGGCGGTGCCGCGAGTGGTGGTACGGGCGAGCCCACGCAGCAGGGCCGGTACGGGTCCGGCCGTCGGGGCACGCAGGGCCGTGGTGTCGAGGCGGACCGGTACGAGCACGGGCGCGGCCGAGGCGAGTGCGGAGTCGAAGAGCCGCAGGCCGTCCTCGGTGGACAGCGGCAGCACGCCCGAGCGCGCCATCCGCGACCTGCCGGCCCCGTCGAGGGCGTCGGCCATGGCGCCTTCCTGCTCCCACAAGCCCCAGGCCAGCGAGACCGTGGGCAGACCCCGGCCCCGGCGGTGCCGGGCGAAGGCGTCGAGGAAGGCGTTGGCTGCCGCGTAGTTGCCCTGGCCGGGGTTGCCGAAGACACCGGCGGCGGAGGAGAAGAGCACGAATGGCGTGTCTTCACTGGTCAGTTCGTGCAGGTTGAGCACGGCATCGGCCTTGGGCCTCAGCACGGTGTCCAGGCGCTGTGGCGTGAGCGAGGCGAGCACGCCGTCGTCCAGTACGCCGGCGGTGTGCACGACGGAGTGGACCGGCGTCACGGCCAGGACCCGGGCGAGTGCGTCGCGGTCGGCGACGTCGCAGGCGGCCCAGGTCACCTCGGCGCCGTGCGCGGTGAGTTCGGCCTCCAGGGCGGCGGCGCCGGGGGCGTCCGCGCCACGGCGGCTGACCAACAGCAGTCGACGCACCCCGTGTTCGGTCACCAGGTGGCCGGCGACGGTGGCGCCGAGCGCTCCGGAGGCGCCGGTCAGCAGGACGGTGCCGAGCTCGGGGGCGCAGGCTTCCGGATCCGGGGGTGCCGCCCGAGTCAGGCGGGGCACGCGGGTCTCCCCGTCGCGGACAAGGACATGGGGTTCGCCGGAGCGCACGATGCCGGGTACGAGCGTCGGCACGTCGGCCCGGCCGTCGGTTTCGAGCAGCACGATCCGGTCGGGGTTCTCCGCCTGGGCGGAGCGCACCAGACCGCCGGCGGCGGCGTGGGCGAGGTCGTCGCAGCGTGCCACCAGGACCAAGCGCGAGGCCCGTTCCCCGGCCGACCACCGCTGGAGCAGCCGCAGCACCTCGGCGGTGACCTCGTGGACCCGCTCTGCCTCGGACGCCCCGTCCGGTCCGTCCGGGCAGGGAACCACGACGACGTCCGGCTGCGAAGCGTCGTCGATGTCGCTCAGCGACCGGACGTCGGATGCGTACGCGACCACCGTCCCGTCCGCGTCGGACGGCAGCGACAGCGGCGTCCACTCCACGGTGAACATCGCGTCCTCGGAGCGCTTGCGGAGCTGTTCCGCCGAAACGGCGCGCAGCGTCAGCGACTCCACGGACGCGACCGGCTCACCGGTGGCGTCGGCCAGCAGCAGTGACACCGTGTTCCTACCGGTTCGTGCCAGCCGTACGCGTACGGTCGACGCCCCCGTCGCGCGGACGGACACGCCGGACCAGGCAAACGGCAGCAGGGGGCCGTCCGCTTCGGTCACCAAGGTGCCGTCTGCGCCGATCGCGTGCAGCGTCGCGTCCAGCAGCGCCGGGTGCAGGAGGAAGGAGCCGACGTCCAGGCCGTCGGGCAGGGCGACTTCGGCGAAGACGTCCGTACCTGCGCGCCACGCGGCGCGCAGGCCGCGAAACGCCGGCCCGTAGACCAGGCCGAGGCCGGCGAGCCGTTCGTAGAAGCCGTCGAGGCCGACCGGCTCGGCGCCCTCGGGTGGCCACACCGTCAGCGCCCGGTCGGCCGGGGCTCCCGGGCTGTCGGTGACGAAGCCGGTCGCGTGCCGGATCCACGGCAGGTCGGTGTCGTCCTCGGGGCGCGAGTGCACGGTCAGCGGCCGCCGGCCGGAGCCGTCGTCCGCGCCGACCCACACCTGGACCGCGACGCCGCCCTGCTCGGGCAACACCAGGGGCGCTTCGAGGGTGAGGTCCTCCAGCGCTTCGCAGCCGGCTTCGTCGGCACCGCGCACCGCGAGTTCGACGAACGCGCTGCCCGGCAGCAGCACGGTCCCGAGGACCGCGTGGCCGGCCAGCCACGGGTGCGTACGCAGCGACAGCCGCCCGGTCATCAGCCGTTCGTCACCACCGGCAAGAGCGACGACGGCGCCCAGCAGGGGGTGACCGGCGGAGCCGAGGCCGGCCGCGCGCATATCGCCGGGCGCGGCCGGTGGGGCATCGAGCCAGTAGCGCTCGTACTGGAAGGCGTAGGTGGGCAGTTCGACGCGCCGGGCCGCGGGGAAGAAGGCGGCCCAGTCCGGCGAGAGGCCGCGCGTGTGCAGTTCGGAGACGGCGGAGACGAGGGCCGCGCGCTCCGGGCGGTCGGCGCGCAGTACCGGGACCGCGAGCGTTTCGGTGTCGTCCAGGCAGCCTTGCGCCATACCGCTGAGAACGCCGCCGGGGCCGATCTCCACGAAGGTGGTGACACCGTGCTCGTGCAGGGTCCGGACTCCGTCGGCGAAGCGGACCGCCTCGCGGGCATGACGGACCCAGTACTCGGCGGTGTAGGTGTCGACGAACCGGCCCGTGACGTTGGAGACGACCGGGATCTTCGGCTTGTCGAAGGTCAGACCGCGCAGGACGTCGGCGAAGTCGTCGAGCATGGGGTCCATCAGCGGCGAGTGGAAGGCGTGACTGACGTTCAGCAGGGAGGTCTTGCGGCCCTGCTGGGCGAAGGCCGCCGCGATGGGCGCGACGGCATCCTCGGCACCCGAAATCACCACGGACTGTGGTCCGTTGACGGCCGCGATGCTCACCTCGTCGGTGAGGTGCGGCAGGATCTCGTCCTCGGTGGCCTGCACGGCGACCATCGCGGATCCACCGGCGGGCAGGGCCTGCATCAGCGCGGCACGCGCGCAGACCAGCTTCGCGGCGTCCTGCAGCGACAGCGCCCCGGCCACGTACGCGGCCGCGATCTCGCCGACGGAGTGACCGGCCACGTAGTCGGGCCGGATGTCCCAGGACTCCAGGAGCCGGAACAGGGCCACTTCGAGGGCGAAGAGGGCGGGTTGGGCGATCCCGGTCCGGTTCAGCTCCTCCGAGTCGACGTCGATCGCGGCGCCGAGACACTCACGGACCTCGTCGTACGCAGCCGCGAACACGGGGTACGCGGCGTAGAGCTCGCGTCCCATGCCCAGGCGTTGCGAACCCTGTCCGGAGAAGAGGAAGCCGACGCGGCCCGCGGTACCGGAGCGGCCGCGCACCAGGCCGGGGGCGGGGGATCCGGCGGCCACCGCGCGCAGTCCCTCGGTGAGCTCCTGAAGGGTCTCGCCCTGCACCACCGCGCGGTGCTCCAGGGCCGTGCGGGTCGCGGCGAGCGAGAACGCCACGTCTTTCAGGGGGGCTTCGTCGTCCAGGTGGGAGAGCAGGCGTTCGGCCTGCGCGCACAGAGCTGCTTCGTCCTTGCCGGACAGCACCCACGGCACCGGCCCGCCCTCGGCCGGAAGGGCGGCCACGACGGCTGCCGTCGTGGCGGCCTCGCCGCCCTCTTCGGGCCCTCCGGTCTCTTCGAGGGCCCCGGCCGGCGGGGCTTCCTCGATGATCGTGTGCGCGTTGGTGCCGCTGATCCCGAAGGACGAGATCGCGGCCCGGCGCGGCTGGTCCGAGGCCGGCCAGGCAACGGGCCCGGTCAGCAGCCGTACCGCGCCGACCGACCAGTCCACATGCGGCGACGGCTCATCGACGTGCAGTGTGGGCGGCAGCTGGCCATGGCGCATGGCCATGACCATCTTGATGACTCCGGCCACACCGGCGGCGGCCTGCGTGTGCCCGATGTTGGACTTGATCGATCCCAGCCACAGCGGCCGTTCTGCGGACCGCCCCTGACCGTACGTCGCGAGCAGGGCCTGTGCCTCGATCGGGTCGCCCAGCCTCGTGCCCGTGCCGTGTGCCTCGACCACGTCGACCTGGGCCGTGGTCAGCCGGGCGGCGGTCAGGGCCTGACGGATCACCCGTTGCTGGGACGGGCCGTTGGGGGCGGTCAGGCCGTTGGAGGCGCCGTCCTGGTTGACGGCGGATCCGCGGACCACCGCGAGCACTTGGTGACCGTTGCGGCGGGCGTCGGAGAGCCGTTCGACCAGCAGCAGGCCGGCTCCCTCGCCCCAGCCGGTGCCGTCGGCGCCGGCCGCGAACGCCTTGCAGCGGCCGTCGGGCGCCAGTCCGCGCTGGCGGCTGAAGCCGACGAAGGTGGCGGGGCCGGCCATCGCGGTGACCCCGCCGGCCACGGCCAGCGAGCACTCACCGTTGCGCAGCGACTGTGCGGCCAGGTGCAGGGCCACCAGCGACGACGAGCACGCCGTGTCCACCGTGACCGCCGGGCCTTCGAGACCGAAGGTGTAGGCCACCCGGCCGGAGGCGACACTGCCCGAGGTGCCCGTGCCCAGGTAACCCTCGAGGTCTTCCGGGGAGTTCTGCAGGGCGGCGAGAAACTCGTGGTTCATCACACCGGCGAACACGCCGGTCCGGCTCCCCGAGAGCGCGGAGGCGTCGATGCCCGCCCGCTCGAAGAGTTCCCAGGAGGTCTCCAGCAGCAGCCGCTGCTGGGGATCCATCGCGAGCGCCTCGCGGGGCGAGATCCCGAAGAGGCCGGCGTCGAACTGCGCCAGGTCGCTCAGGAACGCGCCCTCGCGGGCGTAGCTGGTGCCGCGGTGTTCCGGGTCCGGGTGGTGGAGCGCGTCCAGGTCCCAGCCGCGGTCGGCGGGGAACTCCGTGACGGCGTCCCGGCCGGTGGAGACCAGCTCCCACAGGTCCTCCGGCGAGCGGACGCCTCCCGGGTAGCGGCAGCTCATCCCGATGATGGCGACCGGCTCCCCGGCGGCGTCCTCGTGCTCACGAAGGCGCCGCCGGGTCTCCTGAAGATCTGCGGTGACTCGCTTCAGGAAATAGCGGAGCTTGTCCTCGTTCGCCACCGAAATCGTCCCTCACCCCTGGGCAGACTCACCGGAATTCGGCAGGGTAGAACCGGGACGCCGTAATCGTCAGGAGATCCCGAATTCCTTGCCGAGCAGATCGAACACTTCGTCGTCCGTGGCCGATTCCAGATCGCCGCTGATTCCAAGGTCTTCCGGCGCGTTGCCGGATCCCCCGGCAACTGCCAATACACCCTGGAGCTTTGACACGATCCGGTCGCGGGCATCGCCCGGGGCCACCTTCGCAAGCAATTCTTGTTCGAGCCTGTCCAGGTCGGCAAGTAGGGATTCCACTAGGACCGGTTCGGCCGCCGACGCCGTCTCCGCGAGCACATGCCGGGCCAGGAGAGCGGGCGTCGGATAGTCGAAGACCAGCGTCGCGGGCAGCCGCAGCCCGGTGGCCTTGTTCAGCCGGTTGCGGAGTTCGACGGCCGTCAGCGAGTCGAAACCCATTTCCTGGAAGGCGTGTTCCGGCTGGAGTGTGCTGTGCGAGGCGTGACCCAGGACCGCGCCAGCCTCCTCCCGTACCAGGTCCAGGACGACCTTGCCGCGCTCGCCCTTCGGCAGGTCCGCCAGGCGGGTTGCCAGCGAGGACGCGGAGGGTGCGGCCGCGGGCCGTTCGCTCCTGCGGGAGGGGGCCGGCGTCAAGGACCGGAGCACCGCCGGGGGTTCGCAGTTGCGCAGTGCGCCGGTGTCGATGCGGACCGGGGCGAGCACCGCCTCGTCCGAGGTCAGCGCCGCGTCGAACAGTCGCAGCCCCTCCTGCGAGGACAGCGGCAGTACGCCGCTGCGCGCCATGCGCGCCCGGTCGGCCTCGGCCAGACTCTCCGTCATCGCGCCGGGCTGCTCCCACACCCCCCACGCCAGCGACGTGGCGGGCAGGCCGTCACGGCGCCGGCGGGAGGCGAAGGCGTCGAGGAAGGAATTCGCCGCAGCGTAACTCGCCTGTCCGGCGCTGCCGAAGATTCCGGCGACGGAGGAGAAGAGGACGAAGGCGGACAGGTTCATGCCCCGGGTGCACTCGTGAAGATTGAGTACGGCGTCCACTTTCGGCCGGAAGACCTCTCGCATTCTTTCCGGAGTGAGCGCGGAGACGACTCCGTCGTCGAGAAGGCCCGCGGTGTGCACGACGGCCGACAGCGAGTGGCCGTCGAGCTTGTCCAGCATTGCGGATACGGCTTTTCGGTCCGCCATGTCGCAGGCCGCCCAGGTCACTTCGGCGCCCCACTCGGTCAGCTCGGCGGTCAGCTCTGCCGCTCCGTCGGCCTCCGCTCCCCGGCGGCTCGCCAGCAGGAGTCGGCGTACCTTGTGCTCGGTCACCAGGTGCCGGGCGACGAGTCCGCCGAGCGCCCCGGACGCGCCGGTCACCAGGACCGTGCCTTCTCCGAGGTCCGGCCTGCCCGCGACGGCCCCGGGCAGCTT
>NZ_JBIRST010000059.1:0-7070 GCF_044334385.1 Streptomyces sp. NPDC020801
TCTGACCTCGGCAAGATCACCAACAGTAACCACCGCCGACGGCCCGACCAGCAAGCACGCATGCCTCTACATACACAAAGGAATTGACAACCTCGGTAGTCGTAGACGCGGGCGATACTGGGCTTGGTGGGGTCGATAGCGGAGCCTTCATCCATCATGGCGACCATCCTCCCCTGCAACGTCGGCGGCTGACCAACACTTTGGAATTCCTGAGCGGACAAAAATGCTGGCCGTGGACACCCCCGCGGACAGACCGGATCACCCTCGGTCGCCCCATGCCCACCGGCCACGCAACCAGCGGCCCGCACAGCACCGCACAGCGGCCGGGGATCCCCCCTGAAAGCAGCCGGGCGGAAACCCACGTCAGCCAGTGCGCACTTCCGGTGGCCTCGGCAGGTCACCGACCATTCGTTCAAGGCGGAGGTGCCGGTGGACGTCAGCGAGCAGGGCGGCGACCCGTCCAACATGATCTCCACGCCGGAGGACCTGGACCACTTCACCACCGCGCTGTTCCAGGGCCGCCTGCTGCCCGCCGCGCAGCTGAACGAGATGTTCACCCTGCCCAAGGACAACGCGGGCAACCTCGTCCCGTTCATCGGCACCAGCTGCACCAGCTGCACCAGCTGCACCAGGGTGGCATGCTTCGGCGCCGGTCTGATGTCCACCCCGCTGCCACAGGGGGGCATGCTCTGGGGCAAGACCGGCCACGACCTCGGCTACGCCAACGGCATGTTCGCCACCCGCGACCCTGTCCCTCCGCGGCGTCTACTCCGTATCCGACATGAGCCTCAGCTCCGGGGCACCGACCCCGCTGGCCAACCGTCTGCTGACGGCGGTCCTCACGCCCAGCGCCCCAGAGTGATCCGGCCACGGCCGGTCAGAGAGCCGCTCAGCGGCGGCGGTTGCCGACTTCTGTGTTTCGAGGCGGTGGCGGGGGAAGGCCGAATGAGAGTCCGGTGGCGCAACGGCCGCTCCACCACCTACGCCTACGACGCCCCGGGCCGCGCCCTCCGACCAGAGCACCGAGACGACGGCGAAGGGAGGACCCAGGCAGAAGGGGCACCGAAACGACGAACACCCGCCCCGGCCGGAAGCCGGAAGCGAGCGGGCTGCTCGGGGAAGCTGCCGCCCGCCTGGCGGGCGCGATGATCAAGATGTCCCGCAGGAGCTCACCGGCGGTGGACGCTGACGGCATAGCCACCGTCGTCGTAAGGGTCAGCGTCCCAGGTGGCGAAACGGTCGACGAGAGTGAGGCCGGCTGCGGCGCAGCAGTCGTCATACCCTGACAGGGTGAGGCCGGGCGGCACGGGCAGGTGGGCTTCGTCCAGGCCGAAGCCGGCGACCATCAGACCACCCGGGCGCAGGACCGCGGACACGCGCTTGACCACCGTGGCCTCGGTACCGGCAGCGAGCAACGGGAAAACGTTGCCTGCGGCGACCACGAGATCAAAGTCCGCTGCGATGCCGAGCAGGTCCGGCTCGAACCCGGCCAGATCGACCTGGAACCAGGGCAGTCCCGGCGCCTGCTTCTGCGCCACTGCCAGCATCGACGCGTCCAGATCCACCCCGACACAGTCGTACCCGAGCTCCGCAAGCCGGATCATGACCCGTCCGGTGCCGCACCCGGCGTCCAGCACCCGGGCTCCGGCGGGCACGAGCGCTGCGCAGAACCGCGCCTCACCGTGCACCTCCTTCCCGCTACGGGCCAGGGCAGCGAACCGTGCGGCGTAGTCCTGTCCGGACGTCCCCCCGGTCAACTCCTGCCAACGGCTCATGCGCCCAACTATAGGCAGACCGTGTGCTGCTCGAAGATGCGACCGAGCTCGCGGCGCTGAAGGCCGTCGCAGAGAAGGGCGGGAAGGTCAGCAGCCGTCGGCGCGGGGATGAACCGGGTCACGGTGTCCTGCGTGGCGACCGCATCGTCCAGCGCGGTTGAGTCCAAAGCCCGCCGGTGCCTGCCCTTGGCCCCGGCCCGATCCCCCGTCACCACACCAAGCAGTCCGGCCCCGCCGCTCACGCGGCGGGGCCGGAACCCATGATCTTCATGAGCCTTCTAGCCGGAGACGGCCTTCGCCCAGCCCCGGGTGACCGTCTTCCTCGCCTTCTCCAGTTGCGCGTCCGTCGGGAACTGCGGAGTTCCCTCAACCGTCGGCAGTCGTGCGGCGGCGGCCTCGTCGAGGGTGCCGTCCTGCTTCATGGCGTCCATGAGCACCGGGCGGGCATAGCCGCGCAGCCGGAGGTTCTGGCCCTCGGTGCTGAAGAGGTACTCCTGCCACAGTCGGGCGGCCGCCGGGTGCGGGGCGTTCTTGTTGACCGCCAGCGCGAAGTACTGGGCGAAGCTGCCGTCGAAGGGGATCGCGACCTGCCAGTTCACGCCCTTGCCGCGGAGCTGGTCGGCGTAGTGGAGGTTGATGTAGTCCCAGTTGATGCTGATGGGGGTCCGGCCGTCCTCGACCGTTGCCGAGTTGGAATTGAGGGGGTTGAAGTTGCCGCTCTTCTTGAGCTTGGCGAAGAAGTCGAGACCGGGCTGGATGTCCTCGAACGACCCGCCGCTCGCCAGCGCGGCCGCATAGACGCTGGCGAAGGCGGTGGCCGACCGGGTCGGGTCGCCCTCGAGCGCGACCTTGCCCTGGTAACCGGGCTTCAGCAGATCGGCGAAGGTCTCCGGACAGGGCTTGACCCGGTTGGCGTCGCAGCCGATGGAGATGTAGCCCCCGTAGTTGTTGTACCAGCGGGCCCTCGAGTCCTTCTGATTACCGGGGATCGAGTCGTAAGCGGCGACCTTGTACGGCGCGAGCAGGTTCTGCTTCCCGGCGCTGCGCGCGAACGTATCGCCCACGTCGATCACGTCGGGGGCTGTCGGCCGGTTCCCGCTCTTCCTCACAGTGTCGATCTCGTCCTCGCTGTGGCCCTGCGGATCGTCGACCGCGACCTTGATCCCGTACTTCTTCTCGAAGCCGTCGATCAGGCCCCCGTAGTCGGCCCAGTCGCGCGGCAGCGCGATCGCTCTGAGCGTGCCCTCCTGTTTCGCCGCGGCGATCAGTGCCCGCATGCCGCCCACGTCCTCGGCTGAGGTGGCCACCGACGGCTTCTCGGGTCTGGCGGTCGGTGTGTTCTCGCAGGCGCTCAGGCCCAGTGCCACGAGAGCGAAGCAGCCGAGGACGGCCGCTGCTCCGGCACGGGGTGTGGTCACGACTGCTCCAGGGGGTGGGGGAACGAGGTTGTCACCGAGGGAGGCCGATTTGTTGAGGCCAGGGTACCCGGCCGCTTCGATGGCGGAATCCCACCCGGAAAGGCTGTGATCAGCGCCTTTCCCCGGCGGAACGCGGCCTCCTCACGCCCCGGGCCGCAGTCGCGCCCCTGCCCGCACGCTTCGTGCGCGAACGCAGGGGAACGGGAGGCACACGCTCTCCTCACGGTGCCGTGTCGTCCCATTGGCCGAGCAGGATCTCACCGAGTCCTTCCGCCTCCGGCGTGGCGCCGCCGTGGAGGGACTGTTCGGCCCAGATGACTTTTCCGGTGGGCGTGTAGCGGGTTCCCCAGCGTTCGGCGAACCGGGCGACCAGGAAAAGTCCGCGGCCGCCCTCGTCGGTGACTTTCGCCCGGCGCAGCCGGGGCGAGGTGCTGCTGCCGTCGGAGACCTCGAGGATCAAGGTGCCCGGGGCGGGGCCGCTGATCGGCACCGTGCGGAGCAGCCGGACGGCGACGGGCTCGGCGCCGTAGCGGATGGCGTTGGTGATCAGCTCGCTGAGGATGAGTTCGGCGGTGAAGGCGACCTGCTCCAGGCCCCACTCCGTCAGCCGGCGGACGCAGGCGGTGCGCACCGGGGCCACCGCCGCCGGGTCACGGGGCACGTCCCACTCGGCGACCTGCGCTGGTCCGAGCCGGCACGTGCGGGCCACCAGCAGCGCGATGTCATCCCTGGGCCGGTCGGACAGCATGGCGTCCATCACCGCCGCGCAAGTGGACTCCGGCGTGCGATCGGGCCCTGTCAGAGCATCGCGCAGGGCCTCCAGACCGGCGTCCACGTCCCGGGTGCGGTCCTCGATCAGTCCGTCGGTGAAGAGCACCAGCCGGGAGCCCTCGGGCACGATGAGCTCGGCGGTCTCGACCGGCAGGCTGGCGCCGAGCCCCAGTGGCGGTGAGATGGGCACCTGGGGGAAGTCGACGGTCCCGTCGGGCCGGACCACCGCCGGTCCCGGATGGCCGGCGGTGGCGAGGGCCAGCCGCCCGGAGGTGGGGTCGTAGACGGCGTACTGGCAGGTCGCCCCCGTGATCATCCCCGGCCCGTCCTCCGCGGCGGCGCCCTCCTCGGCGTCGATCTGGGCCACCAGCTCGTCCAGCCAGCCCAGCAGCTCCTCCACAGGCATGTCCAAGCCGGCGAGGTTGCGAACGGCGGTGCGCAGCCGGCCCATGGTCGCCGCGGCGTGCAGACCGTGGCCGACGACATCACCTACGACCAGCGCCACCCGGGTGCCGGACAGCGGGATGACGTCGAACCAGTCCCCGCCCACCCCGGCCTGGGCCGGCAGGTATCGATAGGCCACGTCGAGGGCGGACTGCTCGGGCAGCCCGCGTGGCAGCAGGCTGTGCTGCAGGGTGACGGCCATGGTGTGTTCGCGGGTGTAGCGGCGGGCGTTGTCGATGCACACCGCGGCCCGGGCGGCCAGCTCCTCGGCGAAGGACACATCCTCGTCCTCGAACGAGGGGGAGCCCTTCGCCCGCCAGAAGACCACCACTCCCAGCACCACGCCGCGGGCTCGCAGCGGAACCACGAGCATCGAGTGGATGCCGTGGTCGAGGATCCGCCGGGCACGTTCGGGATGCTGGGCCCGCCAGCCGTCGGAGGCGCTCAGGTCCGCGACCAGGACCGGCCTGCCGTCGGCCATCGCCATGGAGACGGGGTGGTCCGGCACGAACGGGATCAGCTCGCCGGCGGGGTGGAGGAGATGGTCCGCGTCCAGACCGGCGACGGCGCTGCGGCGCAACTCGGTGATCCCGGCGGTCGCACCGGGGGACTCCTCGCCGTGCAGGACCGGGTCCAGCAGTTCGACGGTGACGATGTCGGCGAACCGGGGCACCGCCACCTCGCCCAGTTCCTCGGCTGTGCGCTTCACATCGAGCGTGGTGCCGATCCGCAGGCCGGCGTCGTAGAGCAACTTCAGGCGTTCGCGCGCCACCTCTGCCCGGCCGGAGAGGGCCCGCAGCTCGGTGGTGTCCCGGAGGGTCACCACGCTGCCGACCGGTCCGTGAGGTACGGTGAGCCGCTTGTTGACGGCGAGCAGCCGGTCGGCCGCCAGGTGCACCTCGTCGGTGGCGGGACGGTCGGAGGCCAGCAGCCCGGTGAGGGCCTCATCCAGCCCCAGATCGGTGATGTGTCGCCGCTCTGCGTCCGTCGGCAGGTCCAGCAGCCGCCGTGCCTCGTCGTTGGCCAGCAGCAGCCGGCCGTCACCGCCGACGATCAGCACCCCTTCCCGCACGGCATGCAGCACCGCGTCGTGGTGCTCGTACATCCGGGTCATCTCGGTCGGCCCCAGGCCATGGGTCTGCCGCCGCAACCGGCGGCTCACCAGGCCCGACCCGCCTGCGGCGACGGCAAGGGCCGCGGCGGCGCCGCCGAAGAGGACCGGCAGCTGCCGGTTCACCCTGTGCCGCACGTTCTCAACCGTGACGGGCGCGGAGACGATGGCGATGACCGAGCCGTCAGGACCCCTGACGGGAACCGCCGAGATCACCGAGAGTCCCAGGGACCCCTGGAAGGTACTCGTGAACGGCTTGCCGGTCGCCGCCTGCGCGTATGGGCCGATGAGGTGTTTCCCGATCTGATGCGGGTCGCTGTGGGTGAGGGTGATCCCGTCCAGCCGGTACACGATGATGGCGTCGACGCCTGCGGCCCTCCGGGCCGCCTCGGCGTGCGGCTGCAGCACCGCGGTCGGGTTCGCGCTGTTCAGTGCCGCCACGACCCCCGGGGAGTTCGCGAACGTCTGCGCCGCGGTGAGAGTCCGGTGCCGGGCGTCCGCCATGACGTCGCGTTGGGCCTGCACCACGAGCGCCACCAGGGCGGCGACGACGATCAGCACCACGACGGCCAGCTGCAGAAGGAAGACCTGGCCGGCGAGGCTGTGCGCGCTCAGCAGCGAGCCCGACCGCCACGTCCCTCCCCCCTCACGGGGCTGAAGGGGCCGCTGAGTCCTCATGGACGCATCAGGCACACCACGCCCGGATTCACCCGAAACTCCATTCATGTTCCCTTTCTATCGTTCTGCGCGGCCAACCATGAAGCGACCGGGACGGGCCTGTCCGCACAGGGACGGCGACGAGCTCCCCGGGTGCCTGCAGTCACGCACAGCCTCTGAATGTCCGGTCCGAGCCCACATGGCGACGTCGTTCGGCACCGGCGGCGGCAGCCGGCTGACCGTGGAAGGCAGCTTCCATGTTCACGCGGCGGAACATCGGAGCCTGGCGGCCGACCGAACGCGGAGACCGGCTCGGTTCGATGGACACCATCGGCACCAGGCAGTACCCAGGCCGACCAGGGCGCCGACGTCGGAGCCAGGTGCGGGCCGGTGTTCCTGGAGCCGATCACCTTGGGTGGCGGGACAGTCCCACACCATCGAGAGCCCCACGTCCCTGGGTCGCTGTTGCGCGCGTTGCGTCCGCAGGATCCGGCCCAGTCGGCCCTTGCTGCTGTTCACAGCCTCGGCGGACCGGGATCACGATGACCGGCCCACTCGGCACGGCGGCTGCCGGCGCAGCGGGTGTTCCCGGGGGAAGGCGCCCTGCCGACGAAGGTGGTCGCCGCCGGTGCCTGCAGCCGTTCGGCGAGGCCCAGCAGCGCGGACCGGGCTCCGGCCCGCACCACCCCCGCGCCGGCCAGGATCACCGGCCGTTCGGCGACCGCCAGGATCCGGCCGGCCTCGACGACGACCGCGGCCCGGCGCGAGGCATGCTTGGCCTCCCGTCTCGCCGGTCCCCATCGCGGCCTGGCGTCGGCGTAGGTGCGCCCTTGCCGACTGACCATCAAGGCGAGGGACGTGGGCGCACCTTCCGAGCATCTGACCCCCTGCGGG
>NZ_JBIRST010000060.1:0-6336 GCF_044334385.1 Streptomyces sp. NPDC020801
CCCGGCATGGAACGGAACCCAATCGGGGGGATCTGCGACCAGCTACGCACAGACCACGCTCGGCTCGGATGCCACCGCAACGTTGGCGACGCTCCGGAGCACGCATCTCACTGACTGGCACGACTTCTGGAACTCGGCCGCGCTCATGAAGATCGCCTCCGACGACGGTACCGGCCAGTACATGCAGGTACTGCGAACGCTCGATCTGTACGTCGCGAATTCGTCGAGCAGCAGCTCGTACCCGGGCTCGCAGGCGGGTGTGGCCGATCTGTTCTCGTCCGTTGGTGATTACCACCAGTGGGACCCGAGCGTCTTCTGGCACTGGAATCTTCGGATGCAGACGGCGGCCAACCAGTCGTCCGGCACGTCGCAGCTGAACAACCCGTTCTTCAACTTGTACCTGAGCAACCTCAAGAACATGCAGACCTGGACGACGGTGAACATGCACGTCGCAGGTCTGTTGATCGGCGACGGTTCCCAAGACTGTCTCGACGTTGTCGGCGGCTCGCACAGTGCGGGGACTTCCGTCGACATCTGGGGGTGCTCGCGCGGCGCAGCGAACCAGACGTGGGCGTGGAACCCCACCACCGACCAGTACACGGTCTACCAGGGACAGAGCTATGCGATGTGTCTGGACACCTCAGGCAGCAACGTCGTGGTCAACACCTGTAGCACGGCGCAGTCGCAGCAATGGACTCCCCAAGCCAACGGGGGGATCACGAACAAGGCAGGCCAGTGCCTGGACGTGACCGGCGGCTCCACCAGCCAGGGCTCGCTCGTCGGCGTGTACACATGCGGAAGTCCACTGGGCAGTAATCAGATCTGGCGCAACCCCGACATCTGTGTTCCGGAGGCCATGCGCTTCAACGGCAACGGCTACCAGAACGGATCGGCGGCTAGCTGCGTCAACACCGACAAGAGCGGCCCCACCTACAACGCGCGGACCCTCTCAACCGGCGCTGAGGTGGGTTTGGAGGTCTGGAACCAGTACCTCGACTCGGGTGACACCACGTTCTTGAACACCTACTACCCGTTGATGAAGGACGCAGCCGAGTTCTTGCTCGACTACTCGACTACCGGCGCTGACGGCAAGTTGCACACTTACCCGTCGAACGCGCACGAGACGCAGTGGGATGTACACGACCCGGCGACGGACATCGCCGCGATGACGGCGTTGTTCCCCGCGGTCAAGTCGGCAGCGCAGACGCTCAACGTCGATACGAGTCTACAGGCCGAACTGACAACCGCGATTGGCAAGCTCCGTGACTTCCAGACGACGGCTCTGTCGACGTTGGTCGGTACCAGTTCGGACATGTGTCTCGGCGTGCCCTCAGGCGCGAATAGTGCGGGGACTACGGTCGCCATCTATCCGTGCGCGGACTGGAGGGCATACCAGAGCTGGGTATACAACGCGACGTCGAAGCAGTACACGATCTACGCGGGCCAGAACTATGCGCTGTGTCTGGACACCTCAGGCAACAACGTCGTAGCCAACACCTGTAGCAGCACGGCGACCACGCAGCAGTGGACTCCCCACACCAGCGGCGCCAGCACCGGGGAGATCACGAACTCGGCAGGCCAGTGCCTGGACGTGACCGGAAACGCCGTGGCCTCTGGCTCGCCCGTCGGCGTGTACACATGCGGCAGTCCACCGGGCGGTAACCAGACCTGGATCTCGAGCCCTGTCATCGCGATGTCGAACGACGTACCGTCGGAGTTGTCCGATAAAGCCTCGGGCCAGTGTCTCGACGTGGCCGGTGATTCGCACAATGCGGGGACTTCCGTCGACATCTGGCCGTGCTCGGCCGGTCCGGAGAATCAGAGCTGGGTATACAACGCGACGTCGAAGCAGTACACGGTCTACGCAGGCCAGAGCTATGCGTTGTGTCTGGACACCTCTGGCAGCAACGTCGTGGTCAACACCTGTAGCAGCACGGCGACCACGCAGCAGTGGACTCCCCAGACCAGCGGCGCCAGCACCGGGGAGATCACGAACTCGGCAGGCCAGTGCCTGGACGTAAGCGGCGGCTCCACCAGCCAGGGTTCGCTCGTCGTCGTGGACCAGTGTTCGAGTCCACCGGGCAGTAGTCAGATCTGGAAGAACGGGACGGGAACAACCAACAACCAGAACATCGGACTCGAGCCAGTGTGGCCGTACTCATTGATCGGCGATGACACGTCGTTGACGAATGAAGGCATCTCGACGTTCATGGCCCGCCCGAACCCCGTCGATGACGGCGGCGACTACGACTGGAACGTCGAGCCCATTCAAGCGGCGCGGCTCGGACTCAGCAGTCTGTTCGCGTCGACCCTCAAGCAGTCAGTCGTCAACAATCAGGTGTACCAGAACGGCTTCGGGTACTACGTCGCGACGACGAGCCCGCCTGCGGCGCCTTCCGAGTTCCTCGGTGAACAGCAGGGTGTCGTAGCGACGGCACTGAATGAGGCGCTGGCACAGGACTATGACGGTGAGCTGCGGATCGCGCCCAGCGTGCCGGCCACGTGGGACGTTGACGGCACCGTCGCAGTCCAGGGCGGTACCAGGGTGTCGGTGCAGATCCATCACGGCTCGATCGAGCCGGTCGGGATCACCGCGGGGCCCGGCGTCAATCCGAGTAGCGGCACTTACACGATCACGGTGCGCAACCCGTGGCCGGGCCAGTCCGTACAGGTCGTCGATGGGAGCAACACGTCAAACGTCGTCGTCTCACCGACGACGAGTTCCGAGATCAACATCACGGCCACCAGCGGCCATACGTACGTTGTCGAGCAGGTCTCCGCACCGATCACCGGGATGACCTACCAGCAGGTGACGGGCACACCCGCATCGCAGCCGATCACCCTTACCGGCAACATCGGAACCACCAGCGTCACGCGCAAGGTTGGGTTCTAGAAAGGTTACGCAAACCGAGTCGGCCTGCGCGCGAAGCGAGCGCGCAGGCCGACTCCGTTGTTCACTTGGTTGGTGGCGCGCCGGATCGGCCTGCGGAGCGTGACGAGTGCGGCTGCCAGGTAGAGGTAGAACTCCACGACCGCGCCGGTCTTGTCTGTACAGCGTCGCAACTCGCCGTAGCTGTTCTTCCAAGAGTGCGTACGCTCCCCGGTCCACCGTTTGTCGGCCTGGATCGGGGCGGGCGCTCCCTTGAGGGCGGCCTCTCCGGGGAAGCCCAATAGGGGACTTGTTGTTCTCCTAGCCTCTGCCGAAGCTGACGTTCTTCAGTGAGATAATTCCATCCTGAAGTCGCAGGTGAGGGTGCTTGTTTGGTGGCGGTCAGGTGTGATCCGGCTGGCAGAGGGACGTGATCACGTTTCTTGGTCATCTGTCAGCGGGCGATCTCGGCGTTGATCAGGATGAGCAGGGCTCGCAGCAGGGCGGTGGCGTGCTTGGGGTCCATGCGGACCTTGGTCAGGGTCCGCCAGACACCTCACGTTGCCAACGCGTCAAGCGGCGGTGGCGAGTTCGATGGGGAAAGCGGTGCGTTCGTCGAACAACTCGCGTCGCTGAAGAGAGTGATAGAGCTGTTCAAGCATTCGATTGAACAGGTTACGCAGGGCGGCCGCGTGCCAGTCTCCGTGTTCGTCGCGGCGCCGACGGTAGTGCGCCTTGGCCCCGGGTGATCCGTTCGGAGCGGCGAAGGCCCACAGGTAGCCGGCGTGGTTGAGTCGGTCGTTCTTCACCCACCGCCGCGTGATGTGTCCCCGGGCGTCGGTGAAGCGGGTGCGGTCGTCACCGATCTCGGCCAGGATCCGGGCGGCGAGCTGGATGCCTAGCTAGCGGCAGTGCGCGTTCGACGAGCTGGAGGAAACGGCTCCAGTCGCAGCGCACGCCGGCAGCGAGCCGGTACGGGTCCTCGCCCGCCTTGCGGCGCGGCACGTAGAGGTTGCCGGACGAGTCGCTGCCCAGGGAGCTGCGCAAGCCCTGCATCCGTGCGTTGAGGGTGCTCGTCGACCACGGGCTGACGGGATCCATGTCGGCACACAGCACATCCGCGCTGCGGCCGGGCCGGAAGTACAACAAGGCGGCCAGCTGCGCCATCCTCGGGCCGTGGCCGGTGCTGTCCACGCCCGTCACCTCAACCGGCCCCAGCTGGCTTTGAACAGCTGCGGCCACTCGTTGCCGTTGCCAAGTTCCTTCTGGGCGATCTTCGATAGGTAGTCGCCGTCCCGGGCGGTGACCACGTGTTCCTCTTTCTCCGAGGCGGCCGACGCAAGGTTGCTCAGCTGGGACCGCAAGCCTCCCGAAGCGGTGGCCTCGGAGTTGCTGTCCGCAGCGTGGTCGCCGGAAGCATCAGCGCTGACCTTGCCCCGGCCCGAGCGTGGGGTGGGATGGGCGCCGGTGGCGGGAGCCGCCTGCCGGGCGTCGTGGGGCAGCTTGATGACGGCCGTCTTTGGCAGGCACTGGTCGCCGGCGGTCAGTGCGGGGATGTCGGGGTTGAGGGCGGCGATGTCTTTCCACCGCTGGCCGTTGCCGAGGTACTTCTCGGCGAGGTCCCACGGGGTCTCGGTGGCCGACGTGATGGTGTGGGTGGGGTAGCCGGTGGCGGTGGTCGGTGTGCGGCTTGTCGCGGGCGTGGCGCTCGTGCTGGGTCCGCTCACGGTTTTGGTGACGGCGATGGCGGGTGCGGTGGTGGCGGCCGAGGCGGCGGTCGGGGCCAGGAGGACGATGCCGCCGACCAGGAAGCTGGCCAGGGATTGCATGCTGCCCAGGCCGCGGATGCGGGGTGCGGAGCGTCGGCGGGCGACAGCGACGACTTCGAGGGCGACGCTGAAGGTGAACGCGGCCCAAGCGGCCCAGCCGATCAGAGTGAGTGCGACCAGCCACAGGGTGCCGTCGTCCTGTTGGAGCAGGAGGTTCAAGCCGACGGAAAGCTCGGTGGGTTGGTGTCCGAGAGTGAGCAGGACGAGGGGGACGCCGCCGACCGGAGCGATCAGCAGGACGAGACCGATCAGAGCACGCAGCAGTGTGCCGGCGGCGCGTAGTGGTTTAGGGGTGCGGGGGGCCATGGGCGGTTCAGCCTCCAGCGGCTTGGGTCTGCAGGTGGGCGGTCGCGGTGCCGTCCAATTGGATCGTGCCCACACCGAGCAGGGACACGAAGTGGGTGGCGTAAGTGTCGCGGACGGTCACCGTCAAGGTCTGCCCACCGTCGGTGATCTGCACGTCCCCGTCGACGTTCGCGGCGGCGAGGTAGTCCAGTGCGGCCGCGCGTGCGGCGTCGGGGTCGATGGTGATGGCAGTGCCTTCGATCGCCTGGGCTGCGCAACACGGGGCTGCACGTCGACCACTACACGGAAGTCGGCTTCGCGGGATTCGTCGGCATCGTGAACGCCCTCGGCGGCGTGGAGATGTGTCTGGACAAGGACGTCAGGGACGAGAAATCGGGTGCGAACCTGACGAAGGGCTGCCACACCCTCAACGGACGCGCGGCGTTCGCGTTCGTGCGCCAGCGCCATCAGGACACCCAGGGTGACTTGGGGCGCACCGAGAACCAGCAGAAGTTCCTGTCCGCACTCGCGCGCAAGGCGGCCACGCCGGGCGTCGTCCTCAACCCTGCCAAACTCTACGAGACCACGAGCGCGGGCCTGGGCGCGCTCATCGTGGACAAGAACATGCGCCTGTGGGACCTTGCGGCGATGTTCCGGGCGATGAACAGCATCACGGTCGGCCAGGGGAAACGGTTCAACATTCCCGTGACCGGCCACAGCTTTCTCACCCACGCCGGCAGCGCCGTGAAGTGGAACACGACGCAGACGCAGAAACTCTTCACTGAACTGAGAAACGACCGGCCCGTGAACTACGAGGACGGAAGCCGACCGCCCCCGCACGACCACCGAGAAAACAGTCCGTGTGCGGGTGCGGCGTCTGGTGTGTCCCACGCTGGGCTACCGCCGTACCTTCCGCGAGCAGGTGCCAGGGGTGCTGGAGCGATACCAACGGCGAACCACTCGTCTGACCAGGCAAGTCAAGTCCGTAGTCAAGGAGTTGGCAGGCCGGGCAGGGGTGCGTCTGTCGGCTGGTACTCGCGGTGGGCTTGTCGCAACCACACAGCTTTGCGCGCGCTTGTGCGCATCCATTGGGTCGTGTCCGGACATTTGTCTCGCGAGGCGACGGGGGAATCCGTACCAGCAGGGTGAATCGGAAGGGGCTGCTCGGCTTCCATCCCGCGCTCCCGGGTCGCCATCGCGCTCATTGCGTCGTGAACGTTGATCGGATGTCGTCTTGGTGTGCTCTTTACCCTGTCGTGCGGTGTTGGTGGGTGAGTTTTTCGAGGGTGGGGATGAGGTCGGCGGGGGTGGGGGTGGTGTGGAGTTCGGTTTGCAGGCGGGTGGCGTGGTGGG
>NZ_JBIRST010000061.1:0-5353 GCF_044334385.1 Streptomyces sp. NPDC020801
GAGTCGCTGACCTGCGGTGATCAAACTCCGATGACACAAACTCGCGTCCGTCAAAGTCCGATGGCAAACGGTCAAGATCCAGTGGCACGGGACAGTCAGATCAGCGGATACCCCGGAGCGAGGCGTCGTGGTGGCTTGGGGAGACGGGCGTGTCCACCGGGTGCAGCCAGCGGACCGGCACGATGAGCGTGCCAACGCGGGGGAGTTCGACGGGCTCGCCCTCGGCGTCCAACACAATCCCGGAGACCTGGTAGCTGCCCCCGGGCGGGAGGCCGGCCTCCCGCGCCTGGTCCTCGGTGAGCTCCACCGTGACCCGGGGGCTCGCCCCCGTCATCAGGCCCTGTGCGGTCCGAGCGGCGGTGTCCACGTCGACCACGGTCAGCGGGAAGTACGTGCCGCGCAGCCAGCTCAGCGGCCACCAGGAGTCGCCCATCGTCTTCGGCCGGTAGCGCTGCGACAGAAGCGCGAGCGGCACCTCGCACCGGTATGTCTCGCCCACCCGAACGTCCTTGGTGCGCATGTCTCCAGGGCGCTCCCCACCGGGCATTGCCGCCCTGGCCCGAGCGCGCCCCCCGTCGCTGCCTGGGTCTCCTGGGTCCTGGGTCCTGCGTTTTTCCTGGCAGAGGCGTTCCCGCGCACAGCTGGGTCCCCGGTCCGGCGCGGGGTTTCGTCCGTACCGTCCCGGAGCGCCCCGCCCCGGCGCTACCGTGAGAACACACGCCAGCAACGCCCAGGAGCCCCGGATGAGCCAGCAACCGGCCCCCGCACCCGACCGTCAGCCCCTCGATGAGAACGCCGCCGCGTCCGTCCGCGCCTACGCCGCCGACCAGCGCGCCCGCGTCGACGTCCTCGCCTCGGTGCTGGAAGACATCGCGGAGAACGGCTACCCGGCTGCAGAGTCCGGCGTGCTGTGGGAGGAAGCCCGCGACGCCCACCTGGAGCGCCTCGCCGGCGAGCAGCCCTGTGTCGCCTGAGCACGGACCACGCCGGTCCCAGGTCGTCCTGGTGGAGCCCGCGCTGAGCCAGCTGCAGAAGCTGACGGCAGCCGAGACGCACCGCCTGGACCGCGCGATCGTCGCGATCAGCGTCAACCCCGAGCTGGGCACCCCGGTGCCCAACACCCTGCTGCGCGACTACGTCGACGACGTCGACGGCGTCCGCGTCATCTACTACGTCACGGCCCTTCGGCAGATCACCATCGTTGCCTACGTTGAAGCGTAGGGCCTCCCGAACACCCGTTGCAGCGCCCCGGACTCCACCCTCGTCCGGGGCGCTGCTGCGTGTGCTGCAAGGCTGCTGCACGGTGCAGCGAGGGGGCGGTGGGCGGTGCTGCTCGGTGCTCCGAGGGCGTTACACTTCCAGGCCCGGCACCCAGGCAGCACAAGGGGGCTGCTCGTGCAGCAGGCCGGCCGCTGCAAAGCAGCGGCGCCGTGCAGCGTGTCTCCTCTACTTGACGCTGATGTCGCCTCCAGACGACATGCAGCGCGGGTTGCGTCCCGCTCCAGGGACACAACCCGCGCCGGTTGTAAGCAGCGCGCTGCACCAGTCAGCTGCTGCCGGTGGCCCACCGCTCCATCGCGCTCGGCTCCTCCCGCAGCAGCGTCCTGCGGCGGGACTGGGCCGTTGCGCGGTTGGTGAGGCGCATCGCCTTGGCCAGGGTGCCGTGTGTGCCCTTCTGCGCGGCGAACTCACGCACCTCGGCCCTCCGAGCCCCCTCCAGCCGTTCCAACAGCTCGGTGGTGCCCTCGATGGCGTCCGTGAGGTCGTCCAGGGACGTGCGCCCGGTGCGCAGCATCGCGACTCCGTGCAGCGCGCGGCCGAGTAGCGCGGCGAGCAGCTGGGCGTCGTCGCCCAGCGCCTGGGCGTCGGCAGCGGCGAGCGGGACCGTGAGGTCGGGGGCGGGGTTGGTGTGCTCGGACTCGGTGGTCATCGGCCTTCCCGTGGAGTTGTGGCGGTGCTGGGCGGGGTTCTAGAGCCATTCGAAGGCGCGCCGGACGTCGCCAGCGGCCTCGGCGAGGTTGTCGGCGTGCAGCCGCACGTCGAAGTCGTAAGGGTCGTCGGCCGCCTCCATGACACGCTCGGAGGCGGCGTCGAAGACGCTGGCGAACGCCTCGTGGACACCGGCGGCCTTGAGGGCCTGGACGGTGTCGTCGTGGTCGGCGCCACCTCGACGGACGGCGTCGGCGAGCATGTTGAGCGCGGCGGCCGCGGCCGGGGCGAGCACGGCCAGGTCCTCGCCGCCGACGGTGCCGGCGGTCCGTTCGGCCGACGTCTCGACGCTGCTGATCCGGGCGAGGGCCTTCGACTGCTGCTCCATGGGGACTCCGATCTTGTGCACGTGGAAGGGGGCGGGTGTGGTGTGTGGGGCCTCCGGAGAGCGTTGACACTCCGAGCCGGGGCCCCGGCGGCACACGGGCGTGGCGAGGTCAGGCAGTCCGGGCGAGGTAGCCGGCGGCGGTGTCGACGAAGGTGTCGTGGGCGACCTTCGCGGCCTCGCGGGCGGCGGTCAGCTCCTGGGTGGTGGCGTACGCGTCGCGCATCGCGTAGGTCAGCGTGACCATGTGGTCGGCGGCGGCGCGCACGGCCTGGTCCTCAATGAGGACGCGCAGCGCGACCAGCGGGCGGGTGACCGCGCTGCGGGTCATGTGGCTCTCGCCGCGCAGCGCCTCGATCCGCTCGGTGCCGGCCTCCTTGAGGACGGCGTCCCCGCGCATCCACATCGCCCGGCGGTGGTCGCTGATCGCGCAGGCCAGCGCGGTCACGGCCTTCAGCCGATCGCGGCGGATCGCCTCACCGTGGCTGGCGCGGACGCCGCGTTCGGCGGCGCGCTCCTGGAACCGGCCGGAGACGATCGCACCCAGCAGGGTGGCGACGATAGCGAGGGCGGCGGTGACGAGGGTGGCTAACACGGCGGGTCCTCCCGTAGCTGTATGAACTTCAATACACTTGTATGGAACTTCATACACCTAGGGAAGGGGGCCGCTCATGATTCTTTTCTCGCGCTCCTGTCCCGGGCGTTTCCCGCCTGCGGGAACCGTGCGTCGGGGTCTGACACTCGCCGCCCTCACACGAAAGTGGCGCCGCCACCAGGTTGTCCCTGCGCGCGGGGACCTTTGTCCCGCCTGGCAGGGATCTTTGGTGTCGGCGTCGACACCAGGCACACGAACGGCGCTGCACCGTGGGGGTGCAGCGCCGTGGTGTCGGCCGGGGGCTGGGTTCAGGCGACGCGCAACTTCTTGCGTCGTTCGCGGGCGAGCTGCTCGCGGTAGTCCTCGACGGCCTGGTGGTAGCGGGCGACGAAGTGCGGGTCGTCCATCCGGTCCGCGGGGTCCATGGCGTCGATGGCGGCCCGGGCGTCGGCGGGGGTGTCGTAGGCGGCGAGCATTGCGTTGATGCGGTAGACGCCGTTGCGCTGCTTCTTCACCAGGCGGGCGAGTATCAGCTCGCGCAGGCCGGAGGTGACGCTGGGGCGGCTCAGTCCGAGCAGGTCGGCGATCTGGCTCTGTCCCATCTCCACGCGCCCGCCGGGCTCGCTGCGGGAGCGCAGGGTGAACAGGACGCGGTAGGCCGGCCCCGGCAGGTCCAGCGCCGCGACGACGCCCTCCGCGTTGACCGGTGTGACCAACATGCTCCTGCTCACCGATCGCCCTCCTTCTGCGTCGTCATCGCCTCGAACCGCTCCCGCCGTTCCCGGCGTTGCCGGGCCCGCTCCTTGCGGAACTCTTCGATCGCCTCGCGCATGTGCTGCAGCGAGGGGAACCGGACCAGGTCCGGCAGCGCCGCGGCCCGCAGCTCCGCGAGCGCGTCGGCCTGGTCCACCTGAACATACTCGGTGGTCCCGTCGGAGAGCCGGACCAGTTCGGCCGCGACGTAGGAGTACGGCGGGTTGAACTGGTAGACGCCGCGCCCGATTTTGATCACGATGCCGTGGCTCATGATCTCGCGCAGCGACTCGTTCACCTTCTGGCGCGGGACGTCCAGGATCTGCGCCATGTCGTCCTGGGTGAGCGGGATCCGCCCGCCGGCCCTCTGCCCGGCGATCAGCAGCAGGATCAGCCGCAGCGGCAGCGCCTCGCGGTAGTACTGGGCGATCACGAGGAAGAACTCCAGCGCCACCATGGCGAAGGCGTTGGGCCGGTCCGGGTCGGAGTAGAACTCCAGCTGCTGGCGCTGGCGGCCGATGCTGATCTCCCGACCGGGATACGCCCGCGCCAGGTCGTCCAGGCCATCGATCTTCCGGAGCCGCTCGCTGAAGACCCGCAGCGGATCGTCCGGCGCCAGGCCGGGGTTGGGCGCGGGCCTGGCGGCACGCCGGCGGCGCTGTGACTCGGACACGAGCAGCTCTCCAAAGTTCCAAGATCCCGGGCGTGCAGCAACGTAGCAGTAGGTCAGTACTTCTGACCTACAGGTCGGCATTACTGACTTCCGGCGCGTCTTGTGTCCCCCCAGGGGTGACACATCTCCTGCACGAACTCCTGCGCGCCGGGCATGTATAGGGGTGTGGCAGCGGACTCGACCTTCGGCGCGGAAAGTCAGCACCGCCGACCTTCCGCGCCCCAAGAGGTCGGTATTCCTGACCTTCCATGCGGGACAACGTCAGGAATGCCGACTTTTCAGGGGCGATGTGTCTACCCAGGAGGGACATAGCAGGGGCCCTGTGTCACTGCTGAGGAGTCACAAGCACCCCAGGGGTAACGCTGTGACCAGCAGAAACGCGGACTCTGCTCCTATCTGATGTCGCACGAGAACCTGCGGGCCAGGCACCGTCGCGGCTGAGGCGGCTTCGCGTGCGGCTCCGTCGACCAGCTGCGGGCCATAGGCGGCACCAGCGGCTCTGAGTCTCGGGTGGTACCGGCCGTGACGGACAAGCAGCAACGAAGGCGTGGCTGAGGCCGGAGCTCGGTTTCGCCGCCCGGCCCTGGGGGCCGATCGGCTCGTGTACCTCCGCACGCCGAATTTCAAATTTCCCATATCTGAGGCGCCTTTCTATGGCTAAGGTCAGTTCAGCGGGTCGAATTCTCAAGTCCTGTATCCGGTGGTTTCTCGGAGAAATGGCAAGCGGAAATGAAGCGGGTTTTTAACCCGCGCTCCGGTGTGGCCTGCCAGTTCCAGAGTCTATCTAGCGCTTCAAACTGAAGCACCAACTGCCCGAGGTGCGTCACTCGAACGGGAGCACCTTCCTCCGGGCTGCACGGCGCCATGACCTTCCGTCACCGTCCCTGTGATCCCTCACTCCAGGCCACACTCTCCCAGCCCCGCCTCCCCCTCTCACTGCTGCTGCTTTTCTGACCGGTTCCCCTACGGGCGGGGAGGGTTGGGGCTGGAGCGGAGCGGAGGCCCCGTTCCGGGCTCA
>NZ_JBIRST010000062.1:1547-3342 GCF_044334385.1 Streptomyces sp. NPDC020801
TTGATGCCGGCCCCAGTGCACTCGGGATGTTGTCCCGGGGTGATGGGTGGTTGGTCGTTGTTTGAGAACTGCACAGTGGACGCGAGCATCTGTGGCCAAGTTTTTAAGGGCGCACGGTGGATGCCTTGGCACCAGGAACCGATGAAGGACGTGGGAGGCCACGATAGTCCCCGGGGAGTCGTCAACCAGGCTTTGATCCGGGGGTTTCCGAATGGGGAAACCCGGCAGTCGTCATGGGCTGTCACCCACTGCTGAACACATAGGCAGTGTGGAGGGAACGCGGGGAAGTGAAACATCTCAGTACCCGCAGGAAGAGAAAACAACCGTGATTCCGGGAGTAGTGGCGAGCGAAACTGGATGAGGCCAAACCGTATGTGTGTGAGACCCGGCAGGGGTTGCGCATGCGGGGTTGTGGGATCTCTCTTCTGTCGTCTGCCGGCGACAGGACGAGTCAGAAACCGTTGATGTAGGCGAAGGACATGCGAAAGGTCCGGCGTAGAGGGTAAGACCCCCGTAGCTGAAACGTCAGCGGCTCGTTTGAGAGACACCCAAGTAGCACGGGGCCCGAGAAATCCCGTGTGAATCTGGCGGGACCACCCGCTAAGCCTAAATATTCCCTGGTGACCGATAGCGGATAGTACCGTGAGGGAATGGTGAAAAGTACCCCGGGAGGGGAGTGAAATAGTACCTGAAACCGTGTGCCTACAAGCCGTGGGAGCGTCGGACATCAGCTTGCTGGTGTCTCGTGACTGCGTGCCTTTTGAAGAATGAGCCTGCGAGTTTGCGGTGTGTTGCGAGGTTAACCCGGGTGGGGTAGCCGTAGCGAAAGCGAGTCCGAATAGGGCGTTTTCAGTAGCACGCTCAAGACCCGAAGCGGAGTGATCTAGCCATGGGCAGGTTGAAGCGGAGGTAAGACTTCGTGGAGGACCGAACCCACCAGGGTTGAAAACCTGGGGGATGACCTGTGGTTAGGGGTGAAAGGCCAATCAAACTCCGTGATAGCTGGTTCTCCCCGAAATGCATTTAGGTGCAGCGTCGTGTGTTTCTTGCCGGAGGTAGAGCACTGGATAGGCGATGGGCCCTACCGGGTTACTGACCTTAGCCAAACTCCGAATGCCGGTAAGTGAGAGCGCGGCAGTGAGACTGTGGGGGATAAGCTCCATGGTCGAGAGGGAAACAGCCCAGAGCATCGACTAAGGCCCCTAAGCGTACGCTAAGTGGGAAAGGATGTGGAGTCGCAGAGACAACCAGGAGGTTGGCTTAGAAGCAGCCACCCTTGAAAGAGTGCGTAATAGCTCACTGGTCTAGTGATTCCGCGCCGACAATGTAGCGGGGCTCAAGCGTACCGCCGAAGTCGTGTCATTGCAGCATATAGCCCCAACGGGTGTTGTGATGGGTAGGGGAGCGTCGTCTGCCGGGTGAAGCAGCACCGGAAGGTAGTTGTGGACGGTTGACGAGTGAGAATGCAGGCATGAGTAGCGATTCACACGTGAGAAACGTGTGCGCCGATTGACTAAGGGTTCCTGGGTCAAGCTGATCTGCCCAGGGTAAGTCGGGACCTAAG
Source organism: Streptomyces sp. NPDC020801 (assembly GCF_044334385.1). Lineage (NCBI taxonomy): Bacteria > Bacillati > Actinomycetota > Actinomycetes > Kitasatosporales > Streptomycetaceae > Streptomyces > Streptomyces sp. NPDC020801. The sequence continues at coordinate 3,112 of NZ_JBIRST010000062.1, forward strand.
GCGAGGCCGACAGGCGTAGTCGATGGATAACCGGTTGATATTCCGGTACCCGCTGTGGAGCGTCAAACATCGAGCATCGTGATGCTAAGGCCGTGAAGCCGTTCCGGACCCTTCGGGGAATGGAAAGTGGTGGAGCCGCCGGACCAAGCGGTTAGTAGGTGAGTGATGGGGTGACGCAGGAAGGTAGTCCATCCCGGGCGGTGGTTGTCCCGGGGTAAGGGTGTAGGACGG
>NZ_JBIRST010000062.1:3436-4970 GCF_044334385.1 Streptomyces sp. NPDC020801
ATGTAGTCTGAGACCTGATGCCGAGCCGATTGTGGCGAAGTGGATGATCCTATGCTGTCGAGAAAAGCCTCTAGCGAGTTTCATGGCGGCCCGTACCCTAAACCGACTCAGGTGGTCAGGTAGAGAATACCGAGGCGTTCGGGTGAACTATGGTTAAGGAACTCGGCAAAATGCCCCCGTAACTTCGGGAGAAGGGGGGCCACGCCTGGTGATAGCACTTGCTGTTAGAGCTGGGGGTGGCCGCAGAGACCAGCGAGAAGCGACTGTTTACTAAAAACACAGGTCCGTGCGAAGCCGTAAGGCGATGTATACGGACTGACGCCTGCCCGGTGCTGGAACGTTAAGGGGACCGGTTAGCTCCATTTCGGTGGGGCGAAGCTGAGAACTTAAGCGCCAGTAAACGGCGGTGGTAACTATAACCATCCTAAGGTAGCGAAATTCCTTGTCGGGTAAGTTCCGACCTGCACGAATGGCGTAACGACTTCTCGACTGTCTCAACCATAGGCCCGGTGAAATTGCACTACGAGTAAAGATGCTCGTTTCGCGCAGCAGGACGGAAAGACCCCGGGACCTTTACTACAGTTTGATATTGGTGTTCGGTTCGGCTTGTGTAGGATAGCTGGGAGACTTTGAAGCGGCCACGCCAGTGGTGGTGGAGTCGTCGTTGAAATACCAGTCTGGTCGTGCTGGATGTCTAACCTGGGTCCGTGATCCGGATCAGGGACAGTGTCTGATGGGTAGTTTAACTGGGGCGGTTGCCTCCTAAAGAGTAACGGAGGCGCCCAAAGGTTCCCTCAGCCTGGTTGGCAATCAGGTGTTGAGTGTAAGTGCACAAGGGAGCTTGACTGTGAGACCGACGGGTCGAGCAGGGACGAAAGTCGGGACTAGTGATCCGGCGGTGGCTTGTGGAAGCGCCGTCGCTCAACGGATAAAAGGTACCCCGGGGATAACAGGCTGATCTTCCCCAAGAGTCCATATCGACGGGATGGTTTGGCACCTCGATGTCGGCTCGTCGCATCCTGGGGCTGGAGTCGGTCCCAAGGGTTGGGCTGTTCGCCCATTAAAGCGGTACGCGAGCTGGGTTTAGAACGTCGTGAGACAGTTCGGTCCCTATCCGCTGTGCGCGTAGGAGTCTTGAGAAGGGCTGTCCCTAGTACGAGAGGACCGGGACGGACGAACCTCTGGTGTGCCAGTTGTTCTGCCAAGGGCATGGCTGGTTGGCTACGTTCGGGAGGGATAACCGCTGAAAGCATCTAAGCGGGAAGCCTGCTTCGAGATGAGGACTCCCACCCACTTGATGGGGTAAGGCTCCCAGTAGACGACTGGGTTGATAGGCCGGATCTGGAAGCACGGCAACGTGTGGAGGTGACCGGTACTAATAGGCCGAGGGCTTGTCCTCAGTTGCTCGCGTCCACTGTGTTGGTTCTGAAACCACGAACAACCCCACACTTCTTCTTTTGTTGGTGGTGTGGTGCGGTTGTCAGTTTCATAGTGTTTCGGTGGTCATAGCGTGAGGGAAACGCCCGGTTACATT
>NZ_JBIRST010000063.1:0-4917 GCF_044334385.1 Streptomyces sp. NPDC020801
CGTGCGGTGACCGCGGCGAAGCTGGCCAAGGCCGCCGCGCAGAAGGCCGCCGCGGAGACCCAGGCCGCCCAGAAGGACACCCAGCACGCGGCAGCATCCGCCGCCCGCGCGGCGTCCGCCGCCCAGCAGGCCGCCACCGCCGCACAGACCGCGATCAGCGCCGCGAACGCGGCCACCGATGCCGCCCGCGTGGCCGCGAACGCGGCCTCGGCTGCCGCCGCGGCCGCGGACGGCGCCGCAGAGGCAGCCTCCCAGGCCCGTGACGCCGCCGCGAACGCGGCCCTCGACGCCGGCCAGGCAGGCGCCGCACGCAAGGCCGCCCAAAACGCACGGGACGCCGCCGCGGGCGCACACGCCGCCGCCCAAGCCGCCGACTCGGCGCGGACCGCCGCCGCATCGGCAGCGGACGCAGCCCAGGCCGCAAGCGGCGCCGGCAGCAACGCCAACGACGCCGCGGACGCGGCCGACCAGGCCAACTCCTACGCCGACCAAGCCGGCGCCCACTCCGCCGAAGCACAGAACGCCGCAGCCGCCGCACACCGGCACGCCCGCGAGGCCGGCCGCGCCGCCGACGCCGCCCAGGCGCTGGCCCAGGAGGCCGCCTCCGCTGCCGGTGAGGCCCGTGACGCCGCGAACGACGCTGCCACGCACGCGGAGAACGCGGCCAAGGCCGCCGACGACGCGGCCAAGCACGCGGGTGAGGCGGCGAGTGCCGCAAAGCAGTCCGCCGCGCACGCCAAAGAGGCCAAGAAGGACGCCGACGCGGCCAGTGCGGCGGTCGCCAAGGCCCAGAAGGTCCACGACCTCGCGATCCGTATCGACACCGAGCAGCTGACCGCCCGCACCAACGAAGCCATCGCCCGCGCCCAGGACCTCAAAGCACAGGAAGACCAGCAAACCGCGGCACAGCAAGCAGCCCAACAGCAGGCCAAGGACCTGCAGGCCGAGGCAGGCAAGCTGGCCGACCAGGCCGCCCAGCCCGGCGCGGACCCGGCGAAGATCGCTCCCGAAGCCCGCAAGGTGGCCCTGGCCACCGCCAAGACCGGCCGCCCGTGGAGCCGGTCCGCAGCCCTCGTCGCCCTGGCCGGCTCCGACACGGACATCACCGCCTACATCCGCACCGGCAGTCAGGAAGCCAGCAGCCAGGACGACCGCCAGGACGTCGAACACCTTGCGCTAGTCGCCGGCTCCGCCGACGTACGCGCCGCCGCCGCCAAGGCTCTGGAAGGCGACGCTGCCGCGGTGAGTGCATTTCTGGCCACCGGCCAGTACGAGGCGATGAAGCAGGACATGCGCCTCGTCGTCGCCCGGACCATCGCCAACGCCGGCCCGATTGAACAACAGGCCGGACGCACCGCACTCAACACTGACACAACGGATGCCCTGCGCCAGTTCATCACCTCCGACGATTCCCAGGCACGCACCCAGGACGAACGCGTCCGCGCCGCCCAACTCGGCGATACCAACAACAAGAGCAACGGCGCCCAGCTGAAGGCCGCCGCCCGCATCGCGCTGGAAGGCCCCTCCGACCTGTTGCACGCCTTCATCACGGTCGGCCAGTACAAAGCCCAGCGGCAAGACCAGCTCGCCGCCACCCACGAAGCCCAGATCCAGCAGCTGATCGCACAGGCCGCAGGCATCGCGGCCACCGCCCAGAAGAACGCGGCCGAAGCGGGCAGGGCAGCAGCCACCGCCGCCAAGGCAGCGGCCGAAGCCGAGGGCTACCGCAGACAGGCCCAAGCAGCCGCCAACGACGCCCAGAAGTACGCCAACCAGGCCAACGGCTACGCCAACCAGGCCGAACAGTCCGCCAAGGACGCCGCCGCCTCGGCCAAGACAGCCCGCAACGCCCAGCAGACCGCCGAAAACGCCGCAGCCGCAGCCATCACCTCGGCCACCTCCGCCCAGTACTCGGCCGACTCCGCACGCAGCTCCGCCGACTCGGCCTGGACAGCAGCCCAGCAAGCACGTGTCTCCGCCACAGCCGCCGGCAAGGACGCCACCGCCGCGGGCCAAGCGGCGACGGAGGCCTACCACACCGCAGTCGTCAAACAGCAGCAGGAAGCGGCGCGGTTTCGGCAGTTGGTCGAGGAACAGCGGAAGAAGAACAGTCAGCAGGACGATGACGGCAGCTGGATACCGGGGTGGCTCAAGGACACAGTCAACAAAATCAGCCCCTATGCGCAGGCGCTCTGGGACAACAGCCCGCAACTCGCCGCTGACCTGATCGAGAGCGTCGGCGGCGCCTTCCTGGCGGACACGGGAATCACGGAGGGCCTCGTAGGCGGAGGCGGCGGACTCTTCCTGTGCCCCGAGACAGCGGGTGCCGGCTGCCTCGAAGCTGTTATGGCGGTCAGCGGTGGTATAGCCGCGACCGGAAGTGGCCTCGCCATGGCCAACGAAGGCGTCCACCGCTTCAGCGACGACCTCGACCAAGCCCTCCGCGAAGCCCGGGAAGAACGCCCTGCGAAAGAGACATGCACCCAGTGCTTCGTGGCCGGCACCAAAGTACTCATGGCCGGCGGCCCTGCGAAGAACATCGAGAGCATCAAGGCAGGCGACACAGTAGTCGCTACCGACCCGCTCACGGGGAAGACCGCGCCGCGCAAGGTCGCACGACTGATCATCACCGACGGCGACAAACACTTCGACGAACTCACCCTCAACACACCCGACGGACCCCGCAAGCTCACCGCAACCTACGAGCACCCCTTCTGGAACCCCACGGAAAAGCGCTGGGTCAAAGCCCACGACCTCCGAGCCGGATCCACCCTGCTGAGCAGCGACGGAAGCACCGTCCGTGTCCAGGCCAACCGCGCCTTCGACCAACGAGTACGCACCTACAACCTCACCGTCGAAGACCTCCACACGTACTATGTACTCGCCGGGAACACGCCGGTCTTGGTGCATAACGCCGGCAAGGGCGGTATCTGCGGACCCAGCGATATTCCTAACACTGTCCATGACGGCGTCGATGACATCATCAATAATGGACGCCCCCCGCGACTCACACCCGAGGGCAACGTCGATACATTCACCGTGCGTCCCAATACGCCGCCCGCTATAGCCAGGAAATGGGGCGGCGCAACCATCTACGACATCCCAGGCGGAGGCAACAGATACCGCGTCTTGATCAACAAGTATGGCGATATTGGCTGGGTTGACAATCACGACTACACCAAGATCATGCCTTACTTCCCACACCCGTAGCTTTCGGTGAATTGGCGGCGGGCTTCGGACGATATCCGGAGCCCGCCTGCCATGCTGCGTGGGTGTAATGTTCGATCGGCAATGTATTTCCTCGGAGGTTTTTCATGAACGACCAGAAGCTGTCGGAAGCGTTGGCGCTGGCCGGGATCCGCTTTCGCGGCATCGACGAGACGTCGGCGACGCTACCCGTCAGAGCTGCTTGGATCGCTGTGAGTTGCGGGCGTAACGACGGTCGACGCGATGTTGTTCTCGATTTCAGCGATGCAGACGTGGCCAGTAATGCAAATCTGAGCTGGTTTGGCTTGGCGAGTGAGAGCGGCCTGTTCAGTGGACCGAATAGGGAATTCTTGCTGGGGGTCGACCTTGCCGATGATGAATCGGCATCAATTCTTCGATGGGCTAAGGTTGAGCTGATGGAAGACTGGGACATTATGGGGAGTGGTGTGGCTAGCGGGATTCTTGGATCCGGCGCGGGGAAACCTGAATTTGTGATGATGTCAACCAGTGGCGCAGTTGTATTGCGTGGTACAACATGGGAGGATTCTATTGGCGTCCTTGCGGTCCCCATGCCCGATCGTGTAAAAATCATTAGGGACTACGCTGAGCGGCTTGCTTCGAATCCGAGATCCGATTTCCATGAGCGCCGCTCTGCTTTCGAATGGCTTCACCGGACCTAATTGATGGAAGAGTTCACTGAGAGAATGCCGGGGAATTGGCGAAGATTAGAACTACGGAGGGCGGTGTATGACCTGCAGCTTCCCGACTACCTATCAGGGTATGAAGTCGAAACGGAAGCGAAAGGCTATCTGGTTGGTGTGAAGGTGGTCTCGTCTGGCGCCACCTTTGAGCTGGCCGTCTACGATGTTGTGCGCCTAGCGCAAGAAGTTGCCGATGAAGTGCAGTCGGATGGATATTTCACCGTGGCCAATCTTGTGGTCGTCCCTCGCGTGACTCGTGCTGAAATCACCCGAGCGGTAGAACGACTGTCGCGAGGCAACTTCCAGGGACTGGTACCCCGGGCCGAGGCGTAGGCTACGCCTACCCGATGGACCGCTTGGCATTGCTACGCGGAGCGGCAGTTCAATAGCTGCTTAACGCTGAAGGAGCCCCACCAGGTGTTTTTGGTGGGGCTCCTACCGGTAGTTCGTTAAGTCCGGCGGTAGTGTGGGTTGACGGGCAAGTTGGGTTGGTCGTAGGCCAGTGGGAAGAGGCAACTGCCTTGCTGGGGCTGAAGATGACCGCTCGCCGTCCGTGTCCGCCTGCGCCGTGGCCGTTGGAGGACTACGCGGCCCGGTTCGACGACCTCTTCTTCAGTCTCGCCCAGCGGCGGGGCTTTCGCGGGTCTTCAAAGTTGAGCGGTGCGGAGGTGTCCGCGGGCTCGTCGCGTGGTAACGCAGCGTGTCCGTAGTCGCTGGTTGTCGGCATTACGGAACCCGAAGGCATTGCGAGCGACGAGCTTGATCACGCGGTTGATGCCTTCGCTCTTGGCGTTGCTGTGGCCGGTATCGATGAATGCGGAGATCTCGGTCCACCAGCGGTCGACGGTGACGGCGAGCTGGCGGACTTTTCCTCTCGGCGACTTGCCCTGGCCGCTGCTACCCCAGGCTCTGTATCGGAGGCTGTTTACTCCTTTGTGTAAGAGGTGATCTTGCTGGGTGCTGGTCGGGCCCCGGCTGACACCAGGAATGTGACGCACAGTGAGTGACC
>NZ_JBIRST010000064.1:0-4559 GCF_044334385.1 Streptomyces sp. NPDC020801
TCAGGTCACTCACTGTGCGTCACATTCCTGGTGTCAGCCGGGGCCCGACCAGCACCCAGCAAGATCACCTCTTACACAAAGGAGTAAACAGCCTCGCCGCGGCGGATGCCGGCGCGGGCCATCAGCAGCACGATCAGCCGGTCCCGAGCCGAGCGGCAGGCCCGCACCAGGGCGACGGTCTCCTCATCGCTGGCGCGGTCCACCGGCTCGTCCGGCTCGTGCAGACGGTGACGGACCTTCGCGATGCCGCGGGGGATGCCGTACTCGCCCCGCGCTTCGGCAGGCAGATCGCGGCCGTCGCCGATCTCGTAGAGCTGATCGAGCACCCACACGGGCGCGGCACCGGTGCTGACGGCGTGCTTCAGGAACTCACGGACCGCGGCCAGGACCGCGTTCACCCGGCGCGGTCCCCGCACCTGCTTCGCGCCTGGCCCGGTGAACACCGGTGCCGCCGACGGGAGCCTGGGCGCGTACCGGAGCCAGACCATGAACATACCCAGGTGCCGGGCGCCGGTCGTCCAGAGCCGTCCGCTCTCGTGGCACCAGCGCAGATACAGAGCGGTGGCACCCGCGTATGCCTCCGACGTGGACTCCGCACTGTCCCGAGCGAACCGCAGATGGCGCAGGAACTCGTCCGCCGCGTCGACAACCCGCAGGTCGCCATCCAACACCGTCCAATACGCGGCGCCGGAGGGCAGCTGTACGCGGAACGACCGGAAGACCGAGGGGACTTGTGTGTTCATGCGACATGAACGACGGCACCGACTTGCACGACACCCCTACAGATGCCGTCTCACTCGGGCGAGTGGACCCGCGAACTGCGACAGTGCACGACGCCCTTCGCACCCCAACAGAAATACCGTCGGCGGGGGTGTGCCGGATGACGATGTCGGCGCTCTCTTCGCTCACCTCCTGGCCCTCACCATCGGCCGCCGCCTCGATGGCGCCGGGGTCAGCCGCGGCGGCCTCCTCCTCCTGCACACCAGTCGGGATGATCGCCCCCTGACCCGTGTTGGCGCGGCTGCAATACGTCCAGGACTGCGGCCGGCACGCCCCTACATACAGCGCCGTGTCCGGGTGCCGCTCACGCCCGCACGCCTCACACGTCTCCGCCTCGGCCACGTCGGCCGCCTCCTTCATCTGCTCATCGCCGCACTCTGCGGCGTCTGTGTCCGTACCGGCCGCCACCTCAACGTCCGCCACGTGCCCGCGAACCTCCGATCCCCTTTCTGACGCGTACGCGTCAAGTTCCCGGGAAAACCCCCCTTCCCCAACGGGGGTGCGATCCTCGCTTGATGTGCTCGCGTCACGTCTCGTGGAGGCCGCCGGCTCCGAAGCGGTCTCCGCCGCGTACGCCTCAGACTCCGCAGCGTCCGCCGTGACGTCACCGTCGGACGGCTCACCCTCGGGGGCCGGGGCCGGGGTGGCCACGCCCGGAACGGTGCCGCCCTCACCCTCCCAAGCGTCCCAAGCGGCCTCCCCACACGGGTCAGAGATGACGTCACCCGCACGCGCCCCGAACTCCTGAGCCACCCGCAAGCGCGCGGCCTCAGCCGCCCGGAACTGATCCCCCGCAGAGCAGCCGTGACGCTCCGCGAACTCCCGAGCCTTACGCGCCGCGCGGACCGTGGCACCCGCAGGCGCCTTGACGTCCGCAGGCTGAGCCGACGGAACACGGTGCCCGTAGCAATCGGCGCAGATATGGAAACGGTGCCCCTCGCCGTCCGCAGTCCAGTACATCGACGCGTACAGCGCCGCCCCGGTACGGAAGCAACGGCCGCAGTACAGGCGCCCGGTAGCGCGCGCCTTTTCCTCCGCCGGGCACATGCGCGGACCGCTCGCCGTCATCGCGGCCACGATGTCCACTCGCCCACAACGGCGGCACGTGCCAGCGATCACCAAACCGTCTTCCTGGCAACGGTGGCAGTACGCCCCCACGATGCGCTCAGCCTCGGGCGCAGACTCGGCCGGAGCGTCCGCAACAGGCGCCGGAGCGTCGACGGCCGGAGCCTCGGGCACATCGTCGTACTCGCCCACGAACGCCCCGCCCTCGCCCTCCCACACGTCCATGTCGTCAACGCGGGGGGTGACCACATCAAACAGGCCGTCGCTCGCGCACTCCGGGGCGATCACGGTCACGTCCGCCTGCCAACGCGGCACGCACCCGTCACTGTCCATCGGCCCCATGGGAAACGCCACATGCGCGTAAGCAGTCTTCCGCCGCGACCCCGTGTAGAGCGGCACGGCCACCGCCTCATCCCGACACGCCCGCCGGCCGTCAACGGTCGCCACGATGACGGCCGTAGCCTCCCCCGGCTTGTAGGACGAGTGGTTACGGTTCCAGTCGCCACCCTGCACACGGGTCGCCCACACCTGCCCCGTGTAGCGGACGCCGTCCACCGTCCACGCGAGCATGGACCCCGGGGCGTAGTCCTTGGGCTCGAACGCCTTACGCGGCGCGGGCTTGCCCGACCACATCTGAACCTTCGCGGGCTTGAACTGCGTCTCAGACTCGGCACGGTTCCGGATCACGTCCGCGAACTCCCGCGCCGTTGCCGCGAAACCGGCCTTGGCTTCGTCGTGCGCCTCATCCGGCACTGTGTGCAGCGTGAACGCACACCGGCCGTCCGCAGACTCGATCCGCATCCGGGCGCCGTTCCCGGTCACGTACGCGCGCCCCGTGGCACCCGACGCCACCAGACGGCGCGCGTTGTCCGGGGTGCTCTCCGGGCACGTGTCCGGGGTCTGACCCTGTCCGCGCTCCCCGTTCAGGAAGTCCGCGCGGGTGTCGGCAGCAAGCTTCGACAGGTGATCATCCGACACCGTGACCCCGTTCGCGTCGACTACAGCCCAGCGCGTGACCTTGCGCGGCCCCCCGATCAACGCCGACGCGTTCGACACGATCACCTCATAGGCGCGGACGCCGTACGGGCCGACAAGGGCGGGAGCGTCCGCCTGGGGCGCAGTCTCCGCCGGAACCTCCGCCACGGGCGCGGACACGGCCTTACGCGCGTCCTCAGCCGCCTTACGCTCCTGCCCCTGCGCGATCACCTCAGCAGCCGGACGGAACGGCGTAGCCGCAACAACCGGCGCGTCATGCTGCATGGCCAGATCCTGCGACCACTCCACCCCATGCTCACGACGGACCGCGTACGCCTGAACATGCGTCCCCCTACGCCCGTCCGTCACCGTGACAAAGCCGTCTCGGTTGACTTCATCCCACGTGAGCGACGCGCCACAGTGGCAGGAGTAGCCGTACTGCCCGTACGACACGGCACCCTGGCAGATACCGGCCCGACGCTGCCCGTAACGGGTCACCGCGTACCGGCCGTTGTGCCGCACCGGTTCCAGGATCACAAGGCCGTCCGGGCGCACATCCGCGATGTTCTTCCGCGCGTACGTCGACGCCGGCCCCCGCGTCTTGTAACCGTCCTTGCCCGGAATGATCCAACGCCCGTCAAGCGTCACCAGGCTGTACCGGCTGGTTGCCGGGCTGAACACCGAGTAGGCAACCGCCACACGTTGATCGTCAACGATCAACACAGCGTCCGTAAGGCCGTGTCCCTCCATAGCGTTCCGGGCGGGAGTAGTGATCATGACGCGCATGGCAACGGGAGCGTTGTTCTGCGGCTTGCGGGTCATGCCGTACCTCCCAGGGCGATCGGACCGGACAGGGCGGGAGAGACGTTGGCCGATGCCTTGGGACTGCGCGCCACAAGGCCGGTCTTCCCGGACTCGTCAAGCCAGCGCTGCGCGTGGTCTCGGTCGTGCGCTCCGGCCAGCAGGACAAGCCCACCGTCCGTGGCCACGTACACGGACCACGTCGTGCCGTCCGCCCCAGCCTCCGCCTGAGCTGCGGTGATCTGACTCCTAAGCCAGGTGGGCAACGTGCTCACGATCGGTCCTCCTCAAACTCGAACTCGCGCCAGCGGTAGGGGACTTAGGTGTTTCGGGCTTTCCACTCAGGGAGCGGTGTCCCCCAACACCAGAAGACTACTAAAATTTTTCGGGGTCTCGCAAGGGCTGACACCTCACGCCGGGTGATCATTTCTGACTCTCCGTCAAGTCAGATCGCAGAGTCCGAGCCTGGCTATCCATCAAACTCCGACCATGAGGGATAGCTGACGCACCATCAAATCCACTCCCCGCGTGTCGGTTTCGTGGAGTACCGTGCGCCCCAACATCCGTTCGATTCCATCTGTGGAAAAAGGGCGCACCATACTCCACAATCTCGACGCGGAACCGGTCACGTAGAGTTACTGCGCACCGTAGTCCACGCTTTCCAGTGCCGATATTTCCGCAGGTCAGAGAGGGTGCGCACCATTTTCCACACTCTCGACGCAACAGCATTTCCGCAGGTCACAATGGGTCCGCACGAGGGGGCGCACCATTTTCCACGCTTTCCCTCATACAGTCGCCACCCGCCGGCCTTCGGCCGCACCGGACTGCGAGCCCTCCGGGCTCGCACATCGTTCGCGGAGCGAACGATCACTCGGAGCGCTCCGCGCTCCGACCGCCGCGTAGCGGCGGCGCGTCGTGTCTGCGGAGCAGACCGCGCG
>NZ_JBIRST010000065.1:0-3719 GCF_044334385.1 Streptomyces sp. NPDC020801
GACAAGAGAGATGTTTGCGAATTCTGGTTCTGGCACAGCTTCCGTGCTCGATGACGCTTCGTGGCCTGTATTCGTCGGCGGAGCGACCACCCTGCTGTAGGCGCGTCATGATGCGACCATGCGTAATCAGCCTGTACTCGTTTTTGATGGAGACTGCGGCTTTTGCTCTACCTCGGTGAGGTTTGCTGAGCGGCGCCTACAGCCTCATTGCGAGGCCATTCCTTGGCAGTTCGCGGACTTGGAAGCTCTTGGCGTCACCTCAACACGAGCCGAGCATGAAGTCCTGTGGGTGACTCCCAGAGGCGTTGTGTATGGAGGCACCCAGGCTGTTGCGAAGGCACTGCTGAGCGCAGGCGGAGGATGGGCGCTGGCGGGTGCGTTGCTCATGCTGCCCCCCATGCGGTGGGCTGCCCACAGTGTGTACCGACTCGTCGCAAACAACCGTCACCGCATGCCAGGAGGCACGGCGGCATGCGCTTTGCCCAACCGTCGAGCGGTTGGCCTGTAGCCGAACCTCCCAGCACCGTCAGGACAGCAGGACACGTTTGCGGAGCAGGGCGAAACCTGCACGGCCGAACATCTGGCGCTTGAGCATCTTGATCCGGTTGACATGGCCTTCGACAGGACCCGAGTTCCAGGGCAGGGTGAGGCCGGCGATGACGGCATCACGGTCGCGGTCGATACCTGCGGCGAGGGTATGGAGGCTGGGCAGATCGTCCTGGCGGACGGCGTCGAGCCAGTCCGGCAGCCGCTCGCCCTGTCGGCCGGTGAGCATGGTCGCGAAAGAGCGGACGTGCCTGGTGAGCGCGTCGATTTCGGGGCAGTGAGCCCGAACGGCCTTGAGCTGGATTTGCTCGGGTTCGGTGAGGGTTTCCGGGTGCCGGAGGATCCATCCGGCGACGGTCCGGGGCGAGGGCGATCGGGCGGTCACTGGCCGTTGCGCGGTGCGCTTGTCGTGCAGGTAGGCGCGAACGCGCTGGGAGCTTCCCTTGTAGCCGAGCGGCACGATCTCCTCCCATAACTTCCATGCGTTGGTGCAGCCCTCGTTCCAACGGTCGTCCAGGTGGGGCTTGTAGTCATCGAGGACCGAGGGCCCGTTCTGCCACTGGCCGGTGAACAGTTCCTCCGGCGTTGCGGCGTCGGCGAGCTGCTTGACGGTACGCCAGGTCTTCCCGAGCTGGCGCTGGACCGAGCGTCGGCTGTGTCCTGCCTTCAGCAGGGCGTGGACGGCGGCGTGCCGGGACCGGGTCCGGTCGGCGAACCGGTGTCCTCGCGGCCAAGGCGATGCGGCCAGGTCTGCAGCCGGGACGGCCTCGTGTTCGCGCTGGGGCGCTGCAGGCGACAGGACGTGCAGGCAGCGGCGGTGCTGGGCGACGCTCCGCTCGGCGGCCTCGCTCAGGTTGTGCCAGAGATGCCACCTGTCTGCGACCTGGACCGCCTGCGGGGCTCCGGCCGAGGCGCCTTCGGCGAAGAACGGCGCGCGGTCCCGGCAGATGACCTCGATGCCGGGTCGCTCGGCGAGCCAGGCGGCCAGACTCGATGCCTCCCGGTCCGGGAGTAGGTCGATCGGACGGCGGGTTTCGACGTCCACCAGGACGGTGCCGTAGTGGCGTCCCTTGCGGGTGGCGTACTCGTCGACACCGACCACTCGCGGTGCGGGCGCCTCCGGTTCGGGCAGCGCGTCGACCAGGCGCAGGACCGTGCTTCGGCTGACGGTCGCACCGAGGAGGGCAGCGAGCCGGGCGCCGGCCCGGCCGGCGAGAGCGAGGCCGACGTCGGCCAGAGTCGAACGGAGCCGTTCGGTGCGCTGGCCGTACCTGCGGGTCAGACCGGGTATCTGCTCCACGAAGGTCCGACGTGGGCACACGGTGTTCCCGCATCGAAACCGCCGAATTCGCAACCGGAGTACGACACGTCGTCCTGCACTCGGTACATCGGCGGGAAAGCGCAGGTAGGAGCTGTGAACTCGGCTCGACCAAGACCCGCACCTCGGACAGACGCCCCCGGCCGTGGTGCCCTGCGCGTCAACCCGCACTATCTCGATATTCACGTCCACCGACAGCACCGCAATGTCCGCGATCGACGGAAACAACAGCTCCTTCAGCCGGAGCACGACCTCTCCCACAACCGGACTTTCAGCCCAACCACCCGGATGACTGCCTATTTTCGGGCGATCTCAGGCTGCGCCGGAAGACGCCTCGCTGTCGCTCAGAGTGGTCGCTGCACGGAAGCTGTGCCAGAACCCGAATTCTGACGTCACCATCGGGGTTGCGGTGTCAAGCTGGATGTGCTCAGTAAAGGAGCACCCCCGATGCCGCCTGGCCAGTCGAAGGTCGAGTTGTACGCCGCGCTGCGGCGCGACTCCCGCGATGGCATGTCGAACCGGGCGTTGCAGTGCAAGTACGGCGTCACCTGGAGCACGGTCAACAAGGCCCTGACCTCGGCTTGGCCGCAGCCACGCACGACAACCGCTTCGGCGCGGCCGTCGAGGCTGGACCAGTTCACGCTGCTGATCGACGAGATCCTGCTCATTGATCTGGACGCGACCAGGAAACAGCGCCACACCGTCACCCCGGATCTACCGCCGTCTGATCGACGAGCACTCCTCGTCCGAGGCGTTGCGTTGACCACTTGAACCCGCACCGATGAGAGGGCGCAAGTGTCCTGCGAGCAACCGCGCGGTCCGGCCAGGGACTGAGAGTCCGGTGTTTATGCCTTGCTCGCGACCACCATGTAGTTCTCGGCCTCGAGATCGAACGTGCTCAGTTCCGTCTGGAGTCCGACCCGGTGCAGCTCGACTTCGAGTTCCTCGTACCGGTAGGGCCAGCAGGACAGCAGTTCCGAGCGGACAAGAACCAACCCGGTCGCATCAACTTGCGCGATCGCAATCTCGATGTGGTGCTCCTCCTCCCAATGCGGCGCAATCTCCCAGCGGTAGACCACGACGGCATCGCGACCGTTCCGGCGGACGAGTCGGTCGCTGATCTCCAGCCGGGAACCTCTGGCCCTCACGAGTTCCCAAGTGCGGGAAGTGAGTACCAAGTGCCCGCCGGGGCGCAGAAGCCGTGACATCGACTCCAGAGCAGCGCCCCTGCCTGTCGCGCCCGTGGCATGGTGAAGCGAGTTGCCAACGCAGAACACCATGTCGAACGTGTTGTCCTGGAAATGGTCGGGCAACTCTTCCCAGTTCGCCCGTACGGCCCGGACGGATGCCCCGAACTCCTGAGACAACTCTGCAGTCCGACGAACCATCGCCTCACTGGCGTCAGTTGCGACAACCTGCATGCCACGACCGGCGAGGCCAACCGCCAACTGTCCGGTTCCGCAGGAACAGTCGAGGACGTGAGCGTTCGACGGCAGGAGATTGAGGACGTCGTCGAACGACGCAGCGAACTCGGTTGGAGGCAACTTTGCATCCGAGATGAGCCATTCGTACACCTCGGCAAGCACGTCATAACCTGTCACAACCACTACCTCCGTCACGCGGCAGACTCACGGTAGGCCGTCAGTCCATCAGCGGAGCAAGCCGGGCACCAATGGTTTTCGCAAGGATGGCTCTGACGAGCTCGCACAGGGAATTGAAGCCTCCAAACTGGTTCGGAAAGCTAAAGGGGGTTGCAGAAGGCTGTGATCAGGGCATCTTCTTTGTATGGGTGGGGTGTTGAGGGCTGAGCGGGTGTGGGTGGAGACGTTCACCGGCCTGCGGACTGATCAGTTCT
>NZ_JBIRST010000066.1:0-3388 GCF_044334385.1 Streptomyces sp. NPDC020801
CCACGCTCACGTTCCGGGGTGTGCGGCCAGGAGCCCGCGTCGAAGGCCCGGCGGGCCGCGGCGATCGCCGCCCCGGTGTCGGCGCGGGTCCCCTCGGACACCGTCGCCACCAGAGTGCCGTCCGCCGGGCAGCGGATCTCCCGGTGACCTCCGGCCACCGCTTCGCGCCATTCTCCGTCCACATACAGGTCTGCCACGAGCGGGGCCCTTCGACCGAGATTCGTTGCGCATCGTGCATCGAATTGCTTGTGGAGGAACCCTGACTTAAGCACCGGGATACGTCAAGGGGTCCCGACGTTTTCACAAGGGCCGAACGCCCCTCTCTTGACCGCCGACAGCCCCAGGCTGAACTATGTTGCGTATCACTCACCAAGTTGTGTATTACGCATCAGCGGAGGCCTGCGCATGTCCCCTAGACCGCAATCCGGCCGTGAGTACCTCCTCACCCTCTCGTGTCCGGACCGGGCCGGACTGGTCCACGCCGTGAGCGGCTTCCTCGTCAGGAACTCGGGCAACATCCTCGAGAGCCAGCAGTTCGACGACCGGCTCCAGGGCCGCTTCTTCATGAGGGTCCATTTCGACGTGTCCGACCCGGACACCGGCCTGGAACATCTGCGTTACCGGTTCAGCCCCGTCGCCGAGGCCCACGGGATCTCCTGGACCCTCCGGGACGCCGCGCCCCCGACCCGCACACTGATCATGGTCTCCAGGTTCGGCCACTGCCTCAACGACCTGCTCTTCCGCAGGCGCACCGGCGCCCTCAACATCGAGATCCCGGCCATCGTCTCCAACCACCGCGACTTCGAGTCCCTGGCGGAGACCTACGGCATCCCCTACCACCACATCCCGGTGACCCGGGAGACCAAGCCCGAGGCGGAGGCACGCCTGCTGGAGTTGGTACGCGAGCTGCAGGTCGACCTCGTGGTCCTGGCCCGCTACATGCAGGTCCTCTCCGACGACCTGTGCAAGGAGCTGGAGGGCCGTGCCATCAACATCCACCACTCCTTCCTGCCGAGCTTCAAGGGGGCGAAGCCCTACCAGCAGGCGTACGAGCGCGGGGTGAAGCTGGTCGGCGCGACGGCCCACTATGTGACGCCGGACCTGGACGAGGGCCAGATCATCGAACAGGACGTGGTCCGGGTGGACCACTCCCTCGACCCGGACGACCTGGTCACCGTCGGCCGCGACGTGGAGGCGCAGGTACTGGCCCACGCGGTGAAGTGGCACACGGAGAGCCGCGTGATGGTGGAGGGGAGCCGTACGGTGGTATTCCGCTGAGCGGCGAACGCGCGCACGCCGGGCGGGGCCGGGATCAGGGGTTCCAGCCCCGCCGGCGTTCGTATACGGATGTGCGCGCGTATACGGATGTGCGCGCTCAGCCCAGCCGGTCGAGCAGTGCCCTGCGCCACCTCTCGGTCTCCGCCACCTGGTTGAAGGTGAAGACGTGCAGGCCCGCCACTCCCGCCGACGGCGCGGCCAGGGCGTCGGCGCTGCGGTCGAGCAGCTTCTCCGGCACGTACCCCCCTGGGGTCGCGAACCGCAGGAACCACGACGCGTGCTTGGTCAGGAAGCGCGTGGACTCCCCCACCCCGATCTTCGTCGCCATGGACAGCAGCTTCGCGCGCTGCACGGGCCCGGCGACGCCCACGTGCACGGGCAGCGTGACGTCGCGGCGCCGTATGCGGGCGATCCAGTCGCCGAGCACGCGCGGATCGAAGCACAGGTTGCTGACGATGTACGTGGCGTGCGCGCGCTTGTCCCACATCGCCTGGATGGTGATGTCGTCGTGGATGAGCGGATGGCTCTCCGGGTATCCGGTGATCCCCAGGTGCGCGAAGGGGCTGCCCAGCTCGCCCAGTCTGCGCAGCACCGGCAGCGACCCGTCGTACGGCCCGGCCGGTGGGTCGGCGTCGCCCGCCGGGACGAAGACGTCGTCGACGCCCGCGGCGCGCATCCGCTCGACGACGTCCTTCAGATGCGTGTCGTCCCGCAGCAGCCGCGCAGGCACGTGCGGGACGACACGGAAGCCGTGTGCCGTGAGGCGCTCGGTGAGGCCGAGGGTCGGCTCCAGGCCCTTGACCGGCGACGCCGTGACGGTCACCACGACGTCGCGCGGGACATGGGCGAGGACCTTGTCCTCGGTCGCCTTCGCCGGCAGCACCTCGTAGCGGACGCGGCCGAGCAGCACCCGCAGGGCCTCGGTACCCAAGGCCTACCCGGCCTGCTTCTGGGCGTCGCGGTGGCGGTAGTACGCGGCCTTGGAAGGGGTCAGCGGCTCGTTGCCGAGGATCAGGTCTGCCGCCTTCTCCGCGACCATCATCACCGGCGCGTAGATGTTGCCGTTGGTGACGTAGGGCATGACCGAGGCGTCGACGACTCGCAGCCCCTGCAGGCCGTGCACCTTCATGCTCAGCGGGTCGACGACGGACATCTCGTCGGTGCCCATCTTGCAGGTGCACGAGGGGTGCAGTGCGGTCTCGCCCTCCTTGGCGACCCAGGCGAGGATCTCCTCGTCCGTCTCGACGGAGGGTCCGGGCGAGATCTCGCCGTCGTTGTAGGCGGCCATCGCGGGCTGGCTGAGCAGCCGGCGGGCCACGCGGATCGCTTCGACCCACTCGCGGCGGTCCTGCTCGGTGGAGAGGTAGTTGAAGCGCAGCGAGGGGTGCTCGCGCGGGTCCTTGCTCTTGATCTTCACCGAGCCGATGGCGTCGGAGTACATGGGCCCGACGTGTACCTGATAGCCGTGGCCGCCGGCCGGTGAGGAGCCGTCGTAGCGGACCGCGATCGGCAGGAAGTGGAACATCAGGTTGGGGTAGTCGACGTCCTCGTTGCTGCGGGCGAAGCCACCCGCCTCGAAGTGGTTGGTGGCCGCCGGACCCTTGCGGAACAGCCACTGGAGCCCGATGAGGGGGGCGCGCCACTTCGCCATGTACGGCTGCATGGAGACGGGCTGCTTGCAGGCGTACTGGACGTACACCTCGAGGTGGTCCTGCATGTTCTCGCCGACGCCCGGCAGGTCGTGGACGACGTCGATGCCGAGGGCGGACAGCTCGGCGGCGTTGCCGACGCCGGAGAGCTGGAGCAGCTGCGGGGAGTTGATCGCGCCACCGCACAGGATGACCTCACCGGCCCGGACCTGCTGCGGTGCACCCCGTCCGTGCCGGTACTCGACGCCGACGGCGCGCTCGCCCTCGAAGAGGACCCGGTTGACGAAGGCCCTGGTCCTGATCGTGAGGTTGGGCCGATTCCGGACCGGCTTGAGGTACGCCTTGGAGGCCGAGAGGCGCCGCCCGCGGTGGACGTTGCGGTCGAACTTCGCGAAACCTTCCTGTCGGTAGCCGTTGACGTCGTCGGTGGGGGCGTAGCCCGCCTCCTGGGTGGCCTTGAG
>NZ_JBIRST010000067.1:0-1734 GCF_044334385.1 Streptomyces sp. NPDC020801
GACGCCATCACCAACGGGCTGCTCAACCCGTTCCAGACGCTGCTGACCGACTCACCGTGGTGGCTTGTCGGTGCGGCCCTGGTCGGCCTCGGCGTGGTGCTCGGCGGGTGGCGTGCCGGGGTGACCGCGGCCGTGTGCGTGGGCCTGCTGGTCGGCACGGGCCTGTGGTCGGACGCCATGACGACGCTGGCCTCGACGCTGGTGGCGACGGTGCTGGTGATGGTGCTCGGCGCCGTGTTCGGTGTGTGCATGGGGCGCAGCACGCTGGCGGACCGGATCGTGCGGCCCACCCTGGACGCGGCGCAGGTGATGCCGCCGTTCGTCTATCTCGTGCCGTTCCTCGCGCTCTTCGGCGCCACCCGGTTCACCGCGATCGTCGCGGCGGTCGTCTACGCGGCGCCCGTCGCGATCAAGATCATCGCGGACGGGGTGCGGAACGTGCCGGAGGCCACCGTGGAGGCGGCCACCTCCGCCGGGTGCAACACCTGGCAGATCATCACCAAGGTTCAACTGCCGATGGCCCGCAGCGCCCTGACTCTTGCGACCAACCAGGGCCTGATCTACGTGCTGTCGATGGTTGTTGTGGGCGGCCTGGTAGGGGCCGGCGCCCTCGGCTACGACGTCGTGGCCGGATTCTCGCAGGGAGAGCTGTACGGCAAGGGGCTGGCGGCGGGGCTCGCCATCGTACTGCTCGGAGTCATGTTCGACCGGATCACTCAGGCTGCGGCGCGACGCACCAGGGCATAAGGAGCACGACACCATGGCAAGACACTGGCGAGCCGGCGCGGCCGGCCTGGCCGTCCTCGGCCTCACCCTCACGGCCTGCGGAGGGGCGAAGGTCGGCGACAGTTCGTCCTCCGGCGGCTCGAAGAGCTCGGGCGGCAAGTGCGGCACCTTCAACCTCGCCGTCAACCCCTGGGTGGGCTACGAGGCGGACGCGGCGGTCGTCGCGTACGTGGCGCAGCACGACCTCGGCTGCACGGTCAGCAAGAAGGACCTGAAGGAGGAGATCGCCTGGCAGGGCTTCGGCACGGGTGAGGTCGACGCCGTCCTGGAGAACTGGGGCCACGACGATCTGAAGAAGAAGTACATCAGCGGCCAGAAGACCGCAGTGGAGGCGGGGCAGACCGGCAACAAGGGCATCATCGGCTGGTACGTGCCGCCGTGGCTGGCCAAGGCCCACCCGGACATCACCGACTGGAAGAACCTGAACAAGTACGCCGACAACTTCAAGACCTCCGAGTCGGGCGGCAAGGGCCAGCTGCTCGACGGGGACCCGTCGTACGTCACCAACGACGCGGCGCTGGTGAAGAACCTGAAGCTGAACTTCAAGGTGGTGTACGCGGGCAGCGAGACCGCGCTCATCCAGGCGTACCGGACCGCCGAGAAGAACAAGCAGTGGGTGATCGGCTACTTCTACGAGCCGCAGTGGTTCCTGTCCGAGGTGCCGCTGGTCAAGGTCAACCTGCCCGCGTACAAGACGGGCTGCGACGCCGACGCGGCCAAGGTCGCCTGCGACTATCCCGTCTACGACCTGGACAAGATCGTCAGCGCGAAGTTCGCCAAGTCCGGCAGCCCCGCCTACGACCTGGTGAAGAACTTCCACTGGACCAACGACGACCAGAACGCCGTGGCCAAGTACATCGCGCAGGACAAGCTGTCCCCCGACGCGGCGGCCAAGAAGTGGGTCGAGGCGAACCGCGACAAGGTCGAGGCCTGGCTGAAGTAACGGAC
>NZ_JBIRST010000067.1:1827-3209 GCF_044334385.1 Streptomyces sp. NPDC020801
TCGGAGGTGCGGCGATGGCGGGACCCCGAGTGGTCATCATCGGAGCGGGCGTCGTGGGAGCGGCCCTCGCGGACGAGATCTCCGCACGCGGCTGGACCGAGGTGACCGTGGTCGACCAGGGACCGCTCCCCGCCACCGGGGGCTCCACGTCGCACGCGCCGGGCCTGGTCTTCCAGACGAACTCCTCCAAGACCATGGCAGAGCTGGCCCGCTACACCGTCGAGAAGTTCTGCTCCCTCGACGTCGACGGCAAGCCGTGTTTCCTGCGGGTCGGCGGTCTCGAAGTGGCCACCACCCCGGAGCGCCTGACCGAACTCCACCGCCGCCACGGCTGGATCACCGCCTGGGGCATCGAGGGCCGCCTGCTCACCCCCGAGGAGTGCGTGGAGCAGCACCCGCTCCTCGACCGGGACAAGGTCCTCGGTGGCCTCCTCGTCCCCACCGACGGTCTCGCCAAGGCCGTACTCGCCGTGGAGGCGCAGATCCGCCGGGCCACCGAGCGGGGCGTGCGCTTCCTCGCCCGCCACGAGGTCCTCGACGTGCAGCAGAGCGGGGGGCGGGTCACGGGTGTCCTGACCGATAAGGGTGAGATCGCGGCGGACATCGTGGTGTGCTGCGCCGGCATCTGGGGTCCGAGGATCGCCCGCATGGCCGGGATGAACCTCCCGCTCACCCCGCTCGCCCACCAACTCGCCTGGACCGGCCCGATCCCCGCCCTCGCCGGCCAGACCGAGGAGGCGGTGCGCCCGATCCTGCGCCACCAGGACGCCGACCTCTACTACCGCGACCACTTCGACGGTCTGGGCATCGGCTACTACGGCCACCGCCCGATGCCGATCTCCGCCGACGACATCCTCTCCGTCGACGAGGCCGAGGGGATGCCCTCGGTCCTGAAGTTCACCGAGGAGGACTTCGAGGACGCCTGGAGCGAGACCCGGTCCCTTCTCCCGGCGACGGCGGAGGCGAAGGTCCAGGAGGGCATCAACGGACTGTTCTCCTTCACCACCGACAACTTTCCGCTGCTGGGCGAGTCGCCGGAGGTCAAGGGCTTCTGGGTCGCCGAGGCGGTGTGGGTCACGCATTCGGCGGGTGTGGGAAGGGCGATGGCCGAGTGGCTGGTCGACGGGTACTGCTCCTCCTTCGACCTGCACGAGTGCGACGTCAACCGTTTCGAGCCGCACCAGCTCTCTGCCGAGTACGTCGTGGCCCGCGACTGCCAGAACTTCGTCGAGGTCTACGACATCCTCCACCCGCTCCAGCCCTCCGGGAAGCCACGCCCGATCCGCACCAGCCCCTTCTACGCCCGCCAGCAGGAACACGGCGCGTTCTTCCTGGAGGCGAACGGCTGGGAGCGCCCGCAGTGGTACGAGGCCAACGCCTCC
>NZ_JBIRST010000068.1:0-2741 GCF_044334385.1 Streptomyces sp. NPDC020801
CGATCGTCTCCAACCTTACGGGCGGGCTCGTCGAGGCGTACACCGCCGACTACTGGGTCCGCCACGTCCGCGAGGCGGTCCGCTTCTCCGACGGAGCCCAGACCCTGCACGACCTGGGCGTGAGCACGTTCGTCGAGGTCGGCCCCGGCGGTGTGTTGAGCGGCATGGTCCAGGGCTGCCTGGACAGTCCGGTGACCGTTCCGGTGCTGCGTGCGGACCGTCCGGAGCGGCAGGCGCTCATCACGGGCCTTGCGCGGCTGCACACCCGTGGAGTTCCGGTGGACTGGAGAGCGTTCTTCTCCGGTGGCCGGACGGTGGATCTGCCGACGTACGCGTTCCAGCACGAGCGGTACTGGGTGGAGGCGCCGGAGCCGGTCGCTCCGGTGGCCGATCCGGTGGACGCGGAGTTCTGGGAAACCGTGGATCGCGAGGACCTGGAGGCCCTCGCCGGAACGTTGGACATTCGCGCCGACGACACGTTCAGCGAGGTCCTGCCCAGGCTCTCCTCGTGGCGTCGGCAGCGCAAGGAACAGTCCACCGTGGACGGTTGGCGCTACCACGAGACGTGGAAGCGGATCCCCGACCCCAACGGCACGCGCCGCCCCGGTGCGTGGCTCGTCCCGGTCAGCGCGGCGCGACTCGACGAGGAGTGGGTGGCCGCCTGCCTGAGCGGACTGACCGACCGGGGGCTGGATCCACTGCCGGTTCCAGTCGAGCCGGCCGCCGACCGGAAGTCCCTGGCCGGGCAACTCGCCGAGGCGGCGGGGACGAAGACCGTCGCTGGTGTGCTGTCGTTGCTCGCCATCGACGGCTCGCCCGCCCCGACGGCCGGACTGACCAACGGTGTCGCCCTGTCCGTACTGCTCGTCCAGGCACTGGGCGACGCGGGCATCGACGCCCCGCTGTGGTGCGCGACCCGCAACACGATGGGCGTCGGCCCCGCCGAGCCGGCGGACCCCGACCAGTCCCAGGTGTGGGGGCTGGGCCGGGTGGCCGCTCTGGAGCACTCACCGCGCTGGGGCGGCCTGGTCGACCTGCCTGAGGCGATCGACGACCGGGTCGCGGGTCGGCTCGCCGGGGTGCTGGGGCAGTCGGCCGAGGACCAGGTGGCCGTGCGTGCCCGGGGCGTGTTCGCCCGTCGGCTGTCCCGTGTCACGGGCGGCCACAAGGGCCGTACGTGGTCGCCGCGTGGCACGGTGCTGATCACCGGTGGTACGGGTGCGCTGGGTGGTCATGTGGCGCGCTGGCTGGCGGGTGCGGGTGCGGAGCACCTGGTGCTGACGAGTCGTCGGGGCATGGACGCCCCGGGTGCCGGTGAGCTGAAGTCGGAGCTGGAGGCGCTGGGTTCACGCGTGACCGTGGCCGCCTGTGACGTGGCCGACCGGGACGCCCTGCGCGCACTGCTGGACGAGCACCCCGTCAACGCCGTCGTGCACACGGCAGGCACCGCCGAGGCGGGCATGCTCACCGACACCACCCTTGACGACTTCGCGGCCACGGTATCCGCGAAGGCCCTCGGGGCCCGGTACCTCGACGAACTGCTCGCCGGCCGGGAGCTGGACGCCTTCGTCCTCTTCTCCTCCGTTTCCGGCGTCTGGGGCAGCGGCGGCCAGGCCGCCTACGCGGCGGCCAACGCCTTCCTGGACGGCCTGGCACGGCACCGCCGATCCCGCGGCCTCGCCGCGACCGCGATCGCCTGGGGCCCATGGGGCGAGGGCGGCATGGTCGCCGACACCGGGGACGAGGAGCGGCTGCGGCTGCGCGGCCTCAACGCGCTGCGGCCGCACCAGGCGGTGTCCGCACTGCAGTCCGCACTGAGCGGCGGTGACATCACGGTCACCGTGGCGGACGTCGACTGGGAGCGCTTCGTCGGCCCGTTCACCCTCAGCAGGCCCAGCGCGCTGCTGGGTGAGCTGCCCGAGGTCAGGAACGCACTGGCCGAGGAGCCCACCGAACAGGCCGACGAACCGTCGGCCCTGCGGAAGAAGCTCTCCGGGTTGTCCGAGGGCGAGCAGCAACGGCTGCTCGTGGACACGGTATGCGCCCGCGCGGCGGCCGTGCTCGGCCACAGCGGCTCCTCGGCGGTGGAGGCGGACCTGCCGTTCCGGGACCTCGGCTTCGACTCGCTGACAGCGATCGAGCTGCGCAACCTGCTCACCGCCGACACCGGCCTGACCCTGCCCGCGACGCTGGTCTTCGACTATCCGACATCCGAGGCCATCGCCCGCCACCTGCGGGCCGAACTCGCCGACGAGGAGGGCTCGTCCGAGGTCTCCGTCTTCAGCGAACTGGACCGGCTGGAGTCGGTGATCTCGGCGGTCTCCTCCGCCGAGGAGGCGGTCCGGTCGGGCGTGCGCAGGCGACTGCAGGAACTGCTGTCCCTGATGAACTCCACCGACGGCCGGGGCGAGAAGCCCGCCGACGCCCAGCGGCAGCTCGAGGACGCAACGATCGACGACATCTTCGACCTGGTCGATCAAGATCTGGGGAATTCCTAGTTCCTGGCCCTCTACCTTCGACAACAGCCAAGGACGGATGGGGCGGATGAGCAGCAACGAAGACAGGCTCCTCGAATACCTCAAGCGGGTCACCGGGGACCTTCGCCAGGTACGGGAGCGCCTGCGCGAGGTCGAGGAGAAGAACCAGGACCCCATCGCGATCGTGGGGATGGCCTGCCGGTATCCGGGTGGGGTGCGGTCGCCGGAGGATCTGTGGCGGCTGGTGTCCTCCGGCGGGGACGC
>NZ_JBIRST010000069.1:0-2551 GCF_044334385.1 Streptomyces sp. NPDC020801
ATGTGGACTGGTCGGCGGGAGCGGTGCGGCTGCTGACCGAGGCAGTCGACTGGGAGACGGACCATGTACGCCGTGCGGGCATCTCGTCCTTCGGCATCAGCGGTACCAACGCACACGCGATCATCGAGCAGGCGCCTGCCATAGCCGAGTTGGCCTCGGCGTCTGATCCCGGCCCGATGGTGGTGCCGTGGGTGCTGTCGGCGAAGAGCGGGAACGCGCTGCGTGGGCAGGCGGAGCGGCTGTTGTCCTTCGTGGATGCCGAGGCACGACCGGCGGACATCGGCTTCTCGCTGGCCACGACGCGCTCGTCGATGGAGCACCGGGCTGCTGTGGTGGGGGAGAGCCGGGACGAACTCCTGGTGGCGCTGCGTGCGCTGGCCGCCGGCTCGCCGTCCGCCCAGGTCGTTGTGGACGAGCCGAGTGCCGCAGGCAAGACCGGTTTCCTGTTCTCGGGTCAGGGTTCGCAGCGTCTGGGGATGGGCCGGGAGTTGTATGCGGCGTTCCCGGTGTTCGCCGAAGCCTTCGACGAGGTGTGTGCGGTGCTGGACGCGCCGGTCGATGTCGGTGCGGAGACGCTGCATGAGACCGGGTGTGCGCAGCCGGCGTTGTTCGCGATCGAGGTGGCGTTGTTCCGGCTCCTCGCATCCTGGGGCATCCGGCCCGACTTCGTGGCGGGTCATTCGGTGGGTGAGGTCGCGGCTGCGTATGTGGCCGGGGTGCTGTCGTTGGCGGATGCGGCGAAGCTGGTCTCGGCCCGTGCCCGGCTGATGCAGGCGTTGCCTGCCGGTGGGGCGATGGTGGCGGTGCAGGCCGGCGAGGAGGAGGTGTTGCCGTATCTCACCGGTGGGGTGGGTGTGGCGGCGGTCAATGGTCCTGAGTCGGTGGTGGTTTCCGGGGTTGAGGAGGCTGTGCTGGCGATCGCGGAAGCGTTTGCTCGGCAGGGTCGTAGGACGTCCCGGCTGAGGGTCAGCCACGCCTTCCACTCGCCGCTGATGGAGCCGATGCTGGAGGAGTTCCGCGCGGTCGTCCGCGGGCTGGCCTTCAACGAGCCGACGATTCCCCTGGTTTCGATGCTGACGGGGCGTCGGGAGAAGTCTTGCACGGCCGAGTACTGGGTGAGTCACGTCCGTGAGGCGGTCCGGTTCGCCGACGGCGTGCGGACCCTGCACGAGTCGGGTGTGACCACCTTCGTGGAGATCGGCCCCGGCGGCGTGCTCAGCGCGCTCGCCCAGGGCTGTCTGGAGGACGCCGTCACTGTGCCGGTGCTGCGTGCCGACCGCGCCGAGCCGCAGGCAGTCGTCACCGCGCTCGCCGAACTGCACGTGCACGGCGCCTGCTCGCCCCCGGACTGGAGCGCCTTGTTCCCCGGCGCGCGGACAGTCGACCTGCCCACGTACGCCTTCCAGTACGAGCGCTACTGGCTGGACGCGCCCGAGGAGTTCACCGGAGGTGCCGCTGCCGCCGGATTGGGGCTGGGAGCGGCCGAGCACCCGTTGGCGGGCGCGGCAGTCGCGCTCCCGGGCGCCGGCGGACATCTGGTCACCGGGCGGCTCTCGCTCAAGACCCACCCCTGGCTCGCCGACCACGCGGTCATGGGCAGTGTGCTGCTGCCGGGAACCGCGCTCGCGGAACTGGCGGTCCGCGCGGGTGACGAGGCCGGTTGCGCGCGGATCGACGACCTGACGCTGGAAGCGCCGCTGATCGTCCCGGAGAGCGGGGGCGTCGCCCTGCAGGTGTGGGTCGGTGCCGAAGAGGAGCAGGGCAGGCGCGCGTTGACCGTGCACTCGCGGCTGGAGGGTGCTGCGGAGGAGGAGCCGTGGGTCAGGCACGCGGTCGGCCATCTGACGGATCAGCCGGGACCGTCGTACGCAGCCGACTTCGGCGCCTGGCCGCCGGCCGGTGCCGAGGCCTGCGACCTGACGGCTTTCTACGACAATCTGTCCGAAGCCGGTCTGGAATACGGCCCGGTCTTCCAGGGACTGCGGTCGGTGTGGCGCAGCGGGGACGACGTCCTCGCCGAGGTCGCTCTCGCCAAGGGCACGGAGGCGGGCGCGTTCGCCCTGCACCCGGCGCTGTTGGACGCTGCCCTCCACGCGATCGGCGCGGGCGGTGCCGTCGCCGTCGGCGAGATGCCGCTGCTGCCCTTCGCCTGGTCCGGGGTGTGTCTGCGGGCCGTCGGGGCGACGGCGCTGCGGGTCAAGGTCTCGCCGACGGGCACCGATGCGGTGTCGCTGGTCGTGGCCGATGCGGCCGGGAACCTGGTGGCCACGGTCGACTCGCTGTCGCTGCGGCCGGTGTCGCGGGAGCAGCTGCTCCGGGCCGGTCGCTCCGGCAGTCGTACGGAGGACTCGCTGTTCGGGCTCGCATGGCGAACGGTGACGCTCGACGATGCCACCGGGCTCGACGTACGGACGTACGCTGATCTGGCCACTCTCGCCGCCGAACCCGCCATGCCCGACGTCGTCGTGGTGCCGTGCCCGGTGGGGTCGGGCGAGGGCACCGCACAACGGGTGCACACCGTCGTGGGCGGCGCTTTGGCGTTGGTGCAGTG
>NZ_JBIRST010000070.1:0-2549 GCF_044334385.1 Streptomyces sp. NPDC020801
GACCAGCTCGCCACCCGGGCGAACGAGGCGGTGTGGGTGGCCGTGCTGACCGGCGACCACGTCCTGGTGGTGCACCACGCCTTCCGGCCCGAGGGCGCGGTGCAGATCCTCGAGGTGGGCGCCAGCATTCCGTGGAGTACGTGTGCCCTGGGCAAGGCCATCGTGGCCTTCCTCCCGGCCGGCGAACGTGAGCGGCTGCTCGCGGGGAAGCCGGCGGTGCTCACCGGCGCCAGTGTCACCGATTCAGGCAAGCTCGCCGGCCAGCTGGAGGAGGTCCGCCGGACCGGGTACGCGATCGAGGACCAGGAGTCGGCCATCGGGGACGCGGGCATCGCCTCGCCCGTGTTCGACCGCTCCGGCGAGGTGGTCGGCGCCATCGGCCTGGTCGGCCCCGTCGAGCGACTGCTGGCCGAACCCGCACGTCAGGAGCTTGCCGTCGCCGTCCGGGAGACCGCCCGCAACCTCTCCCGCGACCTGGGCGCCCCCCGCGGGGCGGCCGCACGCACCACGATGACCTGACCTGCCCCCACAGCCCGGTAGTGACTGTCCCCCTTCCCGCACTCCCCCGTCTGATCGAGGCTCCTCGGCACGCCGCCGGGGGGCCTTCTTCATGTCGACGGAACGCGATGGCTGCGAAGGCTCTTGACAGGTGGGAAACGCGGGCTTAACTTCCGGAACAACGTTCATCCATAGTGAACGATATGCAGCCGGATGCTCAAAGCTGCCCGGCTTCCCCCCTGAGCGGCCGCCAGGTTGCCCGACCCTGACCACCTGGCGGCCACCTCCCTTCACAGCCCGCTCCACGCGGAGGAGGTGAGACGCCCGAGCCGCCGTTTGGCGCTGGGCGCCTTTCATGGAAGAAAACACCTATCCACAGAAGCTTGTGGCCGAGATGCTGGGCACCGCGATGCTGGTGTTCATCGGCGTCGGTTCGGTCCCGGCAACACTTATCGTCAACGGCAAGGCCCCGTTCACCTTCGCCGACCTGGGCATGATCTCGCTGGCGTTCGCCACTGTGGTCATCGCGATGGTCTACGCGATCGGCCATGTATCCGGTTGTCAGATCAACCCGGCCATCACCCTGGCGCTGGCCGCCACGGGGAAGATGCCCTGGCGGGACGTCCCTGGCTATGTCGCGGCCCAGGTGGCCGGGGCGGTGCTGGGCGCGCTGGCCATCGTCGGGGTGCTGGGGAAGAAGGCGGTCGATGTCGGCCTCGGTATCGCCGCCTATGGCAGCGGAGTCGGTGCCGGCCAGGCTTTCTTCGCCGAAGCGGTGGGGACCTTCATCCTTGCCTTCGTCGTCTTCGGTGCCATCGACCGCCGCGCGGCGGGCGGCTTCGCCGGTCTGGCCATCGGTCTCGGTGTGTTCGCGATCATCATCCCGGTGGCACCGGCCACCGCGGCGTCCATCAACCCGGCCAGGACGCTCGGTCCGATGATCACCGGCCAGCTGTTCGACGGCAGCGTCCACTGGGACCAGTTGCCGGTCTACCTGGCCGCCGAGGTGCTCGGCGCGGTTGCCGCCGGTTTCCTGTATGTCGCGCTGAACGCCCGCCGTGGCACCGCCACCGATGTGACGGCCGCGCCGGCCGCAGCTGCTGAGGGAGTCCTGTCATGAAGAAGTTCATCAACGCCCCCGAGACGGTGCTGGACGAGGCGCTGTCCGGGATCGCCGCCGCCCACGCCGGACTGAGGGTCGACGCGGGGAACAAGGTGATCGCCCGCGCCTCGGGTGCCAAGCCGGGCAAGGTCGCCCTCGTCTCCGGCGGCGGTTCCGGGCATGAGCCCCTGCACGGCGGCTTCGTGGGTCTGGGCATGCTCGACGCCGCCTGTCCCGGCGAGGTGTTCACCTCGCCCGTGCCCGGCCAGATGCTGGCCGCGGCCCAGGCCGTCGACGGCGGCGCGGGCGTGCTGTTCGTCGTGAAGAACTACACCGGTGACGTCCTCAACTTCCAGATGGCCGCCGAACTGGCCACCGAGGAGGGCATCACGGTGGAGACCGTCCTGGTCGACGACGACGTCGCGGTCCAGGACTCCACCTGGACCGCGGGGCGCCGGGGCACCGGGGCCACCGTCTTCGTCGAGAAGATCGCCGGCGCGCTCGCCGAGCGGGGTGGCGACCTCGCCGCCGTGGCGGAGATGGCCAAGCGGGTGAACGCCGTCTCCCGGTCCTTCGCCGTCGCACTGACCGCTTGCACCACCCCCGCCTCCGGCAAGCCGGGTTTCGACCTGCCCGGGGACGAGATGGAGGTCGGTGTCGGCATCCACGGCGAACCCGGCCGCCGGCGCGAGAAGCTGCGCCCCGCCAGGGAGATCGTGGCAACCGCCCTGGACGCGATCCTTGCCGACCAGCCGCTGACCGCCGGTGACGAGACCGTCGTCATGGTCAACGGCCTGGGCGGCACACCGCTCATCGAGCTGTACGTGGTCTTCAACGAGGTCGCCGCCGCACTCGCGGACAAGGGCGTGGTCATCGCCCGCAACCTCGTCGGCAACTATGTGACCAGTCTGGACATGGCCGGTGTTTCCGTCACCGTGTGCAAGGCCGA
>NZ_JBIRST010000071.1:0-2489 GCF_044334385.1 Streptomyces sp. NPDC020801
CGGCGGTCATCACGCGCCGCCTCCCTGCCCGGCGACGACGGCGAGGATCTCCTCGTCGCCGACGATGCCGAGGAGTTTGCCGTTCTCGACGACCTTGACCGGCTTCTCGGCCGCCAGGACGGCCCGGGTGGCTTCCCTGACCACGACGTCCGGGCCGAGTTCAGGGCCGTCGAGGGCGTCGCCGGGCTGCGCGGGCCGCATGATCCAGCGCAGGGTGAGAACGTCGCCGCGCGGCACGTCCTTGACGAAGTCCCGTACGTAGTCGTCGGCGGGGGCCCCGACGAGTTCGTCGCCGGTGCCGCACTGGACCATCTTGCCGTCGCGCATGATGAGGATGCGGTCACCGAGCTTGAGGGCCTCGGAGAGGTCGTGGGTGATGAACACCATGGTCTTGCCGACCTCGTGGTGCAGACGGATGACCTCGTTCTGCATGTCGCGGCGGATCAGCGGGTCGAGCGCGGAGAACGGCTCGTCGAAGAAGAGGACGTCCGGGTCGCCGGCGAGGGCGCGGGCGAGGCCGACGCGCTGCTGCATACCGCCGGAGAGCTGGTCGGGGTAGGAGTTCTCGTATCCGGCCAGGCCGACCAGTTCGACGACCTCCTGGGCCCGCCTGGTGCGCTCCGCCCTGCCCATGCCGCGGATCTCCAGGCCGAACGCCACATTGTCGACGACCCTGCGGTGCGGGAGCAGGCCGAAGTGCTGGAAGACCATGGAGAACTTCTTGCGCCGCAGGTCGCGCAGGCGCCTGGGGTCGGCGCCGCGGATGTCCTCGCCCTCGAAGACGATCTCCCCCGCGGTGGGTTCGATGAGCCGGGTCAGACATCGCACCAGGGTGGACTTGCCGGAGCCGGACAGGCCCATGACGACGAAGACCTCACCGGGTGACACCTCGAAGCTCACATCGCGCACGGCGGCGGTGCATCCGGTGCGGTCCATCAGCTCACGGCGGGTCAGTCCGCACAACTCCTCGGAGTCCGGCACCAGCTCGGCCTTCGGCCCGAACACCTTCCACAGCCGGCGCACGGAGATGACCGGAGTGCGGTCCTGGGGGTCCTGGGACGTGTCGCGCCGCTGCGACACCTCGGTCTGTGCTGGGGTCACGATCGACCTCTCTTCGGCGTTCAGCCGCGGAACCAGTGCTGCGGCCGGGGTTGGATGTTCTGCCAGACGTGCTTGGGCTCTCGGTACTCGTTCAGGCCGGTCGGCCCCAGCTCCCGGCCCACACCCGAGTGCCCGAACCCACCCCATTCCGCCTGCGGCACATAGGGGTGGTAGTCGTTGATCCACACCGTGCCGTGGCGCAGCCGGCGCGCGACCCGCTGGGCCCTGCCCGCGTCCTGCGTCCAGACGGCTCCGGCGAGGCCGTACTCCGTGTCGTTGGCGATCCGGACGGCATCGTCCTCACCAGTGAACCGCTCCACGGTGAGGACGGGGCCGAAGGACTCCTCGTGCACCACCCGCATGTCCTGCCGGCACTCGTCCAGGACGGTGGGCGGATAGAAGTGACCGTTCGCGAGGGCGGGGTCGTCGGGGCGTTCGCCGCCGCAGCGCAGTACCGCGCCCTCGGCGAGGCCCGACGCGACGTACGCCTCGACCTTCTCCCGGTGCTGCGCCGAGATCAGCGCCCCGGTCTCGGCCTCGGGGTCGAAGGGCCCGCCGAGGCGGATGAGCCGGGCACGGCGTACGAGCTCGCCGACGAAGCGGTCGTGGAGGGAGTCCTCGACGATCAGCCGGGCGCCTGCCGAACAGACCTGCCCGGAGTGCAGGAAGACCGCCGTGAGCGCGAAGTCCACGGCCGTCTCGAAGTCCGCGTCGGCGAAGATCACGTTGGGGTTCTTGCCGCCGAGCTCCAGCGCGACCTTCTTCACCGTCGCCGCGGCGGCGGCCATGATCCGGCGCCCGGTCGCAAGGCCCCCGGTGAACGACACCATGTCCACGGCCGGGTCCTCGGACAGCGGGGCGCCCACCTCCACTCCGGTGCCCAGGACGAGATTGGCGACGCCGGCCGGGAGCCCGGCCTCATCCAGGGCCCGCATCAGCAGGATCGAGGTGGAGGGCGTCAGCTCGCTCGGCTTGAGCACGACCGTGTTGCCCGCCAGCAGCGCCGGGGCGACCTTCCAGGACGCCTGCAGCAGCGGGTAGTTCCACGGGGTGATCAGTCCGCACACACCCACCGGCTCGTACACGACGCGGCTGACGGCGTCGTCGCGGCCGGTGTCGATCACGCGACCGGCGTCGGCTCCGCCCATACCCCCGTAGTAGCGGAAGCAGGAGACGACATCGGCGATGTCGTACCCGCTCTCCACCAGACGCTTGCCGGTGTCGAGCGACTCGGCGCGGGCGAACTCCTCGGCGTCGCGCTCGATGATGTCGGCGGTACGCAGCAAAAGGGCGCCACGCTCACGTTCCGGGGTGTGCGGCCAGGAGCCCGCGTCGAAGGCCCGGCGGGCCGCGGCGATCGCCGCCCCGGTGTCGGCGCGGGTCCCCTC
>NZ_JBIRST010000072.1:0-2403 GCF_044334385.1 Streptomyces sp. NPDC020801
TCGGCAACGCCGCCGAGCTGTCCGCCCTCGGCATCGACGTCGTCCACGACCTGCCGGGCGTCGGCGAGAACATGCAGGACCACCTCGAGGTGTACATCCAGTACGCCTGCAAGCAGCCCGTCTCCATGCAGCCGTACATGGCGAAGTGGCGCGCCCCCTTCATCGGACTGCAGTGGCTCTTCCGCAAGGGGCCGGCCGCCACGAACCACTTCGAGGCGGGTGGCTTCGCCCGCAGCAACGAGGACGTCGACTACCCCAACCTGATGTTCCACTTCCTCCCGATCGCGGTCCGCTACGACGGCTCCGTGCCCGCCGGAGGCCACGGCTACCAGGTGCACGTGGGACCCATGTACTCCGACGCCATCGGCTCGGTGAAGATCAAGAGCAAGGACCCGCGCGAGCACCCGGCGCTGCGCTTCAACTACCTCTCCACCGAGCAGGACCGCCGCGAGTGGGTCGAAGCGATCCGGGTCGCCCGCAAGCTCCTCAACCAGCCCGCCCTCGCCCCGTACAACGGCGGCGAGATCTCGCCCGGACCCGCTGTCGAGACGGACGAGGAGATCCTCGCCTGGGTGGCCAAGGACGGCGAGACCGCCCTGCACCCCTCGTGCACCTGCAAGATGGGCACCGACGAGATGTCCGTCGTCGACCCGCTGAGCATGAAGGTGCACGGGCTGGAGGGGCTGCGCGTGGTGGACGCGTCGGTGATGCCGTACGTCACCAACGGCAACATCTATGCCCCGGTGATGATGGTCGCCGAGAAGGCGGCCGACCTCATCCTGGGCAAGGAGCCGCTGCCGCCGTCCAAGGCCGGGTACTACCGCCACCGCGACGCCCAGAAGCAGGGGTGACCTCGGGGGCCGCCTCACGACTGCGCAAGCCGCTGTGGGGCGGCCAAGGGTCCGGAGCCCCCTTTTGACCTCACCGCCCGGCGCACGGCCGCCGCGTCGTCCCGCATGTTGCCCGCGAGGCTGTTGCGGGACGGCGCACCGAGCGTGCCGCAAGGGCTGGGCAGACCGCACTTCGCAGGCCGTATACGGCGGCGGACGGGCCGCCGTACGAAAGTGGGCGGGGCCGGAAGTCCAGCCCCGCCCACTGACGTGCCCGTCCGCTGCTCAGCGGAAGACCACGGTGCGGTTGCCGTCGGTCATCACCCGGCTCTCGCTGTGCCATTTCACCGCGTGCGCGAGTACCTGTGCCTCCACGTCCCGGCCGACCGTGACGAGCTCGCCGGGGTCGAGGGAGTGGTCGACGCGGACCACGTCCTGTTCGATGATCTGGCCCTCGTCCAGGTCCGGCGTCACGTAGTGCGCCGTGGCGCCGACGAGCTTCACCCCGCGGTCATAGGCCTGCTCGTAGGGGCGTGCTCCCTTGAAGCTGGGGAGGAAGGAGTGGTGGATGTTGATGGCGCGGCCTTCGAGCTGCTTGCAGAGGTCGTCGGAGAGGATCTGCATGTAGCGGGCCAGGACCACCAGTTCGACGTCCAGTTCCCGCACCAGCTCCAGCAGCCGGGCCTCCGCCTCGGCCTTGGTGTCCTTTGTGACCTGTATGTGGTGGAATGGGATTCCATATGTCTCTGCCAGGCCCTCGAAGTCGCGGTGGTTGGAGACGATGGCCGGGATCTCGATGTTGAGGGAACCGGTGCGCCTGCGGAAGAGCAGGTCGTTCAGGCAGTGCCCGAACTTGGACACCATGATGAGCGTCCGGGTCGGGGTGGAGGCGTCCCGCAGGGTCCAGGAGATCCCGTAGGCCTCGGCCACCGGAGCGAACCGGGAACGCAGAATTTCCAGATCGACGGCGGGGTCGGAGGCGTCGAAGTGGACCCTCATGAAGAAGCGGCCCTGGAGCCGGTCGTCGAACTGCTGGCTCTCGAGGATGTTGCCGGAGTTGCGGACGAGGAAGCCGCTCACGGCGTGGACCAGTCCCGCGCTGTCGGGACACGACAGGGTGAGGACGTACTCGCGGCCAGGCTGAGGTCGAGGGGACATATATGGCCTCCGTGGATGCGTATTGCGCAACTCATTGAGCGATGAGCAACATAGTTGGCCTGGATGGGGTCCTCGGTCAAGGTGTAAGGGCCGGATGGTCCCTTGTGAAATCGTCATCCGCCACCCTCTTGACGTCTGTCTGCGCATTCGCCATGGTGTTCCACCACAAGCAATTCATTGCACGATGCGCAACGCATTTCGGTCGGAGGGCTCGGCGCGTGGCAGACCTGTACGTGGATGGTGAATGGCGGGAGCCGACGGCAGGCGGCCGCCGGGAAATCCGATGTCCCGCCGACGGCACGCTCAGCGCGACCGTCTCGGAGGGGACCCGCGCCGACACCGGGGCGGCGATCGCCGCGGCCCGCCGGGCCTTCGACGCGGGCTCCTGGCCGCACACCCCGGAACGTGAGCGTGG
>NZ_JBIRST010000073.1:0-1781 GCF_044334385.1 Streptomyces sp. NPDC020801
GCAACCGAGTCCCGTGCCGGGGAGCGCAAGCCGGCGCAGATCGTGGACATGTCCTGGGATCCGATCACCCGGATCATCGGGAACCTGGGCATCTACACAAAGATCGACTTCGCCAACCGGGAAGTCGTGGAGTGCCACTCCACCTCCTCCCTCTTCCGCGGCTATTCGGTGTTCATGAAGGGCAAGGACCCCCGCGACGCCGGCTTCATCACCTCCCGCATCTGCGGCATCTGCGGCGACAACCACACCACCTGCTCCAACTACGCCCAGCAGATGGCCTACGGCGTCAAACCCCCACCCCTGGCCGAACACATCACCAACCTCGGCGAAGCCGCCGAATACATGTTCGACCACACCATCTTCCAGGACAACCTCGTCTTCGTCGACTTCTGCGAAGCCATGGTCAAAGCCACCAACCCCACCGTCCTGGCCCGCGCCGAAAACACCCCCGCCCCCCGCGGCGACACCCACGGCTACCGCACCATCGCCGACATCATGCGCGCCTTCAACCCCTTCGAAGGCGAGGTATACAAACAAGCCCTCAAAATCTCCCGCATCACCCGCGAAATGTTCTGCCTCATGGAAGGCCGCCACGTCCACCCCTCCACCCTCTATCCCGGCGGCGTGGGCACCATGCCCCAACCCTCCGTCTTCACCGACTACCTCTCCCGCCTCATGCGCATCATCGACTTCATCAAACAAGCCGTCGCCATGAACGACGACATCTTCGACTTCTTCTACCAAGCCCTCCCCGGCTACGAAGAAGTCGGCAAACGACGCATCCTCCTCGGCTGCTGGGGCGCCTGGCAAAACCCCGACATCGTCGACTACCGCTACGAAACGATGAACCAATGGGGCAAGGCCATGTACGTCACCCCCGGCATCATCGTCGACGGCAAACTCGTCACCAACAACCTCATCGACATCAACCTCGGCCTGCGCATCCTCCTCGGCAGCTCCTACTACGACGACTGGAACACCCAACAGCCCTTCGTCACCCACGACCCCCTCGGCAACCCCATCGACATCCGCCACCCCTGGAACCAAACCACCGTCCCCACCCCCCAAAAACGCGACTTCAACGGCAACTACAGCTGGGTCATGAGCCCCCGCTGGTACCACCCCGACACCGGCGACCACCTCGCCCTGGACACCGGCGGCGGCCCCCTGGCCCGCCTGTGGTCCACCGCCCTGAGCGGCCTCGTCAACACCCCCTACATCAAAGCCACCGGCCACAGCGTCCGCATCACCCTCCCCAAAGGCGAAACCCTCCCCGAAACCACACTGGAGTGGACCATCCCCCAGTGGAGCAACACCATCGAACGCGACCGCGCCCGCCCCTACTTCATCGCCTACGCCGCCGCCATGGCCCTGCAATTCCTCGAAGAAGCCATGACCATGGTCCAAGCCGGCGACACCAAAGTCTTCGAAAACTTCGACGTCCCCGACGAAGCCATCGGCTGCGGCTTCCACGAAGCCGTCCGCGGCGTCCTCTCCCACCACCTCGTCATCAAGGACAAAAAGATCGCCAACTACCACCCCTACCCACCCACCCCCTGGAACGCCAGCCCCCGCGACACCTACGGCACCCCCGGCCCCTACGAAGACGCCGTCCAAGGACAACCCATCTTCGAAGAAAACGGACCCGACGACTTCAAAGGCGTCGACATCATGCGCACCGTCCGCAGCTTCGACCCCTGCCTCCCCTGCGGCGTCCACATGTACATCGGCAACGGCAAAACCCTCACCACCCACCACACCCCCACCTACGGAGCCAACCA
>NZ_JBIRST010000074.1:0-1571 GCF_044334385.1 Streptomyces sp. NPDC020801
GCGCCCACCACGGCCGCCTCGGCGACCGAGGGGTGGGAGACCAGGGCGGACTCGACCTCGGTGGTGGAGATGTTGTGTCCCGACACGAGCATCACGTCGTCGACGCGGCCGAGGAGCCAGATGTCGCCGTCGTCGTCCTTCTTGGCCCCGTCGCCGGCGAAGTACCGGCCCTTGAAGCGGGACCAGTAGGTGTCGAGGAAGCGCTGGTCGTCGCCCCAGATGGTGCGCAGCATCGACGGCCACGGCTCGGTGAGTACCAGGTAGCCACCGCCGCCGTTGGGTACCTCGTTCGCCTCGTCGTCGACGACGGTGGCCGAGATGCCGGGCAGCGGGCGCTGGGCGGAGCCCGGCTTGGCCTCGGTCACGCCCGGCAGCGGTGAGATCATGATGGCGCCGGTCTCGGTCTGCCACCAGGTGTCGACGACCGGGGTACGGTCGGCGCCGATGTGCTTGCGGTACCAGATCCACGCCTCGGGGTTGATCGGCTCGCCGACCGAGCCGAGCAGGCGCAGGCTGCCGAGGTCGAACTTGGCGGGGATGGTCTCGCCCCACTTCATGAACGTGCGGATCGCGGTGGGAGCGGTGTACAGGATGGTGATCCTGTACTTCTGCACGATCTCCCAGAAGCGGCCCTGGTGGGGGGTGTCGGGCGTGCCCTCGTACATCACCTGCGTCGCGCCGTTGGCCAGCGGGCCGTAGACGATGTACGAGTGGCCGGTGACCCAGCCGACGTCGGCGGTGCACCAGAACACGTCCGTCTCCGGCTTGAGGTCGAAGACGGCCCAGTGGGTGTACGCCACCTGGGTGAGGTAGCCGCCGGAGGTGTGCAGGATGCCCTTGGGCCTGCCCGTGGTGCCGGAGGTGTAGAGGATGAACAGCGGGTGCTCCGCCTCGAACGCCTGCGGGGTGTGCTCGGCCGGCTGCCGCCCGACCAGCTCGTGCCACCACACGTCCCGCTCGCCGTTCCAGGCGACCTCCTGGCCGGTGCGGCGGACCACGAGCACATGACGGACGTTGTCCACGCGGTCGATCGCCTCGTCGACGGCCGGCTTGAGCGCGGACGGCTTGCCCCGCCGGTAGCCGCCGTCGGCGGTGATGACGACCCTGGCGTCGGCGTCCTGGATACGGGTGGCGAGCGCGTCGGCGGAGAAGCCCCCGAAGACCACGGAGTGCGCCGCACCGATCCGGGCGCAGGCCAGCATCGCGACCACCGTCTCCGGGATCATCGGCATGTAGATCGCGACCCGGTCGCCCTTCTCCACGCCCAGCTCCAGCAGGGCGTTCGCGGCCCTGGACACCTCGTCCTTGAGCTCGGCGTAGGTGATCGCGCGGTGGTCGCCGGGCTCGCCCTCGAAGTGGATCGCGACCCGGTCGCCGTGTCCGGCCTCGACGTGCCGGTCGACGCAGTTGTACGCCACGTTGAGCGTGCCGTCCCTGAACCACTTGGCGAACGGCGGGTTCGACCAGTCCAGCGTCTCGGCCGGCTCCTTGGCCCAGGTCAGCCGACGTGCCTGCTCGGCCCAGAAGCCGAGCCTGTCAGCCTTGGCCTGTACGTACGCCTCCGCCGTGAC
>NZ_JBIRST010000075.1:0-1503 GCF_044334385.1 Streptomyces sp. NPDC020801
GAGGTTGTCAATTCCTTTGTGTATGTAGAGGCATGCGTGCTTGCTGGTCGGGCCGTCGGCGGTGGTTACTGTTGGTGATCTTGCCGAGGTCAGAGGGGGAGGCGGTCGGGGAAGGCGAGCATGAAGTGGTTCATGGCGCGCTTCCAGCCGAGGGTGCCGGTGCCGCGGACGCGTCCTTGGGGGATGGGGCCGTCGCCGTCGATGTGGCGGCCCTCGATGCGGCGGATGCCGAGGTAGAGGAGTTTGATGGCGGCGTCGTCGGAGGGGAAGTGTCCGCGGGTCTTGGTGATTTTGCGCAGCTGGTAGTTGAGGGATTCGATGGCGTTGGTGGTATAGATCACGCGGCGTATCTCGCGGTCGAAGGCGAGGAAGGGGATGAACTCCTCCCAGGCTCGTTCCCAACTGGCGAGCAGGCCTGGGTAGTTCTTGCCGTAATCGGAGCGCAGCTCGTCCAGGGCCGACAGCGCCTCGGACTCGGTACTGGCGGTGTAGATCGGCTTGAGGGCGGCGGCGACCTTCTTGCGGTCGGTATAGGAGACGTATTTCATCGACGAGCGGATCAGGTGCGTGACACAGGTCTGGACCAGGGCCTTGTCCCAGACGGTGTTGATCGCCTCCGGGAGGCCGGTCAGCCCGTCGCAACACACGATCAGCGCGTCGCGCAGGCCGCGGTTCTTGAGCTGGGTGAGCACGTTCAGCCAGAACTTCGAGCCTTCGGCATCCTGCAGCCAGATGCCCAGCACGTTCTTGATGCCGTCCACGTCGACGCCGATGACCAGGTGGGCGGACTTGTTGGTGACCATGCCACCGTCCCTCACCTTCACGCTCAGCGCGTCGATGTAGAGGATGGGGTAAACCTCGTCAACGGGCCGGTTTTGCCAGGCAGTTATCTCGTCGGCGACCACATCGGTGATCTTCGAGACCAGGGCCGGGGACACTTCCGAGCCGTAGACCTCCTTCAGGTGCGCGGTGATGTCCCGGGTGGTCATGCCACGGGCGTACAGGGACAAGATCATGTCGTCGACCTGGGCCAGGCGCCGCCTGCCCTTGGGCACGATCACCGGCTCGAACTCCGCCCTGCGGTCCCTGGGCACCTCCACGGTGACCGGGCCGGCCACCGTCGTCAGCGTCTTGGGATAGGAGCCGTTGCGGGAGTTGCCCGAGCCGCGTCCGGCCGGGTCGCCCGCCTCGTAGCCGAGGTGGTCGGCCATCTCCGTCTGCAGGGCCCGCTCCAGGACCGCCTTCATCATCTGCTGCAGCAGACCGCCCTGGCCGTCGATGCCGACCCCGGCCGCCTCCGCGTCCGCCAGTAGCCGATCGATCGCGGCGGGCGACAGGGCCCCGGCCAGTCGGCGGGATGCCTCTTCGCGGGGCTCTGCGGACTCGGCGTGCGAGGCGTGCTCGTTCATCAGGTCACTCACTGTGCGTCACATTCCTGGTGTCAGCCGGGGCCCGACCAGCACCCAGCAAGATCACCTCTTACACAAAGGAGTAAACAGCCTC
>NZ_JBIRST010000076.1:0-1443 GCF_044334385.1 Streptomyces sp. NPDC020801
AGGTCGTCGAGAACGGCAAACTCCTCGGCATCGTCGGCGACGAGGAGATCCTCGCCGTCGTCGCCGGGCAGGGAGGCGGCGCGTGATGACCGCCGTCATCGAGAAACCTGAGAAGGCGGACGGAACCGAGGCCACGGGGACCTCGAGATCCGCTGCGGGTGTACCCAGGATCAGCCGGTCCATGGTCGTCGGCGTGCTCCTCGTCGTCTGGCTGCTGCTCTTCGCGATCCTGCGCGGAAAGCAGACCTTGTCCCTCGCGGCGGCCGACCTCACGGGACTGCACCGCTGGTTCAACGCCGTCAACGACTCCATCGGGGCGAGCCGCGACTCCAACCCGTTGTTCTTGTACTTCTTCAACGAGATCCGGCTGGTCATCGACAACCTGGTGACCTTCGTCCAGGGCCTGATCTCCCAGCCCACCGGCGGCCGTCCGGTCCCGCAGATCGGCTGGCTCGGCGTCGTGGGGATCGCCGGGTACGTCTCCTGGGCGGTGGGCAACTGGCGGGTGGCGCTGCTGGCTGTGGCCGGGTTCACCTTCTTCGGGCTGCAGGGGCTGTGGCAGGAGAGCATGGACACCCTCGCCCTCACCCTCTCCGCGGTCCTCGTGGCGCTGCTGTTCGCGATCCCGCTCGGTGTGTGGGCGGGTCTGTCCGACCGGGTCAACCGGATCGTGACGCCGTTCCTGGACTTCATGCAGACGATGCCGACCTTCGTCTACCTGGCCCCGATGACGTTGTTCTTCCTCATCGGTCCGGCTTCGGCCACCATCACGACGGTGATCTACGCGGCCCCGCCGGCGATCCGTATCACCGCGCACGCCATCCGCTCCGTGCCGGAGACCACGGTGGAGGCGGGTGACTCGCTGGGCGTGACCCGCTGGCAGGCGCTGGTGAAGGTGCTGCTGCCGATGTCCAAGCGGACCGTGGTCATGGGTGTCAACCAGTCGATCATGGCCGCGCTGGCCATGGTGACCATCACCGCCCTGATCGACGCTCCTGGTCTGGGCAAGACGGTCGTGCAGGCGCTGCAGTCGCTGGACGTGGGAACGGCCTTCAACGCGGGCCTGGCCATTGTTGTGATGGCGATCGTCCTGGACCGGGTCACGACCGCGGCCAGCGGACGCGAGGAGGCCGCCCGGAGCTCCCGCAGCCGATTCAGCGCCTGGCGGCGGCCGTTGCTGGGGGCCGGCGCGGTGGTCACTGCCGTCCTGATCTACCTTTCCCACACCTTTGTGTGGGCGGCGGAGTTCCCAGGTGAGGGCAGCACCGGAAGCTCGATTGCGAGCGCGGCCGACACGGCGACGACCTGGGCCCAGGACAACCTGTCGGGTCTGACCAATGCCTTCCGCGACGCCATCACCAACGGGCTGCTCAACCCGTTCCAGACGCTGCTGACCGACTCACCGTGGTGGCTTGTCGGTGCGGCCCTGGTCGGCCTCGGCGT
>NZ_JBIRST010000077.1:0-1410 GCF_044334385.1 Streptomyces sp. NPDC020801
AGGTCGTCGAGAACGGCAAACTCCTCGGCATCGTCGGCGACGAGGAGATCCTCGCCGTCGTCGCCGGGCAGGGAGGCGGCGCGTGATGACCGCCGCCGCCGATGCGACCGCGCCGGTCGCGCCCCTGCGCCAGAAGGTCAGCCGCCCCGTGGTGCTGGTGGCCATCCTGATCGTCTGGCTGGTGCTCTTCGCCGCGCTGCGCGGCCGGCAGACGCTGACCCTCGCCGCCGCCGACCTCACCGGTCTGCACCGCTGGCTGAACGACGTCAACGACACGATCGGCGCCAACCGCAACTCCAACCCGCTCTTCCTCTACTTCTTCAATGAGATTCGCCTGGTCATCGACAACCTGGTGACCTTCATCCAGTCGCTGATCTCCCAGCCCACCGGCGGCCGCCCGGTCCCGCAGATCGGCTGGCTCGGCGTAGTGGGACTGACCGGCTACGTCTCCTGGGCCGTCGGCAACTGGCGGGTCGCCCTGCTGGCCGTGGCCGGCTTCACCTTCCTCGGGTTGCAGGGCCTGTGGCAGGAGAGCATGGACACGCTGGCGCTGACCCTGTCGGCGGTCTTCGTGGCCCTGCTCATCGGCATCCCGCTCGGTGTGTGGGCCGGTCTCTCCGACCGTTGCAACCGGATCATGACGCCGTTCCTGGACTTCATGCAGACGATGCCGACCTTCGTCTACCTCGCCCCGCTGACCCTGTTCTTCCTCATCGGGGGCGCCTCCGCCACGATCACCACGGTGATCTACGCGGCCCCGCCGGCGATCCGTATCACCGCGCACGCCATCCGCTCCGTACCGCAGACCACCGTGGAGGCGGCCGACTCGCTGGGCACCACGCGATCGCAGCAACTGCTGAAGGTCCTCCTGCCGTTGTCCAAGCGCACCGTGGTCATGGGCGTCAACCAGACCATCATGGCCGCCCTGGCCATGGTGACCATCGCCGCCCTGATCGACGCTCCCGGACTCGGCAAGACCGTCGTCCAGGCACTGCAGTCGCTCGATGTCGGCACGGCCTTCAACGCCGGTCTGGCCATCGTCATCATGGCCATCGTGCTCGACCGGGTCACCACGGCGGCGGCCGGGCGCGACGAGGCGGCCCGCCGCTCGGGCGACCGCTTCCTCACATGGCGCCGACCGCTGCTGGCGGCGGGGGGAGCCGTGGCGGCCGTCCTGGTCTATCTGTCGCACACCTACGTGTGGGCGGCCGAGTTCCCCGGACAGGGAAGCACCGGAAGCCACATCGCGAGCGCGGCCGACACGGCGACCACCTGGATGCAGGACCATCTGTCGGGCGTCACCAACGCCATCCGGGACGCCATCACCAACGGGCTGCTCAACCCGTTCCAGACGCTGCTGACCGACTCACCGTGGTGGCTTGTCGGTGCGGCCCTGGTCGGCCTCGGCGT
>NZ_JBIRST010000078.1:0-1397 GCF_044334385.1 Streptomyces sp. NPDC020801
GTGCGTCACGTTCGTGAGGCGGTGCGTTTCGCCGATGGTGTGCGGACCCTGCGCGAGTCGGGTGTGACCACCTTCGTGGAGATCGGCCCCGGCGGCGTGCTCAGCGCGCTCGCCCAGGGTTGCGTGGACGGCGCCGTCACCGTGCCGGTGCTGCGTGCCGACCGCGCCGAGCCGCAGGCAGTCGTCACCGCGGTCGGGCAGCTCCACGTGCACGGGGTCTCCCCGGACTGGCACGCGTTCTTCCCCGGCGCGCGGACCGTCGACCTGCCCACTTACCCCTTCCAGCGTGAACGCTACTGGCTCGACGCGCCTCAGGCACCGGGCGACGTCCGGGCGGCCGGTCTCGGGACGGCGGACCACCCCCTGCTCGGTGCCGCGATCGCCACCGCCGACAGCGACGGAGTTCTGCTGACCGGGCTGATCTCCCTCGACACCCACCCGTGGCTCGCCGACCACGCTGTGAACGGGAAGGTTCTGCTGCCCGGCACCGCCTTCGTCGAGCTGGCCGTACGAGCGGGCGACGAGGCCGGCTGCGGCCAGATCGAGGAACTCACCCTGGAGATACCACTGGTGGTGCCCGAGCGCGTCGGCGTTATCCTGCAGGTGTCGGTCGGTGCTGAGGACGGATCCGGCCGACGGCAGCTGAGCGTTCATTCGCGCGTCGGGGACGGTTCGTGGGTGCGGCATGCGACGGGCGTGCTGTCCTCGGCGGAGGTATCCCCGGCGGCCGTGGGCGCATGGCCGCCTGCGGGTGCGGAGGCCGTCGATCTGATGACGTTCTACGAGGACTTGGCCGGAGCCGGTCTGGAGTACGGTCCGGTCTTCCAGGGCCTGCGGTCTGTTTGGCGCGGCGGGGAGGACGTCTTCGCCGAGGTCGAGCTGCCGGAGGAGGCGAGTGCCGACGCGGCTTCGTTCGCCGTTCACCCGGCGCTGCTGGACGCCGCCCTGCACGCCCTGGCCGCCGGCGGGCTGGTCTCCCTGGCCGACGGTCCTCAGCTTCCGTTCGCATGGTCCGGTGTCGCCGTCCAGGCGGCAGGCGCGGCCATGGTCCGGGTGAAGCTGTCGCGCAAGGGCGCCGATTCGGTGACGCTGGCCGTGGCCGACGGCGCCGGTGATCCGGTGGCCTCGGTCGACTCGCTGACACTGCGCGCCGTATCGCCGGAGCAGCTGCGCGGCGCCGGGGACGGCGACTCCCTGTTCGGGCTGGAGTGGACGCCGGTCGTACTGCCACCCGCCGAGGACGAGCTGGTCACCGAGGCCTTCGCGGACTTCGACGCACTGCGCGAGTCGACAGGCGAGCCGGACGTCGTCGTGGTGCCGTGCCCGG
This sequence comes from Streptomyces sp. NPDC020801, assembly GCF_044334385.1. Classification (NCBI taxonomy): domain Bacteria; kingdom Bacillati; phylum Actinomycetota; class Actinomycetes; order Kitasatosporales; family Streptomycetaceae; genus Streptomyces; species Streptomyces sp. NPDC020801. The sequence goes on from NZ_JBIRST010000078.1 coordinate 1,328, forward strand.
TGGGGTCGGGCGAGGGCACCGCACAACGGGTGCACACCGTCGTGGGCGGCGCTTTGGCGTTGGTGCAGTG
>NZ_JBIRST010000079.1:0-1330 GCF_044334385.1 Streptomyces sp. NPDC020801
GACGTATGGTCGGGAACGTCCGGGGGGTCAGCCGTTGTGGCTGGGGTCGTTGAAGTCCAACATCGGACACACGCAGGCGGCCGCGGGTGTCGGTGGCATCATCAAGATGGTCATGGCCATGCGTCATGGGGTGCTGCCCAAGACGCTGCATGTCGATGAGCCGACTCCGCATGTGGACTGGTCGGCGGGTGGGGTACGGCTGCTGACCGAAGAAGTGCCCTGGCCGGACTCCGGTCATCCCCGCCGGGCGGGCATCTCCTCCTTCGGTGTCAGCGGCACCAACGCACATGTCATCGTCGAACAGTCCCCGTCCGTTGTGGAGGAGGGTGCCGGGGCTGCGCTCGCCGGTCCGTTGGTGTGGGTGCTGTCGGCCAAGAGCGAGGCGGCACTGCGGGGCCAGGCGGAACGGCTGGCGTATTTCACTGACGGTGAGGGTGCCGGGGCACAGCCGGCGGACGTGGGGTTCTCGCTGGCGACGACGCGTGCGGTGCTGCGGCACCGGGCCGCTGTGGTGGGGGAGAGCCGTGAGGAACTCCGTCGGGCGCTGGCGGACTTGGCCTCGGGCACCGTGTCGTCCGGCGTGGTGGTGGGACGCCCGGCCGGCGGCCAGGTCGCCTTCCTCTTCTCCGGCCAGGGATCACAACGCCTCGGCATGGGCCGGGAACTGCACGAGACGTACCCGGTGTTCGCCGACGCCTACGACGAAGTCTGCGTGCACTTGGACGCGGCGGTTGACGTCGATACGGACGAGCTGAACCAGACCGGGTGCACGCAGCCCGCGCTGTTCGCGATCGAGGTGGCGCTGTTCCGGCTGCTCGAATCGTGGGGTGTCCGGCCGGACTTCGTGGCGGGCCACTCCGTGGGTGAGATCGCGGCCGCGCACGTGGCCGGTGTGCTCTCGCTCCAGGACGCGGCGGAGCTGGTCTGTGCCCGCGCCCGGCTGATGCAGGCCCTGCCCGCAGCCGGCGCGATGGTCGCCGTGCAGGCCACCGAGGACGAGGTCCTGCCGCACCTCACCGAGAGCGTCGGCATCGCGGCCGTCAACGGACCGCAATCCGTGGTGGTATCCGGGGCAGAGGACGCTGTGCTGGCGATCGCGGAAACCTTCGCGCGGCAGGGTCGTAAGACATCCCGGCTGAAGGTCAGCCACGCCTTCCACTCGCCGCTCATGGACCCCATGCTCGACGAGTTCGCGCAGGTCGTGCGGGAGCTGACGTTCGACAAGCCGAAGATCCCGATCGTCTCCAACCTTACGGGCGGGCTCGTCGAGGCGTACACCGCCGACTACTGGGTCCGCCACGTCCGCGAGGCGGTCCGCTTCTCCGACGGA
>NZ_JBIRST010000080.1:0-1325 GCF_044334385.1 Streptomyces sp. NPDC020801
GCGAACGCACCCAGCCCGGCATGAGTTCGCGGATGTACGCCAAGGGCGGTGTCCTGGTGCCCAGCGAGCACCACATCGGCGCCTTCCACGACTGGGTCAACGAGCGCCTGGGCGTCCAGCAGGGGTGACTCAGCCCAGGTAGCCCATCCGGTGGCTGATCTCCTCCGCTCCGTTGAGCAGGATCGGGGAGAGCTCGTGCAGCCGCTCCTCGGTGAGGCGGTAGGAGGGACCGGAGGCACTGAGGGCTGCGACGACCTGGCCGTCCTGGTTACGGACCGGGGCGGCCATGGCGTGCAGACCGATCTCCAGTTCCTCCAGCGTGAAGGCGTAGCCGCGCTCGCGTGCCTCGGCGAGGTTCTTCTCGAGCGTCGACTTCGCGGTGATGGTGTGCGGGGTGACCTTCTTCATACCCGCCCCGGCCAGCAGTTCGGCCCGCTCCTGGGCGGGCAGGTACGCCAGCAGCACCTTGCCGCTGGAGGTGGCGTGCAGCGGGGTCAGCTCGCCGACCCAGTTGTGCGCGGCGACGGCAGCCGGGCCGCGCACCTGGTAGAGGTTGATCGCGTAGTGCTCCCGCATGACCGCGATGTTGACCGTCTCGCCGATCTCCTCGGCCAGGCGCTCGCAGACCGGTCGGCCCTGCTGGGTGATGTCGAGGCGTCCCGTGACGGCGCCCGCCAGGCGTACGATGCCGAAGCCGAGGCGGTACTTGCCGCGCTCGCCCGCCTGCTCCACCAGGCCGCGCGCCTCCAGGGCGCCGAGCAGCCGGAACGCGGTGGACTTGTGAACATCGATCTCGGCGGCCACCTCGCTCACGCCCGCCTCGCCGCGCTGGGCCAGGATCTCGAGGACGCTGATGGCCCGGTCGACGGACTGCACCCCGCCGGCCGGCGAACCGTTCGTTTCAGTATCCGGATGGTAGTTGCTCATAGCAAAACTATACGCGCAGTAAACAACGGGGTTGCGGTAACCCGATTGGAACGAAGACCCTGCAAGTTGCGTGCAACGCAACCTGGTGCGTATAGCGATACCCGTACTAGCATGCCTCGCGTATCGACAGCGCGAGCGAGACGAGGCACCATGGCTCCCCTGCACTACGACTTCGTGATCGTCGGCGGTGGATCGGCCGGCAGCGCACTGGCCAACCGGCTCTCGGCCGACCCCAGAAACCGGGTGCTGGTGCTGGAGGCGGGCCGGTCCGACTCCCCGTGGGACGTCTTCATCCACATGCCGGCGGCGCTGACCTACCCGATCGGCAGCCGCTTCTACGACTGGAAGTACGAGTCCGAGCCCGAGCCCCACATGGACGGCCGGCGCATCTACCACGC
>NZ_JBIRST010000081.1:0-1309 GCF_044334385.1 Streptomyces sp. NPDC020801
GCTCCCCTCGTAGCGTGGAGTCCGTGATTGCAGGGGAAGTTGAGGTTCATGGGGTCCAAGCAACGGACGTACACGCCTGAGTTCCGCGAGGGTGCTGTACGCATCGTGATCGAGACGGGCAGGCCGATCCCGGAGGTCGCCGAAGAGCTCGGCGTGCACTCAGACACGCTGCACAGCTGGGTCTCGCGGTGGCGTCGCAATGGGTCGACGACGTCGGACCGGCCGGTCGAGGACGCGCCCGGTGGGCGTCTGCGGGAGAGCGAACGGACTGAACTGGAGCGGCTGCGACGGGAGATGAGCGAGAAGAACAAGCGGATACGGGAGCTGGAGATGGAACGTGATGTCTTCAAGCGATGCATGGCCCTCTGGGTGAAGTGACCGAGTCCGATCCCGCGGCCGTGGCCGCGTTCACCGGTGACCAGAGGGCCGAGTACAAAATTCCGCACCGTGTGGCCTGCCGGGTGGTGGGTGTGTCGGAGTCCTGGTTCTACAAGTGGCGGGGCAAGCCCACCACCGCGCGCGAGATCCGGCGCGGGAAGCTGACCGACGCGGTCAAGAAGATCTTCACGCAGTCGGGTGGCACCTACGGTTCTCCGAAGATCTGGATCATCCTGGTGCGTCAGGGCTGGCGGGTCTCGGTGAACACCGTCGCCAAGATCATGGCCGAGCTCGGTCTGGCCGGACGGAAGATCCGCAGACGCCGAGGGCTGACCAGGCCCGGGAGGCGGCCCGCATTCCCGGACTTCGTCCGCCGCGATTTCAGTGCCACCGCCCCGGACCAGGTGTGGTGCGGAGATATGACGGAGATCGTCACCGGCGAGGGCAAACTGTATCTGGCCTGCGTCATCGATCTGTTCTCGCGCCGTCTGCTCGGCTATGCGAAGGGGCAACGGCACGACGCCGAACTCGTCGTCGCCTCTTTGAACATGGCCGCGGCCACCCGGGGCGGCGACGTCAAGGGCGTGATCTTTCACAGTGACAGGGGCAGCGAGTACCACTCCCGGCGCTTTCGCCGGGCCTGCCGGCGCCTGGGCGTGACCCAGTCCATGGGCCGGGTCGGGTCGTGTTTCGACAATGCCGTCAGCGAGGCATTCCACAGCGTCCTCAAGGTCGAGTACGTCCACCGGCATACCTTTGTCACCCGAACCGAGGCCCGGCTACGGATCGCTACCTGGATCACCGGCTTCTACAACACCCGCCGGCTACACAGCGTGTGCGGGTACCAGAGCCCGATCGACTACGAACGAGACCATCAGGCCGACCCCGCCGTGGAGTTGGCCGCTTGAAAGGTCTCCACAGCCCGAGGGGA
>NZ_JBIRST010000082.1:0-1238 GCF_044334385.1 Streptomyces sp. NPDC020801
TCCTTCTCCAGCAGTACCGCCTGCTCCACCGCGCTGCGCAGCACGGCCGGTGTGGCACCCGGGTGCCTGGCCTGCTGGACGCCGGCCTGCAGCACCCCGAGCGAGTTCGCCCGCCGGATGTCACCCAGGACGACCCGGCCACCCGGCGCAAGCAGTTCCCAGACGCCGTCAAGGACCTGTTCGAGGTAACGCTCGTTCGGGAAGTACTGCACGACCGAGTTGAGCACCACCGTGTCGAACCCGCCCCGGGCAAGTCCGGACAGGTCGTCGGCGGCCTGGCACCTCAGCTCGACCCGGTCCGACAGGCCGGCGCGCCTGACCTGGTGCCGCAGCCGCTCGACCACCGACGCGGAGAAGTCGGTGGCCCAGTACTCCTCCACCCGGCCCGCGATGTGCGCGAGCAGCAGGCCCGAGCCCACACCGAGTTCGAGGACCCGCCTGGGCGACCAGCACAGGACACGCTCCACCGCGGCGTCCCGCCAGGCACGCATCTGCTCCAGCGGGATCGCCTCACCGGTGTAGGAACTGTTCCAGCCGGTGAAGTCCTCACCGAACTCGCGGTCGGCACCACCGGAATACGCCTGGTCGTAGACCTCCTGCCACTGCCCCACCTGCTCATCCGCCCCACCCGCCCCGCCCAGTGCCCCGGTATCGGCAACGACGTAGGCGACCAGCCGCAGGTCACCGGGCTGGTCCTCCCGCGCGGTGACGATGGCCTGACGCACACCCCGATGGCGGACCAGGGCATGCTCGATCTCACCGGGTTCGACACGGAAGCCCCGCAGCTTCACCTGGTTGTCCGCACGGCCCAGGAAGCAGATATTGCCGTCCGGGAAGAAACTCGCCCGGTCACCGGTCCGGTAGAGCCGATCCCCCTCCCGCCCACCGAACGGGTCGTCGACGAAGCGCTCCGCCGTCAGCTCCGGCCGGCTGACATAACCGACGCACAGACAGTCCCCGCCGATGTACAGGTCGCCCTCGACACCCACCGGACACGGCTCCATGTCCTCGTCGAGCACGTAATAGCGGGCATTGTCGATGGGACGGCCATAGGGAATGCTGCGCCACTCCGGATCGACCTCGCCGACCCGGAAGTAGTTGGACCACACCGTCGCCTCGGTCGCCCCGCCCAGACTGATGATCTCGGCACGGGTGAACACCGCGCGGACCTCGCCCGGCAGGGACAGCGGCGTGTAGTCACCGGAGAGGAACACCAGGCGCAGGCCGTCGGTCCCCTC
>NZ_JBIRST010000083.1:0-1225 GCF_044334385.1 Streptomyces sp. NPDC020801
AAGCTGCCCGGGGCCGTCGCGGGCAGGCCGGACCTCGGAGAAGGCACGGTCCTGGTGACCGGCGCGTCCGGGGCGCTCGGCGGACTCGTCGCCCGCCACCTGGTCTCCACTCACGGCGTACGCAGCCTGCTGCTGCTCAGCCGACGTGGCGTGGCCGCCCCCGGCGCGGCCGGGCTGGAAGCCGAACTCGCGGCGTCGGGCGCCGAGGTGCGCTGGGCGGCCTGCGACGCGGCCGACCGGGACGCGCTAGCCGCCGCACTCGCCGGGACGCACGTGACCGCTGTGGTGCACACGGCCGGTGTGCTCGACGATGGCGTGATCGCCGCGCTCACCCCGGAGCGGCTGGACGCGGTGCTGCGCCCGAAGGTGGATGCCGTGCTGAACCTGCAAGAGCTGACGAGCGACTTGTCGGCGTTCGCGATCTTCTCGTCGGTCTCCGGCATCCTGGGCAGCGCCGGCCAGGGCAACTACGCTGCGGCGAACACCTTCCTCGACGCCTTCGCCGAAGCCCGTCGCGCACAGGGCCTGCCCGCGACCTCACTCGCGTGGGGCCTGTGGGAGCAGGGCAGCGGCATGGCCGACCGGCTCAACCAGGCGGACCTCGTCCGCCTGAAGCGGGCGGGCCTGGCGCCCATAGCCGTCGACGAGGGACTGCGCCTGTTCGACGCGGCACTGGCCTCGGACCGGGCGGCCGTCGCCCCGCTGCGACTGGACCTCGGCGCGATGAGGGGCACAACGCCCCTGGTACTGCGGGGGCTGCATGGCCCCGTGCGCGGCACCGCGCGGCGTACGGCCCGGACCGCGCCGAAGGGATCACTGGGACAGCGGCTGGCCGGGCTGCCGGAGGCCGAACGCGAGCAGGCGGTGCTCGAGCTGGTGCGTACCGAGGTCGCCGCCGTGCTCGGGCACGCCTCGGTTCAGGCGATCCAGACAGAACTCGCCTTCCAGGAAGCCGGTTTCGACTCGCTCACCGCGGTGGAGCTGCGCAACCGGCTGGACACGGCGACCGGTCTGCGGCTTCCCGCGACCATGGTCTTCGACTACCCGTCGCCCGTCGCCCTCTCCCGCTTCCTGCTGGCCGAGACCCTGGGTGTCCAGGAGCAGTCCAAGGCTGCGGTCGTCACCGTGGCCGCGGCGGACGAGCCGATCGCGATCGTGGGGATGGCCTGCCGGTACCCCGGTGGTGTGCGGTCGCCCGAGGACTTGTGGCAGTTGGTGTTCGACG
>NZ_JBIRST010000084.1:0-1182 GCF_044334385.1 Streptomyces sp. NPDC020801
CGCCTCGCGGCGGCGTTGACGCCGGAGGTGGACGCGGTGCTGGCCCGGTATCCGCTGCGGGAGCTGGTCACCGCCTCCGAACCGCTTGCGCTGCTGGTCGAGCGGGAGCGGGCCCTGTACGGCGCCTGGTACGAGTTCTTCCCCCGCTCCGAGGGCACCCCCGAGCAGCCGCACGGCACCTTCGCCACCGCGGCCCGCCGCCTGCCCGCGATCGCCGCGATGGGCTTCGACGTCGTCTACCTGCCCCCCGTCCACCCCATCGGCACCACCTTCCGCAAGGGCCGCAACAACACCCTCGACCCCGGCCCCGACGACGTCGGCGTGCCCTGGGCCATCGGCTCCCCCGAAGGCGGCCACGACGCCCTCCACCCCGCCCTGGGCACCCTGGAGGACTTCGACCGCTTCGTGGCACACGCCCGCGAACTGGGCCTGGAGATCGCCCTGGACTTCGCCCTGCAGTGCTCCCCCGACCACCCCTGGGTGCACAAACACCCCGAGTGGTTCCACCACCGCCCCGACGGCACCATCGCCTACGCCGAGAACCCGCCCAAGAAGTACCAGGACATCTACCCCGTCGCCTTCGACGCCGACATGGACGGCCTGGTCACCGAGACCGTCCGCATCCTCCGCCACTGGATGGCACACGGGGTGCGGATCTTCCGCGTGGACAACCCCCACACCAAGCCGGTCGTCTTCTGGGAACGCGTGATCGGCACCGTCAACGCCACCGACCCGGACGTGATCTTCCTGGCGGAGGCGTTCACCCGCCCCGCGATGATGCACACCCTGGCCCAGATCGGCTTCCAGCAGTCCTACACGTATTTCACCTGGCGCAACACCAAACAGGAACTGACCGAGTACCTGACCGAGCTGTCGGGCGAGGCCGCCACCTACATGCGGCCCAACCTGTTCACCAACACCCCCGACATCCTGCACGCCCACCTCCAGCAGGGCGGCCGGCCCGCCTTCGAGGTCCGCGCCGTCCTGGCCGCCACCCTCTCCCCCACCTGGGGCATCTACAGCGGCTACGAACTGTGCGAGAACACCCCGCTCAAGCCGGGCAGCGAGGAGTACCTGGACTCCGAGAAGTACCAGCTCAAACCCCGCGACTGGGCCGCCGCCGAACGCGAGGGACGCACCATCGCCCCCCTCATCACCCGCCTCAACGACATCCGGCGCCGC
>NZ_JBIRST010000085.1:0-1071 GCF_044334385.1 Streptomyces sp. NPDC020801
TCTGACCTCGGCAAGATCACCAACAGTAACCACCGCCGACGGCCCGACCAGCAAGCACGCATGCCTCTACATACACAAAGGAATTGACAACCTCCTGTATCGCGCGCACCGCAACGCCCACGACGGGCTCGGCGACATCAGTCGGCTGAAGCAGACCACGCTCGATGACTGCGCCGAGTTCTTCCACACCCACTACGCACCCTGCAACGCGGTTCTCACAGTGGCAGGCGGCTTCTCACCTCGGCAAGCGCTGTCCTTGATCGAACGCCACTTCGGCGACATCCCCGGCCGCCCGGCCGCGGGGCACCCGCACCTGGATGAGGAGACAACCGCCGCCGACAGGTGGCTGCGCTGCGGCGAGCCCGGGATTCCCGCACCTGTTGTAGCCGTCGGCTACCGCCTGGCAGGCCCCGACCAGGGCCTCAAGGGGTACCTGGCCCACATGCTTGTGGCCCGGATGCTCGGTGCCGAGTCCCTGCAGCCGGCGCCGGGGGCCGCGATGCGGCTGAGTGCCAGCTGCGGGTTCCTCGGACCGATGGACGCCCGCACCCCCGACACCCTCGTCCTCGCCGGTATGCTGCCGTTCGGCGTCGCCCCGGAGCAGTTCACAGCGCCGGTGGTAGGTCCGCTCGATCCAGGTGCGCAGCGTGCGGCTGCAGTGGAGCGTCTGCTCGGGCTGGAAGCTGGTGGTGAGCTGACGTCTGCTCATGTTCGGCTGGTGGCAGAGGTGTTGGGTCGTTCGGAGCGGACGGTGTGGCGGTGGCTGGCCGCTGGCCGCACGGGGCGTCTCGGGCGGGTGCCGGCTGGCCGGTTTACGGTGACGGTGGAGGTGGGGCAGTTGCTGGCTTTGTGGGGACGGCGTACTCTCATCACGAATTCCAACAGCCCAAGTTCCAAATCAAAATGACGGAAAATCAGGAAGACCGAATTCAGGGAGAGACCCCCGACAAGCTGACCCCGTAGCCAGCCTGAGGGGTTCGCGGAGCGAATCCCGTTCCGCCCGAATCGCGGAGCGAATTCGGGCCCGGGACAACGGAGTTGACCCGGGAATTCCGGCGGAGCCGGAATTCG
>NZ_JBIRST010000086.1:0-1038 GCF_044334385.1 Streptomyces sp. NPDC020801
GTGCTGCAGGCCGGCGTCCAGCAGGCCAGGCACCCGGGTGCCACACCGGCCGTGCTGCGCAGCGCGGTGGAGCAGGCGGTACTGCTGGAGAAGGAACTCGTCGTCGACCCCGAGTGGTTCCTGCGCTGGTCGGAGCGGACCGGTGGCGCCGGCGTCGACGTCCGGGTCAAGGAGGGCACCCACCACAACGAGCTCACCCGGCACCGGTACGAGGTCGTGCTGCACAAGCCGGACGCAGCGAAACCGGGCGACGCGCTGCCCTTGGACGCCGTTCCCACCGTGGAGTGGGACGGAGACCTCGACCGCCTCGCCGACCAGGTGGGCGGCCGGAACGAAGCGGTAGTGCGCGTCACTGGCGTCCCGAACGCGCGCCTGGCCGACGAGTTCGCAGCGGCACGTGAACTGGGCCAGGAGGATCCCGGCGCGCCGACGGTACCGCCGCTCGACCCGCCCTTGATCCGTGCGTGGGCCGCGCGGCACGGCTGGGACGCGGTGGTGACGTGGTCGGCGGACGCGGTCGAACAGGTCGACGTGCTCGTCTTCCGGGACGGCCCGGTGGCGGGCCGGATCCTGACCGGGGCGTACGTGCCCGGGCAAGGGGACCGGACGCCGGTCAACAACCCCGCGGTCGCGAGCGCCATCACCGCGCTGCTGCCCGCCCTCCGCACGTACCTGCGGGACACCCTGCCCGAGTACATGGTGCCGGCCGCGATCGTGCCCATCGGCAGCGTGCCGCTGACGGACAACGGCAAGCCCGACCGGCGCGCGCTGCCGGTACCCGACTTTGCCGCGGGCGGCAGCGGACGCGCTCCGTCGACGCCGGAGGAGGAGTCGCTGTGCGCGCTGTTCGCCGCGGTGCTCGGACTCGACCGGGTCGGCGTGGACGACAACTTCTTCACCGTCGGTGGGCACTCGCTGCTGGCGACCAAGCTGGTCAGCCGTGTTCGCGCCGTGCACGGTGTGGAGATCCCGATCCGGCTGGTCTTCCAGGCACCCACGGTCGCCGAACTCGCGGCACATCTGACGAGTCTGAGCAAC
>NZ_JBIRST010000087.1:0-1025 GCF_044334385.1 Streptomyces sp. NPDC020801
GCACGCTCCGGCGAGCGGTACGTCGTGGCGGCGCAGGAGTTCGACGATGCCGCGCGGGGTGCAGGGCAGCGGGGCGCCGACGCCGAGGGTGAGCCGGCCGAGGTTGACGGGGTGCAGTCCGTCGGCGTCCTTGGCGGGGTCCATGCGTTCCAGGACGGCGCTGGCGTCCAGGTGGGACGGCAGGGGCAGTTGGACGATGTAGCCGGTGCAGGCCGGGTCGGCGTTGAGTTCGTCGATGACGTCCTCGACCTGCTGCTGGGTGGCGTCGGGGGGCAGGTCGCGGCGGATGGAGGCGATGCCGATCTGCGCGCAGTCGCGGTGCTTTCCGGCGACGTAGGCATGGCTGCCGGGGTCGTCGCCGACCAGGACGGTGCCAAGGCCCGGGGCACGGCTGTTGGTGGCGGTCAGCTTGGCGACGCGCTCGGCGAGTTCACGGCGGATCTCGGCGGCGGTGGCCTTGCCGTCAAGGAGTTGTGCGGTCACCGGCGGTGCACCTTCCGAAAGGTCAGCCACGGAGGCGGGACATGGTCGGGTCGAACAGGGGCTCCTCGGTGACGACCGCCTCGATGCGCTGGTCGAAGTAGCCGATGTGCACGGTGGTGCCGGGAGTGGTGAGTTCGGCCGGCAGCCAGGCGTAGGCGATGCCCTTGCCGATCGTGTGGCCGTGGGCGGCGCTGGTGACGTAGCCGACGGCGCGGTCGCCGTCGTAGACCGGCTCCTTGCCCATGACCACGGCGCGGGGGTCGTCGATGGTCAGGCAGCTCAGCTTGCGCCGCACGTCGGCCTTGCGGCGTTCGAGGGCGGCCTTGCCGATGAAGTCGTCCTTGTCGAGCTTGACGGCGAAGCCGACACCGGCTTCGTAGGGGTCGTGCTCGTAGGTCATGTCGGTGCCGAAGGAGCGGTAGCCCTTCTCCAGGCGGAGGCTGTTGAAGGCGCCTCGGCCCGCGATGATGCCGCCCAGCGGCTCGGCCGCGGCCCAGAGGGTGTCCCAGAGCTTCTGGCCCAGGTCGGCGGTGGTGTACAGC